>NZ_JBLTWO010000003.1:0-358128 GCF_049889055.1 Rhizorhabdus antheiae | reverse complement strand
TGGACCAGGCTCGCACCAGCATGCCGGGGCGAGCTTCCACCCGCCCCTCGCCCCCTCACTCCTCCAGCAGCGCGCGCAGCATCCAGGCGGTTTGTTCGTGGATGCCGATGCGCTGGGTCAGCAGGTCGGCGGTCGGCTCGTCGCTCGCGGCCTCGACGGCCGGATAAAGCGAGCGCGCGGTGCGGGCGGCGGCCTCGTGGCCCTTGGCGAGGATTGCGACCATTTCCAGCGCCTTGGGCGGTGTGGTCGGCGCGTCGGGGAGCGAGCTGAGTTCGGAGAATTGCGCATAGGAGCCGGGGGCCGGAAAGCCGAGCGAGCGGATGCGCTCGGCGATCGGGTCGACCGCAGTCCACAGCTCGGTATATTGCGCCATGAACATCGCGTGCAGGCTGTTGAACATCGGCCCGGTGACGTTCCAGTGGAAATTGTGGGTCGTCAGATAGAGGGTGTAGGTGTCCGCCAGCAGGCGCCCGAGCCCGTCCGAGATCGCCTTCCGATCCTGCTCGTCGATACCGATATTGACCATGTCATGCCTCCCGGGTGTGGCCGCCTTCGCCCAGAACGGACAGAGGCGGCGCGTTCCCGATGGTCATAACGGCACCGTCATCACCGCCCAAGCGAAAGCGACGGGCACGGTGCATTTTCTACCCCTAACAGAGGATGTTGCGATGGTCCGGCTCGAGCGGTTCGGGCGCCGGTTCGCCCAGCGCCTGCAGCAGGTCGATCTCGATCGTCCGGCACATCGCGCAGAGCGGCAGATCGTGGACGCTATTGGCGAAGGGATCGACCAGATCATCGCCCACCGCCAGCACCGCGAGGAACATCAGCCCGGCCACCGTCGATCCGAAGGGCGTCGCATAGCCCAGCGTCTCGACCAGCCCGATCGGCAGGAAGATGCAGAACAGGTGGGTGAACAGCATCGGGAAGAAGCGATACCGGTTCGGCAGCGGCGTGTTCTTGAGCCGCTCCATCCCGCCCTGCGCGTTCGACAGTCTCGTCCATCGGCTGCCGACGCAGCTGGCAGCGCAGCGCATGGACATAGGCAATCTGCAGAAAAATGATTTCCCGCCGGATCTGCTCGACCTCAGAGTGCGACAGATAGGCCTTGGCCGCGCGGGCGAGGCTGCGGCTGGCGTTGATCATCTGTCCCCACAGGCCGCGCCCTTCCCACCAGCGCCGATAGGCGGAGTTGCTGCGAAAGCCGAGGAGCAGCGCGAGTGCGGAGCCGAACAGGGTCAGCGGCAGGCCCGGTGTCTTGAACGGCAGGACATAATGAGCGACCGTGACGATCACGTCCCACAGAAAGAGAAACAGCAGCGGCTTCCCGACTTCGCGAGCGATCTGGGTCATGCGCGGCGTGTCGGAGATGATCATATGGGTTCGGCCGTCCAGCGAGGCCGCCATTCGTTCGGCAGCGCGGCGTATAGAGATGGCGCCTCCCATTTTGTTTCCCTGCAACCGTTCTACCGCTGCAAGACCGACTTCTGCCGCGCATGACACCTATTTTGCGAGCCGCGTCCGAAACCAATGAAACTATCGCGCCGCAGCATCATTTTCTGAGGGTCGCCGTACGGGGAAGGAAGCGCATCGCATGCTCAATCAGGTTCGCTCCATCTTTCAGACCGCCATCGCGGACCGGGGCGACCGAACGTCACGGGGAAAGATCGAGCACATCGCGGTGATCGGTAACGCCCTGCCCCGCCGCTGTGGGCTGGCGACCTTCACGTCGCATGTGGTGGACGCCCTCCAGGCGCGTTTTCCCCAACTGATCGTCGACCATTATGCGATGGATGACGGCTCCGGGGTCGCCTATCCCGACAATGTCCGCACCATCGCAGCGGGGGACCCGACGGCCTATCGGCTGACGGCCGGCCTGATCGAGGCGAGCGGCGCGCAGGCGATCTGGCTGCAGCACGAGTTCGGCATCTTCGGGGGGGCGGCCGGCGAGCATGTCATGCGCCTGCTCGATCGCTCGACGCTTCCCGTCATCGCCAATCTTCACACGGTTCTGGAACGGCCCTCCGATGCCGAGAGACGCCTCTTCGACCGGCTGCTGGCGCGCTGCACCCATGTGATCGTCATGGCCGAGCGCGGCAAAGCGATCCTGCAGCGCGTCTATGGCCTCGCCCCGGATCGGATTTCCGTAGTCCCTCATGGTGTCCCCGACCGCGCCTATGTCGAGCCCGACCGCGCCAAAACCCGTTTCGGCCTGGCTGGCCGCAAGGTCGTGATGAGCTTCGGTCTGCTCGCGGCCGACAAGGGCATCGGCTTCATGATCGACGCCATGCCGGCGGTCGCTCGGCGTCACCCGGATGTCCTCTATCTTGTCATCGGGGCGACCCACCCCAATCTGATCCGCGAACAGGGCGAAGCGCTGCGCGACAGCCTCATCGCGCGTGCCGCCGATCTGGGCGTTGCCGGCAATGTCCGCTTCATCGGCGAATTTCTGGAGCAGGAAGATCTGCTCGACTGGCTCGAAGCAGCCGATGTCTATGTGACGCCCTATCTCAACATGGCGCAGATCACCTCGGGAACGCTGTCCTATGCTATCGGACTGGGCAAGCCGGTGGTCTCGACGCCCTATCTCCACGCGGCGGAGCTGCTCGCCGACGACCATGGCGTTCTCGTGCCGCCGCGCGACGCGCAGGCGCTGGCAACGGCCGTGCTCGACCTGCTCGACGACGGCGACGCACGCGACGCGCTCGCCCACCGCGCCTATGCCCTGGGCCGCGATCTGCTCTGGCCGCGTGCCGTCGAACGCGCCGTCGGCCTGATCGAGAGCGCCAATGAAGCGCGGCCCTATGTCGGCCGTTTCACCAGCCGCCGGCCGCTCCGGCCGTCGCTGGAGGCGGTCAAGCGGATGACCGACGGTACGGGCATGCTCCAGCATGGCGTCCATAGCGTGCCGGATCGCAACCATGGCTATTGCATCGACGACAACGCCCGTGCGCTGATTCTGATGTGCCGCCTCGGTCCGGAGATGGAAGCGGCTACCGGTCCGCTGGCCTCGACCTATGCCGCGTTCATCAACCATGGCTGGAACCCGGATCGGGGCCGCTTCCGCAATTTCATGAATTATGACCGCAGCTGGTGCGAGACCGAGGGGTCGGAGGACAGCAATGGCCGGACGCTATGGGCGCTCGGCTGTGCCGCCGCGCACGCTTCCGACGCCGGCATTCGCGGCTGGGCTGCGGAAATGTTCGACCGGGCCGCGCCGCTGGCCGATGCGTTGATCTCCCCGCGCGCTTCAGCCTTTGCAGCTCTGGGCGCTGCCCATAGGCTGGAGCAGTGCCCGGATCACGCCATCGCCAGGGCGATGCTGGAGCAGAGCATCGACATGCTCAAACGGCTGCTCGTCGCATCGCGCCGGCCCGATTGGGCATGGTTCGAAACGGTGCTGGCCTATGACAATGCGCGGCTGCCTGAAGCTTTGCTGCGCGCCGGGCGGTTGCTGAACGATCGCGAAGCGATCGAGGTCGGGCTGGAAACGCTGACATGGATCGCCGACATACAGACCAATCCGGCCGGCGCCTTTCGCCCGATCGGCACCGACAGCTTTCAGCGCCCTTATGCAGCCCCCCTACCCTTCGATCAGCAGCCCCTGGAAGCACAGGCGATGATCGATGCCTGCACCGCCGCGATGGCCGTCGGCGATGATCCGACATGGCTGGATCAGGCATGGCGCGCTTATGGCTGGTTCCTCGGAGACAATGATCTTGGGTTACCATTGGCGGAGGGAACTGACGGCGGCTGCCATGATGGCCTCATGCCGCATGGGGTCAATCGCAATCAGGGTGCAGAATCCATTCTGGCTCTGCAACTAGCCAACGCCTCCATGCGTTCGCTCGGCGAGAAACAGGATAACCGGCCCGCCCGTACGGCTGCCTGAGCGGAGCTGGCGGGACGGTTCGCTGTCCCACCAACACCCGGGAGCCTATGCTCGCTGATCATAACCACCGCCTTCGCCTGACCGCCGACGCCTCGCGCGTCGTGGTTCGTCCCTTCCACCTCGCCTGGCAGGCCAATGGCTCGGAGCCGGGTCGTGCCCAGCGCCTCGTCAGTGCCGTGCTGGCGCTCGACATGGACGAGACCCGCAGCCAGCTGGCGTTGGTCCTCGCCGATTTCGAAGCGCGGCACTGGCAGACACGCCGGGTCTTCTCGACGCGCTACGAGCAGATCGCCAATCAATTGGCTCTCGACAGAGACGGGCTGGAGGATGAGCGCAAGCAACTCATCGGCGCCTATTTTTGCCACGAATATAGCTATGCCGCAGCGGCACTGATGAACCCCAGCGTAGTGCCGCACCCCGACCAGTCGGGGCTGACCGCGAACACGCTGCGCATCCTCATGTCTCTCCGCGCGGTCGGCGAAGGCCATATCAGCTCGATCGCCTTTCGCGAGGGGCTGATCACAATCGACGGCGACCTCGAACTCGCACCCGAGCCCCCCTTCGCGACGGCGGCCGATGCCCCCGATGCCGATGGCGTGCGCGATCAGGACGGTCCGATCACGATCGAGCGGCATCGCGACAGCACGCTGTCGGGGACGGTGATCTTCCCGATGACCCCGGCCCAGCGCAACGGACTGGAAGATCTGCGCCTCACCCATTTCACCCATGACGACGGCAGCACCGAATATATCGGCACCTACACCGCCTATTCGGGCCGGGACATCCAGTCCGAACTGATGCGGACGCGCGACTTCCGCTCGATCGTTCTGATCCCGATGCGCGGTGCTGCCGCCCGCAACAAGGGCATGGCGCTGTTCCCGCGCAAGATCGGCGGGCGCTATATGATGATCGGGCGGCAGGACGGACAGAATCTGTTCCTGCTGGAGTCGGACGAAGTCGACCATTGGGAAGATGGCGCACCGCTGCTGGCGCCCGCCTTCCCCTGGGAGTTCATCCAGATCGGCAATTGCGGTCCGCCGATCGAGCTCGACGAGGGCTGGCTGCTGCTCACCCATGGTGTCGGTGCCATGCGGAAATACTCGATCGGCGCGATCCTGCTCGACCGGGACGACCCCGGCAAGGTGCTGGGCCGGACGCGACAGCCGATCCTCGCTCCGCAAGACGAGGATCGCGAAGGCTATGTGCCCAATGTCGTCTATACCTGCGGCGCGCTGCGCCACGGCGACAATCTGTTCATGCCCTATGGCGTCGCCGACAGTTCGGTGGCTTTCGCCTTCATACCCATCCGGGAACTGCTGGAGCGGCTGTAAGGCGACCCGTCAGATCGCGCGTCGCGCTTCGCCCAGCACCGACCGGACCACGCTGGCCGGGACGGCGAAGCCGATGCCGATATTGCCTTCGCCGCCGGGAGCGAGAATCGCGGTGTTGATGCCGATCACCTCCCCGCGCATGTTGATCAGCGGGCCGCCGGAATTGCCGGGATTGATCGGCGCGTCGGTCTGGATCAGGCCGATACCGCTCTGCGGCGTCAGGCCCCGGCCCAGCGCGCTTACGATCCCGGCGGTGACGGTCTGGCCGAGACCGAAGGGGTTGCCGATGGCCACGACATAATCTCCCACCTCGGCGCTGTCGGTCGGCGCCAGCGGCGCGGCGACCAGCTTCTCCGGGGGGATGCGGAGAACCGCCAGATCGGCCTGCGGGCTGGTGCCGAGCAGTTCGGCCTGGAACTGGCGCTTGTCCTGCAGAACGACGAGGATCGCCGAGCCTCCGCCGACGACATGGTTGTTCGTCAGGACCAGACCCCGCGCCGCGTCGATGATCACGCCCGATCCGGCCGACATGCGCGGCTGGACCGCCGAGTCCGGCACGCCCAGGAAACGCCGGAAATAAGGATCGCGCAGCAGCGGGTTCTGCGCATAAGGCGATGGATAGGCGACCGCGATGTTGACGACGGCGGGCGACACGCGCTTGACGAGCGGCGCCACGCTCAGCCGGTCGAGCGGCACAGGTTCGCCCGAGGCTGCCAGCGCGACGCCATTTGCGGCGGGAGCCTCCGATCCGCGCTCCTGCCAGGCCGGGATCGCGACAGCGGCTCCGAGAAGCAGAGCCGCCGCGATGGCCGCCTTGCGCATTGTCTTCATCTCCCTTTGCTTCCGATAGGCCGGATGGCAGATGATCATGCGGCCCGCGATTTTCCAGAGGCGCTCCGCCCCGAAAGCCCGGTCAGCCGATGCGCGGCTGCGCCTCGAACCAGGGGATCATCCGTCCGATCGCCTCTTCGATCAGCGGGGTCGAGACCGCGAAGCTGAAACGGATGAAGCGGTGCCCGTCGACGGGATCGAAATCGAGCCCCGGCGCCGTCGCCACGCCGGTTTCGCGCAGCAGACGCTCGCATAAGGCGATGCTGTCGTCGGTCAGATGGCGGATATCGGCATAGATGTAGAAGGCGCCGTCGGGCGGCGCGATCTTCTGCAGCCCCATCGCCGGCAAGGCATCCAGCAGCAGGTCGCGGTTGCGGGCATAGGTGCGCAGATGCCCTTCCAGCTCGTCGCGACAGTCGAAGGCGATCAGCCCGGCGCGCTGGGCCAGAACCGGCGGCGTCAGGAACAGATTGCCCATCCGCGCCCGCGCCGCCGGGATCAGGTCACGCGGCACGAGCAGCCAGCCGAGCCGCCATCCGGCCATGCTGTAATATTTGGAGAAGCTGTTGACGATCAGCGCATCCGCATCCTGCTCGATCATAGATGCGATCGGCACCCCATAGGCAAGCCCATGATAGATCTCGTCCGAGATGATCCGGATCCCGCGCTCATGGCAGATCGTGGCGATGGCCGCGAGTTCGTCGGGTGCGATCACGGTGCCGGTGGGATTGGCCGGGCTCGCGACGATCAGGCCTTCGGGTGCCGGCGACAGCGCGGCGATGGCTGCGGCGGTAAGCTGATAGCGCTCCTCGGGTCCACAGCCGATCTCGACCGGTTCCAGATACAGGGCGCGCAGCGTGTTGCGATAGGCGACATAGCCCGGACGGGCGAGCGCGACCCTGGCACCAGGCCGGAACAGGCAGGACAAGGCAAGGACGAAGGCGGGCGATGCGCCGCAGGTGAGGATGATCTGCTCGGGATCGACCTCGACACCGTGCCGCTCGGCATAATGGCGGGCGATCCGCTCCTTCAGCGGCATGCTTTCCCAATAACCCATGGGATCATTGTCGAGGATGTCGTGCGCGGCGGCGAGCGCCTCGGCAGGCGCTCCGGTGGACGGCTGCCCGAACTCCATATGGATGATCGACTGGCCGGCGATCGACAGGGCATGGGCGATGCGGCTGATGCCGATGGCGTGGAAGGGTTCAACCTGTGCGATCATGCACGTCTGCTAAGGCCAGCGGGCGATGCAGACAATGGGCTCCGGCGACGAACAGAAAGCGCCAACGCACGCACGAACTGGGTACGCATTTGAGCATCGCTTGATCGCAATCGGATCAATAGGCGCAGATTGACGCAATCCCGATACCGCATCATGATAACGGAACCAGATACCGTAAAACAGGAACGGGTCTGGACGGAAAGGCGGAACGACGCCTTCCCGATGCGGAGAGGAGAGACAGGGTGGCGGGACGAGACGGCTTCGGCGCGGCGCGGTTTATCGCGGGCATGGGCAAACGCACATGGAAAGGCGTGGCCGTCATGGCCCTCGGAGCGGCCATCGCCGCCGGGGCGGCAGCCGCCGACCGGGCCGGCTGGATCACCCAGCAGCGTCTCGAACGCGCCGATGCCGAACCCGGCAGCTGGCTCAACACCGGCCGCAACTATGCGGAGGATCATTACAGCCCGCTGGCCCAGATCGACGCCTCGACCGTCGGCCGGCTCAAGCTCGCCTGGTATCAGGACCTCGACACCGATCGCGGGCAGGAAGCCAATCCGATCGTCGTCGACGGGGTGATGTACACCACCAGCGCCTGGTCGAAAGTCTATGCGCTCGATGCGCGCAGCGGCAAGCTGCTGTGGTCCTATGACCCCGCGGTCAACGGCCGCAAGGGCTATGACGCCTGCTGCGACGTCGTGAACCGGGGTGTTGCCGTCTATGAGGGCAAGGTCTTCGTCGGCGCGCTCGACGGCCGCCTGATCGCGCTCGACGCCGCCAGCGGCAAGGTCCTGTGGGACGTCCAGACGACCGACACCAGCCGCCCCTATACCATCACCGGCGCACCCCGCGTCGTGCGCGGCAAGGTGCTGATCGGCAATGGCGGCGCCGAATATGGCGTGCGCGGCTATGTCAGCGCCTATGACGCCAGCAGCGGCAAGCTGGTCTGGCGCTTCTACACCGTGCCCAACCCGAACGGAAAGCCCGACGGTGCGGCATCCGATGCGATCTTCGAGAAGATCGGCAACAAGAGCTGGGGTGCCAATGGCGCGTGGAAGGAAGTCGGCGGCGGCGGCACCGTGTGGGACGCGATCGTCTATGATCAGGACCTCAACCAGATCCTGATCGGCGTTGGCAATGGCAGTCCGTGGAATCGCCGGGTTCGTTCGGGCGACGAGGGCGACAATCTGTTTCTGTCGTCGATCGTCGCGCTCGATCCCGACACCGGCGCCTATAAATGGCATTTCCAGGAAGTGCCCGGCGAGGAATGGGATTTCACCGCCACCCAGCCGATCATCCTGGCCGACATGCCGGTGGCCGGAAAGCCGCGCAAGGTGCTGTTCCACGCGCCCAAGAACGGCTTCTTCTACGTGATCGATCGCGCGTCTGGCACGCCGGTATCGATCAAGAATTTCGTGCCGGTCAACTGGGCCGACGGCTATGACGAAAAGAGCTGGCGTCCGCTGATCCGTCCAGAGGCGCGCTACACCGAAGCGGGCAAGGAATTCTTCGCGATGCCCAGCGCCTTCGGCGCGCACAACTGGCATCCGATGTCGTTCAGTCCCAAGACCGGTCTCGTCTATATCCCGGTCCAGTTGATGGGCTTCGGCTATGCCGACGACAAGAATTTCACTTATCGGCCGGGGCACTGGAATCTCGGCAACGGCTCGCTCTCCCTGCTCGGACCGCAGAGCGACGCCCAGCTCGCCGCGGCCCGCGCCGCGACCAAGGGCCGCCTGCTCGCCTGGGACCCGGTCAAGCAGGAGGCCCGTTTCACGGTCGAGCATGCTGCCCCGTCCAATGGCGGCATCCTCTCGACCGCCGGCAACCTGCTGTTCCAGGGGCAGCCCGATGGCACATTCTCCGCCTTCGACGCGCGAGACGGCAAAAAGCTGTGGAGCTTCGACGCGCAGAATGGCGTGATCGCAGCCCCCATCTCCTTCTCGCTCGATGGTGAGCAATATATCGCGGTGATGGCCGGTCTCGGCGGCAGCTTCGGCGTCAGTTCGCCCTTCGCACCCAATCCGCACAAGCGGCCGAACGGGCGGATCCTTGTCTTCAAGCTCGACGGCAAGGCGAGCCTGCCACCTTATCAGAAGCCCGTCATGCCGGCGCAGCTCGTCAGCGACAGCTTCCCCGCTGGGGCTGCCGAACGCGGCCTCGCCCTGTACGCCGGGCAGTGCAGCCTGTGCCACGGACCGGGCGGCTATTCGGCCGGCGTGATCCCCGACCTGCGCCGCTCGCCGACCATCGCCAGCCGCGAACTGTTCCACCAGGTCGTGCTCGATGGGATCCTGCAGCAGCGCGGCATGATCAGCTTCCGCGAAATGCTGAAGCCCGAGCAGGTCGAGGAAATCCGCGCCTATCTGGGCACACGGTCCGCCGCGCTGAAGCAGAGCGAGGGCAGCTGAGCCCTTGAGCTGCCAGTCGGTGCAGCCGTTGGACAAGCCGTGCCGCCGATGGACAGAAGCGGCACGGCGAGATCGCTAGCCTTCTCCTTTGCTAAATCGGCAAGGGGAATGGCATGGCGGCGGCAAGCAACGGCGGCATCGGCGAAACGCCTGCGGGCGGCACCCTCGCCGCTGCTATATCCGTCTACCTGGGCGGGCTCGTCATCGGCCTGACGCTGGTATCCTTTCCCGCAAGCAGCCTCGTCCTGCGCTCGATCCACGGCTTCTCGAACGAGGCCTATGGCTCCATCTATCTGCCGCAGCTGATCGCCGCAGTGGCGGGCGCGCTGGCCGGCGGCGCAGCCGAGGGCCGCGTCTCGCTCAAGGCGATGTATGTCGTCTCGCTGCTCGCCTTCTGCCTTGCCGAAACGCTGCTCGCCCTCTCCGCGGGTGCGTCATCAGCTGCGGCCCTGCCGATGGTGATGGCGGCGACCGCTTTGTTCGGCTTCGGCTTCGGCTTCGGCGGCGGCCCGCTCAATGCCTTTGCTGCACTCCTCTTTCCGGCCCGCCAGGGCGCGGCCGTGACCGCGCTGCACATGTGCGCGGGTGCCGGGCTGACGCTGGCGCCGATCCTGTTCGCAGCACTCGACCGGATCGGACTGTGGATCGTCGGGCCGGTCGCGCTCGCCGTAATCGCCGGCCTGCTCGCCCTGCTGAGCCTCCGGGCACCCCTGCCCGTCCCCCCGCGCGAGGACGCGCAGGCCGCCACCGGCCTGCATCCGGCGCGCACCCCGTTCTTCTGGCTCTGTGCGGCAGCGGCCATGTTCTATTCGATTGCGGAAGGGACATTCTCAAACTGGGCGATCGTCTTTCTGACCGACGAGCGCGGGCTCGATCCGCAGGCGGCCGCGCTGGCGCTCACCTGTTTCTGGGCCGCGCTCACCCTCGGCCGCCTGCTGGCGACACTGATCGCGGGCTGGCTGCCCCCGGTCGCCTTCCTGCTGTCGCTACCGCTGGCGATCATGCTGACCCAGCTGACCCTCCCCACGGTGGGCAGCCCGGCCAGCGCCCTCATCGCCTTTGCCGCTGCCGGCCTGTCCTGCTCGGCCTTCTTCCCGATGCTGGTGGCCTTCGCAGCAGCCCCGACGCCGCGTGCAATTTCCTGGATCGCGTCGATGCTGACGGCTGCGATGATGGTCGGCGTGGGGATAGGCTCCTATGCCATCGGCGCCCTGCGCGGCAGCGGACCCATTGCAGACCTCTACTCCCGATCGACCGTCGCGCCGGCACTTTGCCTGATCGCGACGCTCGCGGCTTTCGTTCTCATCAGGCGCCGTCGATCGCGCGCCTGAACGTCTCGCAGAAACCGCGCACCTCTGCCGCCAGCTCCTGCGGCGTCGTCGTCGTCGCCCGCGCGTCGATGAAGTCCACCAGCGCCGAACCGACGATCACCGCATCGGCATGGCGGGCAAAATCGCGGGCGATATCGGGCGTCTTGATACCGAAGCCGACCCCGACCGGAAGGTCGGACAGCGTCCGTCCCCGTTCGACCGCCTGCCGCACGGCATCGCCGCCCGCCGTTGCCCCGCCGGTAGGGCCCGCCTGCGGGATGACATAGAGAAAGCCGCCGAAACCTTCGGTACGCAGCAAGGCGGGGTCGGCGACCGTGCCTGCGGGCAGCAGCGGGATCTGCACCAGACCCGCGGCCCGCATGGCCGGCAGATAGGTGACGGCCTCGCGCGGCGGCAGATCGGGCAGGATCAGGCCATCGGTGCCAGCCTCGGCCAGTCCCGCAAAACCGTCGTCCTCTCGCGACAATAGCGGATTGGCATAGCCCATGAGGATAAGCGGCGTGTCCTGGTCGCCCTCGCGAAAGCGCCGGACGATGTCGAGCGTGGCGTCCACACTGCTGCCGGCATCGAGCGCGCGGCGGTTGGCGCGGCGGATGACCGGGCCGTCAAGGATCGCGTCGGCAAAGGGATAGCCCAGTTCGATCGCATCGGCGCCGCCCTCGACAAGGGCGTGCAGCAGGCGTGGCGACAGCGAGACTGCGGGATCGCCGGCAACGATGTAGAAGATCAGGGCGGTACGGCCTTCCGCCGCACGAAGCGCGAAGCGGCGCGCGAGACGCGATGTTGGCGACATCAGGCGACGTCCAGCAGATGATGATCGATGACGCCCGCCGCCGCAGTCACACACAGTATCGCAGCATCGACCGGCAACCGGGCCGCCTCCGAGCGAGCCAGCGCGACCCCGAAGGCGCTTTCGAACGACAGCGCCAGGCCATGCTCCCAGGCGAGGTGGCGCATGGCGTCGACCGCGTCGGCATCGGACACCGGGCGGACGCCGACGCGGCCCGATCGCAGCCAGGCAGCCAGTTCGGGCCCTGCCGCCGAATAGGAAGCGCCGGCGGCAGCGGAGCCGACACGCCGGATCTGCCCGTCGTCATCCTGCAACAGCAGCGTACGCGCGCCGTGGAAGATGCCGGGGCGTCCCTGCGACAGGGCGCCGCCCGCCTCGCCGGGCTCGGCGACCAGACAGGACACGTCGGGATCGTCGAGAAAGGCCGAGAAAAGCCCGGAGGCTGCTGCCCCACCATCCATCACCGCGATCGCGATGGTGGGCAGCCGGCCCGTGCGCTCGACCAAGGCCTGCCGTGCCTCCATGCCGATTACGCCCTGGAAATGGCGAACGATCGTCGGATAGGGATGAGCCCCAACCGGCGCGCCCGCGACATAGAGGCAGCGCTCGCTATCCCCCATCCAGTGCTGCAAGGCGCGGCTCATCGCCCCATGCAGGACCGAGATGTCCGGCGGGACCAGCACGACCTGCGCACCCAGGCTGCGCATCCGGTCGATCATCCCACGGTAGGTCCCCGCTGCACCCCGCCCGATATAGATCGTCGCCTTCAGCCGCAGCCGGGCGGCGGCGGCCGCGACAGCTACGCCATGTTCTCCGGACCCTGTATCGGCGACCACTTCGGTCATGCCCATGCGCCGGGCCATCAGGCATTGGCCGACGACCGCCGCCGCGCCCGCCCCCTGCCCGTTGCTGAGGTCTTCGCGCTTGAGAAAGATGGAGGCGCCTCGCCCGTCGACAGCCTCCAGCCGGGTCAGCGGTGTCGGCCGGCAGACATGGTCGAGGAGGAGCGCATCCAGATCGCGGCGGAAGTGCGCATCGTCGAGCGCCTGGGCGAAGGTTGCATCCAGCCGGTCGAGAACGGGCAGCAGTGCCGCCACGACGAACTGTCCTCCGAACAGCTCGCCGTCCGCGCCACGGAATTTGCCTCTGGGAAGCTGGTCGGCCTGCTCGTTCGCGATGGTCTGCATCGCATTGTTGAACAGGCGCAAGCAGCAGGGGTCCAGACCGTCATGGAGGCAACGGAAAGCCTTGCGCAATAAGTGGACAGAGCCCGCAGGCCGTGGATGCCACCGTCAGCGGCGCAGCGTCTCGGACGGGAGTTCCTGAAAGCGCCGGCGATATTCGGCGGAGAAGCGGCCGAGATGGGTGAAGCCCCATTCGAGCGCCAGTTCGCTCACTGTGGTCGGCGCGCTCGCCTCGAGCAGCGCCTCGCGCACGCCCTCCATGCGGCGATTGCGGATGTAGAGGAGCGGCGGCGTGCCGACGAAGCGCTCGAAGCCGGTGTAGAGGGCCCGCGCGCTGACGTCGGCGACCGCGACCAGCGCCTCCATCGTGATGTCCTCGCGCAGATTATGCTCGATATAGGACAGTGCCCGCTTGACGTGGCGCGGCAGGGCGCCCGTCGAGGACGCCCGCAGCGCCTCGCTGTAGTTATTGGGCTGCCCCAGCAAAAGTAGCGAGATCAGCGCGCTTTCGATCTCGTTCGAGACGCGGCGTTCGCCGAGAAGGCCGGGATCGATCTCATATTGGTCGAACAGGAAATTGGCGAGCCGTGCGATCGAGCGGCCCGGTTCGCCATCGAGTTCGATCAGCGGCTCGAACACCACCGGCTGCGTCAGGCCACGACCGAGCATATCGGCCGCACATTTCTCCACCGCCGAGCGCGAGATCTTGACCATGCGCTGACCGCAATCGGCCGACCAGACCGAGCGCACCCATTCCGTCGGCGACACGATCGTCGCCGTGCCCACCTGATTGCGAACCGCGCGCCCGCAATGTTCGAGGTCGGTCCAGCCCGACAGCGGCAGTTCGAGCATGAAGAAGGTTTCGAACAGCCCGGCGTCGATATGCACTTCCGCGCCATATTGCAGATAGTTGAGCGACAATTTGGCAAGCGGAACGCGATGATGCCGCGCGTCGACCCGGTGGTCTCGGTCGCGAAGATAGGTTCGATGGCTGCAATAGGAGCCGGCAAGATAGCTGCTGAACTCGGCAAGGTCGGTGGACACCATCGCGACCCGCGAAGAAAGGGGCAATTGCGTGGAAATCATGCGGTTCCTCCTTTCCCTTTCCAGTTCGATGAGCGAGCGTGTAGTGAAAAGCTCAACTGTTCAAGTCTAAAATATCACCCTTGCCGACTAGAACAGATGCCACGGCTTCAACTGTTCGTAGCCTTTCAAATAACGCTCCGCCATCCTCTTGTATCGGGACGCTTT
The DNA here is from genome assembly GCF_049889055.1 of Rhizorhabdus antheiae. Classification (NCBI taxonomy): domain Bacteria; kingdom Pseudomonadati; phylum Pseudomonadota; class Alphaproteobacteria; order Sphingomonadales; family Rhizorhabdaceae; genus Rhizorhabdus; species Rhizorhabdus antheiae. The sequence goes on along the minus strand of NZ_JBLTWO010000003.1, from coordinate 343,891 downwards.
TTGTCGATCGGGCGTGAACTCCCGCTCGATCCTGACCAGCGCAATCGAGCCGTCCGCAATCGAGGCATAGCGGCCGACGCCCAGCCCGGCGACGATCGCTGCGCCCACCGCGCCGGTGTCGAGGCATTCGACGCGGTTCAGCGTCACGCCGAGGACGTCGGCGCGAATCTGTGCCCAGAGGTCGGATCGATTGCCAGCACCGCCGATGAACAGCGACGGCGGGCGAACCCCGGCCGCTTCCACCGCGCCTTCGAAGATCAGCCTCGCCGACAGCGCGACCCCCTCCAGCGCCGCCAGCGCGAGCTGCGGCGCGCCGTCATGCGAACTCATGCCCAGGAAAGCGCCACGAGCATGCGCATCCCACAAGGGCGCGCGCTCCCCTTCGAGATGGGGGAGGAACAGCACGCCATCCCCTGCCCCGCCCCGATCCGCCTGCGCGGCCCGGTCGAGGACACCCTGATGATCGGTGCCCAGCAGCTGGGCCATCCATCGCAGCGTGTCGCCGCCGCTCTGGGTCGGCCCGGCCTGCACATACCAGTCCTCGATCGGCGGAAAGCTGACGATACCCGGCCGACCGCCCGGCCGACCGCCGATCAGTGCCACGATCTCGCTCGTTCCGCTGATATAGCAGCCTTCGCCAGCGCCGGCCGCGCCCGAACCGAACAGACAGGCAAAGGCATCCATCGTGCCGTTGACGATCCGCGCCGAGCAGTCGGGCCAATGCGCGTGGCGGAATGGGCCGACCACGTCGCGGAAGGATCGCAGCGGGGCAACCCGCTCGGCGGCGCCCGGCACCATGGCGAGATATTCGTCGATATAGGACCCCGACGCATCGACCGCGTCGAAACAGGCGAACGGATCGGCCGTCCACAGGCCGGTCAGCTGGCGCAGCAGGAAATCCTTGGGCGACAGCAGCTTGGCCGTACGCTTCCAGATGTCCGGTCGATGGCGTGCGACATGGGCCATTTGCGGCACCATGTGGCTGGCGCTTATCGCCATGCCCGACGGCCACCAGCCCAAGCGGCGTTCCTCGCCGACCATCTGGTTGAGCCGCTCGGCTTCCTCCTCGGCACGGACGTCCTGCCAGACGACGGCCGGCGCGAGCGGCGTGCCTTCCGCGTCGACGCAGACATAGGTGTTGACCTGGCTGCAGATCGCGATCGCGGAGAGGTCGGCCGGGGACCGCCCGTCCATCAGCTGGTCGGCGACCTTCCACAGCGCGATCATCCAGTCCCAGGCGTCCTGTTCGACGCGCCCCTCGGCGGGTCTGTAGGTCGGGTAGGTCGTGCCGCAGGTTCCCAGCAATTCGCCGTCGCGGTCGTAGAGCACGCCCTTGAGCGACGTGGTGCCGAGATCGATCCCGAGAATATAGCCGCCGTCAGGCATCGAGCGCGCTCCTGACGTCGCGGAGGAACTGGCGGATCGCGGCGGTGCCCTGCCGGACGCTGCGGACGCACATCGATCCGATCACGACGCCGTCGGCCCCCGCATCGATCGCTTGCCGCGCCTGCGCCGGCGTGCCGATGCCGAAACCTGCCAGGATCGGCCGGACGATCCCGGCTTCCCTGGCGGCGGCGATGGTCTCGGCGAGCCTCGGGTCGAGTGCTTCACGCGGGCCGGTCTTGCCGTCGGCGGACTGGACCATGACATAGCCGTCCCAGCTTCGGGCATCATGGATGTCCCAGAGCGTCCGATCGAGCGGCAGCAGACCGCAACGCGGCGCGCCCGGCACATCGATCGCCGGACCGTTGCCGCCGATGATGAGCGCCCCATCGAGCGGGATATTCGCCAACCGCCGGAGATCGAGGTCGGCATAGGCCATGCACACCCCGGCCGGTGCGGACGGCCGCGACGCGAACCATTCGGCCAGTTCTGCCATACGCGCATAGCCGTCGTCGCCATCGGCGATCACCCGCGCCATCGCCGCCGATATGTCCGTGCCGTCCAGATAAGGATCGGCCGAGGGGATGCCGAGTTCGAAGATATCGACCCCCTCCTCCACATAGAGGTCGCGCATGGCATCGTCGAATTGCGCGTCCCCCAGGACGAAATAGCAGGCGAGGATCGGCCGGCCGCGTGCGGCCAGCCGATCGAGTTTGGCGGTCCCGTTCAAGGATGGCCTTTCTTGAAGGTTCGAGAGCATGTCCAGCATCGGCGACGGTTGCGGGTGGCCGTTGCCGATCAGAAGGACCTGCGGACCGACAGGCTCCATTCGCGCGGCCGGGCAAACACGCCCTCGACATAACCGAAGCCGCCGAACTCGTTGTTGCCGGTCAGCAAATAGCGCTTGTCGGTGATGTTGCGGATGCCGGCGGCGACCTGCCACAGCTTGTCGGGCGTGTCGTAGAGCAGCGTCGCGTTGAACAGATGATAGCCGCTCTGGGCGATATTCTCGCTGTTCGCGGCATCGCTGTAGGTCTTCGAGCGATAACTCCAGTCGCCCCGCACCGTCAGGTCGCCAACCTCGCCGAGCGGCACGACATAGCTGGCCGAACCGGCGAGCGACCATTTGGGCGAATTGACGAAGCGGTCGCCCTTGTCGATCCCCTGCGACGGATCGAAATCGGCGGCGAATTTGGTGTAGCCCGTATCGAGATAGCCGGCCGAGAATTGCAGCGTCAGCGGCTTGACCGGGCGCAGGGTCAGTTCCGCCTCGGCGCCATAGACGCGCCCGGCAGCGGCGTTACCGGTCCCCGGTGCGATCACGTCGAGCACGCGCACCTGGATATCACGGTAGCGGGTATAGAAGCCGGCGAGATCGAACCGCACCGTGCCCGCAGCGTTCGACGTCTTCAGACCCGCCTCATAAACGTCGGCGGTTTCGGGTTCGAACGAGCCGGGAACCGCACGCGGCGGGAAGACGCGCTGGTTGAACCCGCCCGACTTGAAACCCTGCGAGAAGGACACATAGGTCATCAGGCGATCGGTCCACTGATAGTCGGCACCGAGCAGCATCGAGAAATCGTTGAACTTCCGCTTGGACTGGACCTTGGGCAGGATCCGCTGGCCATCGGTGAAGCCCGCCCCGCCGAACAGCGACTGGGTATAGTCGTAGAAGATGACCTGCTGATCCGGCGTGAAGCGCTTGGTTTCGTCGGTGTAGCGCGCGCCGGCGGTCAGGCGTAACTTATCGGTTGCCTTGAAGGTGAGATGGGCGAAGCTGGCGAGGCTGTCATTCTTCACCGCACCACCGCTCTTGATCAGGATGACCGAGGTATAGACGTTGTTGAGGTTGTCGCCCTTCTCGGTGAAATAATAGCCGCCGACGAGCCAGTCGAGGCGGTCGTCGATCAGCGAGCCGTAAAGCTGGAGCTCCTGGCTGAACTGCTGCTGGCTGATGTCGTCATAGGTTTCGACGATGGTGAAAGGCGAATTGTCGGTATCGCGCCCGAACTGGCTGTCGAACTTGCGGAAGGCGGTGATCGACTTGAGCGTCACGTCGCCCATGTCATAGGCGACGGTGCCGCCGACGCCCCACAGGTCGAGGTCGGAGATCGCGTTCGGATTGCGACCCTGGAAGGTCTGGTAAGGGCCCCCCGCGGTGAAACGCGCGTCGAACTGCGGCAGGCCGAGCGCCGGGGCGATCACGCCATTAAAGGGTCCGAAGGTCGGCGCGCCGGCATTGGGGTTGAAGTCGAGCAGCTTCTGCGCCTGCGCCTGCTCGCGCCGACGCGTACCGTCGGCCGCAAGGTCGATCGTCAGCGCATCGGTCGGCGTCCACCGCAGCGCGATGCGGCCGAGCAGCGCCTTGGTGTTGCCCAGCTTGGGTCCGCCGACATTCTTGACGAAACCATCCTGATTGAGTGTCGCCGCCGAGACGCGCAGCGCCAGCGTGTCGTTCACCGGAAGGTCGACCACCGCCTTGCCGTCGATACGGTTCCGGCTGCCGGTGCGCAGCTCGACCGTGCCGCCGAACTCATCCCTGGGAGGCTGCGAGGTGATGTTGATCGCGCCGCCGATCGTGTTCTTGCCGAACAGCGTGCCCTGAGGGCCGCGCAGCACCTCGACCCGCTGCACGTCGACCAGGTCGAGCACGCCACCGACCGAGCGGGCGATGTAGACGCCGTCGAGATAGAGGCCGACGCCCGGATCGGTGACGAGGGTGAAGTCGGTCTGGCCGATGCCACGGATATAGATCGACGCGGCGGTGTTGCTGCCTGAGATCGGCGCAGACGAGTTGAAGACGAGGTTGGGCGTCGACTGCGCGATCTGAGAGACATTGTCGACCTGGCGTGCCTGGAGATCGGCGGCGGTGAAGGCGGTGATCGACACCGGCACCTTCTGTAGCGTTTCCTCGCGGCGGCGGGCGGTGACGACGATGTCGCCGATCTCGGTCGCCTCGCTGACGCCGGCGGCGCCTTCGGTCTGACCCGCGAACAGCGGCGCGCCGGTGGCCAGGGCGCTGGCCGAGAGCAAGGTCGTGATGAGGCTTTTGCCAAGGTTGGACGACATCGATTTCCCCTTTTCGTCTCTTTCTACCGATTGACGGCGAATAAGAGGTCGGGGTGCGCTTTCCGTCTATCCAACCTTGGCGGTGTTTATCCGCTTATTGACTGGCGCTCTCCATATCAGTGCGTCGTCGGCTGCGGCAGAAAGCCCTGCAGTTGGTCCTTGACCGCCAGGCGCAGCTTCTTGAGCCTCGACAGACGGACATCGTCGGGCACCGCCTTCTGCATTTCGCGGCTGATCTCCTTCTCCAGCCGACGATGGGCGAGCGACAAACGGTAGATCAAGGCGTGCATGACCACTCTCTCCTTTTGACTATGCTGAGGGTTGGATGGGCCTGCAGGCCATTGGTCTGACGACGCGCCGCCGCTTCGGCAACAGGGAGACAGGGCGGCGCGTCGTCAGTGACCGTCGGATCGGTGGGGTTGCTTGGGGGAAACCGACCCGACGGCAATCTGGAAACCTCTGGCTAGAGGCAGTACTGGTCCAACTTCTCGGCGGTCCGGGGAGGCTTGGACGGTCGATCGAACGAAACTTTTCGCCCCGCTTACCGTCTTATGGCCTCCCGGCCCGTGACCGAAGAGATGCCGATAAGGCCGCTCAAAAGCCAATTGAAAGGACAGCCAAAAAACGATAGAAAAAATCTATCGGCCTTCTTCATCCTTTTTTAAGATTTATGCCGCCGCACAAGACAGGGCTTCAGTCTGCGGACAGGATTGCCCGGGCTGTCAGCTGAATGCGGCGCGCTATGGATCGATAGCTGTCCTCATTCGCGGCGCGCGCGCGCCAGGCCGCTGCGATCGAACGGGTGCTGGTCCAGTCCACCGGCTCGACCCGCCGCACCAGCGCATCGCCGCCGACCTCGGACCGCAGGTAAAGCTCGGGCAGGACGGCGAGGCCGATGCCCGAGCCGACCATCTGCTGGATGCTGTCCAGGCTGGTGCCTTCATAATCGCGCAGGATGACCGCTCGCAGTTCGTCGCAGATGCGCTCCACCATCCTATGATAATGATGGCGGGGGTCGAGCGAGAGAAAGCGCTCACCCGCCAGATCTTCGCGCTTCACTACCTCTCGGCTGGCAAGCGGATGATTGGGTGGTACCACGATTATCATCCGTTCGCGGAACAGCGGTTCAAGTTCGATCCCCTCGGCGCTGAGCGGCAACGGCCCGACCATCATGTCGAGGCGCCCGCGTGACAGCTCCAGCGCCTGCTCCGAGGGAATGCCCTCGCGGATGTAGAGGCGCAGATCGGGCTCCTCCCGGTTCAGCGCTCCGACGATGGAGGGCATCAGATAAGGACCCAGCGTCGGCGTCACGCCGAAGCGGATAATGCCGACCATGTTCTCGCGAGCGCGCCGCGCAACGCTGCGGATCTCGCCGACCTCGACGAGCACGCGCCGCGCCCGTTCGACGATCTGGCGCCCCAGCGGGGTCAGCTCGACCGTCCAGCCGCTGCGTTCGACCAACCTGCCGCCCAGCCGCTTCTCGAGCGCGGTCAGCTGATGGCTGAGGGTCGGCTGCGACACGCCGCACTGGTCCGCCGCCTTGCCGAAGTGCAGCAGATCGGCGACGGCGACGAGATATTCGAGCTGACGAACGGTGGGCATGACACGGATGATAGAGATTATCTATCGATAGGGCGAGCTTATTTCGATTGGATCGGAAGCGTAACACCGGGCACAAGGGCGATGCGCATCGGCGGCGGCATGGCAAGGCCCCCCTCCACCGAAGCGCGACCCGCCCCCCACCCCGCTGGCAAGCCCGGGGGGCAGAAGAGGTCGGCGGCGCGCCCAGCCCCCCTTACTCGGCGCGCCGCACACCTCATAGTCCGGCTGTCAGTCGAGCATGGCCTTGCGCAGCCCGACAATATCGGCCTCGGTAAAGCCCAGCACCTTGCGCATATAGGCTTCCGACCCGCCATATTCGGCATCGATATAAGTGAAGAACTGAGCGAGGTGGGATGCGCCGCTCTTGGTGTAGAGCGGCTCCGGCACGGCCCGCACCTTTTCATCCTTGCCGAAATAATAGCTGAGCAATGGGTTGTTCGGATAATCGGCGGGATTGACCTGCGGCATTTCATAGGCCGGGCGCCGCAGCGCCGTCGACATATGATAGTCCTTCAGGATCACCGCGCGATCGACGCCGAGCATGTCGTAGAGCAGCGCGGTGGCTATGCCGGTCCGATCCTGGCCCGCCGAGCAATGATAGACGACCGCGCCCTTGTCTGAGGCGAGGTGGCGGTAGAGCGACCGGAACTGCGGCGCGAGCAGCTTCTCCATGCCCCGATAGACATTCTCGCCATTCGCCTGGGAAAAGCCCGCCATGAGCGGCTTCAGCGAATAGTCGTTCGAGATGAACTCCGCGCCGGTGCGATCATCGAGCTGGTCGGGCGCCACTTCGCGCTCCTCGATCGACCGCAGATCGACGACCGTCGCGATCATCAACTGACCGGCCAGCGCATAGTCCGCCTCGGTCAGCAGCGGCATCGCTCCCGAGCGGAAGGCCCGGCCCCAGCGGACCGACCGGCCGTCCTTGGTAATATAGCCGCCGACATCGCGAAAATTGCTGCCTTTCTCCATCGGCAGCACGCGCTCGGCCAGCGTCGTCACCGCGCCCCTCTCGTCCCGGATCAGCAGGTAGCGCCGCTCCGTCGCCGGCACATCCAGCGTCAAGCGTCCGGTGGTGCGCACCGCCTCGATCCCGGACGCAGGGACGCGGCTGTCGCTGTCGTCGATCGCCTGGTCGGCGCTTATCCAGACGCCCGACGGAGCCGCGCCGCTCCAGACGAGTTCGACCGTGCGGGGATCGATGCGGTTGAGGCTCGGCAGATCTGCCGCCGATGCGGAGGCTACGAAGGACAGGGCCAGTAGCGCAGCCAGCGAAGCTTTTTCGATAGACATGGTCATCCTCTCAGAAAGCGAAGCGGACGCCAAACATGTAGCGCGCACCGATCTGCTCGACCTCGGTCGGCGTCGCGGGCGTGCCCTGATAGGCGATGTATTTCTCGTCGGTCAGGTTTGCGAGATCGGCGAACAGGGTCAGATTCTCGTTGAGCGCGTAGCGCAGCGAGACGTCGAGATTTTCGTAGCCCTTGCGAAATTCGCCGCTACCGAAGCCGCCGAGCGTGTCGAGCCAGGACGAACGCCACTGATAGCTGACGCGTGCCGATACTCCGTATTTCTCGAAGAACAGCGAGGCGTTGGCGATCCTCTTCGACATGCCCTGGAAGGCGATGTTCTTCTCCGTGGGCGTGTCGAAATCGCCATCGAGCAACGTGACATTGCCCTGGAACCCGAAGCCGCCCAGCGCGCCGGGCAGAAAGTCAAACTGCTTGAGCAGGTTGAACTCGACGCCGTAGAGCTTGCCGCTCTGGCCGTTATAGGTACCGCTGAGCAGATAGGACGAGCGGTCGACGCCGCCGAAATCATAGAAGTCGCTGCCGACGACGGCCTGGCTCTGGTAGAGGACATCCTCTACCCAACGGTGGAAGCCCGCGACCGAGATCATGCCGTTGCCGGGCAGATAATATTCAACGCTGGCATCGAGGCCCCAGGTATATTCGGGACGCAGCGCCGGGTTGCCGCCGGTGATCCGGCCTGGGCTCGCCGTGTCGTCGATGGACGCGCCGACGCGGATCGCGCCATAGGCCGGTCGCGACACGCTGCGCTGCCCGGCGAGCCGGAGCGCGACACGCTCGCTGACCGCATATTTCAGGTTCAGGCTCGGGAAGAAATCGGTCTTGCTCGACTCGAGACCCAGCGGGGTGCCCACCCCGCCCGCTACGACCGTGCCGCTGTTGTTCATCAGATAGCGTTCGACGCGCACGCCGCCGACCGCCGTCAGCGGGCCGGTCTCGACCTTTGCCATGACATAAGCGGCGAGGATCTGCTCCTGCTGCGCGTAGCGATCGGCCGCCGGAATATCGAGCGCCGGATTGTAGCGACCTGCTGCCTGAAGCCGTCCGAGCAGCGAATCGATGTCGCGCCGCATGGCGACATTGTCGACATAGTTGAGCGTGACGCCGAGCGGGAAGCCAGTGTCCCACGGCCGGTCGGTGACATAGCTGTTGATGTTGAAAGGCTGGCCGACCAACGCGCCGAGCGCCCCTACGGCGGCGATGTTCGCTGTGGAGAAGTTGTTGCCGCTGATGTCGCGGTCCGAATAGAGCCCGCCGGCCGAGAGCGTCAGATCGCCGATCGTCTTAGCCAGATCGAGCTTGACGGTGTAGGTGTCCGACACGGTCTTCTGGCGGGCTGCGATCATGATCGCGCTGCCCGCCGCCAGGGTCGCCTGATTGAAGGTGCCGGCAACCGACACGATCGGGAAGTTCGGATTGCTGTTGTCGTAGCTCAGCGACAGATTGTTCGCGCCGCTGGTCGAGGCCTGGACGAGCGGCAGGTAGCTGCTGTTCTCCGTCCGCGCATAGTTGAACTTGAACGAGGCGGCCAAGCCGTCGTCCGTCTCGTAGTCGCCCCCCACCGTGCCGAGATAGTTGCGGTTGCGATACTCGCCGAAGTTGAAGGTGCCGCGCAGCGGAACGCCGGTCAGATTGCCGCTTGCCAGGCTGCGCGTGCCGCCCGTCGCGCGGTCGAGGCGGAACTCGTACTGGTTGCGCTGCTCATTGTCGTTGAACTCGCTGAAGATCGCCTTGGCATAGATGCGCTGACCATCCTCGGGGCTGAACTCGAGGCCACCGAACAGCCCGTTGTTCCAGCGTTCGAGCTTGTACTGGCGAACATCGAACTCGGTCGGGCCTTTCGCGTCATAGGCACCCACTTCGCGATTGTCGGTCAGCTGCTTGCGGCGATAATGCGATCCGCCGACGACGAAGCCGACGACGTCGTTCGACCAGGACAGGCGCAGCGATCCCTGCCGCTGCTCGCCGCCACCAAGGCCCATATAGCCATAACCGAGGTCGCCCGAGACATGCAGCCCCTTGCGCTCCATCGGCGAATAGGTGCGCAGGTCGATCGTGGCGACCACGGCGTCGGCCTGCAGATCGCTGGTGAGCGACTTGTTGATCACCATCTGCGACAGCAGCACCGCCGGGATCGCGTCGAACCGGAAAGCGCGCGTGTCGCCGCCCTCGTCCACACCCACCATCGGGATGCCGTCGATGCTCACCGAGGTCCAGCGGTTGGGGGCGCCCCGGACCTGGATATAGCGCTCCTGCCCCTGATCGCGCTGCACCGCGACTGCCGGCAGACGCGACAGCGCCGCCGCCGCATTCTGATCGGGGAAGCGGCCGACGGCATCGGAAGCGGCGACATCGGTAAGGTTGACCGCGACGCGCTTCAGTTCGATCGAATCTTCCTGCGCCGAGAGGATCGAACCCGACACCACGATCTCCGCCTCTTCGGCCTCCTCGGCGGCGGGGATCGGCGCCGACTGCGCGAGGGCGACGCCCGGCAGGGCAAAAAGGAGCGCACCACCCAGGGCTGTCGTACGCAAGAGCTTCGCGGCAGAAATGGTCATGTCGGTACCTCCCATGTTCATCTGCAGCGGGCAGCTAGAACACCTGTATGTACCTTATATGACGATTCTGCGTGAGATTAAGGAAAGGCTAACGCCAGTTTCCGCCTCGCCTTGGACTGTGTATCTTGCTAGCCTCACCTCAACGGCAACACAGAAGACAAAGTCCCGAATGTCGGAAATTCTAGAAAAATCGTCCTTCGACAGATTGATAACGGCTGTGATGGACAGCTGGATGGATCAGGGGGGTGAAGCGATATCGGCACGGCAGATCTGCGGCAGAGCTGGAACGCCTGTATCGTCGCTCTACCATCACTTCGGCTCTCTGGAACGGTTGTTGGCCTGTTCGCACGAAGCAGCGCAGGCGCAGACCCGGCTATGGTGCGGGCGGTGGATCGAAGAACTGAGCGGCTTCGACGCTCCCCCCTCCGCGCTGGGCCCCTTCTTCGCCGCCGTGGTGGACGACTGGACCAATGTCCAGCGCCGCCACGCCTTCGCCTGGCGGGAGGGGCAGCTGTGGCGCACCGAATCGGACGTTGCTGCGGGCGTACGCGACGGATGGCGCACGATATGGACCGACTTCTGGAAGGCGGCCTGTGCCCGCTTCGGCCTCGGCGAGCGCGCCTGGCTGATCGAGCGTTTTCACGACGCGGAATCCTTCAATCACATGATCCGCTGGCGCCGCCCGATCGACCGCGCGGGACTGGACGAGTTCGCGCGAGGCGCTGCCGCCTGGGCCGCCGGGGAAAGGCCGCCCGCCTCCCCCTGGCGCGACCTCGCGCGCAACGAGGCGGTCGCCAATGCACCCGTTTCGCCGGAACTCGACGGAACGACAATGCGCGTGGCCGCAGCGGCCGCCGCGTTGATCGAAGAATCCGGCCCGGCGGCGATCACGCATCGCGCGGTGGCCGAGCACGCCGGCCTCACTCTCGGTGTCGTGTCCCACAAGCTGCGGACAAAGGCCGAATTGCTGCAGGCGGGCTTCGAGTCGATCTATCTCGATGCGGTTGCGCGGTTTCGCGAACGGCAACCCTCGATCCCCACCGGCAACAGGGGGGCAGCGCTCGATGCCATCGCTGACCTGCTGGCGGCCTCGCTCGGCGGGCGCGGCATGGATGCTCTATGTCTCGCAGTGGCGCGCGACCCCGCACTGGAAGCGTTCGGCCTGCAGTTGCGCTACATGCGCGGCACGACTTCCCGCGGTCTGCTTGCGCTGCTCCGGCCGGAACTGCCGACGCCATCGCATCTTGAGGCTGCGCTGCTCTCGGCCTTTCTGACCGCCGTCAGCCGCCGGCTCGCATATGCCAGCCCCGAAGATGCAGCCCCCGCAATCAGGCTGGAGGTGGAAGCGCTGATCGATCTGCTCCCCTGCTAGGGCGGCGGTCATCACGGCGTAATCCCCCGGCGCTAGGCACCTCCCCATGCGCGGAACGGATCTCAACTATGGTCGGACCCGGCCCTATGGCCCGGGCCAAAGGGTATCGCGCACCGCGCTGGCGGCGTTCACCCTGCCGGTCGTGACCTTCCAGGCCATCGAGATGACCTGGCGATCCTATCTGCCGCGATTCCTCGAGCAGGATGTCGGTATCGCCCTCGGTTCGATCGCGGCGCTGATGTTGTGCGTACGCCTGTTCGACGCGGCGGCGGACCCCCTGATCGGTTGGATGAGCGACAGCTGCCGAACGCGGTTCGGGCGACGAAAACCCTGGATGATCTCGGGCGCTTTACTCGTGTCGCTGGCGGTGCTTCCGCTCTATCTCGCGCCCTCCGGGGCCGGCATGGCATGGATTGTGGGGGCCAGCCTGCTCTTCCACCTCGGCTACTCGCTGATCATCACGCCGCATGGCGGATGGGGCCTCGAGCTGTCCGTGGACAGCCACCAGCGGACGCGCATCATGGGCGCCAAGGTCTGGTTCGCGATCGCCGGGTCGCTCGCCCTGCTGGCTTTTCTCTCGATCCTCGAACGCCGGTTCGCAACACCCCTGCGCGTCGAAATGGCGCTGTTCGGATGGGCGATCGCCCTGCTCGCGCCGCTGACGGTGATCGTTCCGATCCTGCTGTTCGCAGAGCCCGAGCCCGAGCGGATACCGACCGTCGGCCGGGCGGGGCTGCTCGAACAGTTCCGCGACATAATCGGCAACCGTACACTCGCGCTCGTGCTGTTGCTCTACACGCTGACCGGCATCGCCGATGCTGCGGCGATGACCTGTTTTCTGTTCCTTGCGGAGGACGTGTTCGGCCTGGATCGATGGGGCGCCTCGCTGCTCCTGATCCAGCCGGTCGCTGCCCTGCTCGCCCTGCCGTTCTGGAGCCGCCTGAGCGCGCGCCTCGGCAGACCCGCGACGTTGGTCCTGTCCTATAGCTGGCAGGCCGCCGCCTGCTGCGCGCTTCTGCTGGTACCCGCAGGGGCGCCATTCCTGCTGGGCGCCGTGCTGACCGCCAAGGGGCTTGGCTGGGGCGTCGATTACATGCTCCTGCGGGCGATGGTCGCCGACATCGCTAGCGACTGCCGATTCCCCAGCGCGGGGGCCGCCAGCCATTATGCCGTCAGCAGCATCACCCTGAAGATCGCGATGGGCCTGGGCAGCGGCGGCGCGCTATGGGCCATCAGCCTCGGCAGCGGGGCCGAGCGTCTCGCGCTGATCCAGGCCGCCTTCGTCCTTCCCTCCGTGCTTGCGGCCGCAGCCGCATGGTCGCTCCTCTGTCGGCGTGCACCTATCGGACGTATGGCTGTCTTGGCCTGATATCAGAGACGCCAGATTATCGCGTCCCTCCGTCAGTCGGCAGTGACGACCGGGTGGCGCGTGCGGATATCGTCGAGCAAGCGCTCGATCTTGGCGTTCTGGCCTGCGCTGCCCGAGGGAGCGACGCTCCAATTGCAATGCGGGTGGGTCTCGATGTCGTGGAGGCGAAGGGCACCGAGCGCACTGCGCCAGCGCCTGCGTTCGCCGCCATGCTGGCGAACGAGGGTGTCGAGCAGCAGATCCTGGAGTTGATAGGCCTTCATGTCCGGCCTTTTGACGGGTTTCGCAGCGCCTTGCCAGAGTCCCGATGGGGCTGGATCGCCGGGAGAGCCTTCTACCGCTCTCCCGGCGATCGCTCCGATCAGTCGATCGCGGCGGTCGCCTCGATCTCGATCAGGAAGTCCGGCAAAGCGAGCGCCTGGACACCCAGAAAGGTGTTGGGCGGGGGCGTGACGTCGCCGAAGAAGGCGCCCACCTCGGGCAGCACCACGCCGAGCTTGTCGGGCGAATGATTGACGACGTAGATGCGCAGGCGGACGATGTCGGCGATGGTGCCGCCGGCCGCCTCGACAACGGTCTTGATATTGGCCAGCGTCTGACGGGTCTGCGCCGCCAGATCGTCGCCGCCGACGATGGCGCAGTCCTTGTCCCAGGCGACCTGCCCCGCGAGATGGACGGTCTTGCCACTGGTCTGAACGGCCGCGTGCGAGAAGCCGTAGACGAGCGAATTATACATCGAGTCCGGATTGATACGGTTGTTCGCCATGCTGTGTCTCCCGCTCTGGCTTTAGTCGACGATTTCGAGGCTGTGACCGAAGGGGTCGGTCATATAGACATTCTTCTTGCCCGCCAGCGGGCCGTCGGTGATGTGGATGATCTCCATCGCCGTGCAGCCATGGGCGACGAGATAGGCGATCGCCTTGTCGACATCGTCGACCTTCAGGCCCAGATGATGGCCGCCCCGATCGCAGTTGCGCGGCAGCTCCTGCCGACGGTCGTCGGGCTTGTCATATTGAACGAGCTGGAAGTTCATATTGTCGGTGAGCTTCATCATGACGAGGGTCAGCCGAGCGCCCGGCACGTTGACGTGGGTCGCCATCCAGTCGCGGCCCTGATCGTCGAGCGGAATGTCGGCGGCGTCGAGCGGCCCCAGGCGGAACAACTCCTCCGCGCCGATGACGTCGCGATAGAAGGCGACCGCCGCCTCCAGATCGGGAACCGTCCAGGAAATATGATCGACCGAGAGGAATTGCGGCTTTTCGGGCGTCGCGCTCATTGATGGTCTCCGGCTAATAGTGCGACCGAATGTGTCGTGCCGGGGACCGCTCGGCAATCGGGGAAAAGCGCTTCGATCGTTGCTCTAGTCGCAACGAAGCGGCGGTGCGGCCAGATCGGCGATCGTCACGGGACGCGCCGGGAAGCGCGCGGCGAAACCGGGCTCGTCCGAATTGCCGATGAGACGGAGCAAGGTCGGCTCGCAATTGCGGCCCTGGCAGGCGCCCATGCCGCAGCGCGTGGAAAGCTTGATCGCATTGGCCGAGCGTCCGTCCAGCAGCGGTGCGATCCGACCGAGCGGGACATCCTCGCACCGGCAGACCAGCGTATCGGCCTCCAACGCTGGAAAATAGGGGCGCGGATCGGCGATGCGGTCGAGCAGCGCGGCGAACCGCAGCAATTCCTCGCGGCGCGAGCGCGCGGCCGATGCCATGCGGTCGGCGCCGGCCTCGTCGAGCCCCCCCAGATCGAGCGCGATGCCCGCACCGGCGACCTCGCCCGCTGCCATCGCAGCCGGGGCGCCGGCCACGCCGGTCGTCTCGCCCGCGACGAACAGCCCCGGCACGGTAGAGCGCATCCAGCGATCATGCTGCGCCGCCCAGCCCCCCGCCGGACCTGCCGGACGCATCCGCGCGCCGATCATGCGCGGCAGCGCCGACTGCGGCACGAAGCCGAAGCAGAGACCGACCGCATCGCACGTCCAATGCCGACCACCAGCCTCGACGGCTTCGACGCTGCGCTCGCCCAGGATGTGCTGGATCGGCACGCCATAATGGACGGGAACACCATGCCGCCGCAGCGTGCGCATGGCGCCTGCCGCCGCAAGGAGATTACCGAGATGGGCAGCGGCGGTGAACGGAGCGCCCGCCACCGCCCTGACCATCGACAGCTGCGGTTGGGCGAACAGCACCGCCTCCACGCTGCCGCCGGCCTCGACCACCTGCGCCGCGATCACCATCTGCAACGGGTGGGTGCCTGCGAACAGCAGCCGCTCGCCCGGGATCAGGCGTTGGCTCTTGAGAAAGGCCTGCACGCCGCCCGCCGCATAGACACCCGGCAGGGTCCAGCCGGGCAAAGGCACGGCCAGATCCTGACAACCGACGGCCACGAGCACGCGGCCCGCCTCGATCGTCTCGACCCCGGCTGCGGACGACAGGGTGATCGAGAAATCCTCCACCCCGCTCCGCGCAATGCCCAGAACCGATCGCCCGCCGCGCCAGTCAACCCCGTCCAGCGCCTCGAAGCGCGCCAGCTGGCGGCGGAGATCGGCATAGAGCCCGCCGTCCATCCAGTTGGAGACGCGAAAGGCCTTGGGCGGCTGGCGCAATATCTGCCCACCGGGACGAAGCTGCTCGTCGATCACGGTCGCGGCGATGCCCAGGTCCGCGAGAGTCAGCGCTGCCGCCTGACCCGCCGGACCACCGCCGATGATCGCGACGTCGACACGATCAGCCATCGGTCCGCACCTCCATGCCGTCGCTCACGGGCGTGACGCAGGCGCGGGCGCGCCGTCCCGACGGGAGCAGCGTGACCATGCATTCGGAACAGCTGCCCATATTGCAGAACAGGCTGCGATCCATCCCGCGCGTGTCCCGTCGGAAAGCTACACCGTTCTGGAGCATCGCAGCCGCCAGCGTCTCGCCGTCGAAGGCGGTCAGGCTGTGCCCGTCTACGGTCAGGGTCAGCGGGCGTCCCCGCTCGGTGTCGCGTTCGATCCGCATCCCTACCCCATGAAGCTGTTCAAATGCTCGAACCGCGCCGGCGAAACGAAGTCGAGTTCGGGCGTCTGGGTTCCACCGATGGCCTGGGCGACGAGCCGCGCGAAGGTCGGTCCCAACGTGAAGGCCGATCCGCCACCCGCGATCCAGAAGCCGGGCATGCGCGGCACCTCGCCCACCACCGGAAGCTGGTCGGCGCTGACAGCGGTGACGCCGGTCCAGCTGCGGATCAGGTTGAGCCCTGCGACGGCGGGGACGGTGTCGATCGCCGCGCGCAGATTGCCGGCGAGCGAGTCCGCGATCAGTTCGGGCCGTGCGCCGGGGTCGAAACCGCCATCCCCGGTTCGCGCCAGGCGCGAGGGCCAGCCGCCGCCGATCAGGATATTGCCCGCGCCGGTCTGCTTCATCGACAGGCGGCGGCCGACATGCTGCACCAGATGCGGCACTTCGAGCGTGCGGCTGCGCTCGGTCACGTTCATCAGCAGCGCGACCGGGTAGAGCGGCGCATGGAGATTGGCGAGCGCGCAGATCTGGGGCGTCCAGGCCCCGGCGGCGGCCAGAACCTGACCCGCATGGATCGACAGATCGCCCGCGCCTGCCTCGAAGCCGCCTGCAACGCGCTGGAGACGGTCGAGCCGCGTGCGGCTGATTAGCCTGGCCCCCGCGCGCCGTGCCGCAGCGGCATAGGCCGGGACGATCGCGCGCGAGTCCGCATGGCCTTCGTCGGGGGCATAGCCGGCCGCCAGGATCGACCGCGACAGATAGGGCGCGATCGCGCGCGCCTCGTCGCCGTCGAGCAGGCGCATCCGCAACCCCTCGCGCATCTCGCGCTCGACCTTGCGTTCGAGCATGGCGACCTGTTCGGGGGTTTCGGCGACCATGAAGCCGCCGTCCATCACGACATGGAGGTCCGCGTCGAGCGCAGCTTCGAGCCCCTTCCAGTCTTCGATCGCCATGCGGCTGAGGGCTATGGTCTGTTCGGCCTGCCGGGCGAGCGCATCACCCTGTTCGAGGAAGCGGCGCTCGATCTGGAAGTGGAGCGATCCGGCATTCTGCCCGGATGCGCCCAGCCCGAAATCCGCCGCGTCGACCACCGTGACGCTCGCACCGGCGACGGCGAGATGCCATGCGGCGGCGCAGCCGACGAGGCCGCCTCCCACCACCAGGACATCGCACCGCTCCATCGGCTAGAGCCGCCCGGCGGCGACCAGAGTCTCCCGGATCGTGGCGATATGCTCTTCGGCGACATCGCGCAGAGGACGCCGGACAAAACCGCCCGGCAGACCCTGCACGTTGAGCCCCGCCTTGAGCACGGCAGGACCGGAGCCGAAGCGGCCGACCAGTTCGCGGGTATACCAGTGATCGAGGATCATGCGGTCCTTTACGCCGCAAGCGCGGGCCGCGTCTATCTCCCCTGCCCAAAGGTGATTGTAGAAGTCCGGATGAACGCGGCCGAGAACCGCGCCGGCCCCCATCGTCCCGTCGCCGCCGCGTGCCTGCAGCAGCGCCAGGCCGTGTTCGTCCATCGAATGGCCGAACACACGAACCTTGTCGTTCAGCGCGAAGAATGTGTCGGTAAAACTCCGCAAACTGCTGGTCGACTGCTTGATGGCCACGACATTCTCGATGTCCGCAAGCCGCTCCAGCAATTCGACCGGCATGTCGATCGCGGTGCCCGGCGGCCAGTTGTACACGCAGATCGGCAGCGGCGTATGCTTGGAAATCTCGCTGTAGAAGTCGACGATCTCGTCGGCGTTCGGGCGCAGATAAGGCGGCGGCGTCACCAGCACGCCCTCGAAATGATGCGCGGCGGCAGCTTCGGCGAAGTCGATGACCTCGGGCGCGGTGAAGGCGCTGCACCCGGCGATCAGCGGCAGCCGCTTGCCCATCTGGTCGCCGGCAGCCGCGAACAGCTGCTTGCGCTCGGCCGGTCTCAGGCTGGTCCACTCACCGGTGGTCCCGGCAAGGACGAGGCCATGCATGCCCTCTGCCTCGAGCCACTCGAGCAGCCGCCCCAGACCGGCCAGGTCGAGCTGCCGATCGGCGTCGAAAGGTGTCGTGATCGCAGGGATATAGCCCCGCCAGTTGACGCGAGATCGCTTGCTCAAACCATGGCCCCCTTTGGCGCTCGTAACGGCTTTGCCAAACCGTCTCTAGCTGTTGCGACGAAGCCGCCTTCGCAGCAATAGCAATGAATCCCCACATTCGTTGCGCTACGTGCAAAGTTTTCAGTTGCGTTACGCGCCGCTTTCCTGTTGCATCGCGTCACAAAAAACGGAGCGGGGACATGTGGGACAACGCTTTCCATTATTTTTATGAGGCCGCGTCGCTCGGATCGATGCGCCTCGCGAGCGAGAAGATCGGCGTCGCGGTATCGTCGATCAGCCGCCAGATCAGCCAGCTGGAAAGCGCGATGGGGGTGTCCCTGATCGAGCGAGGCCGGCGCTCCATCCGGCTGACCGACGCAGGCCGGCTGGTGTTCGACTTTCACCGTGAACAGCTGGCCGACCGCGAGGGGCTGATGAACCGGCTCCAGGAGCTGCGCGAGGTGAAGGCCGGGCATATCGTGCTGGCGATCGGCGAGGGCTTCATCGGCAACGCCTTTGCCAAGACGATCGACCAGTTCCAGCGCCGCAACCCCGGCATCGCCATAACCGTCCACAGCTGCGCCAGTTCAGAAATCGTCCGCATGGTGCTCGAGGACGAGGTTCATATCGGCATGATCCTGCACGTGCCCGACGAACCCAAGATCCGGACGCGCCTGTCGGTCAGCCAGCCGCTGACTGTCCTGTGTGCCCCCAGCCATCCGGCCGCAGCGCTGAGCGCGATCACGCTCGAGGATCTGAACCGCTTCGACCTGTGCCTGCCGCCCAAGGGCTTCCGCATCCGATCCAGCCTGCTCCACGCCGAACGACGCGCACGGATCATGCTCGAACCGATGCTGGTGACGACCTCGATCCAGATGATGCGCGACGTCGCCAAGGCCGGGCGCGCGGTGACGGTCCTGCCGCGCATCTCGGCACTGACCGAACTGGCCGAGGGCAGCCTGGTCGCGCGGCCGCTGCTCGACCCCGAGCTCGAACATAGCTCGGTCAGTCTGATCCACCGGCTCGGTCGCCAGCTCGACGGCGCTCCGGCCCGGCTGCTGTCGCAGCTGGAGAACAGCCTTAAGAACTGGGCGCCGGCGCAGGCGATGACGCCCCATGCCGAGAATGACCTAGTCCCGGCGACGTGACGGGACCGCGATCGAGACCAGCGCCGCCACGGCGGCGTTGACGATCATCGCGACCAGGCCGGTATCCCAATGCGGCAGCAGGCCGTTCCAGAAGGGCTGCATCTGCGACAGAAGCGCCGCATAGCCGACGACGATGCCAGCCATGATGCCGACCGCATTGGCCCGCTTCCAGGTGAAGGCGAAATAGACGCCGGGCGCGAGCATGCCGATTGCGGCATAGGCCGACAGGCCGATCTCGACCAGCGAGCGCGACGCGCCGAGCGTCAGCCATACCGCCGTGCCGGCGAACAGCAGCATCGACAGGCGCGACGCGAGCAGCGCAGCGCGATCGGTCATCGAGGGCAGCATCGGCTTCAGGACGTTGCGGCTGAACAGCGATCCCGCCGTCAGCAACAGCACCGATCCGGGTACGAGTGCCAGCAGGCAGGCCGTCCCCGCGAACAGGCCCACGGCCCAGGGCGGGTAATGGCCCGCGACGAAGGTGATCAGCGCCGCATTGCTGTCGCCTTC
Source organism: Rhizorhabdus antheiae (assembly GCF_049889055.1). NCBI lineage: Bacteria > Pseudomonadati > Pseudomonadota > Alphaproteobacteria > Sphingomonadales > Rhizorhabdaceae > Rhizorhabdus > Rhizorhabdus antheiae. The sequence goes on along the minus strand of NZ_JBLTWO010000003.1, from coordinate 324,490 downwards.
GGGCGGCTGGGTGCCCGCCAGCAACGCCGCGAAACCGAGCAGGATGATGAAGAAATAGGACAGCGAATAGATCGGCTGGAGCACTGCGTTGCGCCGGATCGTCTTGCGGCTGCCGGCCGAAAAGCACAGCTGAAACAGATGCGGCAGGATCCAGTTGCCGATCGCGACATTGAGCGCCGAGGTCATCAGCCAGACGCTGTCGAGCCCAGCTTCGGGCTTCAGACCGGGGAAACTGCCGACGGCGGGAAAGCTGTCCTGCACCCGGGTGTAGATGTCGAGCATCGACGACGCCCCGACCGCCGTCGCCGCGCTGCCGCACAGCACCACGACCACGACGAGCATCAGGATGTCCTTCACACCCGCCGCAAAGGCCGCCGAGCGCAGCCCGGCCAGAAAGACGAAGGCGACCATCACGACCGCCGCAAGGCTCGCCGCCAGCGCGGGCGACACATCCTGCCCCAGGGTCAGGCGCAGGATCAGGCCCAGCGCGGTAATCTGGATCTGCACATAGACGATCAGCGCGGCGATGCCGGCCAGGCCGACCACGACGCCGAGCCAGGTCGCGCAATAATGGGCGGCGAAGAAATCGGCCTGGGTGACCAGATTGTCCTTGTGGCCCGCCGCCCAGATGCGCGGCATGAGCCAATAGCCGATCACCGCCGCCAGCGAGACCGACGTCAGCGCGAGATAGGCGGGCGCACCATAGGCCCAGGCGAAGCCGGAGATGCCGAGCACCGCGAAGGTGGTGTAGATCTCGCCCGCGTTCAGAAACCAGAAGATGAGGATGCCGAAGCGCCGCCCGCCGACGGCCCATTCGGCCATCGTCTTCGCACGCGCCTGCCGGCGGCTGTAGAGAACCGCACCGATCACGGTGCCCAGCACGATCGCCAGAGTGAGCGCGAGGATCATGCGTGATGGTCCCCGCCCTCAAGCCCTTCGCCGTCAGCCCCCTCCTCGTCGCCGTCGATACGCTCGTCGAGACGGAAGACGATGGCGATGATGATCGTCGTCAGGACGATGCCGACCATCTGCCACGCCATCGGAAAGGGCAGCGACAGCGGCCGCCACGCGACGTCGTTGACCAGCGGGACTGCCGCGACCTGCCAGAGGAAAGGGATCAGGAACAGCCAGCGGTGCCCATAGCGTCCGGTCGTCATGCCTTCGTCTTTCCCCCGCCCGCGGCGATCCAGCCATCGACCTTCGCTTCGAGCACATCCATGGGCAGGCTGCCCGTCTCCAGCGCCTGCTGGTGATAGTCGCGGATATCGAAGCGGCTGCCAAGCTTGGCGGTCGCGCGGTTGCGCAGCTCGCGGAACTTGAGTTCACCGATCTTGTAGGCGCAGGCCTGGCCCGGATAGGCGATGTAGCGATCGATCTCGACCGCGACGTCACGTGGCGCCATCGAGGTGTTGTCGAGCATATAGTCGATCGCCTTCTGCCGATCCCAGCGCCTGGCGTGGATTCCGGTATCGACCACGAGCCGCACGGCGCGCAGCATCTCCATGTCGAGATGCCCGAACAGCTGCATCGGATCGCCGAACATGCCGAGTTCCGGCCCGAGCGATTCCGCATAGAGCCCCCAGCCCTCGCTATAGGCGGTCGAGGAGCCATAGCGGAGCAGCGGCGGCAAGGCCTCGTTCTCGCGCACCAGGGTGATCTGGAAATGGTGGCCCGGGATGCCCTCGTGCAGCGTCAGCGTCTCCAGCGTCGGGATCGGCCGGGTGTTGAGCATCGACATGTTGAAGAACAATATGCCGGGGCTCTTCCCGTCCGGCGGGCCCGGCCGATAATAGCCGGTGCCGCGCTGATCGCCGAGTGCGGGCAGCGGCGCAACCTTGAACGGCGCCTTGGGGCGGCTGTGGAACAGCTCCGGAATGCGCAGCCAGATGCGGTCCTCGATCGCCTTGAAACGGCCAAGCAGTTCGTCGGGCGTCTTGCAGTAGAATTTAGGATCCGTCCGAACATATTCGAAGAATGCCTTGAGATCGCCGGAAAACCCGACCGTCTCGCGGACGCGGTCCATCTCGGCACGGATGCGCGCCACCTCGGACAGGCCGAGGGCGTGGATCTCGTCGGGCGTCCGGCGCGTCGTCGTGTGGCGGGCGAGCTCCCAGGCATAGAGGCGGTCGCCGTCCTTCATCGCCCAGCGCCCCGGCTCGGGCGTCGCGACCGGAAGATAGGTGTCGCGCAGGAAGCTCTGCCACAGACGATAGCCCGGATAGACCTTCTCCTCGATCGCCTTGCGATAGGCGGCGGCAAGGCGCGCCTTGTCTGCTGCCGGGAAGCCGGCGGGGAGACGATCGATCGCCGACCAGAAGGGGCTCTTTTCGACCGGCGTCGCGAGCATCGCGTCGACCTGCTTCAGCAGATTGTCGACGACGATGCGGGGCTGCTTATACCCCTCGGCGAGGCCGCGCTTCGCCTGGGCGACCGAATTGCCGAGATAGCCGACGAAGCCATCGAGCCGCTCGAGCCCGGCTTCATAATCCTGCACCGTCGCGAAGGGCGCCGGGCCGCCGGACACGAAGTCGGGAAACTCGACCTGCAAGCCGAAGGACGGATTGAACGGCGCCTTGCGCTGCACCTCGAACAGGCCGCTCTCGAACAGATCGAGAGTCTGGCGCGTCTTGTAAGCGAACACGTCATAGGCGATGCGGTCAACCGGCGAGAGCGCGGCGCGCTCGATCGCCTGCAGTTCCTGCCATTCGGCCAGCTTGTTCGCCTTCGTCTTCGTTGCAAAAAAATCGCCCAGCGGGTCGACGAAGACCGGCCCGGTGATTGCCTTGGCCTTGCGCGATTCCGAAATGGGGTCGAGCTGCGCTTCCGCTTCGTCGCTCTGTTCGAGCAGCGCGCGCAACCGGCGTACGGCATCGTTCTCGCCAGCAGCCCAACCAGGCATTGCTGCAATGGCAGCGCCCGCGCCAAGCAGGCCGAGCACTCCCCGGCGCGACGCTTCTATTGTCTCGAAAGCGGTCATTTTCTTCCCCCCGTGCAGGATGCGGTCGGAACCCTGCGCGCAGAATGCAAATCCCCGCCAGCACGGCAAGCGGCGGGCCCGTCTGCCCGATGACCGAAATATGCCGGATTTCCTTGTCTTCCGTGGCATTGCGGCATGCAATTTGCGGATACCGCAACGAACAATCGCAGTTCGATGCATTGTTTGCACAGTTACATCACGCATGCTGCCAGCGGGTGGAGGCGGCTCCCGGATGGCGCCTCCGGAACAGAGGGAAGCAAGACCGATGAAGCCACGCATGGGAGCGATCTGCCTTATCGCCAGCCTCGGGCTCGCCACGCCCGCTATCGCAGAGACGGTCGCGCTGACCGGTGCCAATGTCGTCGACCTCGACGGCAAGCCGGCGGTCCGCAACGCCGTGGTGCTGATCGACGGCGAGCGGATCAAGGCGATCGGGCCCGCCGTGACGACGCCCGTTCCAGCCGGAGCACGCACCATTCCGCTGGATGGCAAATGGCTGATCCCCGGCCTGATGAACATGCATGTCCACCTGGCGCTCAATCTGCCGGGGGCCGCACGCATCCATAATGAGGGCAAGGATTCGATCGCGCTCCGGATGCTCGACAATGCGCAGAAGTCGCTGCGCTCGGGCGTGACCACGATCCGCCTGACGGGTGCGCAGGATGGCGTCGACTTCACCGTCAAGAATATGATCGACGGCGGCACCTTCGACGGTCCCCGCATTCACACCGCCGGCTCGTCGATCGTCGCCACCGGCGGACATGGCTCGACCGAGGTCAATGGCCCGGCCGAATTCTCGCGCGCGGTGCGCGAGCAGGTCAAGCGGGGCGCGACCTGGATCAAGCTCGGCATTTCGGGCGGCATCTCCGACACCCATGGCGACATCGCAGCCTCCCCGTTCACCGACGACGAACTCAAGACCGCGATCGAGGTTGCCCATCGCAACGGGGTTAAGGTCACCGGCCATAATGGTTCGCCTCTGGCGGCCGAGGCGGCGATCGACGCCGGGATCGACGGTTTCGAGCATGGCTATTTCCTGACGCCGCCCGTGCTGACGAAGATGAAGCAGAAGGGCGTCTGGCTGGTCCCCACCATTGTCGTGAGCCAGCAGGGCGCCAAGGAATTCTACCGCAAGATCGGTTCGCCCGACTGGTATCTGGCGCGCGTGGATTCGGTCGGCAAGGCGCACTGGGAAACGCTGCGCAACGCGATCCGGATCGGCACGCCGATCGCGCTCGGCAGCGATCAATATCCGTGGGAACCGAACGAAGGCACCACGGCGACGATCCGAGAGGCCGAGCTTTATGTCGATGCCGGCATGACCCCGCTGCAGTCGCTCCGCGCCGCGACGATCGAACCCGCGCGCATGCTCGGCATCGACAAGGAGGTCGGCGTGCTCAAGCCAGGCTATCTTGCCGATATCGTTGCGGTCGACAGCGATCCGACCGGCGATATTCGCGCGCTGCGAACGATCAGTTTCGTGATGAAGGGCGGCAAGCCGGTGACTGGAGTGTCCGCAAAGGATTGAGAATGTCTAATTTGCACCTGCCGCAACAAACGAGCCTATTCGGTGCCATTGCAACAACTTTGTAACTGACGGACAACTCAACCAGCAGGTCGGTCAGGTATCGGCTGCCGAAGGGGGAAACAGGTGAAGAGCAGGACGATCCTCGGATCTCTGACGGCACTGCTGGTCGCCGCTGCTACGCCGCTCGCGGCAGCGGCTCCGACGACCGACAAGCTGTCTCAGATGTTCGTCTGGTGGAATCAGGCCTTCACCACGCCCGGCGCCTACACTGCCGAAAACTTCGCCCGCTACTTCACGATCGACGCCACCCTGACGCTGAACGGCGAAACGGTGATCCACGGCCTCGACGACTGGGCAAAGCATTTCCAGGCGATCCAGGCGAGCGGTGCGCTGGTCGAGATCGTCGTGCCGTTCAAGGACGCGTTCGAGAAAGACGGGCGGATCTACACCTATCATGTCATCCGCTCGCGCCGGAACGGCAAGGTCGGCTGCATGCTCGCAGCCGGACATGCCGACCTGCGCGGGGACAAGATCGCCGCCATCACCTTGGTGCGCGTACCGGTCGACACGACGAAGCCATCGGTCGACCCGCAATGCTGGACGAGTTGAACTGAGCTTTAGCCGGGCGTGGGGCCCGGTCAGAGGGGATTTCTACCAAGGATCGGAGCACCGTAGATCAAAGATCGCGGGCTCATCAAAAAGGGGTAAGATGATGGACGCTTCTTTCTACTCGAAGATCAATCGACGCATTTGCGGCTGCACCGCTTTGGTGTCGGTCGCCATGGCGATGGGTGCCGCACCGGCCTATGCGCAGGCCGCCGCGGACGCTGCTGCGTCCGAAGGCGACATCATCGTGACGGCGCAGCGTCGCGCGGAATCGATCCAGAGCGTTCCGATCTCGATCACCGCCGTCACCGCCGAGCAGCTGAAGAGTCAGAATGTCCAGGGCGTCGAAGATTTCTTCGCGATGACCCCGAACGTCTCCTTCCAGAGCAACGGTTCGCGCGACCGCAAGGACCTCTCGATCCGCGGCATCTCGAACCAGCTCAATCCCTATGCCGACGTTCGCCAGTCGAGCTACGCCTTCTACATCGACGATTTCAACGTCGTCGCCGGCACCAGCAACCCGCAGATCGTCGACCTTGAGCGCATCGAAGTGCTGCGCGGTCCGCAGGGCACCTATTTCGGTCGCAACGCCGTGGGCGGCGCCATCAACGTCACCACCAAGAAGCCGGTCGACCGCTGGGAAGGCGAAGTGGAGGTCGGCTATTCGAGCTTCGACACCAAGCGCGCGCAGGCCGTGATCAACGTGCCGATCTCGCCGGGTCTGTTCGCGATCCGCGCCGCCGGCCAGTATGAGAAGTCGGACGGCTATATCAAGAATATCAACCCGATCGGCGGCGGCAACGACAGCAAATATTATACCGGTCGTATCCAGGGCCGCTTCACGCCCAGCGAGAACTTCACCTGGGACCTGATGTACAGCTATTCGAACGAGGCGACCGGCATGCGCAACGGCGTGCCGACCGGCTTCGTCACGCGCACCTGGGCATCGGTCTATTATCGCACGACCGCAGGCGTCATCGGCAATCCGGATGGCGTCGGCTTCTACCCGAACAACATCAACCGCGTGAACTTCAACCGTCCGCAGAAGGTCGGCACCAAGTTCGACTATATCAGCTCGCGCGCGGTTTGGGACATGGGCCCGGTTTCGCTGACCAGCGTCCTCGGCCACCTCAAGTCGTCGCTGTTCAACTATGGCGATGTCGACGGCGGCAGCCCCGACTTCTTCTACGAAGACCTGAAGGTTACCCGCAAGTCGACCAGCGGCGAGCTTCGCCTCGCCTCGAACGGCAAGCAGGCACTCGAGTGGAGCGTCGGCACCGTTGTCGGCAAGGATACGGGTCTCAGCGACCAGTCGACCTTCCACGGCGCTCAGAGCCCGCTCTGCCCGGCCTCGACCGGTGGCCGCTGCAACGGCCTCGAAGTAACGGGTGCCGACGGCTACAGCACGTCCAAATATTTCGCGCTGTTCGCCCAGGGCACCTGGAACATCTCTGACCAGTGGGCCGCGACCGCCGGCGTCCGCTATTCGAAAGAGAAGGTCACCAACGACTCGCAAACCCGCTCGAACACCATCCTGACCGGCATCAACGACCGCTCGGCCAGCTTCGACGACGTCTCGCCGAAGTTCACGATCAGCTACAAGCCGCAGACCGACTGGATGATCTTCGCGACCGCCTCGCGCGGCTTCAAGGCGGGTGGCACGCAAACGGCAAATACGGCGCAGCTGCGCAACGAGTTCGATCCGGAAACGCTGTGGAACTATGAACTCGGCACCAAATTCGACCTGTTCGACAAGCGCGTCCGTGTCGACATCACCGGTTTCTACATGGACTGGAAAAAGATCCAGCAGACGATCCGTTTCCAGTTCATCGATCCGGTCACCGGGCTGCTCCGGGGCGTCAGCGGTATCGACAACGCCGCAGCTGCTGAGAGCTACGGCATCGAAGCCAGCTTCGACGCCAAGCTGACCGACTTCTGGATGCTGAGCGGCCAGGTCGGTTACAACAAGTCGAAGTATAAGGATTGGAAGAACGCGCTGATCGATGGCAACGTGATCGACGTCAGCGGCCAGGAGCTGACCAACGCTCCCGAATGGACGCTGGGTGCGCAGACTCAGTACACTGTTCCGATCACCGACGAGCTCGAATCCTTCGCCCGCGTCGAATGGAACTATCGCGCCAAGATGGTCTCCAATCCCTTCTATTATCTCTACAAGAACGTCGCGGGTGAGCCGTTCCTCAGCCCGAGCTACCACAATGTGAACGTCCGTCTCGGCGTCGAGACCGAGAAGTTCCGCGCCGTCGTGTTCGTGGAGAATCTCTTCAAGGAGAAGTTCTACGCGAACGCCTATGAGAAGGCCTTCTACAGCGGCGTTCAGGTGGAGCCGTCCTTCCGCCAGTTCGGCGTGAACGTCGGCTACAAGTTCTGACAATGAAAAAAGGGCGGCGGCCATCGGGTCGCCGCCCTTCTTTATCGACCCCGCAAACATGATCCTCGTGGGGGCGGGGATGACGATATGGGAAAGAGGCCGATGCGGCACTGGCTGATGACCATCCTGCTCGCCTGCCTGGCCTTTGGCGCCTCCCCCGCGAGCGCCGCCGAAACCGATAGCGCGACCGCCTGCGCGCAGCTCTCCAGCATCACGCTCGATCTTCCGCCGGAAATGCCGGCGCATATTCTGTCCTCGGACATGATCGCCACAAGCGGATCGACGCCGGCCCTGTGCCGCGTGCGCGGCTATGTATCACCCAACACCCATTTCCAGATCACCCTCCCCGCCTCCGGCTGGAACGGGAAGTTCTTCTACGCCGGCTGCACCGGTTCCTGCGGGATGGCCGGGGAGTCGCTGTGGGCGCGCGAATGCGACTATCCCGTCGCGCGCGGCTATGCCTGCATCTTGTCCGACATGGGCCACCGCTCCGGGCCCGGCGACGGGCTGTGGGCCTGGCGCGACCTGGAGGCGAAGATCGACTTCGCCTATCGCGCCACCCACCGGACAGCCCTCGTCGGCAAGGCCATCGTCAGCGCCTTCTACGCGCAGCCCGCCAAGCGTTCCTATTTCATGGGCTGTTCGACCGGCGGGCGCCAGGGCCTCGTCTCCGCCCAGCGCTTCCCCGAGGATTTCGACGGCATCATCGCCGGCGCCCCCGTCGTCAGCGAAGCCGGAACCTCGATGAGCTTCGTCTGGACGCTCAACAGCCTCGCGCGTGCCGACGGCAGCCCGATCTTCGACGACCGCAGCCTCGCCATCCTCCATCGCGGCGCAGTCGCGGCGCTGGACGCCGCCGACGGGCGCAAGGACGGCGTCATCGGCAATCCCCGCGCGCGCTTCGATCCCGGCACCCTCGCCTGCAACGGCATGACCGGCGACTGCCTGACCGCCGAGCAGATCGAAGCCGCGCGAAAAATCTATGCCGGCCCGGTGAACGCAAAGGGGCAGCCCGTCTATCAGGGCGGCGGTTTCCTGCCGGGATCCGAGATGGGCTGGCGCGCCTTCCTTTCGATCGGCGGCCCGGCGTCGGCGACGCGCTCCGGTACCGACACCACGCGCTACATCCAGTCCGACTTCGGCCCCGGCTGGGAAGCGAAGGCGTTCGACTTCGACCGCGACCCCGATCGGCTGCGCGAATATGAAGTGCTGTACTCCGCTTCCAATCCGGATCTGCGCGCCTACAGGCATGGCGGCGGCAAGCTGCTGATCTACCATGGCTGGGCCGATGCGCGGGTCGCGCCCCTCAACAGCGTCGACTATTATGGCGCCGTCACCCGCGCCATGGGCGGTCAGGCGGCGACCGAGAGCTTCGCGCGGCTCATCATGGTCCCCGGCATGGAGCATTGCTGGGGCGGCGACGGCCCCTTCGCGATCGACTATATCGCCGCGATGGAAGCCTGGGTGGAGCGCGACGTTGCGCCCGCCGCCTTGCGCGCCGCGCATCGCTCCCCCGCAATGTCTGCGGACGGCGCCACCTTCATCCAGAGCTTCCCAGCACCTGCCGGCAGCGAGCGCGCGGTGGAGATGCTTCCGACCTACAAGGTCCAATAAGATAAACCCGTCTTCCGTTTCCCGAGGAGTAGTCCCGTGTTGATCGATCGTCGCCGCTTCCTTCATGCCGCCGCCGGCACCACCGCCCTCAGCCTCGCCGGGCCGATGCAGGGCGTCTGGGCGGCCGCGACCGGCTCGGGCGATGCGGCGCTCCAGGCGCTGCTGCAACGCCACACCGAAGCCTTTCTGCGTCGCTCGCCGGAAGAGGCCACCGGCAACGACTATGACAAGGGCGCCAATGCCTATCTGCGTGCGCGGCTCGACGACCGTTCGCTCGCCGCGCGCGAAAGCGACCGGGCGGCGGTGAAGCAGGGGCTGCGCCAGCTGCGCGCGATCTCCGCCGACACGCTGTCCCCGCGCTCGGCTCTGGACCGCGATGTCGCGCTGTACGTCTATGAGACGCTCGACGACATGCTCGGCCGCTACGGCTATATGGACATGAACCTGCGGCCGAGCCCCTATGTGGTCAGCCAGATGAACGGCGCTTATTACTGGCTGCCCGACTTCATCGGCGGGCGTCACCCGATCAAGGACGCAGCCGATGCCGACGCCTGGTATGGTCGCCTGGGGGCACTCGCGACCGCGCTCGACCAGGAGAGCGAGCGCATCCGCCACGACGCCGCGATAGGGGTCATTCCACCGAGCTTCGTGATCGCCAAGACGATCGCCCAGATCAAGGGCCTGCGCGACGGCAAGCCGCTCGAATCCGCGCTCCTCGCCCCCGCGCTCAAGAAGCTCGCCGCGCTCGGCCGACAGGGCGACGACGCCCGCGCCGAAAAGATCTTCCGCGACCGGATCGTCCCCGCGCTCGACCGGCAGATCGCCGCGCTTCAGGCGATCGCGCCCAAGGCGGTCGACGTCGCCGGCGTCTGGCGCCTGCCCGACGGCGATGCCTATTATGCGGCGGCGGTCCGCTCCAACACGACCGCCGACATCGCGCCCGGCGACCTCCACAAGCTGGGGCTCGAGCAATGCCGCCAGCTGATCGAGCAGATCGACACGCTGTTGAAGGCGCAAGGCCTGTCGCAGGGTTCGGTCGGCGCGCGCATCGGGGCGCTCAACCAGGACGCCCGCTTCAAGGTCAGCGACGACGATGCCGGCCGCGAGAAGCTGCTCGCGCTCGCCACCGGCTATATCAAGGACATCACCGCGCGGCTGCCGCAGGCCTTCGGCATCTCGACGGTCGACCCCGTCATCGTCCGCCGTATCCCGCCCGCGATAGAGGCCGGCGCACCCGGCGCCTTCTATGGCGAGGGCGCTCCCGGCGAGCCCGGCGTCTATTCGCTCAACCTCCAGCATCCGAGCGAACATGCGACCTGGCGCCTGCCGACCCTCACCCATCATGAAGCGGTCCCGGGCCACCATTTCCAGTATAGCGTGCTCAATCATGCCCCGGCCCTGCCGCTGTTCCGCAAGGTCGTGCGCTTTTCCGCCTATACCGAAGGCTGGGCGCTCTACGCGCAGCAGGTCGCGGCGGAACTGGGCATCTATGAGAATGATCCTTTCGGCCGGATCGGCGAGCTTCAGTCGCAGCTGTTCCGCGCGGCGCGGATCGTGGTCGACACCGGCATCCATCACGAGCGCTGGACCAAGGACCAGGCGGTCGCCTGGATGGTCGACAATGCCGGCGAACAGCCGCTGGCGACCGAACGCGAAGTAACCCGCTACGCGGTCTATCCGGGCCAGGCATGCAGCTTCAAGGTCGGCGCCAACCGCATCGTCGCCGCGCGCGAGGCGGCGCGCGCGAAGATGGGCGACCGCTTCGACGTGCGGGGCTTCCACGACCTCATCCTGACCTCCGGCCCGATGCCGATGGCGGTTCTCGAAAAGGCCGTCGCGCAATGGGCCGCAGCCTGACACTCCACAGGGGAATGATCACATCATGAAGACCAAGAGCTTCCGAATTGCGATACTGGCCTTGCTGGCGGGCATCGCCATGCCCGCCGTCGCGCACGCGGCGGCGAGTGCCGAGCCGGTCAAGGCACAGGCAAGCAGCAAGACGATCGCGCTGACCGACGCCAATATCGTGTCGATCGAGGGCGGCGCGCCGATCCGCAACGGCGTGCTGATCGTGCGCGACGGCAGGATTCTCGCCGCCGGCCCCGCCGCCTCGGTCAAGATCCCAGAGGGTGCCGAGATCGTGTCGATGGGTGGCAAGTGGCTCGCCCCCGGCCTGATGAACATGCACGTTCATCTGGGCCTGAAGCTGCCGGGTGCGGAGGGCGCCGCGCTGGCGAACGAGACCGACCCGCAGATGGCGCTGCGCATGGCGGCCAATGCCCGCAAGTCGCTGCTCGCAGGCGTGACCACGCTCCGCCTGGTCGGCGAGGATCATGGCGTCGACTTCGCCGTCCGCCGGGCGATCGAGAAGGGCGAGATCATCGGACCCCGGATCAAGACTGCGGGCGAGGTCATCGTCCCCACCGGCGGCCATGGTTCGCTCGAGGCCGACGGCCCCTATGCGCTCGCCCATGCCGTGCGCGAGCAGATCAAGCAGGGCGCCGATTGGATCAAGATCGCCATTTCGGGCGGCATCGCCGACACCCATGGCAGCATCTCTGCCGCGCCGATGACCGACGAGGAGCTCAGGACCCTGATCGAGGTCGCGCATCGCAACGGCATCAAGGTCACCGCGCATAACGGTTCGGCCGAGGCGGCCAAGCAGTCGCTCGCTATGGGCATCAACTGCTTCGAGCATGGCTATCATCTGAGCGACGAGAATCTGAAGGAGATGAAGGCGAAGGGCGTCTGGCTGGTGCCCACCGCCGTCGTCACCCAGGAAGGCGCCAAGGAATTCTACAAGAAGATCGGCTCGCCCGACTGGTATCTCGACCGGGTGGATTCGACCGGCAAGGACCATTGGGCGATGCTCCAGAAGGCGATCCGCCTGGGCGTCAACATCGGCCTCGGCACCGACCAGTTCCCGTTCGAGCCCAATGGCGGCACCACCGCCACGGTGGCGGAGGCGGAACTCTATGTGAAGGCGGGCATGACCCCGCTGCAGGCGCTGCAGTCGGGCACGACCCAGACCGCGAAGCTGCTGGGCATCGAGGACCAGGTCGGCCGCCTTGCGCCGGGCATGGCCGCCGACATCATCGCGGTCGACAGCGACCCGACCGCCGACATCTCGGCGCTGCGCACGATCAGCTTCGTGATGAAGGGTGGCCGCATCTACCGCGACGACGCCCACGGCACGCTGGCGGACTGAGGAACTGTGGCTGGATCCGTCGTTCAGGCGGGTCCGGCCGCGACCTTCAGCGCGCCTTCATGCCGGGTGCGAAGACCGGGATGCCGTCAGCCGTCGTAACCTGCCCCTGCCCGGACTGCGCAAGGCGGACGACATCGGCAGCGGGAACTCCGTCGGTGATCCACAGTGTATCGGCAGGCAAGCGCAGCGCCTTGAGCTCCGCCGCGCGCCGGCGGACCAGTGCATCGAATGATCCAGCATCGTAGCGGGCGAGATAGATGACGTCGGTCTTCAGGCCGTGCCGCAAGGCCCAGGCGTCGATATCGCGGTAAGCGGGGTAGCGGTTCCGGGGCAATATCATCCGGACCGCGCGATAACGGCCGGCCGCCTCGCTCCAAAAAGGCGAGGTCAGCGCGCTCGGCCAGACGTCGCCGCGCCGGGCATAGGCTTCGGCAGCCCCTCGCCAGCCGGCGCTGCTATCGACGATCTGCACGATCGCGGCTGCCCATAGAATAAGGGTTGCAGGGCGGCGTGCCGAGCCCCTGACGACGACCCAGAAGAGCGCAACCATCAGCCAATAGACCAGCGGCCAGGCGAAACGGCCGCTGCTGCGGAACATATGCCCCAGCGCTTCCAGCGGCGCCGGCCAGGGGACATGGACGACGTGAGAGCCGAGGGCGACATAGGGCGTGACCGCAAGCAGGCCGAGCAGGGCGAGCGCGAGACCGAGGCCGAGATGCGGCAGCCATCGCGGCCACGCCGGGACGCGGCGGGCGACGACCAGCGCCGCGACGAGCAGGGCGAGAACCCCTGCGCCGAGATAGGCGAAGCCCTCCACCTCTTCCGCCGTCGTCGCCTGAGCAGGCAGCAGCCAGGACCAGCCGCGCGGATCGACCGGCGACAGCAGGTTCGCCTTGTAGATGCCGAAGCCCCATTCGATCGAGATCGCATGAACGCTGCCGTCGCCGGTCTTCGCGAGCCAGAGCACGCCCGTCAGCCAGGCGGTTGCAGCCATCGCGGCGAGGCCGGCTGCCGCTCCTAACAGCAGGCGCCGCAGCGCCGGCCCGCTGGCCCCCACTGTCCCCCGCCAAAGCTCGGCACCCCAGATCGCCGCGACCATCGCCAGCAAATAGGGATGGATCAGGATCGTCAGCGTGAGCAGCGCCCCCCACAGCCAGGCCCTGCGATGCATGTCCGGCGACAGATAGAGCCAGATCGCCGCAAGGATGAGCCATTGGCCGCATAGGGTCAGGTGGAAGATGGCGGGCATGATCGCCCGTGCCAGGAAGCACGGGGCGAAGAGGAAGAGCAGCACGATAGCGGGGCGCTGCCAGTCGTCGGCGCCGATCCGGACAGCGATCGCGCGAGCGAACAGCGCCTGCAGCAGGAAGCAGCCGAGCAGCCACCAGCCGAAATATTGAAAGGGCTCCGGCAGGATCGGGCCGAGCAGCTTGAAGACCATCGCCAGCAGCGGATTGGCATCCGCCATCATCACGCTGCCCGCTATGTCCATGCCATAATCGGGGTTCGCGGCGATCGGCCAGGACCAGGGCGACGCCCGATAAAAGGCCCAGCCGAGATAATTGGTGGCCGCATCGTGGTCCGCCAGCCAGGCGATATTGGTCGGATCGAGTGGTGCGGGGCCGATGACAAAGACAAAGGCAATGATCGCGAGCGCGAGGCTCACCACAATGTCCCGGTCGGGAAGGCCCGCCGGCAGAATCCCCACGCGGCGCGTCGTGGCTATCGTGTCCTGCCCCACGGCGTATTCTGGCCCCCCTTGCGCGGCGCCCCCGGCCGGTTCGGTCACCTTCTAGGGCTGCGGCGCGGCTCCCTCAAGCGGCCATCATTCTCGCTGGAGATGGACCAGCGGCGCCTCGAACCAGCCGCGATAGCCCTCCGGACCGTAGCTCTCCCGGACGGCGCCGCCACCGCCCAGCCCCATCGCGATCAGCTTGGCCCCAAAACTGCGCTGCGTCGGCGTCACGGCCGGGGGGCCGCCCGCTTCGGCCCAGCCGAGCGACAACAGCGCGTCTTCGCCCTCGCCCGACAGGCTCCACTCGACCGCGATCGACCCGCCGGGAACCGACAGCGCGCCATATTTGACGGCATTGCTGCCGAGTTCGTGCAGCAACATCGCGGTGCTGATCGCCCCCTTGGGTGCAAGCTGCACGGCCGGCCCCGCTGCCGTGAAACGCTCTGGCGGGGCGTGCCGGACAAGGCTGTTAGCAACCACCGTGCGCATGTCCGTTTCCGTCCATTTCTTGCGCTGGAGCAGTTCATGCGCCTCGGTCAGGGCATCGAGCCGGCTCTGAAAGGATTCGACCGGTCCCCGGCTCGGCACAGCACGCAGCGTCTGGCTCGCCAGCCCGTTGATCATCGCCAACGTCTGGTTCAGCCGCTCGGACAGAAGATCGTTGAGTTGGCGCCGTTCGATATCTTCTTCCATCTGCCGCAACATCGCCCGGCGCAGCTCGAGCTGTGCGATCACCTGCCGCGCGAGCGTGGTCAGCATGCCCTGCTGTACGGGGGTCAGGCCTTCGGGCCGGGGTTCATGATCAATCACGCAGAGCATACCGAGGACCTCGCCGCGCGGTGCGACCAGCGGCGCCCCGGCGTAGAAGCGGATGCCATCCGCAATACTGACAAGACTGTTCTCAGCAGTGCGGGGATCTGCGGTCAGGTCGGGAATGATCAGCATTTCACTGCTGCCGAGGCCGAGCCTGCACACCGACTGATCGATCGGCGTCTCCTCCTGCTCCAGCCCGACGCGCGCCTTAAACCATTGCCTGTCGGTTTCCACCAGGCTCACAAGCGAGATGGGCGTACCGCACAGCTGTGCCGCCAGTTGCACGATATCGTCGAAATCGGCTTCGGGGGGCGTGTCGAGAATTTCATATTCGGACAGCGCCGCCAAACGCGCCCGGTCATGAAATTGGGGTTCCACTAAGCTACGCATCGCGCCACTCCACCTGGCTGCTGGGGTCGGTCCGCCGACAGATTCGATCTTCAACATAGTCCGACGACATGATGGTTCAACGTCGCGAAAATGCGGGGGTTTCCCGCAACGCAGGTTTACCCCGGCCCAGCATCGAAGCGAAGGGCTACCTCTCGTCGCCTAGGTGCGGCATGGTGGGCGGCATGCTGGATGCGGCGTCGAGGGCCGTGCCGACCGGGAGAGAGACGATCGTGACCACTGCCCCCCAGACCCAGTCCCTGTCCGTCATGCTCCGGCGGTCGGCTGCGCGCCATGGCACCAAGCCTGCGCTGGTTTTCGGAGGTGCCAGCTGGAGCTATGCCGAGTTCGACGCCATCGTCGACGAACTGGCCGCCGGTCTCGATGACCTGGGCGTGGTCAAGGGCGATCGCATCGCCATCCTCGCGCGCAACAGCCACAGCTTCATGGCGATCCGGTTTGCGGTCGCGCGGATCGGCGCCGTGCTCGTTCCGATCAACGTCATGCTCGGCGCGCCCGACATCGCCTATATCCTCGACCATTCTGGCGCCCGCTTCCTGTTCGTCGATGCGACTCTGGTCGACCTTGCCCGCGATGCGGCCGCTGCCGTCGCCTCAGCCATCGAGGCAAGCTTCCTCGTCGAAGGCACCTGTGCCTCCGACATCCGTCGCTGGACCGACCTGCGCATCTCGGGCGCCACGATCGACGACCGGGCCGAAGCGAACGACCTGCTGCAGATCATCTACACCAGCGGGACCGAAAGCCGCCCCAAGGGCGCGATGCTCAGCCATGCTGCGGTCCTGTGGCAATATCAGAGTTGCCTGTTCGACTGCGGCTGGACTTCGGACACCGTCATCCTTCACGCCCTGCCGCTGTTCCACTGTGCGGCCCTCGACGCGATGGCGGGCCCGGCTCTCCAGGCAGGTGCGACCAGCGTCATCAGCCCCTCCGCCGCGCCCGATCAGGTGATCCCGCTTATCGAGCACCATCGCGTCACTGCCTTCTTCGCACCGCCTACGGTCTGGATATCGCTGCTGCGGTCCCCGCTGTTCGAGGCGCACGATATCTCCAGCCTCGCCAAGGGCTATTATGGCGCGTCGATCATGCCGGTGGCGGTGATCGAGGAGCTCAGCGAGCGTATTCCGGGCCTGCGGCTGTGGAACCTCTATGGCCAGACCGAAATAGCGCCGGTCGCGACTGTGCTGCAGCCCGAAGATCATGCGACGCGGCGGGGCTCGGCGGGCCGCCCTGCCCTCCATGTCCAGACCCGCGTGGTCGACGACGAGATGCGCGACGTCGCACCCGGCGAAATCGGCGAGATCGTTCACCGCTCCCCGCAGCTGCTGTCGGGCTATTGGCGCCAGCCGGAACTGTCCGAGACCGTTTTCGCCGGCGGCTGGTTCCACAGCGGCGACCTGGCGACAATCGACGCCGACGGCTTCATCACCGTCGTCGATCGCAAGAAGGACATGATCAAGACCGGCGGCGAGAATGTCTCCTCGCGCGAAGTCGAGGAGGCGATCTATGCCCATCCGCATGTATCGGAGGTTGCGGTGATCGGCCTGCCCGATCCCCACTGGATCGAGGCGGTGACCGCCTTCGTGGTGAAGCGGGCCGGAACCGCGCCAAGCGCCGAAGATCTGGAAGCGCATTGCGCGGCTCGCCTTTCGGGGTTCAAGCGGCCCAAGCGCTTCGTCTTCGTCGACGATCTGCCGCGCAATGCCAGCGGCAAGATATTGAAGCGCGATCTGCGTCAGATGGCGCCCGGCTGAGGCGCGTGGCCGATCAGCAAGAATTTGAAAAGAACCAAAGCGATCCGTCGACGTTGTTCCTGTCATGGCCGTGCCCCCCGGTCGCCAAGAAGGAGTTTCAAGATGATCGCCCTGTCCAGGTCCCGCATTCTGCTCTGCACCCTGCCCGCGATGCTTGCGCTGTCAGCCTGCCAGTCGAGCAACCCGTCCGAACGCGGCCTTGCCCGCGGCGCGGCGATCGGCGCAGCCGGTGGTGCGGCGCTCGGCGCGGTCGTCGGTGGCGTGGGCGTCGGTGAGGGCGCTGCGATCGGCGCGGCGGCCGGCGGTGCGATCGGCGCGCTGACCGCCAAGAACCGCCGCTATTATCGCGACCGGCGCGGCGACTGCTATTACAAGGACAATGGCCGTCGCTATTATGTGGACCGCAACCGCTGCTGATCCGTCAGCCGCTTTGATCAGTCGCCCCGGAGGCCATCTCCACCCCGAGTTCGGCCTCCAGGGCGGCGAGCATCGCCTGCACCTTCGGCAGCGCGTGCCGACGGTGCAGGCAGACCGCCCAGATCGGTTCCGGCGCATCCAGAAACCCGTCGAGCAACCGCACCAGTCGCCCCGCCGCGAGATGATCGCGCACGTAAAATTCCGGCAACTGGCATATGCCGAGCCCATCGATGGCGGCAGCCACCAGCGCGGTGCCGCTGTTGCAGCGCAGGCGACCGCTCGGCACCAGCGTCCGCCTCGTACCCTTCTCGCTGAAATGCCAGACCCCGCTTGTTCCGATCAGGCAGTCATGCGCTTCCAGCTCGGCGGGCGCCCTCGGCAAACCGCGCCCTACCAGATAGGCGGGTGACGCGCACAGCACGAGCGAGCGAGCCCCGATCTGGCGGGCGTCGAGCCGCTGGTCGACGGGATGGCCGGTCCGGATGCCGATGTCGAAACCCTCGGCAACCAGATCGACGACGCGGTTGGTCAGCTCCAGCGACACCGAGATGCGCGGGTGCATGCGAATGAAACGGCCGACGATAGGGGCCACGAAGCGTTCGCCGAGCGTGGTCGAGCAGGTGAGCCGCAGCGCGCCCTGCATCTCGCTTTCGCCGCGCGCCATCGACAGCGCCTCGTCACGCTCGTCGATGATCCGCCGGCTCTGGTCGACGAGCATGCGACCCAGTTCGGTCGGTCGGACCGAGCGGGTCGTCCGCTCGAACAGTTCGGCGTTCAACCGCGCCTCCAGCCGCTGAACGATGCGGCTGACCTGCGACGGCGATATGTTCAGCCGCCGGGCAGCGCCGACGAAGCTGCCGGTATCGGCGATCGCGACGATCTCCTCCAGCCCGTCCCAGTCGGACATGATTGTTGCTCCCTGGAATTAATGCCTTGCAGAATTAGCTATTTCGTCGCGAATTGCACCAATATATGTCGGCCTGAGATCAGGAGATTCCGCCATGAAGACCCGTGCCGCCGTCGCGTTCGAAGCCAAGAAGCCGTTGGAAATCGTCGAGGTCGACCTCGAAGGTCCCAAGGCGGGCGAGGTGCTCGTCGAAATCATGGCGACGGGCATCTGCCACACCGATGCCTATACGCTCGACGGCTTCGACAGCGAGGGCATCTTTCCGTCGATCCTGGGCCACGAAGGCGCTGGCGTCGTGCGCGAAGTCGGCCCCGGCGTGACCAGCGTGAAGCCCGGCGACCATGTGATCCCGCTCTACACCCCCGAATGCCGCCAGTGCAAAAGCTGCCTCAGCGGCAAGACCAACCTCTGCACGGCGATCCGGGCGACGCAGGGCAAGGGCCTGATGCCCGACGGCACCAGCCGCTTCAGCTACAAGGGCCAGCCGATCTTCCATTATATGGGCTGCTCGACCTTCTCCAACTTCACCGTCCTGCCCGAGATCGCGGTGGCGAAGATCCGCGAGGACGCCCCCTTCAAGACCAGCTGCTATATCGGCTGCGGCGTGACAACGGGTGTCGGAGCGGTGATCAACACCGCCAAGGTACAGGTCGGCGACAATGTCGTGGTCTTCGGCCTGGGCGGCATCGGGCTGAACGTGATCCAGGGCGCGAAGCTGGCCGGCGCGGGCAAGATCATCGGCGTCGACATCAACCCCGACCGCGAGGAATGGGGCCGCCGCTTCGGCATGACCGCCTTCCTCAACAGCAAGGGCATGAGCCGCGAGGACGTCGTCGCCAAGGTCGTCGAGATGACCGACGGCGGCGCCGACTATACGTTCGACGCGACCGGCAACACCGAGGTGATGCGCACCGCGCTCGAGGCCTGCCATCGCGGCTGGGGCACTTCGATCATCATCGGCGTCGCGGAAGCCGGCAAGGAGATCGCGACGCGTCCCTTCCAGCTGGTGACCGGCCGCAACTGGCGCGGCACGGCCTTCGGTGGCGCCAAGGGTCGCACCGACGTGCCGAAGATCGTCGACATGTACATGACCGGCAAGATCGAGATCGACCCGATGATCACCCATGTCATGGGGCTGGAGGAGATCAACACCGCGTTCGATCTTATGCACGCAGGCAAGTCGATCCGCTCGGTCGTCGTTTTCTGATCGGATCGGCCATGGGCATCGAGACCGTTTCGACCAACCGGGCGTTCGGCGGCGTGCAGGGAGTCTATCGCCACGCGTCCGCCGTCACCGGCACCGACATGACCTTCTCGGTCTATGTCCCGCCGCACGAGCCGGGCGCGCGCCTGCCGGTCGTCTGGTATCTGTCGGGCCTCACCTGCACCCATGCCAATGTGACCGAAAAAGGCGAGTATCGGCGGGCCTGCGCCGAACTCGGCCTGATCTTCGTCGCGCCGGACACCAGCCCGCGCGGCGAAGGCGTGGCCGACGATCCGGCCGGCGCCTATGATTTCGGGCTGGGCGCAGGCTTCTATGTGGATGCGACCGAACAACCCTTCGCGCCGCATTATCGCATGTGGAGCTATGTCACCGAGGAGCTGCCGACGCTCATCGCCGAGCATTTCCCGGCCGACATGGACCGGCAGGCGATCACCGGCCATTCGATGGGCGGCCATGGCGCACTGACCATTGGCCTGACCTTCCCCGAACGCTTCCGCTCGGTATCGGCCTTCGCGCCGATCGTGGCGCCGTCGCAGGTGCCCTGGGGTCAGAAGGCCCTCCCCGGCTATCTGGGCGAGGACCGGGCGGTGTGGCGTAGGCACGACGCGGTCGCGTTGATCGAGGACGGCGCGCGGGTGAAGGATCTGCTCGTCGATCAGGGCGAGGCGGACGGTTTCCTGGCCGACCAGCTCAAGCCCCAGCTGCTTGCGGACGCCTGCGCCGATGCCGGGATAGACCTCACGCTGCGGCTCCAGCCCGGCTATGACCATAGCTATTATTTCATCTCGACCTTCATGGACGATCATCTGCGCTGGCACGCAGCCCGCCTGACCTGATCCGGCGGCCCGAGGCCCGGCACGAGATATTGAAATTGCGCCTTTATCCGACGAGGTTTTGGCGTCACTAGAAAGCCATGACGTCGCGCCGCGCCCTTTGCCGCATCCGCTGCGGGCATCGCCGATGAGCGATCCTACGCACGCGCTGCTGCTGCTCGACCTGATTGCGATCGAGCGGCCCGTCGATATGGCCCGTTACGCTGCGCTCGATGCCACCGCCTGGGACGACCTTATCCGGATGGCGCGGCAGCATCGGCTGGAACCGCTGCTCGGGCAGAGGCTGGCGCAGGACCCCGGCTGTTTTCCCGGCCCGATCGCAGTCCAGTTGGTCGAGCGGCGGCGCGCCCAGGC
Source organism: Rhizorhabdus antheiae (assembly GCF_049889055.1). NCBI lineage: Bacteria > Pseudomonadati > Pseudomonadota > Alphaproteobacteria > Sphingomonadales > Rhizorhabdaceae > Rhizorhabdus > Rhizorhabdus antheiae. The sequence continues at coordinate 303,725 of NZ_JBLTWO010000003.1, read as the reverse complement.
CATGGCGGGACTGCGCGCGGCCGCCGAACTGGAGCGACTGCGCGCTCTTTTCTCCAAAGCTGGCATATCCTTCGCCGCCTTGAAGGGCGCCTATCTCGGCCGCACCGCCTATCCACGCCCGGAACTCCGCCCTCTGCGCGACATCGACATCCTCGTCCCGCGCGACCGCGCGGTGGAGGCGTGGCGCCTGCTGGAGGCCGAAGGCTATGGCCAGATCGAGCTGAGCCAGGGCAGTCCGGAATCCGCGCTCGACTTCCTGCACCAGATGCCGCCGGCACGCTCGCCCGCGACGGGCATGGCGGTCGAGGTTCATTTCCGTCTCTTCCACGATCGCGAGCGCGGCGACGGCTATGAGCCGAGCGAAGACTCCGCCTTCTGGGAGCGGCTGGTGCGGCTTGGGGAGCCTGGCCGCGAGATTGCCTTTCCTTCGCCAACCGACACGCTGCTCCATCTGATCGAGCACGCCGCTTACGGGCACGCCTTCGACAACGGCCCTTTGCTGCTCAGCGACATCGCCTGGCTGGTCCGGGGCGGCAGCGTCGACTGGCCGCTCTTCTGGTCGCTCGCCGACCGGGCGCATTGCCGTCACGGCGCGCTGCTGAGCTTCGCCCTCACCCGGCGCTACTGGCCGAGCGTAGCGATCCCCGAACCGGAGGGCGGCCCCGGATCCTGTTCGGTGCCCTCGGCCCTGGTCGATGCGACCGCGCTGATCATGCTGCAGGACGCCAGCCAGCGCAAAGACCTCAAGCTGTCGCTGCAGACCCGCCTGCGCCGCCGCAGCGGGGACCTGTCGTCCTTCCTCTTCGGGCGGCTGTTTCCGTCGCGGCTGGAGATGGCGAACATGTATCCGGTCGATCCCCGATCGCCACGCATGCCCCTCTTCTACGCGCGCAGGCTGTGGGAGATCGGCACCAGGCGCAGGCCCGCCCTGATCGGCCGCAGCGGCGCCCGTGCGGAGAGCGCCTCCAGCCACGCCGATATGGCGATCGTCGATCATATGCTCGCCGTTCACGACTGGCTCGAACGGCATGATGGAGCGGTCGCGGCGCACTAAGCCCGCCGCATATTCCGGGTCGCGAATCCATCTGTGCGCGATGCTGGCCACACCCGATCCCCGGCCAGCGGACGACTGTCTCGACCACCCGATTCGGACATAGCGGCCCTCCTTTCGTCGCGCGATACACTCTCGTCAGCGGCAAGTTCTCGACCGTCAGGTCCGGCGTTAATCTGGCAGACAGCTAGTCAACGACACCCAAAGCAGACGGGGAAAGACAAAGGAGTCGCTTCATGCGTGTCAATTCCAAGGACCGGAGAGTTCGTTTCATGATGGCTATGCTGGCCCTGTCGGCTTCAGCCAGCCTTTCGGCCCAACAACAGCGCTCATCCGACTCGAATATTGTCGTTGACGGCGTTCCTCTTCCGGATCCTTCGACGATGACTGAAGGTCCTGAAATAAAAGGCGTTATCTCGGCTCGCACGGGCAACCGGCTAAAGGTCAGGCAGGCCGATGGCACGAGCACTGTGATCGCGGTCGGCGATGCCACGCGGGTCAAGGCCGCGTCCGGCCTGTTCGGCAGCAACAAGAAGCTCGGGCTCGATGCGCTGCTGAACGGTCTCCCAGTGACGGTGAAGACGCTTCAGCCTGCCGGCGGCGCGGGCAGCGAGCTCTATGCGAGCCAGGTCAATTTCCGGAACGGCGATTTCAAGACCGCCTCGATGATCCGCAACGCCACCGACCAGCGCTTCGATGAGCAAATCGCCGCGACGGAGGCGCTGCGCGGGCGCCTCGGCGATATCGACAAGTACAACATCAAGAACACGATCAATGTCCATTTCGACACCGGCAAGGCGGAGCTGTCGCCCGAGGACAAGGCCCAACTCTGCCAGACGGCGAGCACGGCCGAGGCGACCGAGAATGCGCTCATGCTGGTGGTCGGCTACACGGATTCTACCGGCCCCGAAGAGGTCAACCAGCAGCTGAGCGAGAAGCGCGCGGCGCGGGTGATCAACTATCTGCAGCAGGCCTGCGGCTGGAAGCCTTACCGGATGCTGACCCCGACCGGCATGGCCACCGCCGATCCGCTGGCGCCGAACGACACGCCCGAAGGCAAGGCGCAGAACCGCCGCGTCGCGGTCAACATCCTCGTCAGCAAGAGCGTGGACGACCTCTAAGCCAGTTGGTGCAGCATGCGCTGCAAGGCATGACCAAGGAGCCGGAGGTCGCACGATCTCCGGCTCTTTCTTTGTCTGCGTGAGCGGTCAGTCGCTCCCGCCCAGCGCCAGCACCACGCCGGCTATGCCGATGGCCCCGGTCACGACCGTCAGTCCCAGCCAGCCGCTATGCTCCCAGAACCAGCCGGCGCCCCAGCCGGTCAAGGTCACCCCGGCATAATAGAAGAACAGGTAAAGCGAGGCCGCATGGGCCTTGGCCGGCCCCGCCTGCCGCCCGACCTCGCCGCTGGCGATCGCATGCGAGGCGAAGAACCCCATCGTCACGAGGATGATGCCGAGGATGAACGCCCAGAGCGGCTCGGCAAGACTGATGACCATGCCCGATGTCATCACGGCGATGCTGGCCGCGAGCGCACGTCTGGGCCCTATACGGGCGATCAGGCTGCCCGCCTGCGCGGATGACGCGATGCCGAAGACATAGGTCAGGAAGATGAGGCTGCTCGCCGCCTGCCCGAGATCATAGGGCGGATGGCTCAGCCGAAAACCAGCATAGTTGAACGGCACGACGAAGACGCTGGTCAGGGCGAAACCGACCGCAAACAGACGGCGCAGCGCGGGTGAACGGAACTGGTCGCGCCAGTGCCCGATATGCGCGCCGATATCGAAGCCGCGCGAGGGCGCGAAGTTGCGCGACGCCGGTAGCAGCAGCAGGAAGCCGATCGCCGCTGCGACGTCGACCACCCCGACGACCGCCATGGCGCCGCGCCAGTCCAGCAGGTCGGCAATCCCCCCGACCGCCACCCGCCCCATCATCGCCCCGAAGGCCGTGCCCGCTACGTAGAGACCGATCGCGCGAGGCAGGTCGCGACCGTCCATCTCCTCGGCCAGATAGGCCATCGCGACCACCGGCACCCCGCCCAGCGCCGCCCCCTGGAGAAAACGAGCAAATAGCAGCGCCGACCAGTTCGGCGCGAAGGCGACGGCCAGGTTGAGAAGCGCGGCGACCAGCATCACCGTGAACATCAGCCGGCGGCGCGTGAAGAGGTGCGACAGCGCGGCGGCGACCATGCTCGTCCCGGCAATGGCGCCGGCCGTCATTGACTGGGCCAGCGCGCTGGTCGGCGCGCTCAATCCGAAATGGGCGGCGAAGGCGGGCAGCAGCGGCTGGGTGCACCAGAGCAGGGAAAAGGTCGCGAAGCCCGCGAGAAAGAGCGCCGCGCGGGCGCGGCCATGGTCGACCTGCCCCCGGCGCATCGGGTCTTCCCCTCCGCCGGTGCGAGCATTCTGCTCGGGCGCACTGTTGTTGCTGTCAGGGCGGCTGGTGCGTCGGGTCACGGTGCCGCCATGACCGCTAATGACGGATGGGGCAATCCTGCGCGCGGATCAGCGTTGCGAAAGGACGGAGCAGCTTATCCTGCAGCAACGAAGTTGCAGAGCAAAGCCGCCCTCACATAAAACACCTCAGCTGAGAATACCTGAGTCTGACGAGCCAGCCCCCATCGCCAAGGTTGAATCCGACAGATCGACTATCGTCAGTGAAGGCGTGCTCCAAATGCCCTTGGCCGAAGCTGATGGCTGCGCGCACTCTGCCTCGAGCACGTCCATATCTTTTCTGTCCGACTGCGCCATTGCAAAAACCCCTCGCCTGAATTCCGATGTCTCCGCCCCCCAATACTATGGTTGCCTCTTAGATCCAAGAAGATGCTAGGCAGCGATCCGGTTAGGCTCAGCTGGCCGAGAAAGGGTTGCAAATTGAGTTTGCCGGCTTCGCCACTGACCGACTGGTTGTCAGCTACCACCCTCGACACCGATTCCTGCCATGTTGCCGCTCGCCGCTTCGCAGAGGATGACGCCCGCATGGTGGTCATCGACGACGTACTGCTGCCGGCGCGATATCGTCGGATAGCCGATGCCCTGAAATCGGATGTCGCTTGGGGCCCGCGTCATGGACTGATGCCCTCTGCCGGCGAGGACGGTACCGTTGGGCAGAATGCCGTAAAATGGGTCGACGCGGCCGACTTCGCCGAGGCGGCCCCTGCGGAGCGCTTCTTCCAGCATCAAGCGTTCGAACGTGTGAGGCGCGGACGCGAGCTTTCCCCGGGCATAGTCGATCTCGTCCGTTTCAAGACGCTGTTGACGAGCCCTGCCTTTATGGACCTGCTGGGCGTCATCGCCGGTCGACGCCCTGATGCTCTGCAGGAATTGCTCATCCGCCGCATGGTCTTCGGTGACCTTGCGCGGCGCCATGACGATGCGATCGGCGGCCGGACGATCTGCGCACTGCTCTATTTCAGCGATGGCTGGACCCCCGCCATGGGCGGCCAGTTCGTCATGCATGCGCGCGATGGCGACCGGATTGTCGATCCCCTGCCGAACCGGATGATCCTGTTCGACGTCAACTCCGGGCTCGACCACAGCGTATTGCCGCTGTCCCAGGCGGCGGCCGATTTCCAGCGGTTCAATTTTTCGATCTGGTTTCGCTAGAGCAGAAGTTGACCGAACTCGGTCAATGGCTCGGAGAATGCGGTTTCGAAAGGCAAGAGCGCGTTCACTCATCGTGAACACGCTCCAGGCGGTGTCGGAAGCGCCGGCTGCTAAATAGCAAGAGGGCGCTTCCGATTGCTATCAGCCCTTCGGTACGACCTTGAAGCTGCGGCCGTCGGCCAGGGTGAAGGTCTTGCCGTCGAAACTCGCCTTGATCGTGCCATCCTTGCGGTTGACGGCCTTGGCGGGGGTCGCTTCCGACCAGCGGATGATCTCCAGCCTATAGCCATCGCCCTGCTTGACGGCCTTGCCATAGCCGGTCACCACGCCCTTCTCGTCCCCCGAGACCAGCACGAAATGGCCGTCGACGAGCGCCAGAACGCCCTGTTCGAGCTTGTAGATGTCGCCATCGGCCGGGCCGATCTGGCGGAACTTCTGTACGGTCCCGGATCCGAAAACGAGCGTCAGGGCATCGCCATCGCGCGTCACCGAGATGTCGTGCTGGGTGTCCTTGCGGAAGCTTAGTGCCGGCTGCTTGGCCGGATCGATGCCGATCGTCTGTTCGGCCACCATGTGAATGCCGCTCGGACCGGGACCGAAGGTTCCTGCATGCGCCATCGCGCCACGCGTCTCGAACGGCTCACCGTCGAAGATCGCCTGCTGCGCGAACAGACCATCCTTGTAGAGGATGATGCCGGTGAGGGGCATTTCCTCCCCGCTGCGTCCCGCCTTCAGCAGCGTATAGGCCCAAAGGCCCTGCGCGTCGCGGACCGCCTTGGCCTCTTCCGCATGGCCGGCTGTCGTGGCTATCGCGCCCAGAACGGCAAGGCCGAGGGTGACGGAACGCGCAAAGGATCGAAACATGATAGGCCCCTCTTCGTCTTGGGCGACGCCAGGATGCGTGCGGGACGGAGGATGAGCCAAGGGGCGGGCCGGTTCAATTCCGCGCACTGCACCCGTTCATTGTCCGGGCTGCAACATCCGCAAGCGGATGGAGGCGATCAAAAGAAAAGGCCCTCCCCCGCCAGGCGGAGAAGGGCCTCTATAATGGCAGGAATGAGCGCTTAGTGCGCCATCGCCTTGACGATCTCCTCGACCATCTTCTTGGCGTCGCCGAGCAGCATCATCGTGTTGTCCATGTAGAAGACGTCGTTGTCCACACCGGCATAGCCGACACCGCCCATCGAGCGCTTCACGAACAGCACGGTCTTGGCCTTCTCGACGTCGAGGATCGGCATGCCGTAGATCGGCGAGCTCTTGTCCGTCTTCGCCGCCGGGTTGGTCACGTCGTTGGCCCCGATGACGAAAGCGACGTCGGTCTGCGAGAACTCGCTGTTGATGTCCTCGAGCTCGAACACCTCGTCATAGGGCACATTGGCTTCCGCCAGCAGCACGTTCATGTGGCCGGGCATACGGCCGGCGACCGGATGGATCGCATATTTCACGCGAACGCCGGCTTCCTTGAGGACATCGCCCATTTCGCGGAGCACATGCTGCGCCTGGCTGACCGCCATGCCATAGCCGGGAACGATGATGACCTGCTCGGCCTGACCCATCAGGAAGGCGGCATCGTCGGCCGAGCCGCGCTTCCACGGGCGATCGACCTTCGCCGCGCCACCCGATGCCTCGGGAGCCGCACCGAAGCCGCCCGCGATGACGCTGATGAAGCTGCGGTTCATCGCCTTGCACATGATGTAGCTGAGGATCGCGCCCGACGAGCCGACGAGCGCGCCGGTGACGATCATCGCCGTGTTGTGCAGGGTGAAGCCCATCGCTGCGGCCGCCCAGCCCGAATAGCTGTTCAGCATCGACACGACGACCGGCATGTCGGCGCCACCGATCGGGATGATCAGCAGGAAGCCGATGACGAAGCTGAGCGCGGTGATCGTGAAGAACACCCACTGCGCGTCATCGGTCAGGAAATAGCCGATCAGGCCCAGGATCGCCGCAAGGGTACCCAGGTTGATGACATGGCGTCCCGGCAGCATGATCGGAGAGCCCGACATATTGCCGTTGAGCTTGAGGAAGGCGATGACCGAACCCGAGAAGGTGATCGCACCGATCGCGACGCCGAGGCCCATTTCGATCCGGCTGACCTGCAGGATGTGGCCGGTGGCCTGATCCACGATCCCGAAATCGCCGGGATTGAGGAAGGCCGCCCCTGCGACCAGCACGGCCGCGAGACCGACCAGCGAGTGGAAGGCGGCGACGAGCTGCGGCATCGCCGTCATCGCGATCCGCTGTGCGGTCACGTAACCGATGACACCGCCGATCGCGATGGCGATGCCGATCTCGACGAGACCGGTATTGTGCAGGATCAGCGTGGTCGCGACGGCGATCAGCATACCGATCATGCCGAAGCGGTTGCCCCGGCGCGAGGTAGCCGGGCTCGAAAGCCCGCGCAGCGCGAGGATGAACAACACCCCCGAGATCAGATAGGCGAGCGATGCCCAGGCGGGCGTGGCAGCGAGTTCATGCATGTCTATATCCCCCTGCCCGGCTCAGCCCTTGCGGTCTTTTTTCTTGTACATCGCCAGCATGCGTTCGGTGACCGCAAAGCCGCCGAAGATGTTGATGCTCGCGAAGACGACGGCCACGAGGCCCAGATATTTGCCCAGGGCGCCGCCCGAAGCCGTCGCGCTGGCGATCAGCGCACCGACGATGATGACCGACGAGATGGCGTTGGTAACCGCCATGAGCGGCGTGTGCAGCGCGGGCGTGACCGACCAGACGACATAATAGCCCACGAAGCAGGCCATGACGAAGATCGACAGGATCGAGATGAAGTCCATATGTTCCCCCTTCCCCGATCAGCCGAGCAGCCGGGCGTTGACGACCTTGCCGCCCTGCGTCAGTCGGATCGCGTCGCCGATTTCCTCGTCGAGGATCGGCTTGTTGGCTTCCTTGTCCCAGAAGGCGCTGAGGAAGTTGAACAGGTTGCGCGAGAAGAGCGCCGACGAGTCCGCCGCGAGCGTGCCCGCCATGTTCTTCGCGCCGACGATCTTGACGCCGTGGCGCACGACCGTCTCGCCGGCGACACAGCCTTCGACATTGCCGCCGCTCTCGGCCGCGAGATCGACGATCACCGAGCCCGACCGCATCGTCGCGATCTGCGCATCCGAGATCAGCCGAGGCGCCGCGCGTCCCGGGATCAGGGCGGTCGTGATGACGATGTCCTGCTTGGCGATATGGGCGGAGACCAGTTCGGCCTGGGCCTTCTGATATTCCTCAGACATCTCGGTCGCATAGCCACCGGCGCCTTCGCCCTCGATGCCCGCGACCTTCTCGACGAAGATCGGCTTGGCGCCGAGCGACATGATCTGCTCACGGGTCGCCGAGCGCACGTCGGTCGCGGAAACCTGTGCGCCGAGGCGGCGCGCGGTCGCGATCGCCTGAAGGCCGGCGACGCCGACACCCATGATGAAGGCGCGAGCGGCAGAAACCGTGCCCGCTGCCGTCATCATCATCGGGAAGGCGCGGCCATATTCGTTGGCAGCGACCAGCACCGCCTTGTAGCCGGCGAGGTTCGACTGCGACGACAATATGTCCATCGACTGCGCGCGGGTAATGCGCGGCATGAACTCCATCGCCAGCGCCTCGAAGCCCTTGGCCGCATAGGCGTCGACCCGCGCCCGCTCTCCGAACGGGTTGAGCCCCGCCACGATCCAGGCGCCCGGCTTCGTCCCGCCAAGGGAGTCGGGGTCCGGCCCCTGAATGCCCAGCACGATGTCGGCGCCGGCCAGCGTCGCCGTGCGATCGCCGACCACGGCACCGGCCGCGGCATAATCATTGTCGGCAATGGAAGCGGTGACTCCGGCCCCGGCCTCGACTGCGACTTCGGCCCCGAGCGCAATGAATTTCTTCACAGTCTCGGGGGTGGCGGCCACCCGGGTTTCCCCGGCTGCCGACTCCTTCAGCACCGCTATCCTCAAGGGATCAGCCCTTGGGCGCGATCAGGAAGATGACGAGGAGGCCGGTCGCCGCACTGAGGATGGTGCCCCACTTGAGCAGCCCCAGAAAACCGGAATAGGTGTTGTTGTGAGCCTTGTAATCCATCGGCGCACCCTGTTCGTCGGACATATTACACCCCTCGCAATGACGGTATTTTCGGCGTCCTTCTAGTCGTAGGCCAACAGCGCCTCAAGAACAAATGCCGTCGCGGCGCCCGCCCTTTGTACCAGTTTAATTTTGCTTAGCATTTCTTTGCTAGGGCCAGTCGCGAAGGAGTAGCGGATGCGTCGCGACGGCCCCCCGGGGCTCTTGCTGGTCGATGCCGAGCCAGCCCAGGCCGGCCTGATGAGTGCCGTCGCACAGCGTGCGGGATGGCGGGTCTTCCGTGCCGTCGATGCCGTGTCCGCCACCAAGGCTTCCGAAAGCGCCAAAGCGGCCGGCCATCGCATCGATGCCATATTGGCGGACCTCTGGTCGCCCGACGCCGATGCCATGGCGAGCGTCACCGCATTGCGTCAGGCATTGCCGTCGCTTCCGTTGATCATCATCACCGCACAGGACAGCGCCGATCTGGCGGTCCGGGCCATGCGGGAGGGTGCGCACGATGTGCTGGTCAAGCCGCTCGGCCCGGTCAAACTGATGGCCGCGCTCGACGCCGCCATATCGACGGGCCCCGAACAGCAGGGCGAACTGCGCCCGATGGCTGAGAAATGGCCCGAACCGCTCGACTTCGAAGGCGTGGTGGGCAACGCCGCCGGTTTCCGGCGCGCGGTCGAGACCGCGATGCGCGCCGCAGCCACCCCGGCCACGATCCTGATCGAAGGCGAAAGCGGTGTCGGCAAGGAAGTGCTGGCCCAGGCGATCCATCGCGCGTCCTCCCTGCGCGACGGGCCGCTGGTGACGGTGAACTGCGGCGCGATCCCGGCCAATCTGGTCGAGTCCGAACTGTTCGGCCATGAGCGCGGCGCCTTCACCGGCGCGTTCGAACGGCGGCGCGGCCTGTTCGCGCAGGCCGATGGCGGCACAATCTTCCTCGATGAGATCGGCGAACTGCCGGCCGATGCGCAGGCCAAGCTGCTGCGCGTTCTCCAGTCGGGCGAGATCCGGCCGATTGGTGCCACCGTGGCGACCCGGATCAGCGTCCGGGTCGTGGCGGCCACCAATCGGCGCCTGTCCGACGACGTCGTGGCGGGGCGGTTTCGCGAGGATCTGTTCTACCGGCTGGCCGTGGTCCCGGTCCTGCTGCCGCCGCTGCGCGAACGGCGCGAGGATATCGGCGTGCTGGCGGCGCATCTGCTGGACCGGATCGGGCGGCAACTCGACTTGCCGGCCCTCTCGCTCGACGGAGAGGCGCTGGCGCTGCTGCGGGACCATGACTGGCCCGGCAATGTCCGGCAATTGCACAACGCCTTGTTCCGCGCCGCGATCTTCTGCCAGGACGGGCTGCTGCGCGAGCGCGACTTCCCGCAGATCCGGCAAGCGCGGGCAGCCCCGCCAACGCCCCCCGCGAATGACGACATGCCGGTGGCCGCCGCTTCTCTGGCGTCATCGGTGCCCCTGCCGGTCCCGACCAGTCTGCCGCTGTTCGGGCCCGACGGCCATGTCCGACCGATCGAGGAGATCGAGGCAGACCTGATTCGCCTGGCGATCGGCCATTATCGCGGGCGCATGACCGAGGTCGCGCGACGGCTGCGCATCGGGCGCTCGACCCTGTACCGCAAGCTCGGCGAACTGGGGATCGAACAGGCCAGCTGAGCGCCGCCCCTTCGGTCAGGACATAGTGCTGGCGCTTGTATCGGGCCGGGCGACGTGGGACATAGCGGCCATGCCGTGCGTTGCCTTTCCATGACCGCCCATATCCACGCCATCGGCACCGCCGTCCCACCGCACGCCATCCACCAGACCTTCGTCGACTGGGCGGCAGGTCGGCTCGAGGGCCGCGACCGGGCGCTCTTCCGCCGCATGGCCTCGCGATCCGCGATCGAGGAACGCTATACCGTCCTGCCGCCCTCGCCGCTCGGCGGGTCCCAGGTCGATCCCGGCGGCTTCTATGGTGCCGCCATGCCCTCCACCGCCGACCGCATGGCCTGCTATGCACGTGAAGCGCCCGCGCTGGCGCTGCGGGCGATCGACGACCTGTCATCGCGCGTGGACCTCGGCGATATCACCCATCTCGTGGTCGCAAGCTGCACCGGCTTCGTCGCACCCGGAATCGACCAGATCATTTCGCGGCGGCTGGGCCTGTCGGGCTCGATCGAGCGGACGCTGGTCGGCTTCATGGGCTGCTATGCGGCGGTCGCAGCATTGCGCGTCGCGCACCACATCGCACGGTCGGATGAAAAGGCGCGGGTTCTGGTCGTGACGGTCGAGCTCTGCTCGCTGCATATGCAGGACAGCGCGGATGTGGGGTCGCTGATGGCCCAGCTCCAGTTCGCCGACGGCGCCGCCGCAGCGATCGTCTCGGCCGAGCCGGCGGGCATTGCGGTCGACCGCTTCTTTGCGGCAACCCTGCCCGACAGCGACGAACTGATCCGCTGGGACATCGGTAATGAGGGCTTCGTCATGCACCTGTCGGGCGAGGTTCCGGTGCGGATCGCAGCGGCGCTGGCAGACCCGGCGCTGCGCCAGGCCATCCTCGGCGATCGCACACCCGGCACCCCCACCGACTGGGCGGTCCATGCCGGCGGCCGGTCGATCCTTGATGCGGTCCAGACGGGGTTCGATCTCCCCTCCGATGCACTGACTGTCTCGCGGGACATATTGCGCCGCTGGGGCAATATGTCGTCTTCCACGCTGATGTTCGTGCTCGCCGCCATGCTGGCCAAGGGAAAGCCCCTCGACGGACTGGCGGTCGCCTTCGGCCCCGGCCTCGCCGCCGAGGGCTTCGCATTGCGCAGCGCCTGATGCGCTTGCTTGCCAGCCCGGCGCGTGAAAGCGAGCAGATGGACGATGCCGATCTCGATCCGGCGACCTATGCCCGCGTCCTGACCGATCTCGCACGGGTCAACCGCTGGACCCTGGCGGCGCGCCCCACGCTCGATTTCGTCGCCCGCGTCGTTGGGGACCGGGACCGGTTCACGCTGCTCGATGTCGGCTATGGCGATGGCGACCTGCTGCGCAAGATCGCACGCTGGGCGGAAAAACGGGGGAAGACGGGGGTGCTGACCGGTATCGACCTCAACCCGAAAAGCGCGCAGATCGCCTGGTCGGCCACGCCTGACCGCCATGACATCGAATTTCTGACCGGCGACTATAGCGAGCTTCTGGAGTCGGCCGAAGCGCGCGGCGGCTATGATCTGATCGTCAGCAGCCTTGTCGCCCACCATATGAGCCACGAACAGCTCGTCCATTTCCTGCGCGCGATGGAGCGCCATGCGCGGCTGGGCTGGCACATCAACGACCTTCACCGCCACCTTTTCGCCTATCTCGGCTATCCCCTGCTCGCGCGGGCGATGGGCTGGCACCGGATCGTGCGCGAGGACGGCCAGTTGTCGATCGCGCGCGCCTTCCGCCCGTCCGAATGGCCGCCGCTCCTGGCCGAGGCCGGGCTTCCGCCGGCGAGCGCCACCGTCCACACCCGCTTCCCCTTCCGGCTATGCGTCGACCGGACGCGCTGATAGCGGGCGGCGGCCCGGCCGGGGCGGCCGTCGCGCTGCAGCTCGCCCGCGCGGGGCGACGCCCGCTGCTCGTCGACCGCCAGCGCGAACGGGGCGATCCCGTCTGCGGGGGCTTCATGGGCGGGGATGCGATCGCCTCGCTCGCTGCGCTCGGCATCGACGTGCAGGCGCTCGGCGCGCATCCGATCGGCCGCGCCCGCATCTTCGCCGGCCGCCGCGTGGCCGAGGCCCCGCTTCCCTTTCAGGCGGCGGGCCTGTCGCGCGCCTGCCTCGACGAACATCTACTGACCCTCGCCGCCGCAGCCGGAGCCGGTATCGAACGCGGGGTGACGATCCGCCAGGCTGCGCCCGACCGGCTGACCCTCGATCTGGCGGACGGCGCATCGCTCTCGACCGATGCGCTGTTTCTGGCGACCGGCAAGCACGAGCTGCGCGGCGCCGCCCGGCCGGTGACGATGGGCAGCGACCCAGCTTTGGGCCTGCGCAGCCGCCTCGAACCGGGCGAAGGCCTGCGCCGCAAGCTGGACGGCGTGATCGAGCTGCACCTGTTCCGCCATGGCTATGCCGGGCTGCTGCTGCAGGAGGATGGCGGGGTGAATCTCTGCCTGTCGGTCGCTCAGTCGCGGCTCAAGGCAGCCGGGGGCGATCCGGCGAGCCTCATCGCGGAGATCGCGCGCGAGGCTCCGATCCTCGGCGAGCGCTTTGCCGGTGCCAGCTCGGTCGGCGCCTGGGTCAGCATCGCGCGCGTGCCCTATGGCTGGCGGGCGCAAAGCACCACGCCAGGGCTGTTCCGTCTGGGGGACCAGTCGGCGGTCATCGCCAGCCTCGCCGGAGACGGCGTCGCCATCGCGCTCGCCAGCGCTACGCGCGCCGCGCGCGACTATCTGCGGGAAGGACCGGCGGGCGCCGTCGCCTATCAGCCCGGCTTCGCCCGCCAGACCGCCCGGCCAGTGCTGCTCGCCGAAAGCCTGCGCCGCACGGGCGAACGGCCGATGCTGGCGAACGCCCTGCTGGCGCTGCTCAGCAAGGCCCCCGGCCTGATCACCCGCGCCGCCGCGCTAACGCGCACCGACCTCGAATAGACCGGTTGGACGGAAGCGGCCGGCTCAGTCCCCGATCAGCGTGGCGACGAGCGCCTTGACCTTCTTCTGACGCCATTGCGGCGTCGGGGCGACCAGCCAATAGGCGCGCGGCGACGGGATTGGGTCGCCCTGCGCGCGGACCCGGCCTTCGAGGATGTCGCGCTCGACCAGCAACGCGGGCACATGCGCCGTCCCGAAGCCGGCAGCCGCGGCATCGATGGCGAGCCCGGCATCGGCCACCGCCAGCGTCGCGTCGCGGTCCTGAGGCGGGCAGCCAGGCCAGGCGATCGGCGCACCCTGTGCGAGACCGACCCGCACCAGCGATCCATCGGCCAGCCGCACGCCCTCGTGATCCCCCGGTCCTTCGGCATAGACGATCGCGAGGTCGAGATTGGCCTGGGTGAAATCGAGGCCTTCGTCCGCAGAGAGCAGGACGAAGCGCAATTCGGGGTCGTCGCGCCCGAAATCCGCGAGGCGCGGCGCGAGCCATTTGGCGGTGAAGTCGCGCGGCGCGGCGATGGTCAGCGTCTTGGACGACTGGCCCGCCTGCATCGCGCGCACCGCTTCCTCAAACTGGAGGAAACCGGCACGCAGAGCGTCGAGCCCGGCCTCGCCCTCGGGTGTCAGCTCAAGGCCCTTGGCGGTGCGGCGGAACAGCACGACGCCCAGCGTATCCTCGAGCGCACGAATCTGCTGGCCGACCGCTGCCGGGGTCACCGCCAGTTCGTCAGCCGCCCGGGTGAAGGACAGATGCCGCGCCGCCGCGTCGAGAACGCGCAGGCCGTTCAGGGGAAGATGAGTCCGTTTCACCGCGCCCCACCCGTCAGATCGCGACAGCCGGGCCGATCAACGGGAAGCGCGGGATCGCCGCCTCGAAGGTCGAACCGTCCTCCGACACCATATGATAGCTGCCCTCCATCGATCCCGTCGGGGTCTGGAGCGGGCAGCCGGAGACATAGTCGAACGACTGGCCCGGCTCGATCACCGGCTGCTCGCCGACGACACCCTCGCCGCGCACGTCATGCTTCACGCCGCGCCCGTCGGTGATGAGCCAGTGGCGGGTCAGCAACTGAACCGCCTGGCTGCCCTCATTCTCGATCCGGATATGGTAGGACCAGAACCAGCGGCCACGCCCCGGCTCCGACTGTTCGGGCATGAATGACACGGCCACCCGCACCACGACGCCGCGGGTCTGCGCGACATGCGGGAACAGCGCCTTCATGATCATAGGCCGACGGCCTTCAAAGCCCGGTCGAGATCGTCGATCAGGTCGAGCGGGTCTTCCAGTCCGACATTGAGTCTCAGCATGCCTTCCTCGACTCCCATGGCCGCCCGCACCTCGGCGGACAGACCGGCATGGGTGGTAGACGACGGATGCGTCATGAGCGAGCGGGAATCGCCGATATTGTTCGAAATGTCGATCAGTTCGAGCGCATCGAGCAGGCCGTGCGCCTGTGTCCGCCCGCCGTCGAGATAGACGGCGATGATGGTACCGCCGGCCGACATCTGCTGCATCGCCAGCGCATGCTGGGGATGGCTGGCGAGCCCCGGATAGAGCGCGCGCGGCACCCGCTTTTCCAGGAACTCCGCCACCTGCAGCGCATTCTCGCTCTGCCGGCGGATGCGCAGGTCGAGCGTCTCCATCCCCTTCAGCACCACCCAGGCGTTGAAGGCGGACAGGGTCGGTCCGGTGTTGCGGGTGAAGCTGAGCAGCGTGTTGTTGATGAACTCGTTCGTGCCGCAGACCGCGCCTGCAAGCACCCGCCCCTGCCCGTCCATCATCTTGGTCGCCGAATAGGCGACGATGTCGGCGCCATAATCGAGCGGCCGCTGAAGCAGCGGGGTAGCGAAGGCATTGTCGACGACCGTAAGCACGCCCGCATCCTTCGCGATCCGGCAGACCGCCTCCAGGTCGACGATGTCGAGCGTGGGGTTGGCCGGGGTCTCGAAGAAGAACAGCTTGGTGTTGGGCCGGATCGCCGCCTTCCACGCATCATTGTCGGTGCCGTCGACGATGGTCGATTCGATTCCGAAACGGGGCAGCAGCGTGTCGGTCAGCCAGCGGCACGAGCCGAAGGCGGCGCGTCCGGCGACGACATGGTCGCCCGCCGACAGCTGGCAGAGCAGAGCGGCGGTCATCGCCGCCATGCCCGACGCCATGCAGCGCGCGGCCTCCGCACCCTCCATCAGGGCGATCCGCTCCTCCAGCATCTCCACCGTCGGGTTCTGCAGGCGCGAATAGGTCATCCCCTGCTGCTCGCCGGCGAAGCGCGCGGCGGCGTCGCCGGCGCAGTCATAGGTGAAGCCGGAGGTGAGGAAGATCGCCTCGCTCGTCTCGCCATAATGCGAGCGCGCGGTGCCGCCCCGGACCGCCTGGGTCGCGGGGCGCCATGTGGTGGTGATCGAGCGGTCCTGGCCGGTAAGCTTCTTCATGCCGCCGCTTTGCCGCCCCTGCCCCGCCCCGTCAACGGCGGCATTGTCATGGTGCGACGCGAACATGCGCGGATTTCGGCCACAGGGTGCTTGCGTCGGGCAGCGGCAAAATGGATACCGCTCCGGTTCAAAATGCAGGAGAGTCGATGATGGCGACCGAAATCCAGGAAATCCCGCTGAAGACGATCAAGGGCGACGACGCCAAGCTGGGCGACTATGCCGGCAAGGTGCTGCTCGCGGTCAACGTCGCGTCGAAATGCGGCCTGACGCCGCAATATACCGCGCTCGAGCAGCTCTACGCCCAGTATAAGGACAAGGGCCTCGTCGTGCTCGGATTCCCCGCCAATAATTTCGGCGCGCAGGAGCCCGGCACAGAGGCGGAGATCCAGGAATTCTGCACGACCAATTACGGCGTCGACTTCCCGATGTTCTCGAAGATCTCGGTCAAGGGCGACGACCAGCACCCGCTCTATGCCAAGCTGGTCGAAGCGAAACCCGACAAGACTTTCAAGGACCAGAGCTTCAAGGAGCGCCTGGCGGGCTATGGCATCGTGCCCGAGAACGACACCGACGTGCTCTGGAATTTCGAGAAGTTCCTGATCGCCAAGGACGGCACCGTCGCCGCCCGCTTCGCCCCCGACATCGCCCCCGACGATGCGATCATCGTCGACGCGATCGAGGCCGAACTGGCGAAATAATCTCCCGGACGCCTTTCCCGTGCTGGTCGCGGGAAAGGCGTCCGCCCGACCGGCAATAGGGGCAGTATATTGGGCCGCCCCTATTCTTACAGCTAGCTGTAAGAAGATTGACGGCCTCGCCCGCATCTGGCTTGCTGACCGCTCACCGCAGGAACAGGCGGGGCGAGGATGGGATGCGAGGCCGGCGGTCGAAAGAACCGCCCGCGGGCCCGTGTTACGGCCGCCTGTCCTGCGCGACGGAGGGGCGAGACAATGGGCGACGGCGTGGCGATATCCGACAGGCATGAGGATTCGGCACGGCCCGAGATCGCCTGGCTCCCCTTCGTCCTGCTCGGCATCGGCGCGGGGTGCATCTCCGCGCTCCAGCCGCTGCTGCTCGAACTGCTGCGCGCGGCGGGCAAGCTCGACATGGCGCAGATCGGCCTGGCTGCGACTGCGGAAGCGGCCGGGATGGCGATCGCCAGCACGCTCGCCGCGCTTTGCCTGCCGCTGACCCGCCTGCGACTGAAGGCGGGCCTCGCCATCGCGGCAATGCTCATCGCCAATGGCGGAACGACCATCACCGTGGGCGGCGTCATCGTCGCGCTGCGCTTCGTCAACGGTGCGGGAGCGGGTGTGCTGCTGTGGGCGCTGATCGGGGTCTTCTCCCGCTCGGCCCAGCCGGCGCGGCTATTCGCCATCTATGTCACCGCGCAGTCGGTGCTGGCGCTGACCCTATCGCAGGCGATCGGCGAGGTCGTCGCCCCCGCTTTCGGCCATGGCGGCGCCTATGGGCTGCTCGTCGCGATGAACCTGGCGATGCTGGTCGCCCTGCTTTGGCTGACCGATGCGCTGCCGGGCGCAGGCCATGCGGCGCGCGGCCTGCCCGGCGGGCGGGCGATCGTCGCGCTGTTCGCTATCGCCGCCTTCCTGGCTGGCATCATGTCGCTGTGGGTCTATCTGCTGCCGGCGCTGCGCGATGCCGGCTTCGCCGCGCGGACGGCGGGCCATGCGGTCTCCGTCGGCATCGCCGCGCAGATCGCGGGCGGGCTGCTCGCTGCGATCCTGGCGCCGCGCCTGGGCGCCATGGCCGCCTGGATCGCCGGCATCGCCATCGCCGGGGCGGCGGTGCTTCTCCTCACCCAGGGCGGATCGAGCATCGTCATGCTCGCCGCAGCGGCAGCCTTCGGGTTCGTCTGGATCTTCGTGCCGCCTTTCCAGATGCCCGCCGTGCTGGCGGTCGACCCGAGCGGGCGCGGCGCGATGCTGGTCGGCACGGCGCAACTCGGCGGCACGGTGATCGGCCCGCTCGCGGCGGCGCCGCTGGTCGCGCGCCATGGCGCGGGTATAGCGGCGACGGCGGCGCTCGGCTGGCTAGCGCTGTCGCTGCTGCTGCTGGTCGCCTCGCGACTGGGATCCTCGCGGCCGGCCGTGGCGGTAGCCTGAGGGAGGGCCCCGGCTCTATTCGCCGTCGCTGGTCATCGCCATCACGTCGATGAAGCGGCCGCGCGCGTCGAAGCGGCAGCGGAAGCGCTTGATGCCATCGACGCCCTTGTCGACGCTGCCGTCGATCGCGCTGCCTTCACCCGGCACCGGGACGATCGGCCCGGAGCGGACCTCGGCGGCGCGTACCGCGTACATGCCCGACACCTCACCTCGACAGAAAGCCGGGCGTACCGCCCGCTGGATCGTCCCGCCGCGCCCGGGCGGCCACAGCCCGCCGGTCGCGACCGGGCCGGCCCCAGCCAGTCCGATGCTGAGGGTGTAGCGTGCCACTTCGTTGCGGCGGGCGGCGTTGCGCATCAGATAGACACGCACCGCATAGCTGCCATTGGCCGCCAGCACCGAGGAAAAGCGATTGCCCGAGGTCGCGCCGTTGAACAGCGCCTCGGGCGCGCCCTGCACCCCGACGTTGAAATAGCTCGAGCCGTTGCTGGTGGTGAAGACGACGCTCAGCTTCTGCCCGGCGGCCGCGCGCAGGCTGTAGTCGATGACGTCATAGCCGCGGATCGAGCCATGGATGACCTGCCGCGTGGTGCCGCCCGAAAAGATCACCGGGACCGTCCGGATGCCCGGCTCTGCCTGTGCCGGCCCCGCCGCCAGCGCCAGCACGCCCATCAGCGCCCTAACGACCATCGAGCCACCATGACGTCACCATCGCGCTACCATCTCCCAGATACGCGGAATCAGCAGCCCACCTCCGCCAGCATAATCAAGGACCGGCGCGTTTGTCCGCACGATTCTGCACCGGCGTAACGACAGGCCGGCTTGCCCACTGTATTATCATCGCATAACAGTCGATCCAGTCCTTCCAGAGGGTAATCGCATGAAGAATCTCCTCGCCGCCGTCGCCTTGACCGCCCTGTCTTTTCCGCTCGCCCAGGCCGTTATGGCGGCCCCGGCGGTCCACGCTGACGCCGCTGTCCCGCGCGGTATCCTGGCCGACGCCGCGACGCCGACCGCCTATCGGCTCGACCTGACCATATTGCCTGACCAGGAGCGCTTCTCCGGCCATGCCGAGATCGACGTCATGCTCAAGGCGCCGTCGAGCTTCCTCTACCTCCACGCCCGCGACATGAAGATCGGCAAGGCAGTCGCCAGCAGCGGCGGCAAGACCATCGCCGCGCGCCATGCCGAGGTCGATCCGTCCGGCGTGCTGCGCCTCGACTTCGCCAGTCCCCTGCCAGCCGGCAAGGCGGTGCTGAGCTTCGACTATGACGCCCCGTTCGGCAACGGCCCGGCGGGGCTCTACCGCATCAAGGTCGGCGACCAGTGGTATGCCTGGACCCAGTTCCAGTCGATCGACGCACGCGCCGCCTTCCCCGGCTTCGATCAGCCGGGTTACAAAACGCCCTTCACCGTCTCGATCACCACCAAGCCCGGCCTGACCGCGCTCAGCAACGCGCCGATCGCGCGCAGCGTCAAGGCGGGCGACCTCGTCCGCCACGAGTTCGCCGCCACCCGGCCGCTGCCGACCTATTTGATGGCGTTCGTCGTCGGGCCCTTCGCGACCGCATCGAGCGAGGTGCCCGCGACCGCGCAGCGCAAGGAGCCGCTGCCGATCCGCATCGTCGGGACCCAGCCCTATAAGGACAAGCTCGACTTCGCGCTCGAGAACACCAAGCCGATCGTCTCGCTGCTCGAAAAATATTTCGACACCGGCTTCCCCTTTCCCAAGCTCGACCAGATCGGATCGCCGGTGATGCCGGGGGCGATGGAGAATGCGGGCGCCGACATCTATGGCGACACCATATTGCTGCTCGATCGCGGCGCCTCGACCGACCAGAAGAAGACCTTCGGCATGGTCGTCGCCCATGAACTGGCGCACCAGTGGTTCGGCGACCTCGTCACCCCGGCCTGGTGGGACGATCTGTGGCTGAACGAGAGCTTCGCCAACTGGATGGGCTATCGCATCGGCGACGAATGGCGCCCCGACCTGAAGATCGGCGCGGGCGCGATCGACGAG
Source organism: Rhizorhabdus antheiae (assembly GCF_049889055.1). Taxonomy (NCBI): domain Bacteria; kingdom Pseudomonadati; phylum Pseudomonadota; class Alphaproteobacteria; order Sphingomonadales; family Rhizorhabdaceae; genus Rhizorhabdus; species Rhizorhabdus antheiae. Next base: position 283,843 of record NZ_JBLTWO010000003.1, on the reverse strand, counting down.
GCCTTCGCCGCGATGAACACCGACGCGCTGAAGGCGGGCCGCCCCATCCACCAGCCGATCCCGACCAATGGCGACATCGACAGCGCGTTCGACCAGGTCACCTATGGCAAGGGCGGGCAGGTCGTCGCGATGATCGCCGCCTATCTGGGCGACGAGAAATTCCGCGACGGCGTGCGCCTCCACCTGAAGCGCTATGCCTATGGCACCGCGAACACCGATCAGTTCTTCGGCTCGCTCGCCGATGCCGCGCACGACCCGCGCGTGCTGGCGTCGCTCAAAAGCTTCGTCGACCAGCAGGGCGTGCCCGTGGTCCGCGTCGAGCGCACGAGCGGCGGCCTCGCGGTCAGCCAGAAGCGCTATGCGCTGCTCGGCACCGAGCTTCCGGCGCAGAGCTGGATCATCCCGCTGTGCGTGCGCGTCGGCGAGACGCGGCAATGCTCGCTGCTCGACAAACCCTCGGCGGTGGTGCCTATCACCGGGTCGGGGATGATCATCCCCAATGCGGGCGGCACCGGCTATTACCGCTTCTCGCTGCCGGAGGCAGAATGGAAGACGATGATCGCAGGCGCAGGCACGCTGCCGCCGGGCGAGGCGCTGGCGCTGACCGACAGCCTGTGGGCCGGCTTCCGGGCGGGCGAGCTGCCACCGTCGCTGCTTCTCGACGCGGCGCGGGCGATGGCGGCCAATGGCTATTCGGTGGCGGCGGTCGACGGCGGCCTGCGGCTCGCCGGTCTGCGCCAGCGCGGATTGATCGCGGGCGACGCCCTGCCCGGCTATCGCCGCTTCCTGACCGATGTCTATGGCCCCAGGCTGGCCGCAATCGGCTTCGATCCCACGACCGGCGCCCATGCCGGCGACGATGGCGATCTGCAGAAGCTGCGCTCGGATCTGGTGGGGCTGCTTGCGGGCGAGGCAGAGGATCCGGCGCTCCAGACGCGCCTCGCCAAGGCCGCGACCGACTGGATGGCAGGCGACGCCAAGGCGCTCGACCAGTCCTATCTGGGCGCGGCGTTGGGCGCCTATCTCGCCAAGGGTGGGCTGCCGGCAGCGGAAGCCCTGTTCGAGCGGGCGGCCAAGACCGACGACACGCTGTTCCGAGACAGCGCGATCGGTGCGCTGGCCTCAACCGGCAGGGCGGAAACGGGCCGCTGGCTGCTCGGCAAGCTGGACGACGAGCGGCTGCGCAACCCCGACCGTCTGTCGATCCTGCAATATCTGGCGTTGGAGCCCGAGACGGTCGAGATGAGCTATGCTTATGTGACCGCCCATTATGACGATCTGGTCAAGAATGCCGGGCTGTTTGCGGCCGGGCGCCTGCCCAGCCTGCCGATCCGCTATTGCTCGGTCGACCAGGCAGGGAAAGTCGAGAAGGACTTCCGTCCGCAGGTCGAAAAGCACCAGCGCGGGGCGCTCAGCCTCGACCGCACGGTCGAGCAGATCCGCAGCTGCGGCATATTGCGCGGCAAGCGCGGGGCGGAAATCCTGGCCGCCTTCCGCTGAACGATCGGGCGGCGGCCGTCAGGAAAAGACGACGGTCGTCGCCCCGTTCATCAGCACCCGGTCCTCGAGGAAAGCGCGGACCGCGCTGGCCAGCACTCGCCGCTCAATGTCGCGCCCCTTGCGGACGAGGTCGTCGGGCGTGTCGCGGTGGCTGACGCGCTCGGTATCCTGATCGATGATCGGTCCCTCATCGAGGTCGGCGGTGACATAATGGGCGGTCGCGCCGATCAGCTTCACCCCGCGCGCATGCGCCTGATGATAAGGCTTGGCGCCCTTGAAGCCGGGCAGGAAGCTGTGGTGGATGTTGATGCAGCGTCCCGCCAGGAAGGACGCGAGGTCGTCGCTCAATATCTGCATGTAGCGCGCCAGCACCACCAGGTCGGCGCCGGTCTCCTCGACGATCGCCTTGATCCGCGCTTCCTGCTGCGGCTTGGCATCCTTCGCGACCGGCAGATGATGGAAGGGGATCGTCCCGAAATCGAGATGGGCATAGGTATCGCGCGGGTGGTTCGAGATGATTCCGACCGGCTCCATCTCCAACTCGCCGATCTTCCAGCGATAGAGAAGATCAGCCAGGCAATGGTCGAACTTGCTCACCAGCAGCAGTACGCGCTTGCGCGCGGAAGAAGCGCGAAAACGATAATCCAGGCCATGATCGGCGCCGACCGATGCGAAGCCCGCTTCGACCTGAGCCAGATCGGCGCCCCCGACCAGTGCGAACTCGACTCGCATGAAGAAGCGGCCGGTCATCAGGTCGTCGAACTGCTGCGCCTCGATGATGTTGGCGCCGTGACGCGCGAGCGAGGTCGAGACTGCGGCGACGATGCCGGGATGATCGACGCAGGACAGGGTCAGGATATAGGTCTCGGACATCAGGGCTTCCCAGCGAAACGACGTGGCGCGCCCGCCGCTTGGCCTCGACGGCGGCGTCGGTCAAGCCCGGCCTAGGTGGCGCCCGCCTCGCGGAGCGCCTCCACCGTGATCGCGCGCGCCGCAGGCCAGAGCCGCGCGTCGCGCTGCAGCCCCAGCCAGGCCGCCGACAGCAGCGGCAGGCCCAGCATTCCCGCCATGCCGCCCAGCCGATGGCCGATCGGCGCCATATCCGCTCCGCCCTCGATCGCCGCGACGCCCTCAGCCAGCCCCATATGGAAGCGGACGACCATGTCGGCTGCCACCTCCTTGCCGAGCAGCACGCCGAGACGATCGATCGCACTGCCGTCGTCGGCGCGCAGTTGTGAGGCCAATTCGGGTGGCAGAATGCCGCGTAGCGAGGCGAGATCGATTGCCGGACCGATGACGGGAAAGGTCCGCCCATGATCGGTGGACAGGTCCGCTGCATCGCGCGCGATTCGCACCACCCTGCTTCCGGTCGCCGCCGCCGCGTCGAGCGCCTTTCTCCAGCCATCCTCGATCCGCCCGACGACCAGCACGGCTGGCACCTGGCATGGCTCCCAATCGTCGGAATCGGTTTCCGCAATCGTTCGCAAGATCGACGGTGAATTACCGAGGCAGGCAGACAGAAGCGGCGCGAAGAGCGCTTCACGGTCGATTAGGAGAATCACCTAAAAATGCCTTCTTCCCCCATGGCGTTGATGGTTATACTAAAGTCTTACAAGCTTTTCTCCAGCTTCGTTCAAGCTGAGAGGGGAGGCGCAAGGGAGTGGATCGCCGGCTCCTTGTTCGGCGGTTTTGCGTATCGGGGACTGACGGTGCTTAACGGGCGGATTTTGGTGGCGGACGATCATCCGCTCATCCGGGAAGCCATCCAGCTTTCTATGAGCGCACGGCATGCGGGGATGGTCGTCGATACGGCCGGCTCGATCGCGGAAGCCGAGGAGCTGATCCAGCGTAACGGCCATTACCGGCTGCTGATCCTCGATTATGAACTGCCGGATTCCAACGGCTTCGGGGGCTTCTTCCGGCTGCAGCATCTGCTCGAACGCACGCCGATCGCGATCATCTCCTCACACGACGGCGAACAGATGGTGTCGACCGCGCAGGCGGTGGGCGCTTCGGCCTTCCTGTCGAAGCGGCTGCCGCTCGAACGTACGCTCGCTTCGATCGAGATGATCCTGAACGGCGGCCGCGTCTTCCCGCAGAGCAGCCCCGTGGAACCCGGCGTCGACGATCTCCGCAAGCGGTTCGAATCACTCTCGGGCGCGCAGCGCCGAGTGCTGCTGGCGCTCGCGAGCGGCGATCTGAACAAGCAGATCGCCGGCGATCTCGGTGTGTCCGAGGCCACGATCAAGGCCCATCTGTCAGCCATTTTCCGCAAATTGGGGGTTACCAACCGGACCCAGGCCATCCTGGCGATGCGGCCGCTGCTGCAGCCTGAATGACGCGGACCAAGGCGCGCCGTTCCGACCTCAAGCCCAGCTGGCTGTCGATCGCGCTGGTTGCGGCGATAGCGCCGCTGACCCTCGCAGGCTTCAGCCTGTGGGTAGAGCAGGAAGCACGTCACGACATTCACACGCGCTTGGCCATCTATGACGCGCAGTCGCATCAGCGCGAGCTGACCGAGCTGCTGTCGCTGCTCAAGGATGCCGAAACCGGGCAGCGCGGCTATCTGATCAGCGGTGATCGCGCCTTCCTGCAGCCCTATCTCGACGCGCGAACGCAGTTGCCGCGCCAGATCGAGGAGGTCCGCCGGCTGACCCGTTCGTCCCGCGACGCCGAAGACCTGACCACGCTGGCCCAGTTGAGCGCGGCGAAGCTCGATGAACTGCAACGATTGATCGCGTTGCGCGACAGCTCGGGTTTGTCCGCCGCCACCCAGGCGCTCCGCACTGGCGAAGGCAGGCTGTTGATGGACCGGATTCGCAGCCTCGTCGACACGATGACGCGGCGGACAACCGCGAACCTGGCGCAGGAAATGGCCAGCGAGGAACGTCGCTATGACGAAATTCGCGTGCAGGTTTTCGCATCGATCCTGATCAGCGCCCTGCTCGCCGCCAGCGTCGGTGTGTGGATCGGGCGGGACCGGCGGATGCGCCACCTGCTCTACCGCGAGCGCGCCGACATTGCCGCGCGCCAGCGGGCGATCTTCGAAAGCGCCACCGACGCGATCATCCTGATCAACCCCAGCGGCAGCATCGAAACGATCAATCCCGCAGCCGAACGCATGTTCCTCTACAATGCGGCCGAATTGCTGCGCCGGGACATCGCCACGCTGATCGATATCGCTCCCGGCGAAGGCTCCTTCCTGTCACGGCTGGGGATGCGCGATGGACGGCTGACAAAGACCGAGCTGATAGATGTCACCGGACGGACGAGCGCCGGCGAAGCGATCGCCCTCGACGTCGTGCTCGGGACGATGGAACTGCCGGACGGGGTCCACATCGTCGCCGCGCTGCGCGACGCGACGAGCCGCAAGGAGGTCGACCAGCTCAAGGACGACTTCATCTCGACCGTCAGCCACGAACTGCGCACCCCGCTGACCTCGATCGTCGGCTCATTGGGCCTGTTGCGCAGCGGAGCGGCAGGCGCCCTGCCCGAAGATGCGCAGCGCCTGGCGCAGATCGCCGAGACCAATAGTCAGCGGCTGATCCGCCTGATCAACGATATCCTCGACATAGACCAGATCCGCAAAGGACGGATGGCGTTCGACTATGCGGTCGTCGACCTGCGCGACGTCATGCAGAAGGCGGTCGAGACGATGCAGGGGCTCGCCCAGCGCAAGTCGGTCACGATCGACTGCGCCATCCCGCCACACCCGGTGATGGCCTGCGCCGATCAGGACCGGCTGGTGCAGGTGGCCGGAAACCTCCTTTCCAACGCGCTGAAATTCTCGCCCGAGGGCTCAGCCATCCGGTTCGAACTTTTCCCCGGCGAGGAGGATCATGTCGTCCAGGTGACCGACAATGGCCCGGGCATCGCGCCCGAATTCGCCGGATCGATCTTCAACCGCTTCGCCCGCGCCGATCGCCCCGCCAACCGCAAGGTGGGCGGCACGGGACTGGGCCTCGCCATCTCGCGGGAGATCGTGCGCAGCCATGGCGGGGACATCTCGTTCGAAAATCGGGCCGAGGGCGGTGCGATCTTCGCCTTCAGCATTCCCTGCGACACCGCGAGCCTGACCGAATCCGACAATGCCGTACGCCTGCTGGTGTGCGAGCAGGAACCAGAGCATGGGCGCTCGATCCAGTCGATGCTCAACGCCCAGGGCTATGCCAGCGACCTCGTGATGACGGTGCGCGACGGGATCGCTCATGCGCGGTCGCAGCCCTATGAGGCGGTGATCGTTAACCCCGCCATGGGCGAGGTGGAGGGTATCGACGCCGTGCGCCGCTTCAGCCTCGCGCGGAACCGGGCGAAGCAGCCGACGCCGATCATCGTCGTGAGCGATCGCGCCCCACCCACCGACGGGAGCGACCGGCTGCTGGCCGGCTGGCTCCAACGCCCGGTCGATCCGCGCACGATGGTGCAGATCGTCCAGCGCGCGCTCCGCCGGGCGGATCACCGCAAGGCCGTCATCCTCCACGTCGACGACGACGACGATACGCGCGAGCTGTTCTCGGCGGCGCTGGCCGGGCGCGGTCTGTTGCTCAATGCGACCAGCCTGCGGTCCGCCGACAAGATCCTGGCCGAGCGACTGCCCGACGCGATCGTCCTCGATCTCGGCCTGCCCGACGGCTCCGGCAAGCGGCTGCTGACCGACGTCAAACGCTGGAAGCGGCCGCTGCCGATCATCGTCTATTCCGCACAGGAAATCGACGAGGAGACGCGCCGGCTGGCCGATGCGGTGATCGTCAAGTCGCGGCGCGCATTGTCGCGCCTTGCCACGACCGTACTCGACATCGTCGATCGCCATGGAGGCCCGCAATGAGTGACCCCACGCGCATTCTCTATGTCGATGATGAGAGCGACATCCGCCTGATCGTGAAGATGGCGTTGAAGCTCGATCCGAGTTTCGACGTGCGCACCGCCGAATCCGGGGACGCCGCGCTCAAGCTGCTCACGGCAGACGCGTGGCGCCCCGATCTCGCGATGATCGACGTCATGATGCCGGGCATGAGCGGCCCGGATTTGCTGAAGACCCTGCGCGCCGATGCGCGCACCGCCTCGATCCCGGTGGTGTTCGTCACCGCTCGCGCGCGGCCCGAAGATGTAGACGAGTATCTCGCAGCGGGGGCTGTGGGGGTCATCACAAAACCTTTCGACCCGCTTCAACTCGCCCCGCAGGTCAGGGAAATGCTGAGCGACTGAGCCTCATACGGCAGAAAATTGCACATTTCCGCCAAAGCGCGGGAAAAAGCGCGCGCTCCTTCGCAGCCCCCGCATGGAGTTTGCATTTTCCGTAACAATCGCAACCATGTCTTGAGACTGTTCGGATAGGGGACCATATCCGGGAGAGTTTTCCCGTTCGTGATCTGGCCGAGACCAGACGCGGCGAGCAGGAGCGGACCAGATGGACATCGAAGCGGCTGATCTTTCCAAGTCGGACAGCCAGGATTTCCCCGCAATCTTCACCAAGGCCCTGACAAGCGGCGCCCTGCCCGGTGAACTGGCCGGCATGGACGAAGCCCAACTGGAGGCCGCCGCCCGCTTTCTTGCGGACGTGGCACACAAGCGCCAGCCGGGCCACCCCGCGATCACGGTCCAGAGCGTCGGTGGGACGAGCGACGGCCGCCGCCTGATGCGGATCGCCATCGTCAACGACGACATGCCCTTTCTGGTGGACTCGGTTTCGGCCGCCATGGCGCACCACAATATAGAGGTCCGCCGGCTGCTCCACCCTGTGGCGGCAGTACGGCGCGACGAGGATGGCGTGCTGACCGCACTGCTTGCCAAAGCAAGCGTCGGAGAACGTCGTGAATCCTTCATCTATCTCGAAGCCGACCGCGTCGACGCCCGCGAGCGGCAGGCGCTCGCGCAGACGATCGCATCGGTGCTGGCCGACGTGCGCGGTGCCGTGCGCGACTGGCAGGCGATGCAGGTCGCGATGCGTGACGACGCCGAGTTGCTCCCCGACGGCGAAGGCGCGGCGCTGCTGCGCTGGCTTCTCGACGGCAATCTGACCCTGCTGGGCCACCGCATCGAGGGAACGTCGGATGCCGCAGCGCCCCTCGGGATCATGCGTGTCGGTGCGCCTGAACTGTGGCGCAAGAATACCGCCAAGGCCGCGCTCGCCTGGTTCGAGGAAGGCGGCAGCGCTCCGCTGGTCCTGAAATCCGACTGCCGTTCGACCGTTCACCGTCGCGCGCCGCTCGACCTGATCGTCAGCCCGGTCCGCGAGGGCAAGACAATCAAGGGGCTGTCGGTCCACGCCGGCCTGTGGACGAGCGCTGCACTGCGCACCCCGGTGGACGAGATTCCCGTATTGCGCACGCGGCTCGCCGCGCTTGAAGAGAAGCTGGGCTTCGACCCGCGCGGGCATGCGGGCAAGGCGCTGCACCACGCCCTGTCGGAACTGCCGCCCGATCTCGTCCTGGCCCTCCCCGCCGATGCGCTCGAGCGGGTCGTGCTCAGCGCCATGTCGCTGGTCGATCGGCCGCGCCCGCGCCTCGAGCTGGTCCGCACCACGCTCGGCGAGCATCTCGTCGCCATCGTCTGGCTCCCCCGCGAGCTTCTGACCACCGGCAGCCGCACCGCTATTGCCGATATGCTGGGGGAAGCCACGGGCGCGACGCTGGCCAACTGGTCCCTGCAGCTGGGCGAAGGCGACATCGCGCAAATCCGCTACATGTTCGATTTGCCCCCGCATGCCGCAGTGCCCGACAGCGAGCCGCTCGACCGTCGCCTGACCGAAATGCTGCGCGGCTGGGAGCCGGCGGTCGAAGCGCAGCTGGCGGAGATGGAGCCGGCCACCCGGGCGGCGCGTCTGGCGATCGACTATGCGGCAGCCTTCCCCGGCACTTATCGCACCCATTCGACCCCGGGCGAAGCCGCGATCGATATCCTCCGCATGAACGCCCTGCCCGACGGACAGGCACGCGGTTGCCGCCTGTATCGCAAGGAGCGTGACCCGGACGGGCGCCTCCGGCTCAAGATCTACCGCAAGGGGGCATTGATCCCTCTGTCCGAAGCCGTGCCGGTGCTGGAGAATTTCGGCTTCCGGGTGCTGGAGGAGATACCGACCCCGCTCAACGGCGGCGAAATCGGTTATATCCACGACTTCCTGCTGGATGTCGCCAATCCGGAGGGGATCGCACAACTTCTCGAGAACGCGGCCATTGCCGAGGGCGCAATCGCAGCGACGCTCGAGGGGCGCGCCGAGAATGACCTGTTCAACGAACTGATCGTGACGGTGGGCCTGCAGCCCGAAGAGACGGTGCTGTTCCGGGCCTGGTTCCGCTATCTGCGCCAGACCGGCTTCTCCTATGGCCTCGCCACTGCGGTCGAGGCGCTGAAGAAGGCCCCCGGCGTCGCGCGCGACATCATCGCCTATTTCCGTGCGCTGCATCAGCCGGGGCAGCGCGACGACAAGCGCGCCGAGGCGCTGCACGCGGCGATCGAAACGGGATTGAAGCAGGTCAGCGCGATCGATGACGACCGCATGCTCCGTCGCTTCCGCGCGGTGGTGCGCGCAACCCTGCGGACCAACGCCTTCTCACCCGCTGCCAAGGAAGCGCTGGCGTTCAAGATCGATTCAAGCGGCATACCCGGACTGCCCGCGCCGGTTCCGTGGCGGGAAATCTGGGTCTACAGCCCGCGCGTCGAGGGCATACATCTGCGCGGCGGGCCGATCGCGCGCGGCGGGTTGCGCTGGTCCGACCGGCGCGACGATTTCCGCACCGAGATTCTCGGCCTGATGAAGGCGCAGGTCGTCAAGAATGCCGTCATCGTGCCGACCGGTGCGAAGGGTGGTTTCTATGCCAAGCAGTTGCCCGCGCCGTCCGATCGCGATGCCTGGCTCGCCGAGGGCACCGAAAGCTATCGTATCTTCATCCGCTCGCTGCTGTCGGTCACCGACAATATCGTGGACGGCAAGGTGGTCCACCCGGCCAAGGTCGTGGTCCGTGATGGCGAGGATCCCTATTTCGTCGTCGCCGCCGACAAGGGCACGGCAACCTTCTCCGACGTCGCCAATGCGATCGCGGTCGAACGCGGCTTCTGGCTGGGCGACGCTTTCGCCAGCGGCGGCAGCCATGGCTACGACCACAAGGCGATGGGCATCACCGCGCGCGGCGCCTGGGTGTCGGTGCAGCGTCACTTCGCGGAGATGGGCGTCGACGTCCAGAAGGACCCCATCCGCGTCGTCGGCTGCGGGGACATGTCGGGCGACGTATTCGGCAATGGCATGCTGCTGTCGGAAACGATCCGGCTGATCGCAGCCTTCGACCATCGCCACATCTTTCTCGATCCCGATCCCGACGCGGCGCGCTCTTTTGCGGAACGCCAGCGCCTGTTCGCCCTGCCCCGCTCAAGCTGGATGGACTATGACGCCAAGCTGATCTCAAAGGGCGGCGGCATCTTCCCGCGCGACCAGAAGGAGATTCCGATCTCGGCCCAAATCAAGGCCGCGCTCGACATCCAGGACGACGTGCTCGACCCGTCCGCGCTGATCGCAGCGATCCTGAAGAGCCCGGTCGATCTTCTCTGGTTCGGCGGAATCGGCACCTATGTGAAGGCGCGCTCCGAAACCAATGCCGAAGTCGGCGACCGCTCGAACGAGGCACACCGCGTCAACGGCGGGGAGGTGCGTGCGCGCGTCGTCGGCGAAGGCGCGAACCTTGGCGTCACCCAGGCTGGGCGCATCGAGTTCGCGCTCAAGGGCGGCCGGATCAACACCGACTTCATCGACAATTCAGCCGGCGTCGACTGCTCGGACAATGAGGTGAACATCAAGATCGCGCTCAACCGCGAGATGAACGAAGGCCGGCTGCCGTTCGACAAGCGCAACGCGCTGCTCGGGCGCATGACCGACGACGTCTCCCGGATCGTGCTCGAGGATAATCGCCTGCAGACGCTGGCGCTGTCGCTGGCCGAGCGCGGCGGGGCGGACGCCCTGCCGTCGCAGCTGCGCGTGATCGAAATCCTCGAGGATGCCGGGCGCATCAACCGCGCCGTCGACGGGCTCGACGGCAACGACATGCTCCTGCGCCGCGTCCAGGATGGACAGGGGCTGACCCGGTCAGAACTGGCAATCCTGCTGTCGCATGGCAAGCTGGCGCTGCAGGACGCGATCGAGAACAGCGACGCCACCGCCGATCCGGCGCTGGAGCCCTTGCTGCTGGCGAGCTTCCCCGAGGCGATGCGCAAGACGTTCGCCGACGCGATTCGCGAGCATCGCCTGCGCCCGCAGATATTGGCGACGAAGATGTCGAACCGCGTAATCAACCGGCTGGGCATCGTCGCGCCGTTCGAGATTGCCGAGGAGGAAGGCGTCGCGCTGGCGCAGGTCGCGACCGCCTATTTCACCGCCGACGCGCTGTTCGGGCTGGAGGCGATCTTCGCAAGCATCGAGACCGTCGAGGTCGAGGAGCAATTGCGCCTGACCCTGTTGACCACCCTCGCCGATTCCGCCCGTTCGCACGTCGCCGACCTGCTGCGCAGCGTCGCGCCGGGGACCGATATCGGGGCCGTCGTCGAGATGTTGCAGCCGGGACTGCAGCGCCTCGATGCGTCGCGCGGCGAATTGCTGAAGGCTGAAGCCCGGCAGCAGTCCGATCAGCTCCGCCAGCGGATCGACGCCGACCGGGTCGATCCCGCCGTCATCGACGGGCTGATGCGCGTCGCCGAGATGGATGGCGCGATCGGTACTGCCGCGCTCGCAAGCACATTGTCCGCCGACGAGGTCGAGGTCACCCGCGCTTATGTGCTGCTCGGCGAGCAGCTGGGGCTCGATTGGGCCAAGGTGGCGGCCGCGCGCTTCCGCAGCGCCGATCCCTGGGAACGCCTGCTGGTCGCCGGCCTGACGCGCGAGTTCGGCCAGATCCGGCTGGACTTCCTGTCGCGCCACGGCCGCCGTGGGCCGGCCGAAGCCGTCACGCAATGGATCGCCACGCATGGCGACCGCGTCGAGCAGTTCCGCAGGACGATTGCCCGGGCGCGCGTTGCGGCAGCCCCCAGCGCGGCGATGCTGGCCCAGCTCGCCACCCAGACTCGCGCGCTGCTCGCTCGCTGATGTCAGACGCCGGCGTGCGATGCCGGCGATTGGCTGAAATGCAGGACGCTTGCGCCTTCCCCCGCCGGTCCTTACGGTTTGGCGGATAGTTGCGGAGCGTAGCCCCGACATTGTCCTGCAAGCAGAGAGCGCATTGACCGGTTTCAATCTGATCCTGCTGATACCGGCGGCCCTGGCGGTCCTTCTGTTCGCTTTCATCACCTTTGCCGTGCTGCGCCGCACGCACGGGTCCGGGCTCGAGCCGCCCGATCCGCGCCCTGCCGCCATCGAAGGCAAGCCCGCCTCTCGCCGCCCCGACATCGCGCCCGCCGAGCCTCTGCTGGACAGGGAGGCCTTTCGCTCCTGGCGGTTAGCCGAACGCCTGCTTGCCAATCCGGACTCGGCCGGCGGGCCCCTGTATCGGCTGCGCTTCACCGCGACCGCCACCGACACCTCGTGGCGTGCCGGAGCGGTCGCCCGTGTCTATTGCGGGCCGCCCGCCGCCCTCGATGATCCGGAGACTTCCGCCGGTGCGCCTGTCGGCTGCTACATGATCGGCTCGCTGCCCGATGATGGGATGCTCGAACTGGTGGTGCGGCTGGTGCCGGTCCTGGCCGCTCAAGGGGGCCAAAGATCGCGCTGGCTATGCGAGACGATCCAGCCGGGCGACGAGGTTCGGATCGCCATCAGCGACAATAGCGACTTGCTGCCCCCACCGGCGGACATCCCGCTGATCCTTATCGGCAACGCGACCGGAATTGCCGGCCTCCACGCCCAGATCAAGGCTCGCCCGGCGGGTTCGCGCAACTGGCTGATCTTCGGCGATCGCAACAGTGCCGACGATCAGGTGCTGGCAGCGGAAATCACCCAATGGGTATCGGTCGGCCATCTCGAACGCTGCGATCTCGTCTTCCCCGGCGACGGCGAGGAGCAGCGGCTCGTCACCGACCAGATCGAGGATGCGCGGATGACCGTGATCGACTGGGCACTGGCCGGATGTGCCATCTATGTCTGCGGCAGCCGCTTGATGGGCGACGACGTTCACGCGACGCTGACGGCGATCCTGGGTGGAGACGTACTCGATGCCATGGCCGAAGCCGGGCTGTATCGACAGTCGGTCTATTGAACGGCCCCGCATCGGACCGCCCTCCCCGATATGATCAGAACTGCGCGATGATCGCGTCAGCGAACCGGCGCATGTCGTCCAGCTTGTCCTGCAGCGGCTGGCTGTCCTCCTCGACCGCATAGAGATTGCGGAAGGCCACCGCGAGGTCGGTCACGCCGAGGTCGGCATAGCGCTTGATCATATCGAGCGATATATTGCCCATGTCGGTCGCAAAGACCTTGTGCGGTGCGGAGGTCCGGCCCGCCTGCTCTCGGAAGGCGTGATATTTCTCGATCAGCGGGATCAGAGCGTCGATGCCGCCGCCCGCATACATCCAGCCGTCATTTCTTGCCGCGCGCTTCAGCGCCGCATCGCTATGCCCGCCGATCAGCACGTCGATCGGTTTGCTCGGCACCGGGTTCAGCTTGATCGGCGGCAGATCATAATGCTGGCCGTGAAATTCGAAATAGCCGCCTGCGGTAAGGCCCCGGAAGATGGCGATGCACTCGTCGAACCGCTCGCCACGCTTCTCCCATGGCACGCCCATCACCGCATAGTCCTCCGGCCATACGCTCAGCCCTGCACCGAGGCTGAAGCGGTTGCGCGTGACCGCTGCGATGGAGGAGGCGAGCTTGGCCGAATAGACCGGAGGGCGGACCGGCAGCTTCAGCACATTGGTGGTGAAGTGCAGCGTCTGGGTCGCAGCACCCATTGCGGTCGCGGCGACGAAGGACTCGAGGAAGGGCTTGTTCTCCAGAAACTCGCGTCCGCCATCCGAGGTATAGGCATAAGCGGTGTCCGAAGCCTTGGGATAGATCAGGCTGTCGGGGATGACGAAGCCGAAATAGCCGGCCGCCTCGGCCGCCTGGGCCAGCGGAATATAATATTCCGGATTGGTCATGGACTCGGCAAAATGGAAACGCATCCGATCGCTCTCCCGCTGGCTCGACGGCGCTATGCGACCTGTCGGCCTTTTCCCTTTACGCGTTTGTCGAGAGCCTCTGCGGGATAGTCAAGACCGGGCTCGGGGCATTGCCGGTGATGGTCGATGAAACGCAGGCGGCGGGATCAGTCAGCGATGCGGGCCGTCGCTCGCCGGAACAGCCAGACCCTGATGGCGCTGGCGAGATTGGGCAGGTCGTCGTCCTGGACCCGTTCGGCGTCGATGCGCGCGACCAGGGCATTGAGCGGCAGCGCATCGTCCTTTGCCGCTGCAAGCAGCGCGTCCCAGAAGATCGGCTCCAGCGTGATCGAGGTGGCGTGCCCGGCGATGTTCACCGAACGCTTGACCGGGCCCGCCACCGTCGGTCGATCAATACATATGCTGGCCACCGTTGATCGACAGCGTCGATCCGGTGACGAAGCCGGCCTCCTCGGCGCAGAGGAAGGCCACGCCGCGCGCGATTTCCTCGGCATGGCCGAGACGGCCGACAGGAATCTTGTTGACGATCTTCGCGAGCACGTCCTGCGGCACCGCCGCGACCATGTCGGTATCGATATAGCCGGGGGCGATCGCGTTCACGGTCACGCCCGACTTGGCACCTTCCTGCGCCAGCGCCTTGGTGAAGCCGTGGATGCCGGACTTGGCGGCGGCATAGTTGACCTGCCCATATTGCCCGGCCTGGCCGTTGATCGAGCCGATGTTGACGATACGGCCCCAGCCGCGGGCGCGCATGCCGGGGAAGGTCGCCTTGGCCATGTTGAAGCAACCGCCCAGATTGGTGTCCATAACCTCCTTCCAATCCTGGTAGGTCATCTTGAGCAGAGTGCCGTCGCGGGTGATGCCGGCATTGTTGACGACGATGTCGACCGGGCCGAGCTCGGCCTCGATCTGCTCGACGCCGCGATGGCAGGCGTCGAAGTCGGCAACGTCCCACTTGTAGCTCTTGATCCCTGTCCGCTCGGTAAAGGCACGGGCGCGCTCGTCATTGCCGGCATAATTTGCCGCGACGACGGCGCCTGAATCCCTGAGCGCGAGGCTGATCGCTTCGCCGATGCCCCTGGTTCCTCCGGTAACGATCGCAACACGCGCCATATATCTTCTCCCAACAGATTCGCGACCGATGCTAGAGGGTGAAGATGACGAGCGGAAGCGCGCAAAGACAAGAAAATTAACCCCTTTCAGGGGTAAATCAAATTGTCGACTACGATAGCCACCCGAGCAGTTCATTACGCACGAGGCGTTCGAGCATCGCCATTCCGACCGGCGTGTCGTTCAGGCAGGGCAGATAGGCGAAGCGCTGGCCACCCGCTGCCTCGAACTGCTCCTTGCCCCGAATGGCGAGTTCCTCGAGCGTCTCCAGACAATCCGCCGAAAAGCCCGGAGCGATCAGGGCGATCCTGCGCTTGCCATCCTTGGCCAGGCGCTCGAGCATGTCCTCGGTCGACGGCTCCAGCCATTTGCCGCCTCCGAAACGCGACTGGAACGACACGGTCAGCTCGCGGCCCAGCGCATCGCCGAGAAGGCGCGCCGTCTTCCGGCACTGGCAATGATAGGGATCGCCGAGGTGCAGCGTCCGCTCCGGCATGCCGTGAAAGGTCGCCAGGATGGCGTCGGGTTCGAAATCGAGCGCGGCTATGCTTTCCCGCGCCGAGGCGGCCAGCGCCTCGATATGCACGGGCTGATCGTAATAGGGCGGCAGCGTCCGCATCGCGGGTTGCCAGCGCATCGCGGCGAGCGCTTCGAACGCCTTGTCGGCAACGCTCCCCGTAGTGGCCCCGCTATATTGCGGATAGAGCGGCGCGAGCAATATTCGGTCGCAGCCTTGCGCCTTCATGGCGTCGAGGCGCGACGCGATCGATGGGCTGCCGTAGCGCATCGCGTAATCGACCAGCACCCCGTCTCCCAATCTCTCGGCAAGCGCCGCAGCCTGAAGACGGGTGATCGACGCGAGCGGCGAGCCGTCCTCGGTCCACACCTGCGCATAGGCATGCGCCGACTTACGCGGCCGGACGTTGAGCACGATCCCGCGCAGAATCGGTTGCCACAGCAAAGGCGGTATCTCCACCACCCGGCGGTCCGACAGAAACTCGGCCAGATAGCGCTTGACCGCCGCCGGCGTCGGCGCGTCGGGCGTTCCCAGATTGACGAGAAGGACACCGACGCGGCGGGGCGGCACGGGGGGATGGTCTGCGGGAAGATGGCTCATGCGTCGGACAGACTCAATGGAAGGTGGCGGAGGCGCTTGCCGGTGGCAGCGAAAACGGCGTTGGCGATGGCGGGCGCAACCGGAGGCACGGCGACCTCGCCGGCACCCCCGACGCGCTCTTCGGACGGAAGGATCTCGACCCGCATCTCGGGCATGGTGGCGAGGGTCGGCAGATTCAGTCCGTCGAAATTCTGTGCCGTAACCATGGCTTCCGCCAATGAGATCGGCGCGCCGAAGGCATTGGCCAGTCCCCATGTTGCACCGCCCTCCAACTGCTGGCGGACGATATCGGGATGGATCACCTTACCCACATCGGCGACGATGGTCAGGCTGGTGACGCGGATGTCGCGCCCCTCGGCGCGGACCTCGGCCATGACCGCAACATGACTTCCGAAGCAGCTGTGGAGCGCGAAACCCTGGCCGGTTCCGGCCTCTCCGCCCTGCCAGCCGCCGAGCGCGGCAGCGGTCTGCAGGCAGCGGGCGAGACGGGGCTGCTTCGTCAGGGCCTGCATGCGGAAGGAGAGCGGATCGAGCCCGGCCGACAGCGCGAGTTCGTCGACGAAGCTTTCGGTGAAGAAGGCGGTGTAGCTGTTGGCGACCGACCGCCAGGCGCCGGTTCCGACACCGATGTCGACCGGCGCATGTTCGACCGCCAGCGCCGCGATCGAATAGACCGGCACGGCGCCTTCGACCGCGCCCTGATCCGGATCGAAGGAACTGGCGCGCGGCTTGCCGCCGAGACGGTCCATCATCTCCATATTGGACGAAGGCGCCGCGATGGTCGCCGACCAGCCGGCAATCGACGCCGCAGGCCCCAGCTTGGCACGCAACCGGCCAAGCGCGGGCGGACGGAAGCGGCTGTGCTGGATATCCTCACGCCGGGGCCAGACAAGTTGCACCGGCTTGCGCAGTTTCGACGCGATGATCGCAGCCTCGACCGCTGCATCGACCTCGATCTTCCGACCGAAGCCACCGCCGACGAGCGTCGGATAGACGGTCACGCTGGCCTCGTCGCGGCCGAGCGCCTTGGCCACGGCGGTACGGGTGAAGGGCAGCGATTGGGTCGGCGCCCACACTTCCACGCCGCTGTCGCCGACCCGCGCCGTCGCGGTCAGCGTCTCCAGAGGCGCCTGCGGGAGCATCGGCACCGAATAGGTGGCGGTCACCACCCCCGCGCCGGTCAGGACGTCATCGGGCTTTTCACGCTCGGTGAAGCGCTTGCGCTCCTTCCCGTCGAGCGCCGCGGCGAGCGCCTTGCGGATCGAGGCGTCGTCGGGCTTCGGCCCGGCAGACTCCCATTCTATCGCGAGCGCCTGGAGCCCACGGTCCGCCGCCCACCAGTTGTTCGCGACCACCGCGACCCAGCCCGGATTGGTGAGCACCGCCGACACGCCGGGAACCGCATCGGCATCGCCGGTGACCATCTTCGCCGGCCGCGTGGCGCCGTAAGGCCCATGCGCGATCGAGGCGTAGAGCATGCCGGGCAAGCGGATGTCCGCCCCCATCTGCGCACTGCCGTCGACCTTCGAGGGCAGGTCGAGCCGGGGAACGTCCTTGCCGACCAGCGTCCGTTCGTCCGGCTCGCGCAGCCGCAGTTCCTTCGGCGGTTCGAGCAGTGCTGCCGCTGCGGCGAGTTCGCCGAAGCGCAGCCGGTCATTGCCGCGCACGACGAAGCCGGCTTCGGTATCGCAGGCCTTCCAGTCGATCTTCCACCGCTCGGCGGCCGCCTTGCACAAAAGGCTGCGCGCCGCCGCCCCTGCCTCGCGCAGGCGCGGCTCGAAACTGCGGATCGACGAGGATCCTGCGGTCATCGTCAGATTGGCGCGCATCGCGATCTCGCGCGCGGCGAAACCCGTCACGCCATGCAGCCAGCCCGGCAAAATGTGCTCCATCCCCTCACGAACCGCACCGATATTGGCGTAGATCGGATTGATCGGGGCAGGCTCGACCGCCACGGTGCGCCAATCGGCGCCGAGTTCGTCGGCCAGGATCTGCGGCAGCGCCGTGTAGACGCCCTGCCCCATTTCGGCCTGAGGCACGACGACCGTCACGCGGCCGTCGGCGCCGATCTTGAGAAAGGCATCGAAGATCGTCTCGCCGGGTGCCGCGCTAAGATTGGGCGCATAGTTGCGCGGCCAGATCGCCCAGCCGACCACCAGCCCCGCCGCGACGCCCCCGCCGATCAGAAGCTTCCGGCGGGTTATCCCCGGTCGCGCTTTCACCGCTTCGCCTTCGCGGTCCATCCTTCCATGCATCGCGCCACGATAGGCGGGCCGCCGTCGCTATGCCAGCTTCATGAAGGGGTAGGCAGGCAAGCCCCGCATGCTTTTCCCCTTGGGACTGCTTGATCCGGCGATGGTGCTGGCGCATGGGGCCCGCATGTCGATGCTTTCGCGCCCCGCCTCGTCCCATCCGCAGCCGCGCGCCCTGGGTGCCTGGCTGCTCGTCGTCGCGACCCTCGTCTTCCTGATCGTGGTCGTGGGCGGGATCACGCGCATCACCGAATCCGGCCTGTCGATCACCGAGTGGAAGCCGATCAGCGGGATATTGCCGCCCCTCGACGACGCGCAATGGGCGGCCGAATTCGACAATTACAAGCAGATCCCGCAATATACCGCCTTCAACCTCCATATGACGCTGGACGGCTTCAAGGAGATATTCTTCTGGGAATATGTCCACCGGCTGCTCGCGCGCGGCATTGGTGCGGTGCTCGCGGTAGTGATGCTGGTGGCCTGGTGGCGGCGCGCTATCCCCGCCGGCTATGGCTGGCGCATGATCGGCATCTTCGCGCTGGGCGGCATGCAAGGCGCGATCGGCTGGTGGATGGTCTATTCGGGCCTGTCCGAACGCACCGAGGTCAGCCACATCCGGCTGGCGGTGCACCTGCTGGCGGCCCTCACCATCTTCTCGGCCCTGGTGTGGACGGCGCTCGACCTGTTCCGGCTGGCGCGCAATCCCGCCGCCCGCCCCGCGCGACCGGCGGCCATCGGCCTGGTCGCGCTCGGCATCCTCGCGGTGCAGATCATGCTCGGCGCCTTCGTCGCGGGCCTGCGCGCCGGCTATGCTTTCTCGACCTGGCCGAAGATGGGCGAGGAGTGGTTTCCGCAGGGGGGCTGGAACGCGGTGCTCGGCCTCGCCAATCTCTGGGACAATCCGGTCGTCGTCCAGTTCATCCACCGCTGGTGGGCCTGGATCGCCGCGATCGCCGCGCTGCTGCTCGCCCGGCGTGCCAAGGCTGCAGGCGTCAAGGGCCCGGTTCACGCGGTCGCCACCTTCCTGGTGCTGCAGATTCTGCTGGGCGTCGCCACCCTGCTGACCGGCGTCGACATCGCCGTGGCAGTAGCGCACCAGGGCGTCGCGGTGCTGCTGCTGGCCAGCTTGCTATGGGCAACGCACGGCCTCGACAAGATCAAGGTATCATAGTACCACTTTAATTCAGGCCCATTTTGCTTGACTCAATTGGCCTCTCCGCGCATTAGCGCTCCGTCAACGCCGCCTCCCCGAGGGGCGGCGTCGTTCATTTCGGAACGAACGAAACAGAAGGTCCCAGGCCCATGAAGGCGCTCATGAAGACCACCAAGATGGCGACCCCCGCCACGGTGGAAAAGAAGTGGCATCTGATCGATGCGGAAGGGCTGGTCGTCGGCCGCGTCGCCTCGATCATCGCCAACATCCTGCGCGGCAAGAACAAGCCGAGCTACACCCCGTTCCTCGATTGCGGCGACAACGTCGTCGTGATCAACGCGGACAAGGTCCGCTTCACGGGCCGCAAGCTGACGCAGAAGGTCTATTATCGCCACACCGGCTATGCCGGCGGCATCAAGGAAGCCCGCGCCGACAAGATCCTGGGCGGCCGCTTCCCTGAGCGCGTCCTGGAAAAGGCCGTCGAGCGGATGATCCCGCGCGGCCCGCTGGGTCGCCAGCAGATGCGCAACCTGCGCATCTTCGCCGGCACCGAGCATCCGCATGGCGCACAGAATCCCGAGGTTCTCGACATCGCTTCGATGAACCGCAAGAACAAGGTGGGCGCATAATGTCCGATAACCGCCAGTCGCTTTCCGACCTCGCCGCGCTGACCGGCGCGGCCGCCGCCCCGGCTGCTCCGGCTGCCGCTGCTCCCGCCACCGAAGCCGGTGACGTCGCCGAAGTCGCCGCTCCGGTCTCGCACCAGCCGACCACGCCGCTGCGTGCGCAGGAACTGGACGCCTATGGCCGCGCCTATGCGACCGGCCGTCGTAAGGACGCCGTCGCCCGCGTGTGGCTGAAGCCGGGCACCGGCAAGGTCATCGTCAATGGCCGCGACCAGGAAGTCTATTTCGCACGCCCGACGCTGCGTCTCGTCATCAACCAGCCTTTCTCGGTCGCCGGCCGCGAAGGTCAGTATGACGTCATCGCCACCGTCAAGGGCGGCGGCCTCTCCGGCCAGGCCGGTGCGGTCAAGCATGGCATCAGCCAGGCGCTCACCAAGTATGAGCCGATCCTGCGCGCGCCCGTCAAGGCCGCCGGCTTCCTGACCCGCGACAGCCGCGCGGTCGAGCGTAAGAAGTACGGCAAGGCGAAGGCTCGCCGCAGCTTCCAGTTCTCGAAGCGCTGATCCGGATCTTTTCGGAACCGAACAAGGGGGTCGCCGGCAACGGCGGCCCCCTTTTTGTTCGGCCAGATCGCTGCAACCGCGCCGGTTCGTGAACAGTTGTAAAATCGATCAGAGTTACGACCTTTGGTCATTTCCCCGATGATATCCTTTGCGGTAGAGAGGCTGCACGCCGGGTGTTGATCGGCGCTTATGTGGAGTGAAGGCGATGAAGCGGTTCGTGGCTCTGATGATAGCGGTATCGACGGCGACCTCGGCCTTTGCGCAGGTCGATGGGAGCGCGGCCGTCAATCCGTCCACGGCCGTCGAGCTCGGCAAGGCCGCCCCGCACCAGATGGCGGGCCCGGTCCATATCCGCTTCCGCAAGGCGAGCGACATCAAGCTGGTCGCCGGAACCGACGAGACCGAGGTTCGCCGCGAACTCGCCTATCACGCCGCGCAGGGCTCCGAGCGCGCCGACGACTGATCCCATCGGGCGGGGGCCGGGATCTGCCCCCGACCCAGCCCTCCCATCAGGATTTGGGCCCATCAGGATTTCGGCCCATCAGGATTTGGGCTTGGTGTAGGGCACGAAATTGCCCAGCCCGATGGTACCGCTCTGGAATCGCGTCCCCGGATCGAGCAGGCGGACGATATCGACGTTGCACAGGTCGGGGCTGCGCGTGTCGGTCACCAGCACGTCGTTGCGATCGAGAAAATTGGCGCCGTTGACCGGGCGGTTGACGTACCAGGTCCGCCCCGCCTTGTAGACGATCGCGGTCCGCTCGAAGATTTCGGTGGACTGGATCTGCCGCTGCGGGATGCAGTTGACCGGCTTGCCCGCAACACGACCTTCCAGCGTCTTCGCCAGCCGCGCTTCGGGAGCGGGCCGCGCCGCCAAGGCCGGCATGGTCGAACCCATCAACAGAACGCCGATAAGGCACAGTTTAACGCGCATCGAAACACCTCCATGACTGCGGTCAATATGCGGTTCAGCAAATGAACCTTCAATGAGCAGACGCACACGGCGATCTGTTTCCTTGACCCCAAATGAACGGGGGAACCGGCCAGTAATTCGTCCGTTGGCGCCTTGAATCGAAGGAAGGAGTACTGCCATGAACAGGTTCGCGATTATTGGCAGCGCCGCTTTGCTCTCGCTCGGTGTCGCTGCCCCTGCCTCGGCGCAAAGCGCCAATCATATCCTGCGCGGTGCCGGCATCGGCGCGGCGGGCGGCGTGATCGCCGGCGCGATCATCCCGGGTCTCTCGGTCGGCGAAGGTGCGCTTGTCGGCGGTGCCGGCGGCGTGCTTTATAACACGCTGATAAACAAGGAGCGCCGGACCTATCGCAGCCGCAGCTATCGTTCGCCGCGCAGCAGCACGAGCCGGGCTTACAGCGCGGCGCCTGCTGCGCCCGCCTACCGATCGTACCGCGCCAACTGACGCGAAGCCGCTTATGAGGCCGATCGCCGCCGCCGCGTTTCTCGCGGTCGTGGCGGCGGCCCTTTCGCCCATACAGGCCATGGCGGCGCAGAAGCCGCCTCTGTCCGGCGAATTGCGGCTCGATATGGACGCGCCGATCATCACCCTTTCGATCGGCGACGTCCCGCTCCGATTGCGCGTCTCGTTCAACCAGAAACGGCTGATCGAATTGAACCCCGACGCCGTCCGCCGCATCGAGGCCGACCCTCCCAGGAGCGGCTTCGCCTTCCAGAGCGGCTTCGACGCCCTGGTAGGCCGCGAAAGACTGCGCGGGGTGCAGGCTGCAGCCAAGGTCAGGATCAACGGACGCAAGATGATCGTCACCCTCGCCTCCCATGGCCGCGACTGCTGCAAGGGCGTCGATGGCGAGATCGGCCTGGGGCTGCTTCCCTATGAGACCATCATCATGGACAGGAAGGTCGGTATCTCCGCCGAGACACGCACCCTGCGCTACGACCTCGACGACCACCCCGCTCACGGCCCCCAGGCGCGCCAGACGGTCGGCGCCGACGCGATCTTCGTGCAATTCTCGCTGGAGCAGCATCGCACCGTCGCCACCGGGTCGGCCGGCGCGATTCTTGCGCGCGCGCACGACGGGCGGCTCGACGATGCGGGCGAGGTGGAGGCGGCGTTCGGCATCAAGCGCCCGGCCTCGACGCTCAGCTTCGCGACACCCGCCAATGTCGGAGGTTTCGCCTATGACGCGCTGATCGTCCGCACCGCCGATTTCGGGGGCGCCGAACAATATCCGCGCGACCCGGACAAGGCGGGCGACATCCTGGTCGAGCGCCGCGTGCCGCAGCAGGAGGCCTGGCCCGCCGTCTTGATCGGCCGCGACCGGCTCGACAACTGCGACCGGGCGGAGATCGACCGGCGCATCAACCAGCTCAGCCTGCGCTGCGCCGCGAACTGATCCGATGACCAGCTGATCCGATGAAGAACCGCCTGTCCCGCCTCGCCCTCGCGCTCTGCTGCCTCGTCAGCGCCTCGACGCCGGTGCTCGGGCGCGGGACCGACCTCAACGCCCGCGTCTTCGACCGCGCCTGGTCGATCGTCGCCGACCGCTATTGGGACCGCGCGATGGGCGGCAATGACTGGGACGCGATCCGCGACCGCTTCTACCCTCAGGCCCTGGCCGCAAAGGACGAGCGGCAGCTTTATGCCGTCGTCAACCGCATGCTCGACCAGCTCGACGACAGCCATGTCTATGCGACCAGCCCCGGCCAGATCCGCTGGGAAAAGGAGCCGCCCGAGGAGCGCGACCTGCCCCCCGCCCGCGCCGCGACGAGGATCGAGGGCGGGATATTGCTGATCACGCTCAACCAGTTCGATGGCGGCGACGACACATGGCTGCGCGATGAGATCGCCCGGGCCCCTGCCCTGCGCGGCGTCATCCTCGACCTGCGCGACAATCTGGGCGGGCGCGACGACATTCTCGACAAGATCGCCGGCCTGTTCACCGACCGCAGGCAGCTGCTGATCCGGTTGTACGGCCGCCGCGAGATCGAGGAATATACGCGCGGCGCCGGCTCGCGCTCCTATCTCGGCCCGCTCGCCGTGATCGTCGGCCCCGACACCGCCAGCGCCGCCGAAATCCTCGCCTTCTTCCTCACCGAAAGCGGCCGCGCGATCTCGGTCGGGCAGAAGACCGCGGGGGCGGTGACCGGCGGGGTCGAACATGGCCTGCCCGGCGGCGGCATGCTGACCGTCGCCGAATATGACATCCGCACCGCCAACGGCACGAGGCTCGAGGGGCGCGGCTTCACCCCGCGCCACATCGTCCCCGTCGCTCGCAAGCCGGTGGACGCCGCGCTGAGGAAGGCCATCGCCCTGCTCTCGGCCGCACCGCCACGCTGATCCGGCCCCACCCACCCGCCATCGGCGCTTGAACCGGCGGCGCGGCCGTGCTTGTGCGGGCCATGGCCATCCGATCCCTGTTCGTCACCCGCATCTATGACGCCCTTGTCGAGGACGAGAGTCTGCTCGCCGAGCTCGACCATTCGGTCCGCTCGCTCGCGGCCGACGACCGCGCTGGCAAGGCCTGGTCGAAGGAGAAGGGCTATCGCGGCTACACCTCCTATGCGTCGCTGGGCGATCTGCCCGCGCGCGACCCGGCCTTTGCCGACCTGGCGAAGATCCTGAACCGCCATGTCGCGCGCTTCGCCGAAGAGTTGCACCTCGATCTCGGCCGCAAGCTCCGCCTCGACAGCCTGTGGGTCAATCTGATGAAGCCCGGCGGCACCCATTCGGGGCATATCCACCCGCACAGCGCCATTTCCGGCACCTTCTACGTCGCCGTCCCCGAAGGATCGGGCGGGCTGAAGTTCGAGGATCCGCGCCTGCCGCTGATGATGGCCGCCCCGCCCCGCCGCCCCGACGCGCCCGAGGAGGACCGCGCCTTCGTCTATGCCGAGCCGAAGCCCGGCATGATCCTGCTGTGGGAAAGCTGGCTGCGCCACGAAGTGCCGCCCAATGGGGCGAAGGGCGACCGGATCAGCATCAGCTTCAACTATAGCTGAGGCCCCGCTGCCCCATAGCCACGCGCCCTGACGCGCCACTCGACAGCCCCGCCATTTTCGGCTTCGCTATCGGTGAAGGCAGCACGGCGAGCAGGGACAGCTTCATGGACATCGATCGACGGACGCTCTTGGGCAGTGGCCTCGCCCTGACGCTGGCGGGCTGCGCGCATGAGACGGGCCGGCCGGGGGCCGAGGCATCGGCGACGAGCGAGGCGCTGGCTGCGATCGAGCGCCGCGCGGGCGGGCGGCTGGGCGCCTATATCCTCGATCCGGTCAGCGGGCGCGGCGCCGGCTGGCGCGCCGACGACCGGTTCGCGCAGTGCAGCGCGTTCAAACTGTCGCTCGCCGCGATGATGTTGGCAGGCGCCGAGCGCGGGCAGATCGACCTGGCGGAGACGCTGCGCTGGACCGAGGCCGACCTCCTCTCGCACAGCCCGGTCACCCGCCCCGCCACCGCGACCGGCCTGACCGTCGAGGCGCTGGCGCGCGGCACGCTCGTCACCAGCGACAATCCGGCGGCCAATATCCTGCTGCGCCGCTTCGGCGGGCCCGAGGCACTGACCCGTTTCTGGCGCTCGATCGGCGACACCACGAGCCGCCTCGACCGCTACGAACCCGCGCTGAACGAGGTGCCCCCCGGCACCAGCCTCGACACCACCACCCCGCGCGCGATGGCGCAGACGGCAGCCGCCCTCCTCCTCGGCCCCACCCTCTCCCCCGCCGGCCGCGAAAAGCTCAAAGGCTGGATGCGCGAAACCGCCACCGGCCTCGACCGCCTCCGCGCCGGCTTCCCCACCGGCTGGGACGCCGGAGACAAGACCGGCACATGGACCGACCCCGAGCGGCGCATCTACGTCGACGTGGCGTTCGGGGGACCGGCGGGCGCGGTGCCGGTGATCGTGGCGGCCTATCATGAGACATGGGCGCCGTTTGCGGTGGGGAGTGGCGCGTCTGCGGGGGTGTTGGCGGAGGTGGGGCGGTTGGCGGTGGGGGTGGTTGGTCGGCGGTAAGGGGGCGGAAGGGATCTGATCGAATCCGGAGCGTCGGCAACGAGGAGAGGCGGAGTACCTATAATCGAGCCAATGACAAGGTCCCTGCCAATCTGGCATTGACAGACTTTGGTTGCGGAATGGCTGGATTTGGAACACTGGCCCGGAGTGAGTGGCGATCAGCGCCGCAGTACGCATCGCCGGCCCGCGTCTTCATCTCGAACGGTCCGCGCTAGGGTCGAACTTCTCGCTTACCGCGATTGGGTTGAAGGGCAAAGTCTTGGCAAGGCTTGGAGCGAACTACCCCCGCTATGAAGGATAGTGTATCGTTGCGTAGGGCAGTTCTGGATAATGTGATAAAATGAACCAGATCGATCCCGACCTTCTTGCAGCCGTCGACTGGTTGCGGTCCTTTATGCCTGCAGCCGATTGGTCCGATCGTCGCTCGGCGCTATTGGGCCGAATGGAGGGCGAGGCGCTGACGTCTTTTTGGATTCGCGATCCATCGGCGCTTCCCGAGGTCGGCGAAGATGTTTCGGGATTGATGCTCTTCATCGGTGAAGCGGCGTTGCAGCCGTCGGGCGGCGGTTGGTATGATCCAATGGCCGGCGCGCGCTATATCCCTCTACTGACCTCGATCGGACGCCGCCTCGGCTTGGCGCGTAGTATTGCCGGTATCGACGATCGCGCACGTCGAATGATGATCGAGGAGCGCTCGCAAGCGGATGCGGGCATGTTCGAGCTTCTTCTAGCGTTGTCCTATGCCGAGCAGGGATGGTCCGACATCAGCTTCATCCCTGAAACAAAGCGTCGGCGCTTGCCGGATTTCTCGGCCCGGCGATCGCGAAAGACCTGGTCGATCGAAGCGAAGCGCATGGGGGCGGGGCCGTATCGAGAAGCCGAGCGTGCGGCATTCCGCGCCCTATTCGAACCGGTCGCGCACATGGTCGCCGAGCGCCGGCGCTTTCTTGTCATCGACGTCGTCTTCGACAGCGAACTTCATGCCGTGCCGGCGAATTGGCTGGTCGAGACGATGGAACGCGCACTCAGGGTCGGTGGCCTACCGCTGGAGATGGCCGACGAATTCGGCCGGGTGAGCATCAGGCCGATCCTGACCCGGACGATCGACGAATTCCTTGAGCATGACTATCTCCTCTTCGGCGATGCGCGCTTCGTCGAACTGGCGCTCGGCGAATATGATTGGCATGTGAACCATCTCGTTGCCGGAGACTGCCCGCGTCACGAAAGATGGCCGCGCTATGCCGACGTCCTGGGCAGCTCGCTCCTCATCGGGCGGTGGATGTCGGTCGGCGAACGCGCGGTCGAGAAGCGCAGCCGCCACTTCCTCCGGCAGTTGAGCGATGCGACCGATCAGTTGCTCGACGATATGCCCGGTGCCGTGCATGTCGGCCTCGAAGCGCTCGACGGAGATTACACCGAGTTTCGCCGCGACGCGAAGATCCAGCAGCGGCTCGCAACATACGACGCGCGCGGCAAGCCGCTGGTGTGGATATATTGCCACCTTTTCCGGCCGCTCGTGCCGCCGGACGGCGGTTGGACATTCGACGAGACGACCTCCTTTTGGCGGCTGCGCCCGCACCGGTATCGCCACACGCTGCCGGCGCGTACAATCGTTCGCCCCCCCGGAGCACCGCTCCGCAAGGGCGGCCATTGGCGCCACGCGATAGACCGCGAGGATGACTGATGCGGCTTAGGCCGCCCTCTCAGATATCATGGACGAGGGTGGGGCATTGGACGCCGGCCAGCAATGCCTGGAGGCGCTCTGCCTTGCTCCTGGGAATTGCGATTGCCAATAATCGTTCGGCGCGGGAAGCGGCGACGTAGATCTTGCGTGCGTCTTCGTCGGCCGTCAGCGAGGACCCCTCAAGGCAGCCGAGAATATCTCCAGCCTTTTGATTGGTCAGAACGACGCAAACGGCCGGAAATTCGAGCCCCTTTGCCGAATGGATAGTGCGCGGCGGGCAGGCGGTGGCGGGCGCGCTGGCTAGGGCCGTGGAAAGGTCCGAGGTCGATCGCAGGCGCTGGGCGATCGATGACCCGCCGACCAGGCCGGGCGCGAGCACTCGCCGCGCTTGCTGGAGCCAGTCATCGGCGGTTTGCGGGGGCGTGAAGCGCAACGCATTTGCGATCGCGATGACGGCCGGCCGCCAACGCCCATCGTCGAGGCCGTTCGCGATGATATGCCGATGATAGTCGCCGGGCGCGCCGATATGCTGCTGCACCTGCAAGACCGTGCGATGGAGCGCCGCCAGCGCTTCGCGCCGGTTCCCCATGTTGAAAGCGAAATGATAGGCCATCGCGCTCTGGGCGAGCTGCAGGGTGAGGTGGCTCGTCTCCTGGAGGGTCGGGATACCGATCGCCTTGGCGGCGCTTGCCCGGCGCGATGAAAGGATCGGCGCACTGGCTGGGGCGATGCCGGCGGCCGCGATCAGCGAAACGAATTTGGGGCCGATCGCGGTGGAGACGCCGCTGCCGCGATAGGACAGGATATGGACGGGGGCGGTTTCCGACTTGTACCGGCCGAGCGCTATGTCGGCTGCCCCGCGCGATCGTGGCGGCCGGAGCGCCGCGATTGCCGCGCAGATCGCGGGAGAGGACCGGAAATTGCCCGTCATGGGAAGACGCTGTTCGGCGGTGAAGCGATCCTGGAATTTGACGAGCTCGCCGGTGACGCCACCGCGAAACTGGTAGATCGACTGATTAGGATCGCAGATGACCTTCACGCAGATCTTGTGATCGCGCAGCCATTGCACGACGTCGAGGTCGGCCGGATTGCAGTCCTGCGCCTCGTCGACGATGATCTCGCGGAAGCGTCCGGCCAGCGCCAGCCCGAGCCTGTCCGCGAAGATCTTATCCGCCATGCGATCGCGTACGCAGGCGCGGATGTCGTCGAAATCGACCTGGCCGCGTTTGAGAGCGTTGTTGAGCACCGAAAGGGCCGCACCCTCATAGGGCTTGGGACTTTTCCGGCTGGCATCGAAGCCATGCTTGCGGGCGAGCAGGGGATCGAGCTTCGCGGTCTTTCGGTCGAAGATGTTCAGCGGCAACGGGTGCATCGTCTGGTGAGGTTGGACGATCCAGTGCGCCTTGTCTGGAATGAGCTTGGGCGGGTCCTCGCATTCCGGCATCCCGAACGGTGCGATGAAAAATTGCCATAGAAAGCGATCGAAGGTGCCGATGAAGCTGGGGAAGAGCGGCGTCGGAAGCACGCCGAAGGTGCGTAGCCGCGCCTCCAGTTCCTCGACGGCGGCATTGGTGAAGGACAGGAAGGCGACCCCGCGCCGGTCGCTTTTTTCGCCAAGCAGGATACGCGCGCGCTCGACCATCGTCCGCGTCTTGCCGGCGCCTGGGCAAGCCGTCACGAAGGCTTCGCCGGGATGGAGAAAGATCGTCTTCTGCTCGTCGGTGGGCTCATAGGAGGATTTCACGAGGCGACCAGTTCCGTGATCGCGGTCCTCAGATAGACGGGCACGGTGAAGGTCGCGCCTTCCTCGATGCGCCGCGCAAGCAGTTGCGCGAAGTCGCCCTTGCGGACCGTCTTGAAGATGCCGTGGACCTTCCTGGCACGCTCGTCACCATCCAGCGCCATGGCGTTGCGCCACTTCTTCTTGGATTTGGGGTGCAGGGTCAGGAATACCTGTTCGAGGAGATCGCCATTGCCGGCCTCAATCAGCTCGGACTCGAGCGAATAGGTGCTCGCGATCGCGGTAAAATGCGCGCTCGCGCCAAGGTCTCGGACCAGCGCATCGAGCGCGGCCTTGCGCCGTGCTCCCGGGATGAGCCCGTCGACCGGTCCGGGGGGAGTTGAGGATCCAGGCGTATCGATCGCGTCCGCCGCGGGGGCCTCGCCCTGATCCTCGGCGTCTTCCTGTTCATCGTCTGCGTCGGCATCGTCCTTGTCCGAACTCACCTTGTCGCCATCGGTCACGACCACCACACGGTCGGCGATCCGGGCACCGTCCATCGCGGTCAGGAGGAGGGTGACATAGGGTGCGAAATCGACACCATCGATCGGCACGAATACCGCCGAGCGAAACAGGCGCAGCTTGTCCGCTTCATCCTTGAGTACATGATATTTGGCGATGACCGGCAGCAGCAGCGCTTCGGCGATTCCTTCGACGAGGAATGCGCGGCCGCCGAAGAGAAGAGCGGCCTTGGTGACGTCGAGATAGCGATCGACCTTGCGGCGCTCATATTCGTCGAGCGCCATCGAGGCGAGAGGGAGGCAGCGGGTCGATCGGCGCAGCGTTGCCGCCGCGATGGTGGTCGAGATCATATCGGCTCCAGCGGCACTGCCCTCGCTTTCTGGCTCGGCGTGCATCGTCTCGATGACCGCTATGTCGGCATCGGCCGGCTCGATCTTGTCATTCGACGTCTTCCTCCGATCGGCGGCGAGGACCGACTTGAACACGACGAGGTTGGAGCTGCTGACCCAAGCGGAAAGATTGGGCGAATGGGTGGCCACGACTACCTGAAGTTCGCCGGCGGGACCATCTTCGACAGCGGACGCGTGTCGCGATTGCTCGGCCTGGTCCTGCAGGAAGGATAGCACCGCGGCTTGAAGCTGCGGATGGAGATGGGCTTCCGGCTCTTCGACGAGGAACAGGGTGAGATCGGCGTTGCGGACCTTCTCCAGCTCGACCGCGATGATCGCCATGAACAGGAGATTGGCATAGCCATGCCCGGAATATCGCAAGTCCTGGGGATTGACGTCATGATCCGCGAGCCGGAAACGAAGGTCGCGGGCGATGTCGATGAGCGCCTCGTCGGAGGCGAAGCCCAGCGAGGCTGCCTGATGCCGCACGCCGGATGTAAGCGCTGACAGTCCTTTTTTTACGGCGTCGTCAACTTTACTAAGCACATCATGCTCGCGCGCGCGCGCTAGATCCTTGGCGAGGTCCGCTGCGGTGGTGCCGCCGAGAAAATGATTGAGCAGCGCCATTATCCGCGTCGGATTTCCGGACGCCAGCGAGCGCTTGGCGTCTCGAAGCGCGGGGAGATAGACATGCCGAACCATGTCGAGGCTGTTCGGTTCGGGCGCATTGCAATCGCGGCCGGCCCAAAAAAGCGGGCGGGCGCCAGGGCGTTCGCAATCGAACCGGAGCCCGAAACGCGCGGCGCTCATGTCATCGACGGCTGCGGATATCAGTCGGCCCTGCTGCCCGTGCGACAGCTCGGCGAGGTGGGCCTCGAGCTCGAAATGCCCCGCATCGCTCTGAAAGCGGCGATCGGCCTCCTCGCAATAGATTTCCCGCCTTCCGCTCAGGGGCGAGGTCAGCAGGCGCAGCGCATCGATCGCGTTGCTCTTTCCACCATTATTCTCGCCGACAAAGACCGTGAGATCTTTCTGAAGGTCG
Source organism: Rhizorhabdus antheiae (assembly GCF_049889055.1). Classification (NCBI taxonomy): domain Bacteria; kingdom Pseudomonadati; phylum Pseudomonadota; class Alphaproteobacteria; order Sphingomonadales; family Rhizorhabdaceae; genus Rhizorhabdus; species Rhizorhabdus antheiae. Next base: position 253,107 of record NZ_JBLTWO010000003.1, on the reverse strand, counting down.
ATGGTCCCGTGGTCGAATGACCGAAAACCCGCAAGCTTCAGCTGTTTCAGATACATGACTTCCCCCTCGCCGCAGTTTTCTAGCCTTCGTTTCGGTACCGACGATAGTTGATCTTTATCGGTTTTGATGTCCATCTCGCAAAAAACGAAGGCGAAGCGGCGTGGACAGGATGACGATCCAACATGTGTGGAACCAAGGGGATATTCCGGTAATCCTTCGCAGAACCGGATCGGGGCAGATGCTCAGAGTACGGATGCCTTTTGCGACGACGAACCGAGACTGGCTTCGAAATGGGCGGCGAGCGAAACCCAGTTGGATCGCGGGTGGAAAATATTGGGAGCTGCCCAAGGCTTGGTTCAACGACTTCGTCGAGCGTGCGCTCACCGACTTCGGCCAAGTCTATGTTGTCCAGCCCTATCGCGAGCAGGAAAAATGCTCTCCTTCCTGCCAGAATGCCGTCGGCCACGAATGCCAATGCTCCTGCATGGGGCGATATCATGGACAGGGCAATGACGGGTCTTGGTTCGAGGTGTCCGCCACGTTCTCGACGAGATGGAGCGAGCAAGACCTCGCCTGCCGCCTGATGACCGCAATTGGGGTGCAAAGCCGCCGCGACGATCTGAACCGCAAGGCGCTCCAACGCTTCACTTAAGTCAGCTTCCCCTCACCCCACACTCACCACCCGCCGCAGCTTCAACACCGCCTTCCCCTTATACTCCGCATTGCCGAACGCATGGAAACCGAGCTTCTCGGCCACGCGCAGCGATGCCGCATTATGCGGGTCGATGATGCACACCACCCGTTCGGGCGCGAAGGCGGTTTCCATCCAGCGGAGCATTGCGGTGGCGGCTTCGGTGGCGTAGCCGCGGCCGTGGACGTCGCTGGACATCATCCACGCCATTTCGGGGAAGGGGTCGAAATCGGGGCCGAGGCCGCGGTGGAAATCGGCGATGCCGACCTCGCCCACCACCTGGCCGGTCGCCTTCTCCTCGACCAGCAGCAGGCCATAGCCGAGCAGCGCCCAATGGCCGACGAAGCGCAGCATGCGGTGCCAGCTTTTCTCGGGCGTCAGCGGGTTCTGGAAGATCATCCGCACCGCCGCCGGGTCGCTCGTCAGGAAGCAGCAGGCCTCATAATCGTCGAGCCGGTGCGGGCGCAGGATCAGGCGCGGGGTTTCCAGGCGGGGGCCGAGATTCACTCGACCTCCTCGCCCGGATCGATGCCCCAGATATGATCGGTCTGGATATAGCCCTTCTTGCCGGCGACATCGAACAGGCACCAGCCGTCCTCGCACTTGCTGATCTGCCCCACCACGCCCGGCTCGGCGCGCCAGGCGATGCGTGCGCCGGCATCGGGGTCGGCGTGCATTTCGGCGGGGGTGTCGCCGGTCACGATCGCGGTGCGCTTGGCGCTCAGCAGCGTCGCCAGCATCCAGCCCTCGGTGCCGTCCTGCTCCTTGATGCGGCGCCAATTGCCATAGACCTTGATCACCTGCACCGGCAGGTCGCGGCGGCGATAGCGCCAGGTGGCGGGATAGGTGCGCTCCGGCCCCGTGCGCAGCAGGGCGTTGCCGGTGGCGATCGAGGCCCAATAGGGCGTCTTGCGCTCCTGCGCCTCCGCGCCGCCCGCGACGACCATGCCCGCCAGCAACAACCAGTGCAGCCTTTTCACCTGTTCCCCCTTTTGTCCGAGCGCCCTTAGTATAGCCCCGCCGACAGGGTTCAAGCGCCGTGACATGCGCTTGCGCTCGCCTGCCTGCGGGACTAGCGACGAAGCATGGCGGACCGTCCTCACAATCCCAAGCTCATCGTCACCCGGCGCCTGCCCGCGCAGGTCGAGGCGCGGATGCGCGAATTGTTCGACGTCGAGCTGAACGAGAGCGACCGGCCGCTGTCGCCGGCCGAGCTGGCCGCCGCCGCCGCGCGCTGTGACGTGCTGGTGCCGACGATCACCGACGAAATCGATGCTGCGGTGATCGCTGCAGGCAATGGCCGGCTGGGCCTGATCGCCAATTTCGGTAATGGCGTCGATCATATCGACCTGAAGGCGGCGCGCGCAGCGCGGGTGATCGTCACCAACACGCCCGGCGTGCTGACCGCCGACACCGCCGACATGACGATGGCGCTGATCCTGTCGGTGCCGCGCCGGCTGGCGGAAGGCGAGAAGCTGGTCCGCTCGGGCACGTGGACGGGGTGGAGCCCCGCCGCGATGCTGGGCCACCGGATCGACGGCAAAACGCTGGGCATCATCGGCATGGGGCGGATCGGCCGCGCGGTGGCGCGCCGCGCCCGCGCCTTCGACCTGTCGATCGTCTATCACAACCGGCATCGCCTGCCCGAGGCGGTCGAGCAGGAACTGGATGCGCGGTTCGAACCCGATCTGGACCGGCTGCTGCAGGACAGCGACATCGTCTCGATCCACTGCCCGCACACGCCCGAGACCGAAAATCTGATCGACGCGCGGCGGATCGGCCTGCTGTCGCCGCACGTCTATCTGATCAACACCGCGCGCGGATCGATCGTCGACGAGGCTGCGCTGATCGATCGGCTCGAGCGCGGCGAGATTGCGGGCGCGGGACTCGACGTCTTCACCCACGAACCCGCCGTCGATCCCCGGCTGCTGGCGCTCGACAATGTCGTGCTGCTCCCCCACATGGGCTCGGCCACCTATGAAGGCCGCGCCGAAACCGGCGAGCGCGTGATCGCCAATATCCGCCAATGGGCGGACGGCCAACGCCCCCGCGACCAGATCTTCGAGGGGTGGGTGTAGAGCATTTTCGAGTTGGCCCTATGGGGTCAACGGCTCGGAAAATGCGGCATGAAGAAGGTGAGCGTCTTCGTGCACGATGAAGACGCTCAAGCTTGTCCTAAGATGAACGGCGGCTTCACACCCCGTTCAGTCCCGATTTCCTAGAAGAGTCGCATCGGAAGACGAGGGAACCTGCACGGTTCTTCCGCGTTTTTCCGGCACGAGATTTCAGAAAGGGACCTAGTCATGAAGATGGTCAAGATCATTGCTGCGGCAACCGCGCTGTCGGTGGCCGGTGCCGGCGCCCCCGCCTTCGCGCAGGACGCCGAACATATCCTCCGTGGCGCCGGTATCGGTGCGGCCGGCGGTGTCGTGGCCGGCGCCGTGATCCCCGGCCTGTCGGTCGGCGAAGGCGCGCTGATCGGTGGTGCGGGCGGCGCCCTGCTCAACACGCTCAACAAGGAGCGTCGCTATTACCGCGATAGCCAGGGCCGGAAATACTACATCGATAAGAACGGCCGCCGCCGCTACAAGTAACTCCAGTTAGGGCGCAAGCCTGAGTACAGGGCCGTCCCGGCGTATCAGGGGCGGCCCATTTTCATGTCCGGCCTCAGCTCTTGATCTTCCAGCCGCGATCGAGCGCGGCATAGTTGGCCCAGCACAGCAGCAGGTTGAGCACGAGCAGCGCGATCGCGCCCACCAGCACCGGCGAGTCCGACCGCTCTAGGAAGCCATAGCGGAAGCCCGAAATGACGTAGAAGAAGGGGTTGGCGTGGCTGATCGCCTGGAAGGTCGGGTGCAGCACCTCGACCGAATAGAAGGTGCCCGACAGCAGAGAGAGCGGACCCACCACGAAATTCTGGACGGCAGCGGCATGATCGAACTTGTCGGCCCAGATCGAGGTCAGCACGCCCACGAGGCTGAGCAATATCGCGCCCATCAGGCCGAACCAGATCACCGCCGGCAAATGGCGGGGCATCACGTCGACGCCGGGCCAGAAGGCCATCGCCACCCACAATGCCAGCCCGACGAGAATTGCGCGGGTGACCGAGGCGCCGATCAGCGCGGCGAGCATTTCCGCCGTCGACAGCGGCGGCATCAGATAGTCGATGATCGTCCCCTGCATCTTGCCGACCAGCAGCGAGAAGCTGGAATTGGCGAAGGCGGCGTTCATCATGCCCATCACGATCAGGCCGGGCGCGACGAAGGTGGCGAAGGGATAGCCCATCACCATCCGGTCCTTGCCTCCCAGCGCGAGGGTGAAGATCAGCAGATAGAGCAGCGTCGTGAAGGCCGGCGCCCAGATAGTCTGAAGCTGGACCTTGAAGAAACGCTTCACCTCCTTCACATAGAGGGCGAGCATTCCCCCCCAGTTGACGAACGGGATCACCGGCTCGCCGGGCGGGGGCATCATGATGTTTTTGGGCTGGTCGCTCATGGGCATTTCGCCTATCGGCTCCCCGCCCCGCCCGCAAGAGCCGGAGACGTCCGGCAGCGGGGGCAGACGAGGTACAAGCATGTCCTGGACGGAAGAACGGATCGATCAACTCAAGCGGCTCTGGGGTCAGGGGATGACCGCCAGCCAGATCGCCGAAGAGCTGGGTGGCGTCAGCCGCAACGCCGTGATCGGCAAGGCGCACCGCCTGGGTCTCGAAGCGCGCCCCTCTCCCGTCAAGGGCGGCGGCGACTCGTCGACCGCAGCCGACAAGGACAAGGCTGCGGCGGCCCCGGCGGCCGAGAAGCCTGCCCCCGCGCCCAAGCCTGCGCCCGTCGCGGCGGCACCCGTCGCAGAGCCTGCGCCCGCACCGAAGCCGGCCCCCGCTCCCACCCCGGCGGCAGCCGCGCCTGCGGCTCCCGCCGCCGCCGCGCCGACCCCGGCACCGATGCCGCTCGTCCGTTCGATCGGCCCCGGCGGTTTCCAGCGCCAGGCCCCCGGGGAGCAGAGCGCGCCGATCCCGCCTGCTCCGCCCCGCCGTCTGGTTCCGGCCAAGCCGTCCGCCGAGATCGCCGGCAAGACGAGCCTGCTCGAGCTCAACGACCGCGTCTGCAAATGGCCGATCGGTCATCCGGGCGAGCCCGACTTTCATTTCTGCGGTGAGCCGATCAACCCCGGCTTTCCCTATTGCCTGGACCATTGCTCGATCGCCTATCAGGCGCAGCTGCCGCGTCGCGACCGCCGTCCGCCGCCGCCCCTGCCCTTCGGCGGCCCGCGCGTCCGCTGATTCCCATCCGGTGCGGCATGCGGGACTGATGCCGGCCTCCGTGGCCGGACTTCCCGCATGCGCACCGATGGAACTGTGGCCTGCCCCGCCCCCGCCGGACACCGGGAGCGGCCCGGCATGTGCGACGCCATCGTCGGGATCGCGTGCGGCTGAGTAGGTTGCAGCCGACCGACCGCGTCACGCCCCTTCCCTTCCTGCCCTCCCCGGCCCTATAGTCGGCGGCGATGTCAGACGACCTTTTCGCTTCGGCGCCTTCCACGAGTTCCGGCAACTACGACGCCTCGGCGATCGAGGTTCTGGAGGGTCTCGAACCCGTCCGGCGGCGGCCGGGCATGTATATCGGCGGGACCGACGAGCGCGCCTATCATCATCTTGCCGCCGAGGTGCTCGACAATGCGATGGATGAGGCGGTCGCCGGCCATGCCAGCCGCATCGAGGTTTCGCTGCAGCCGGGCAACCGCCTGACCATCACCGACAATGGCCGCGGCATCCCGGTCGATCCGCACCCGAAATTCCCCGGCAAGTCGGCGCTCGAGGTGATCCTGTCCACGCTCCACTCGGGCGGCAAGTTCAGCGACAAGGCCTATGCCACCAGCGGCGGCCTGCATGGCGTCGGCGTGTCGGTCGTCAATGCGCTGTCGACCGACACTGTGGTCGAGGTCGCGCGCAACAAGGAGCTGTACCGCCAGCGCTTCTCGCGCGGCGAGACGCTGGGCCCGATCGAGAAGCTCGGCGCCGCCCCCAACCGGCGCGGTACCAGCGTCAGCTTCACCCCCGATCCCGAAATCTTCGGCCCCGGCGCGCATTTCCGTCCGGCGCGGCTGATGCGGCTGGCCCGGTCGAAGGCCTATCTGTTCGCCGGTGTCGAAATACGCTGGAAATGCGATCCCTCGCTGATCGGCGACGACACCCCGTCGGAGGCGGTCTTCCAGTTTCCCGGTGGCCTCTCGGACCATCTACGCGAGCAGATCGGCAGCCGCGAATGCGCGACCGCGCAATTCTTCGCCGGCAAGCAGGCCTTCCCCGACAATCAGGGCTCGGTCGAATGGGCGGTGGCCTGGCCGCTCTGGTCCGAAGGCTCGTACAGCTATTATTGCAACACCATCCCCACGCCCGATGGCGGCACCCATGAAAACGGCCTGCGCGCCGCGCTGGTCAAGGGCATCCGCGCCTTTGCCGAACTGGTCGGCAACAAGAAGGCCAAGGACGTCACCGCCGACGACATCGTCACCGGGTCCGAACAGATGCTGTCGGTGTTCATCCGCGATCCCCAGTTCCAGAGCCAGACCAAGGACCGGCTGACCTCGCCCGATGCCGCGCGCCTCGTCGAAAACGCCGTGCGCGACCATTTCGACCATTTCCTCGCCGACAATATGGAGCGCGGCAAGGCGCTGCTCGCCTTCGTCCTCGACCGGATGGACGATCGCCTGCGCCGCAAGGCGGAGCGCGAAGTCAAGCGCAAGACCGCGACCGCCGGCCGCAAGCTGCGCCTGCCGGGCAAGCTGACCGACTGCGCGAACGACGCGCCCGAGGGGACCGAAATCTTCATCGTCGAGGGGGACAGCGCCGGCGGCTCGGCCAAGCAGGCGCGCGATCGCAAGACCCAGGCGATCCTGCCGATCCGCGGCAAGATCCTCAACGTCGCCTCGGCCAACAGCACCAAGATCGGCGCGAACCAGGAAATCGCCGACCTGATCCAGGCGCTCGGCTGCGGCACGCGCGAGCGCTGCAACGCCGAACTGCTGCGCTATGAGCGGGTCGTGATCATGACCGACGCCGATGTCGATGGCGCCCATATCGCGACCTTGCTGATGACCTTCTTCTTCCAAGAGATGCCCGACCTCGTCCGCGAGGGGCATCTCTACCTCGCCCAGCCGCCGCTCTACCGCCTGACCGCCGGCGCCAAGAGCGTCTATGCCCGCGACGACGAACATCGGCGCGAGATCGAGGCCAAGGAGTTCAAAGGCAAGAAGGTCGAGGTGTCGCGCTTCAAGGGCCTGGGCGAGATGAACCCCCAGCAGCTGCGCGAAACCACGATGGACCCGAAGACCCGCACATTGCTGCGCGTCACCCTGCCGCAGGAATATGAGGAGCGCGCCGGCATTCGCGACCTCGTCGACCGGCTGATGGGCAAGCATCCCGAACACCGCTTCGCCTTCATCCAGGCGAACGCCGCCAGCGTCGATGAAGAGGTGATAGACGCCTGATCGCGTCGCGCGTCCCGCGCTCAGAAGCGCGGCGTCAGCGCCTCGTCGCGCAGGCCTCGCCAGATGCGGACGGCCTGCACCGTCTCGGGCACGTCATGCACGCGCAGCAGCTGGACGCCGGCCTGTGCGCCGTGCAGCGCCAGCGCGATCGACCCGCCAAGCCGCTGATCGGTCGGTGCCTCGTCCGACAGCGCGCCGATGATCCGCTTGCGGCTGGCCCCGAGCAGGATCGGGCAGCCGAGACCGTGGAACAGCGCCAGACCGTTGAGCAGCTGCAGATTGTGCCGCAGCGTCTTGCCGAAGCCGATGCCCGGATCGACGATGATCCGCGACCGCGCGATGCCCGCCGCCTCGGCAAAGGCGATGCGTTCGGCCAGCCAGTCATAGACCTCGATCAGCGCATCCTCATAATGCGGGCTCTGCTGCATCGTCGCGGGGTCGCCCTGGTGGTGCATCAGGATGACCGGACAGTCGCGGCCTGCGAGCAGCGCCGCCGAGGCCGGATCATGGCACAAAGCGGAGACGTCGTTGACGATCGCTGCCCCTGCATCGAGCGCCGCTTCCATGACGCCCGCCTTGCGCGTGTCGATCGACACGGGGATGCCCTGCCCGGCCAGCGTGCGGACGACCGGCTCAACGCGGGCGATCTCCTCACGCAGCGCGACCGTCTCGGCGCCGGGCCGGGTCGACTCTCCCCCGACATCTACAATCGCCGCGCCGGCAGCAATCATGGCAGCAGCCGATGCCGCAGCGGCCTGCGGATCGCGCAGATGCCGCCCGCCATCGGAAAAGCTGTCGGGCGTCATGTTGAGGATCAGCATCACCTGCGGCTGATCGAGCATCAGCCGCCGATCGCCCAGAGTCAGCGGCGCGCGGGGTGCCGCGATCCGCGCGATAGTCTCCCGCGCCGCTTCGGCCTGATTCTGGGTCAGGCAGGCGAGGAACGCCTCCAACTCCGCCAGCGGCACCCAACGGGTGCCGGTCCTGCGGCCGCCATCGACCAGCAGCACCTCATAACCGGTAAACCAGAGCGCCCCCCCTGCGAGGCGCTCCACCACGCCGTCATGGCCGAAGGGCGAGGCGAGAAAGCCGCCCGGCTGAAAATAAAGGCGCGCATAGCGGGAGATGGTCTCGGTCGTCATGCCCCCTCGCTATCGCCGGGGGCGGCGGCTGACCAGCCTCATCAACGGGAAGCGGCAGGCCGTGCCCTGCGCGCCCGCGACCTCAGTCGCCCAACTGGGCGAGATGCTTCTGGCGCAGGCTGTCGATCGGCTGCAGGCCTTCGGGCGTCTCGATGTGCCAGAAGCTCCAGCCGTTGCACGAGGGGGCATCCTGAAGCAGCGCGCCCAGGCGGTGGATCGATCCGGTGGTGCCGCAGCTGCTGGCAAGCACGCCGTCGGCGCGCACCTGCGCGGTCCAGCGGCGGCGGGAGTCGCTCAGAACCGAGCCCGGCGGGATCAGGCCGCTTTCGACCAGCAGGCCGAAGGCCACCCGGGGGGCCGCCTTCTTCTCGGGGATCGACAGCATCGCGCTCTCGTCGAGCGGCAGCGTCGCCGCGATCCGCTGGTTGGCGACCTTGATATATTTGTCCTCGCGCTCGATGCCGATCCAGCGGCGGCCGAGGCGGCGCGCGACGGCACCGGTGGTGCCGGTGCCGAAGAAGGGATCGAGCACCAGATCGCCCGGTTCGGTGCAGGCGAGCATGACGCGGTAGAGCAGCGATTCCGGCTTCTGCGTCGGGTGGGCCTTGGCGCCGTCCTCGCCCTTCAGCCGCTCACCGCCCGAACAGATCGGCAGCGTCCAGTCGGACCGCATCTGGATGTCGTCGTTGAGCGCCTTCATCGTGCGGTAGTTGAAGGTATATTTCGCCTTCTCCGCCTTGGAGCACCAGATCAGCGTCTCATGCGCGTTGGTGAAGCGGGTGCCCTTGAAATTGGGCATCGGGTTCGCCTTGCGCCAGATGATGTCGTTGAGGATCCAGAAGCCCTGATCCTGCAGCGCGGTGCCGACGCGGAAGATGTTGTGATAGCTGCCGATGACCCAGATCGTGCCGTCATCCTTCAGGATGCGGTGCGCCTCACGCAGCCAATCGCGGGTGAAGCGGTCATAGGTCGCGAAGGTGTCGAACTTGTCCCAGTCGTCATTGACCGCATCGACCTGGCTGCCATCGGGCCGGTGGAGGTCGCCACCCAGCTGGAGATTATAGGGCGGGTCGGCGAAGATCATGTCGACGCAGCGATCGGGAAGCGCCCGCATCGTCTCGATGCAATCGCCCTTCAAAATCTCGTTCAGCGGCAGGCGCGCAGGAGCCTCGACGGCGCGGCGCGCGCGGCGCGTGGCCGGAATTTTCTCGAGAACACCCATCGAACTGACCCCCTTATTCTGTCGCCGCGCACGGTGATTCATCAGGACTCTTCGGTCAAGAACAATAGTTTGACAGCCGAATCGCAGATTCGACTCGAGCCAGAGGAACGAAAGGAGTCCGTCACTTCATATTGAGTCCGAAGAGGGGACCGGGACTCAATCCCTAGTGGTGTGGCTTCCAGGACTCACCCGATCGCCATTCGTCGATTTTTTTTGGAACGGCTGCTCCGCATCGCAGTTCAAGGCGGATGCTGTGGTCTTCGTGGCGATCTTCTTCGGCTCTCGCGCTGACCGCGGTCGCGGCGGTGCTCGGCGGCACGCTGGCAGGCGTAGCGACCGTCGACGGCTAGCGCAGCACCGGTACGGCCCGGCCGACGGCATTTCGCTGTTCGCCCCCGCCGAGGCCTCGACGATCAGTTCCGCGTCACCCAATGAAGGATCTGGGGAGGCTGGCTGTACCGAGTGTTCCGAGCGTGATCGCGGCTATCGCTGGGCGGTCCTCGCCGCGGTCCGTTCCCCGGATCAATGCCCGGTCGACAGCCGGAACTTCCGGCGCGGCTGTCTGGACTTCGTCGGCGGGATTTGACGCTCAGGCGGCGCTTTCGACCTGAAACAAAGAGAATTGAGCGATCGGCGCGAAACTGCGTCGATGATGCGGCGTCGGACCCATCCGGTCGAGCGCCACCATGTGTGCGCGAGTGCCATAGCCCTTGTTGCTCGCCCAGTCATAGCCGGGATGTGCCTGGTCGAGTTCGACCATCATCCGATCGCGCTCTTCCTTCGCTATGATCGAAGCCGCCGCGATCGACAGGCATCGGGCGTCGCCCCCGACCACGGCCAGCGAAGGGCGTGTCCATTTCGGGCAGCGATTGCCGTCGACCAGGACCATCGCCGGGTCGATGCCCAGCGCCGCGACGGCCCGCTCCATCGCCAGCATCGACGCCCATAATATGTTGAGGCTATCGATCTCCTCGACGCTGGCCACGCCGACGCCGACATGGGCCACCTTGCGCAGTTCGAGGCACAGAGCGGCGCGCGCACCGGCCTTCAGCTTCTTGGAATCGTCGATCCCCGCCGGGACACGGTCACGATCGAGAATGACCGCTGCCGCGACCACCGGCCCTGCCAATGGGCCCCTGCCCGCCTCGTCGACGCCCGCGAGCGGCATGGGATGGGGCAGTTCGAGCGTGAAACAGGGTCCGGCCATGGTCCGTCCATAGCGCGCCGATGGCGCGAAGCCCATGCTTCAGTCGGTCGGCATGACTTCGAGAAGGAAGGAGCCGACATAGGCCCTGGCGTCCTGCCAGAGCCCGATCGGGCGCAGGCCGGCACCCCGCACCAGCGCGCGGAAATCGTCGACTTCATATTTCCAGCTCCGCTCGACCAGCAGCGCCTCGCCTTGGGCGAAGCGGAAGACCGTTCCTGCGATGCGGACATCCTGCACTCCCAGGCTGACCAGATCCGCGGAAACGCAGCCGCGCTCCGGCTCATAACGCACACGATGCTCGAACAGGCGCGGGTCGAACGTGGCGCCCAACTGGCGATTGAGCCGATCGAGCACGCCAAGGATCAACGCCTGGTTGCAGCCATGCGGGTCATCATAGGCAGAGGAGACGATCAACGGGCTTTTGCGCAGATCGACCGTCACGAGGATCAGGCCACCTGCCCCCACGGCCGCTCCCAGCTGAGCGAGCAAGCCTATGGCACTGGCCGGATCGAAATTGCCGATGATGTTCCCCGGTATGAACGCGATCCTGCGCCCCCCGCCAGCATTGGGCGGCAGGGTCATCGGTGCGTGAAGATCGGCGCGCACGGCTTCTACCCACAAGCGCGGCCACTGTTGCTGGACGAAACGGGCGTCGGCAAGCAGCCCTTCGCGCTCGTCATCGACCGGGACATAGGCCCAGGGGTCGCGAAGGGCCGCGATCAGCAGGCAGACCTGATCGAGGCATCCGCCGCCGACCCCGATCAGCTGGGCGCCGGGCCCCACGGCCGCACCGATCGCCTCGCCATGGGTCCGCAGGATGTCGACCTCGCTCCTCTGGAGATAATATTCGGGCAGACCACAGAGTTGCCGGAGAGCGGCGGAGCGGCGATCGATCAGCGCGAGGCCGGCGAGGCTTTTCGGTTCCCGTCCCAGCGCGTCGAGCACCACACGCGCTAACTCAGGCGTCGGCGAGCCATGATCGTGAAAGGCGACGATTTCGCGCGCGGGCGGCGTGCGCCCCGGTCCCTCACCGATCAATTTCATGCTCCTTATATCCCGCAATCGCGGGATCGGATGACTGACCCGATCCTTACAATGTCACGAGATATTCAGCGATGTAAATAGTGGCCAGCCGGTCAAGCCGTGGCTGCGACCCAGAGGCATCAGGGTGGGGGGACGGGCGCGCCGGCAGCGATCCAGCGCCCCAGCGTCGCGCGCTCCGCGTCGGTGATCCGGGTCGCGTTATCGGGCGGCATGAATCGGCTGTCGACGGCGGTGGCGCCGATCATCCCGGCGAAGAGACGATAATCGGCCGGGGTGTCGAACTTTACCCCCCTCGGCGGCTGAGACGCGGCGTTGAGGCCATCTTCCTGAGGCACCTGCGTGTGGCAGAAGCGGCAGCGCGCCGACACGATACGGCGAACCTCTGCGAACTCAGGGACTTGGCTGCCATCCGGCATGGGTTCGGGCCGCACCTCGGCGGGGAGGCAAAACGCGGTCATCAGCAGAAGCAGGCGTCGTGCGCCTCGGCCAGCATCGCGCATTCGAGTCCCCCGATCATGAGCCTCCCTATGGGCAACGCGGGAGCTGCGGCGCCAATACGACATTCGCCGTATTCGGCCGCACGGACCACTCCCTACAGTCGAACATCCCATCCTGGGGCGAGGACAGCCAATATGACGACGCGACGCCAGTTCCTCGAAGCCGTCGGCAAGGTAGGAGGCTATGGCGCGACCTATGCCCTGATGCAGTCGCTTGGCATGTTGCCCGCTTATGCATCGGTCAAGCCGCTGGACCTTCCCAAGGGCTCGGGCAGCGGCATTCGGGTGGTGGTTCTCGGCGCCGGCCTGGCCGGGCTCGCCGCGACCGACGAATTGCTGAAGGCCGGTTATGATGTCGTCCTGCTCGAGGCGCGCGATCGCGTCGGCGGGCATAACTGGACCGTTCGCAACGGCGACCGGGTCGAATGGACCGACGGATCGGTGCAGACCTGCCGCTACGATGCAGGCGAATATTTCAATACCGGCCCCGCGCGCATTCCCAGCCACCATCAGGCGGTGCTCGACTATTGCCGTGACCTGGGGGTCGAGATGGAGGTCGAGGTCAACGCCAGCCGATCCGCCTTCCTGCGCAACGCGAACGCGCTCGACGGTAAGCCGATCCGTTTCCGCCGGGCCGTCAACGACACGCGCGGGGCCGTCTCGGAACTGCTCGCCAAGGCGATCAACGGCGGCGCGCTCGATCAGGAGATGACGCGGCTCGACAAGGAGCGAATGCTGGCCTTCCTCCGGCAATATGGCGATCTGAGCGAGGACCTCTTCTACAAGGGATCGAAGCGGTCCGGTTACAAGGTGGCGCCGGGACCGGCCGAGGCGAAGACGGTGCGCGAGGACCGGCTCGACATGGCGGCGCTGCTCGACCTCGATATGTGGAACACCCTGATCTTCGAGGACATGATCGACGATCAGGCGACGATGCTGCAACCGGTCGGCGGCATGGATGCCATCCCGAAGGCGATCGCGCGCAAATTCCCGGCCGGGGTCATCCGCCTGATGAGCGAGGTCACCGAGATCCGCCGGACGGGTGGGCCCGGAGACCGGGGCACCAGGATCGTCTACAAGGATCGCCGGACCGGCAAGAGCCAGGAGGTGCTGGCTGACTACTGCGTCTGCACCATCCCCCTGCCCGTCCTCGCGCGCATCCCGTCGGATTTCTCACCCGAGATCCGCGACCGGATCGGCGACGTCTTCTATGGCAATGCGGTCAAGATCGGTTTCGAATCCCCGCGTTTCTGGGAGCGGGACTTCCAGATCTATGGCGGGCTGTCCTTCACCAAGGACCCCGGCGCCACCATCTGGCACCCGTCCGGCGGGTTCAACCGGCCGAAGGGCATCACCGTCTATTATATCTACATGGGTGGCGAACGGGTGACGTCGATGCCAATGGCCGAGCAACACCGCTTCGCCCAGGCGGAGATCGACGCGATCTTCCCGGGCCATGGCAAATCGCTGTCCAAGCCGATCGTCGTCAACTGGGGCAAGATCCCCTACAACGAAGGCAATAAGGCGAACTTCGTCGGCGACGATCCGCTGTACCACGCCATGAACAAGGCGGACGGTCCCTTCTATTTCGCCGCCGACTGGCTGACCCATTCGGGCTGGCAAGAGGGCGCGATCCAGTCGGGACGCTATGTCGTCTCGTCGATCCACGCGCGGCAGATGGCCGCGCGCGCCTGAACGGCACCTACCGTCGACAGCGCCCGAGTCCGCCGCTCAATGGTTCGGCAGATGCGCCCCCAGATGCTTGCCGGCGATGTATCCGAAGGTCATGCCGGGACCGAGCGTGCCGCCCGCACCGCCATAGACATCGCCCAGCACAGCCGCCATCGCATTGCCAGCCGCGTAGAGGCCGGGGATCGCATTGCCCTGCCAGTCGACCACCTGCCCATCGGCATTGGTCTTGGGGCCTCCCGCCGTCCCCAGGGCACCCGCCTCCATCTTCACCGCATAGAAAGGCGGCTTGTCGATCACGCCCAATGTGCGGAAGGGCGGCTCGAACTCCATGTCGCCCCACATGTAGAAATTGTCATAGCTATTGTCGCCGCGATTGAACTCGTCGTCATGGCCGTTACGGACCATGGCGTTGAAGCGGTCGACCTGCGCACACAGCCCCTCGGCTTCTATGCCCGCGATCTGCGCCAGTTCCTCCAGCGTGTCGGCCTTCATCGCAAAGGCGGGCGCAGGCGCGCCGGGCGCGGCATTGAACAGATGATATTTGTCCTTGTAGCGCTGATCGAGGATCAACCAGTAGGGCAGGTTCGCATAGCTGTGCGTTCCCGCATCGAAGGCGTGCAGCGACTTGCCGAGCGCATTGTAGTTGGCGGCCTCGTTGACGAAGCGCTGCCCCTTGCGATTGACCAATATGGCGCCCGGCCGGGCACGCTCGTCGGAACCGAGCAGATAATTGGGCTTGGCCGCGCGGTGCTGCGGTTTGAACTCCAGCGTGCTCTGCATCCAGTAGGCGTTCTGCATATTGGCGACCTGCGCGCCGGCCTCGATCGCCATCAGCAGACCGTCGCCTTCATTTTCGGGAACGCTCACCGGACCGGTCAGCGGACCGCGCAGGAAGCTCTTCACCAGCGTCTCGTTCCACTCGAAGCCACCGGTGGCGATGACCACGCCCCGCCTCGCGCGAACATGGATGGTACGGCCATTCGCATCTTCGGCGATCACGCCGACGACCCGGTCGCCGTCCTTGACCAGGCGGCGGGCGCGCGTCTCGAACTCCACCGGTATGTTCCGCTCGATTACCGCCAGGAACAGCGATCCCGCCAGCGCCTGCCCCAGTCCGCGATAGTCGCCCGTCTCGCGCTCGGCGAGGGTTTCCTCATCGAGCGTCCCGCGCGTCGCCTCCATCAGGCTGCCGCGCAGCGGGTAGGCCATCTTGCTCGGATTGACGCGCGACGACCATTGGCCGAGCCGTGCGAAGGAAAAGGCCGCATTGTCGAGCGATCGCCCACCGTCGGGCTTCGCGCCCGGCGCATAAGGCTGATAGTCCGGGAAATCGGTAAAAGCGTGGAGCCGCACCGGCGTCTTCTCGTCGAGATAGCGGAGCATTTCGGGACCGTTCTGCATGAACGCCCACAAAGTCTCGGGATCGAGCGCTCCCGGCGCGAGCGAGTCGAGATAGGTGACGATCTCCTCGTCCGAATCCGCGATCCCGGCCGCCTGCTGGTGGTGATTGTTGGGGATCCACAACATCCCGCCCGACATGGCGGTGGTGCCGCCCACCATGCCCGAGCGTTCGAGGATCACGACATCCTTCGCCCCGAAATCATGGGCAGTGATCGCAGCGGTCATCGCTGCTCCGCCCGATCCCAGGACGACCACGTCCGCTTCCCGGTCCCACGCAACCGCTCCAGCCACGACCCTCTCCTCACCGATCTTGTCGGCGGGATTTTAATACAACCCGTGTTTTATAAAACTATGACCAGTATCAGGTCGCGTCGCGGCGGCAGGCGGTTAGCGAAGCGCCTTCACCTCTTCGGCGGTAACAGCATCGTTATAGCTGTTGCCGAAGTGGGTCCGGACATAGTTGACCACATCGGCCACCTGCTGGTCGCTCATCATCCGGCCCACGGCAGGCATGCCGTTCATCCCGTTGAGCAGGATGTACACCGGATAGCCGCTGGCCTCGAGCTTCGGATTGCCCGCGAGCGCCGGATAGAAACCTGCCCCGGTCGACACCCCCTCGCCCTTCGGCATATGGCAACCGGCACAGACCCGGCGGTACATTGCCTCGCCATTGGGTTCGCTAAATTTCGCGCCGGTGACGAAGGCGCCGTCGGCGTCGCCTGCCGGGCCGCTCTGCGCGACCGCCGCGACGGCGCCACCCGCCGCCAGCACCAGCGCCGCGAGACGAAGAACGGAAATGCTCTTGCTCATGCTCTGTCCCTTCACGCCGCCTGAACGCGCTGATGCAGCCGCCCGATCGCATCGAGCGCGGAGGTTATCCCGCCCTCCTGCCAGCCGCCGACATAGGAAGCATGCTCACCCGCCAGCACGATGCGCCCGTCGAGCTGGCACAGATTCTTGTAATGCTGGGCGCGACTTTCCTCGGTCCAGATGCCGAAACAGCCTTGCGTCCAGGGCACGCGGTGCCAGCCGACCGACACGCCGCTGACGAACTCCTCGCGATATTGCGGGTGGATCTGCGCGCCCCATTCGAGCGTGCGGCGCACCCGCTCCTCGGGCGGCAGGCTGGTATATTCATAGGCATAGGCGCCATAGGCATAGGCTGCGAGCAGCGTACCCGGCCCCTTCGAGCCGTAATTGTAACTGGGATAGCTGATCTGCCCGATCGGAAGATCGGTAGTGGTGATGCCGCCGTAGATCTGCTCGTCCTGCTCCCAGAAGCGCCGTTTGAACTCGATGCCGGTCTTGAGGCCCGGCAGGTAGGGCACGGCATGGATCGCCGCATTCAGATCCGGGCCGACGTTCATCTCGATCTGGCTGAGGATCGACAGCGGGATCGTGCAGATGCACCAGTCGGCCTTGGCCGTGAGCTTGTCGCCCTTGATCGTGTCGACATAGTCGACCGTCACGCCACTCTCGGACTGGCGGATCGCCTTCACCTTGCTGTTCAGCCGCACGAGATGACCGACGGCGCGCTCATAGCCCTTGGCGACCTGCTCCATGCCGCCCACCGGCTGGAAGATCGCATGTTGGTGGTCGTTGGTCAGATGCTGGCCGATACCGCGCCACAGGCCGGATTTCAGCACCGTCGACAGGTCGAGCGGATCAGACGGGATCGGCTCGGCCGTCAGCCCGCCACCGGGATTCTTCTTCCATCCGCGCCGGCCCGAAGATTCCGGGCCCTGTACATAGCGATAGCTGGAATCGAGCGCCCCCCAGCTCTTCAGCGCCTCCAGCAGGATCGCGCTGTCCTCGGCGCTGACCTCATCGGTCAGCGCGCTCTTCTTCACCGACTTGGCGAGCAGCTCGCCGACATGGCCGTAAAAGTCGGCCTGGATCGTGCTGTAGCGCTGCGGCTTGCCGCCGAAGGCCTTGGTCGAGTGGAGATAGGCGTTGTAGTTGAGCTGCTGGAACGGCTCGAGCGCGACGCCCAGCTGCTGGCAATAATGCATGATCCCGCGATGTTGCCAGGGGATGCGCCAGGGGCCCGGATTGATGTAATTGCCCGAGGCGAAAGTGCATTTCTGGGTAGCGCCGCCCAGCTCGGTGTAGGTGTCGCCGCCCTTGAGCGTCCAGCAGCGCCCGCCGATGCGGTCGTTATACTCGAGCACCTGAACCTTGTAGCCCGCACGGCTAAGCTCCAGCGCCGCCGTCATCCCGGCGACGCCCGCGCCGAGGATCAGAACCGACGCCCCTTTCGCGCCGCCGGCCAGATCGATCGGGCCCTTGAAGGGCGTCGGCGCGGCGTGGCCGAGGCTCGACATCGCCATATACATGGCGGACGCCCCGCCTGCCTTGCCGATCAGCGCCAGCAGGTCCCGCTTGGTCATGCCCCCGACTTGCTCTTCGGCCATTATTTTCCCCGTATCAGGCACCGGAAGGCGCTCTGTGGGGTCAGTCTCGGGAGGAAAGCCGAAGCTGTTGATACGCCATCATGCGTATTGCGAGCGGGCCGTCCGACGAGACCGTCGTTCAGCCCGCCCGTCCGCGTCGGGCACGCCAGCGTTCCACGAGTTGATGGACCAGAATGAAACCCAGCGGGATGTAGAAGATCGCGAGGATCGTGGCCGAGAGCATCCCGCCCAGGACCGACGTACCGATTGCGATGCGGCTGTTTGCGCCAGGCCCGGTCGCCACCACCAGCGGCAGCACGCCGAAAATGAAGGCCGAGCTGGTCATCAGGATCGGCCGCAGGCGGATGCGGGCGGCATCGAGCACCGCCTCGACCGCGCCACGCCCTTCGCGGACCGACCGCTCGGCAAACTCGATCATCAGGATGGCGTTCTTGGCGGCGAGCCCCATCGTCGTCACCAGCCCGATCTGCAGATAGACGTCGTTCTGCAATCCGCGGAAGGACACCGCCAGGATCGCACCGAGCAGCCCCAGCGGAATGACGAACAGCACGGCGACGGGCACCGACCAGCTTTCGTACAGGCCGGCGAGACATAGAAACACTACCAGCAGCGCGAGGGCGTAGAGGATGCCCGACTGCCCGCCCGCCAGCCGCTCCTGAAAGGACGCGCCCGCCCAGGCGAGCGAGACCCCCGGATATTTGGCGATGATCGCCTCGATCGCGGCCATCGCCTGCCCCGAACTGGAGCCCGGTGCCGCCTGGCCGTTGATCTCGAAATTGGGGATGCCGTTGAACCGGCTCAGCGAGGTCGGCGCCTGATTCCAGGAAATGGCGGCGAAGGCCGAGAAGGGCACCATCTGCCCCGCATTGCCGCGCACCTGCCACAGACCGACATCTTCGGGCCGCGAGCGGAAGGGTGCATCGGCCTGGACATAGACCCGCTTGACCCGTCCGCGGTCGACGAAATCATTGACGTAGCGGCCGCCCCACGCCGCGGCGAGGGTGGCGTTGGCGTCTGCGACCGACACGCCCAGCGCCGACAGCTTCTGGTTATCGGTCGTGATGCGCAGCGTCGGCTGGTCGGGCAAGGTGGTCAGCCGCACATTGGTCAGCAGCGGATCGGCGCGCGCCTCCGCCAGCACCTGGTCGCGAATGGCGACGAAGGCGTCGCGAGGCAGCCCACCACTGTTCTGCAATTCGGCGGTGAAGCCCGAAGACTGGCCGAGCCCGCGCACCACCGAAGGCACGATCGCGTAAAACTCCAGATCGCGATAGCCTCCCAGCGCACGGGTAGCGCGCGCGGCAATCGCGTTCGCGGTGCGCGCCGCGCCGGGGCGGTCGTCCCAGTTGACGAGCGACATGAAGCCGCGCCCGGCATTCTGGCCGCTGGCGCTGCCGCCGCTGCCGGCGCCCGCAACGGTCAGCAGCGTCTTGATGTTCTTGCTCTCCTGACCGAGCAGATAATCCTCGATCTGCCGCTGGGCGGCGCGGGTCCGCTCCAGCGTGGCGCCCGAGGGCAACGTATATTGCAGCTGTGCGAACCCCTGGTCCTCGCTCGGGAGAAAGCCGGTCGGCAGACGCACGAACAGCAGGGCGAGGATAAGGATCATGGCCCCGTATAGGACCATCGCACCGCGCCGGCGGCCGATCGTCCAGCTCAGCCGTGCATGATAGCGATCCGCCAGTCGGTTGAAGCGCGGCTCGAACCAGTGATGAAAGGCGAGGCTCCACCGTGCGAACCGGCCCGTGCCCTCGCCGCCATCTTCACGCGGCTTGAGGATGGTCGAGGTGAGCGCGGGACTGAGGATCAGCGCGACCAGCACCGACAGCGCCATCGCCGACACGATCGTAACCGAGAATTGGCGATAGATGACGCCGGTCGATCCCCCGAAGAAGGCCATCGGCAGAAACACCGCCGACAGGACCAACGCTATCGCCACCAGCGCGCCCTGTATCTCCTGCATCGACAGGATCGTAGCTTCGCGCGGGGACATGCCCGGATTTTCGTGCATCAGCCGCTCGACATTCTCGACCACCACGATCGCGTCGTCGACCAGCAGGCCGATCGCCAGCACCATGCCGAACAGGGTGAGCGTGTTGATCGAATAGCCGACCATGGCGAGAACCGCGAAGGTACCCAGCAGGACGACCGGAACCGCGATCGCCGGGATCAGCGTCGCGCGCCAGCTCTGCAGGAAGATGAAGATGACGAGAACGACCAGCACGACCGCCTCGAACAGCGTGTGCACCACATCCTCGACCGACTTCTCGAGAAAGGCGGTGGTGTCGTTGGCATAGGCATAGGAAAAGCCCGGCGGAAAATTCTTCACCTGCTTCTCGAACTCGGCCTTCACCAGCCGCGCGGTAACGAGTGCATCGGCACCGGGGGCGAGCGAGATGCCCATGCCGGCACCGGGGTGCCGGTTGACCCGGCTGACGACATTGTAGCTCTCGGCCCCCAGTTCGATCCGGGCGACATCCGACAGCAGCACCGATGCGCCGTCCGCCGACGACTTGACGACGATCCGCGCGAATTCCTCAGGCGAGGTCAGCCGCGACTGCGCCGTGATGGTGGCGTTGAGCAGTTGGCCGGCCGGGCTCGGCAAGCCGCCGACCACGCCCGCCGCCACCTCGACATTCTGCGACGCGACTGCCTGGATCACATCCCCCGGCATCAACGCATTGGCCGCCAGCTTGTTGGGATCCAGCCAGATGCGCATCGCATATTGGGTGCCGAAGACGGTCGTCTGGCCGACACCGGGGATGCGGCCGATCGGATCCTGCAGCCGTGAGACCATGAAGTCGGCCACGTCGATGTTGGTCGACCGGTCGGTGGTATCGAAGATGGTCGCGATCAACAGCTGATCGGGATTGGATTTGGTGACGGTGACGCCCTGTTCCTGCACCGCCTGGGGCAGCCGCCCCATCGCCTGCTGGACCTTGTTCTGGACCTGCACCTGAGCGATGTCGGGATTGGTGCCCTTTTCGAACACGACGGTAAGTTGGACCTGCCCCTGCGCGCTGGAGGTAGCGCTGAAATAGAGCAGCCCGTCGATACCGGTCAGTTGCTGCTCGATAACCTGCGTCACGCTGGTTTCCAGCGTGGTCGCCGACGCGCCCGGATAGGTCGCGTTGACGTTCACCTGGGGCGGAGCGATGTCCGGAAATTGCTCGATCGACATCGTCGTCAGCGCCACCACGCCGACGAGGATGGTGATGATCGCGACGACGCAGGCCAGGATCGGCCGGGCTATGAAAAAGCGGGACATGCCGTCAGCGCGCCGTCTTGTCCTTGGCCGGCTTCGGCCGTTGCGGCGTCGTGTCGGGCACCGGCTTCACGGGCTGATCGGGTCGCGCCTTGCCGAGCCCCTGAGTGATCAGCTTGTCGCCGGGTTTCAGGCCGGTGGTGACGACCCAGTCGCTGCCTACGGTGCGCTCTGCGGTGACCAACCTCTGTTCGGCCTTGTTCCCCTTGCCCACCAGCAGCACCTGCGCCCGCCCCTGCGCATCGCGGCCGAGCGCGCTCTGAGGCACCAGCATGACCTGCCGCTGGATGCCCTTCTCCAGCATCGCGCGGACGAACATTCCGGGCAGCAGCAGATTGTCGGAATTGGCAAAGCGCGCCCGCAAGGTCACAGTGCTGGTTCCCGTCGCCACCGATACCTCGGTGAACTGCAGCCGCCCGACAACGGGATAGACCTCGCCATCGTCGAGCTTCAGCCGCACGGCCACGCCCATGCCCTGCCCGCCGCGCAGCGCGAGCCGCCGAAGCCGGAAGAGATCGGTCGCATTTTGCTGGATGTCGACATTGATCGGATCGAGCACGCTGATCCGCGCCATCGGATCGACCTGGTTGACGCTTACCAGTGCGCCCTCGGTCAGCAGCGACCGGCCGATAATGCCGGATACCGGCGCCGGGACTGTGGTGAAGCGCAGATTGATGCGCGCGGTTTCCAGCGCGGCCCGGTTCTGTGCGACGGCTGCAGCCGCCTGCTGCGACGTCGCAACGGCATCATCGAAGTCCTGCTGCGAGACCGCCTGAACAGAGGCGAGCGGGGTCAGCCGGTCGGCGCGCTTGCGGCTCGCCTTCGCCAGCGCCTCGGCGGCGGCCAGGTTGGCCGACGCCTGCTGGACCGCAGCGCGGTAGAGGCTCGGATCGATCTCATAGAGCGGCTGCCCCGCGCGGACGAATTGCCCCTCCTCGAACAGGCGGCGCCGGACCACGCCGGTAATCTGCGGGCGGACCTCGGCCTCCCTGACGGCGGTCGTACGGCCGGGCAGTTCGGCCTCATAGGGCACGTCCTGAAATTGGAGCACCCGGTAGCCCACCTCGGGCGGCCCCTTGTCGCGCTGCTCACGTCCGCCGCAGCCGGCGAGCGACAGCAGGACGAACGCGACCAGCAGGGCCGGGCGGCGACGGTGCGACGGTTCAATAATCGGTGCGGGCTTCAAGGTTGGTCTCTACTTGCGCGCGCTCGGTCCAGAGCGTGCGGAGTTGCTTGCGGGAAATAAGGTCGATCTGATCGCCGCGATGGGACGAGCCGGGCTGGCTGCTGTTGCCGTAGCTCATCACGCCCATGGCGCGCGCCTTGGGGCCGAACTCGATCATGGCAACCCAGGTCTCGCCCGCGACCGGCGTCCGCCGGCCGTTACGGAGCGGGCCCCAGGTGATCGTGCGGAAAACCCCCAGATTGCCGAAACCGCCATTGCCTGGCCGGTCGACATCGCCGACCGCAAAGCGCGACACCTCGCCGAAGGGGCGATCGAGCGCGCCATGGTCGGCGATGGTCGTCTCGGCTGCCTGTTTCAGATGGCGCAGCGCCACGGCCATGTCGGCGATGCCGTCGGGGGTGTCTATCGGGGCCGCCGCGTCCCAACGCCTTGCGAAGGACGCATCGTCGGCAAGGCGCGTTCCCATGAACAGCCGCGCCCAATTCTCGAACAGCAGCGCCCCCCGGGACTCCGCCTCGAAGCGGCCATCCCAGGCGGCAAGCACCGCGCCTGCGTTGCGGATGAGCGGATCGGCCGAACCTAAAGCTGCCGGCAGCAGCGCAGGCAGCACCCGCCCTGCCAACAGCGCGGTCGTGTCATGCTTGCGCGCGACGAGATCGTCGAAGCTCAACCGGCCGGGGCCGCGCAACTGGCGGACCGACATCTGCGCGCGCATCGACATGGGCCCTGCCGGCGCGACATAGGCAGGGAAATCCGACGCGCGATAGGGCTGCGGCCAGGTCGGCGTCCAGGGGGGATCATTGGCGTTCTGGACGAAGCCCGACGGCGGGTCGATGACCTTGGGCAGATCGTCATAGCTGTGGATCGCGCTGACCAGCGTGTCGGAACGGTCGCCCGCCACAGGCTTGGACCACTGCGCGAAATCCCCCTGCCCCCGGCGCGGCAAGATGCCATTGTCCATGTATAATATGTGGCCGTCGCGGTCGGCATAGACGATGTTGAACATCGGTATCTGCATCCGCCGCAGGATCCCGACAAACTCGTCGAGGCCGGACGCCCGCGCCATATCGAAATATTGCTGGAGCATGCCCGGCCGGTCGAGCCCGGCGACATGGACCGCGACCATGCTGCCGTCGGCCAGCCTGAAGGCCGGCCCGTGGACGGTCGAGCGGATCGTCAGCTGCTCGGTTCGCAACCTGCCATCCGGCTCGCGCACCAGCAGGTCGCGCTCGCGCGTCTCGAAGGGGCGGATCTTGCCGTCGAACAGATAGCCGCCCTCGCGCAGGGTCAGGCGGTAGCTGGTCGATCCCTGAATCGTGTTGACCGTGTTGGTGAAGCCGATCTTGTCGGTGAAGGCGAAGCGGATGATCGGCAGGCCGACCTGCGTCGCGCCGTAAATTGAGAATCCGGGCGCGCTGACCTGCGCCTCATAATAGGTGTACTGGCCCGGCTCCCAGGGCAGATGCGGATTGGCGAGCAGCATCGCCCGCCCGCTGGCCGAGCGCGCCGGTGCCACCGCCCAGGCATTCGACCCGCCGGCCGGCTCCTCCCCCAATGTCCGCTGGGGGGACGCAATATAGACATAGTTCACCAGCCGCAGGGCGTGCGCGATCACGTCAGTGCCCGTGACCGGCAGCACGCGCCGTACTTCGCTATCGAGCGCCTCGGGATGGGCCGCCGCATAGGCGTTGATGCCGGCCGCGAAAGCGTCGAGATCGGCGCGGAAGCCGGGCGTCTGCAGCCTATACCACTCCGCCGCCCGCTCCGGGATGCCGTGCGACAGGGTCCAGCGATCCTCGGCGACATGCGCGGCGCCCCAATATTCGGCGCCACGGCCCCGGGCGAGGCCGTAGAGCCGCAGGATCACGTCGCCATGGCTGTGCGCCTGCGCCCATCCGAAACCGCGAAAGGCGTCAGCCTCGCTCTGCGCATAGATATGGGGCACGCCGTAGCGGTCCCAGAGGATTTCGCCGTGCCGGCCTGCGGCATGAGCAGTCCCACCGAGGGCCAGACAGACGATGATACTGATTTCGCGAGAAAATCTTACACCTTTACTTGGAGGGTGCTTGCGCAACAGCGGGATCGTCATCGCCGCCTCCTCTGCGATGCAGCATGAAATCGCCGGTAATTTCCGAAAAAAATGGCGGATTTCTGCGGCGCAGCAACGTATTTGGCTTGTCGGGAAGCGCCAGCGGACCTATGTCGGCGACAAGCGCATAGAGAACGCTTTACAGGACCAACGTTCCGGAAACGGGAGAGTCGATTAATTCCCGGACCGGTCCCACGGCTCCTGATGAAATTTTCAGCGTAAATAAAAATAACGTTATTACAAAACGATAAAGATTGTTTGCAGGAGTAATTGCTATGAAGAACTTGGTTGTCGCACTGTCGGCGGCTTGCCTTCTGGCGCTGCCCGTCGCCGTTTCGGCCGAAGGCCGTCAGCCGGTGTCGTTCAAGACGTCGGTCGAAGGTGTCAATCTGCTCGATCCCGTCGCGGTCGAACAGTTCCGGAACCGCATGACGCGGGAAATCGCCGCCATGTGCGAGCCCGAAGATCGCGTCGGCGGCGATGGTCAGCCCGATTGGCGCTGCCGTCGCGAGATGACTGCCAGCCTCGACGCGGCGCTCCGCTCGGCCGGAGAGAACAACTCGGTCCGCGTCGCAGCGAACTGAGATTGCCGTTCGAGAACGGACGGGCTCGAGCCTAAGGAAGGACCTCCGATACGCGCGTATCGGAGGTCCTTCTTCATATGGGGGTTCCCCTCCCGCAAGGCCAACGCTCGATCCGGCGCGCATCGGTGATCCTAGGCCGCCAGGGCCCGCTGGTGCAGTCGGGTGATGGCGTCGATCGAGGACAGCAGCGCTCCCTCCTGCCAGCAGCCATAATAGGAGGCATGTTCGCCAGCGAGGATGATGCGTCCGTCGAGCGACACCAGATTCTGATAATGCTCCTTGCGCGTCGCCTCGGTCCAGGTCGCGCAACAGCCAAGGATCCAGGGCTGGCGCGCCCAGGCGAAGGAAGCGCCATTCATAAATTCCTTGCGGAACTCCGGGTGGAACAGCGAGCCCTGCTCGAGCGCCGCCTCCATGCGCTGTTCGTGGGTCATGCCCGCGATCATGAAGCCGCCCGGGCCACCCGACAGCGACGTCAGCATGCCCGGCGCGTCACGGAAGAAGTCGAAATTGGGATAGGACAGCGTACCGATCGACGGATGGTCGGAGAAGCTGTGGCCGCCATATATGGAGTAATCCTCCTCCCAGAAGCGGCGGCGCATCTCGAGCCCCATCTTGGCCGAGCTCGAATAAGGCAGCGCCTTGATCGCCGCCTTCTTCGGATCGCTCACCTGGATGTCGATCTGGTTGAGGATGCTCGTCGGCAGCGTGCACACGCACCAGTCGGCCTTGGCCTCGCCTTTCTGCCCGGTCTTCGCATCTTCCCAGCCGACGCTGACGCCCTTCGGTCCCTGCGCGATCTTCACGACCTTGCTGTTGTAGCGGATCATCTCGCCCAGCTGCTTGGCGAAGGCCTTGCCGATCATGTCCATGCCGCCCTTCGGCTGGAACATCGTCGTCTGCATCACATAGTTGAAATAGAAGCCCATCTGCGACCAGACCTTCGAGGACAGCACGTCCCCCAGGCTGTTGATCTTCGACGGGGTCGGCGCACCACCGACGCCACCGCCCGGCGCGCGGTCATAGCCGCGCTGGGCCGATACCGCGATGCTGCTGTCATAGGCGAGGTCGGCATTGAGCACCCCCCATTCGCGCATCGCGACGAGGAGTTTTTCCTTGTCCTCCTTGCCCAATGTCGTGTCGAGAGCGCCCGCGTTGAGCGACTTCGACAACAGCTCGGACACATGGCCCTTGAAGTCGACCGCGAGTTCCCGATAGCGCTGCGGCTTGCCGCCGAACGCGTCCTTCCGGTGGACGAACACATTGTGGTTCATCTGGATGAACGGCTCGAGTTCCACCCCGAACGCCTTGCAATAATGGAGGATCGTCCGGTGATGGTGCGGGATGCGCCAAGGCCCCGGGTTCAGATAATTGCCGGGCGCGAAATTGACCGACTGGGTCGCGCCACCCACCTCGACGATCTTGTCACCCCCGCGCACCGTATAGTTCCGACCACCCGGACGGTCCTGATATTCGAGCAGCTGGACCTTGTAACCGGCCTTGGACAGCTCATAGGCCGCCACCAGTCCGGCGAGCCCCGCCCCCAGCACCAGCACGGACGCACCCGGCCGCGCGCCGCTCAGCTTGGGCGGCCCGGTGAACTGGGTTTCGGCCGCATGCCCCAGCGCCGTCATGGCCTGATACATCGCCATGCCGCCACCGACGCGGCCGATCATGGTCAGCCATTCGCGGCGCGTCTGCGGCGCCAGTTCGCTCAACATTGGCCGATCCCCCTCGATATTTCCACGGTCAATTGCAGGTCGTGCAGTCGGGAACCGCCCCAGCATTGCCCGCGCCGACGCGCTTGACGTCCTCGACCGTCACCGGGTCGGGGTAATTGTTGAAATGGCTGCGGACATAGGTCGCCACCGCCGCCATCTGCTCTGGTGTCAGCATGTCGGTGAACCAGGGCATGCCGCCCCGCCCCTTGAGCAGCAGGGTGATCGGATAGTCCTTGTCCTTGAGCTTGGGGTTGTTCGCGAGAGCCGGGATTGCCGCCCCCGCGCCGCCGCCGCCCTTGGCATCGGCCATGTGGCAGGCCTGACAGATCTGCTCATAGACCAGCTTGCCCTCGTTCGCGACCTGCACCGCGCTGACCCCGCCGGCAGAATCCTGCGCAGACGCGGATGCGGTCGCGATCAGTGCGACAACCGAGCTAGCCGCAATTGCGAGGAACGACCGTTCCAGACTCATGCAGCGAGGGCCTTCTGGTGGAGCCGCTCGATCGCATCGAGCGCGGAGAGCAGCGAGCCCTCCATCCAGCCGCCATAATAGGTCGCATGTTCGCCGGCGAGGACGATGCGTCCATCGAGCGCGACCAGATTCTGGTAGTGCGCTGCGCGACTTTCCTCGGTCCAGCGCGAGGTGCAGCCGAGGATCCAGGGCTGGCGGCTCCAGGCGAAGGAGACGCCGCTCGCATATTCCTTGCGATATTCTGCCGGGTGGAAGACCGAGCCCTGCGCCAGCGCCGCCTCGATCCGCTGTTCGGGCGTCATGCCGGTCAGCTGCAACGCCCCGGCATTGCTGGCGAAGGCACCGACCAGCACGGCCGGGCCATCCTGGAAGAAATTGTTGTTCGGATAGGACACCAGCCCGATCGCCTGATCGGTGAAGCTGTGCCCGCCATAGATCGAATAATCTTCTTCCCAGAAGCGCCGGCGCATCTCGAGGCCGATCTTGAGCTGGCCGTTATACGGCACGGCGCGGATCGCGGCCTTCATCTTGGGGCCGACCTGAACGTCGAGCTGGCTGAGGACCGGCAGCGGGATCGTGCAGACGCACCAGTCGGCCTTGGTCTCGCTCACCTGCCCGGTCTTCAGATCCTCCCAGCTGACGGTGACGCCCTTTGCGCCCTGCGCCACCTTGGTCACCTTGGCATTGTAGCGGATCATGGTGCCAAGCTGCTTGGCGAAGCCCTTGCCGATCATGTCCATGCCGCCCTTGGGCTGGAACATCGTCGTCTGCATCACATAGTTGAAGTAGAAGCCCATCTGCGTCCAGACATTGGACGCCAGCACGTCGCTGAGCCCGTTGACCTTGGACGGCGTGGGCGCGCCACCAACGCCACCGCCCGGCGGCTGGTCATAGCCGCGCTGGCCCGACACCTTCAGGCTGCTGGTATAAGCGAGCTTGTCGTCGAGCACGCCCCATTCGCGCATCGCCAGCAGGAGCTTTTCCTTGTCCTCCTTGCTGACCTTGTCGTCGAGCGCACCCGCGTTGAGCGACTTTGACAGCAGCTCCGAGACATGGCCCTTGAAGTCGACCGCAAGTTCCTTGTAGCGCTGCGGCTTGCCGCCGAAAGCGTCCTTACGATGGACAAACACATTGTGGTTCATCTGGACGAAGGGCTCGAGCTCGACCCCGAAGGCCTTGCAATAATGAAGCAGGGTGCGGTGATGGTGCGGGATGCGCCACGGGCCGGGGTTCAGATAATTGCCGGCCGAGAAGGTGCAGGTCTGCTCCGATCCGCCGACCTCGACCACCTTGTCCCCGCCGCGCACCGAATAATTCCGCCCGCCCGGGCGGTCCTGATATTCGAGGACCTGCACCTTGTAGCCGGCCTTTGCCAACTCATAGGCAGCAAGCATTCCGGCAAGCCCCGCGCCCAGCACGACCACCGAGGCCCCCGGCCGCGCGCCACTCAGCTTGGGCGGCCCCTTGAACTGGGTCTCTGCGGCATGGCCGAGCGCGGTCATCGCCTGGTAGAGCGCGACGCCACCGCCCATCCGACCGATCATGGTCAGGAGATCGCGGCGCGAAGGTCCGGAAGAAGTCTCTGTCATCGAACTACCTTTTCGGGCGGAACCGGGAAAGAAGGGATCAGGGTGCCTTGGCGGCAATGGCCTCGATCTCGACGAGGGTGGTCGGCCGGCCGAGCGCGGCGACCTGCACGGTCGAACGGGTCGGCTTGTTCGGCTGTTCGGGGGTGCCGAAGAAGGTCTTGAACACCTCGTTCATCGCCGGGGCGTCCATCCGCCCTTCGCGCTCGGGTACGCCGACGAGAAACACGGTCATCTTGACGATGTCGCCCATGCCGAGCCCGAGCTTTTCGAGCTGCGCTTTCATCTTGGTGAGGATCGACAGGGTCTGCGCCTTGGTGTCCCCGAACTCCTCGGGCTTGGCCGGATCAACGGGCGAGGCGGTGCTGCCCGACAGGAAAAAGAGCTTGGTCCCCGGCGGCACCATCGCGCTGCTTGCGATGACGGCGGTGGGGCTGGCCGACGTCCGTTCGACCTGAGCCTGAGCACCCGATGCCGCGAGGGCAAGAGCGAGGGCAGCGGTCGTGGCGAGCGTGCGGATCATGGCATGTCTCCTGAGGATGTCGTTGAAGGGCGGAGGGGACGCGGGGATTAGGCGCCCCCTCCTAAGCGATCAGAATTTCAGGGTGAGGCGGGCGTAATAGTAACCGCCGTTGGTGCCGTAGGGCCCATGGTTGTAGGGTGCGTTGATCGTCGTCGTGCCGTTGATGTAGGGCGACACGCCGTTGGTCGGCAGGGTCGCGAGCGGCACCAGGCCCGGCGTTTCCGGGATCTTGTTGAACAGATTCTGTGCGCCGATCGCGAAGTTCGCCCATTCGGTGACGTCATAGCCGAGTTCGGCGTCGACCAGCGCCGCCGCCTTCACCACCGCCGGGAACAGGTTGCCCGCAATTGGTGCGGAAGCGACCGTGACAGCCGGGTTCACGAGCACCGTGGTCTTGCCGAAGTAAGTACCACGCAGATTGGCGCTGAACGGACCGCTGGTGAAAAGCGCGTTGGCGACGACCTTATAGTCCGGGTTGGACGTTTCGATGATGGCCGCAGCCTGCGGGCCGAACAGCGTGCCCAGCCGGTTCTTGGTAACCTTGGTGTGGTTGTAATTGGCACCCAGGGTCAGGTCGAGCTTGCCGATCGGCACGTCCATCGAGTAGCGAGCAGAGAGTTCGACACCCTTGGTCTCGGTGTTGATACCGTTGGTGAAGGTCTGGATCGCCAGCTGGCCACCGAACAGCACGGTCGGATCGATTGCCTTGCCGCTGGCGGCGATGGCGCCGCTGACCAGATCGAACGGCGTAATGCCGTTGATCAGCGGGGTGAGCACGGGGACAGCTGCTGCGCCTGCGGTCGTCGACTGACGCTGACCGATGATCGTGCCCGACGACACGATGCGGTCGCGGATCTTGATCATATAGGCGTCGAGGCTGAATATCAGGCGCGGGGCGGGCCGAATGACCGTGCCGACCGAGAAGTTGGTCGACTTCTCCGGGCGCAACGCACCGAATCCGGCAGCCGCCGAACCCGGGGAGCTCGGCGCCAGCTGCACCGTCGCAGAGGTCGGGCCGACATTGGTCGCCGAATAGCCCGATTCCGCCAGCGACGGAGCACGGAATCCGGTGCTGACCGTACCGCGCAGCGCGAAGGCCGGGCTGAAATCATAGCGCGCGGTCAGCTTGCCGATGGTGGTGGTGCCGAAGTCGCTATAATCCTCGAAGCGGCCCGCAAGGTCGACGACGAGATCGGTGACGGGCTTCAGGATGAAGTTGCCGTAGATCGCCTTGACGTTGCGGCGGGTCTTGCCGGCATCGGTGATGCCGAAGCCCGGGAAGGACTGGCCGCCCTCGACATAGCGCGATCCTTCGTCGCCGTAGAAGATCGAGTAGCTTTCCCGCCGGTACTCCGCACCGAAGGCGAAGGTCATCGGCTCCGCCATGCCGACCTCGAACTGCTTGTTCACGTCGAGGGTGGCGATGAACTGGTTGAACTGGAAGCCGCCGTCATAGAAATCGCGCGGCGTAAAGCCACGATCCGTCGTGGAGGCCGACGCCAGCGCTGCGCGGGTCGTGTCGGCCCACAGGCTCGCATTGGCCGAGTTGGTCGTGTAAACGTCGGCCCGGTCCTCCGAATAGGAGCCGCCGAGATCCCAGGCCCAGCCCGAGAAGTCGCCCTTGATGCCGCTGGTGAACTGGAACTCGTTCTGCTTCACTTCGATCAGTGGCACCATGCCAGATGCGACCGTCGGCGCAAAGCAGTTGGCCGGGTCGGTCGGCGATGCCGCAGTGCCGGCAACGCAGATGCGGTTCGGCGGACGATAGCCCTGCAGCGCCTTTCCGTGGCGGTAGGAGACGTCGCCGAACGAGTAGATCTGGACATCGCCAAAGTCGTAACCGGCGTTGTAGAAGGCAACGCTAAGCTGCGAATTGGGCTGGCCGCCGTTGACCTCTGCCGTGCCGTTACGCGCGTTTAGCGCGTTATAGATTGGCTGGAAGCGGACATTGGCGCCGGTCAGCGTGACCGTCGAGCCGTCGATATTGCGAACCGTCGTCTGTCCGTCACCGATCGTGGTATAGTCGTTGCGACGATGGAAGAGAGTCAGGTTGAGGAAACCGGACTCACCGATCGGCATGCCGAAATTGCCGCTGGCGCTATAGGTACGGCCCTCGCCGTCATAAAATTCGCCGGCGGTGCTTTCAAACAGCAGGCCATCGGTGCTGTTCTTCGTGATGATGTTGATGACGCCTGCAATAGCGTCGGTACCATATTGCGCGGCGGCGCCGTCCTGCAGGATTTCGATCCGTGAGACTGACCCCGGCGGGATCAGGTCGATGCTCGGAGCCGCCGAACCGCCGAAAGCGCCATTGATCACCTGAACGATCGCATTGTTGTGGCGGCGCTTGCCATTGACCATGACGAGCGTGTGGTTCGGGCTCAGACCGCGCAGGCGGGCGCTGAGCGAGAAGCTCGCCATGTCGGTGCCCTGCGTCTGCGCCGTGAAGGACGGGACGAGCTGGGTCAGCGCCTGGTTGAGGTTGGGCTGACCGACCCTGGCGATCGCCTCCGAGTTGACCAGCTGGATCGGGGTAGCGCTCTCCGCCACCATGCGGCCGGCGGCGCGAGAGCCGGTGACGACGATCTCGCTGGAAGGCTCCTTGTCGGCCGCACCCTCGGCAGCGGCGAGTTGCGTCTCGACTTCCGCATGGGCGGGAGCGCTCATGATGACAGAAGAGAGAGCTGTCGTCGCAAGAATCGCGACAGAAATTTTCCTGGTAGAACGCATCTTTTCATTCCCCCCTGTGGCGGTGCGTCCCTCTCCGGTGCATGTCATTCACTTCGCCTTGTCCCGGCGATTGGTGCAGCGATTATCCGGCTCCGCCTTTCCCCCTTGGATCGGCGGAGCAGATCGAATCGAAGTTCGTAAGCTCTTGTTAAGGGGATAACAGGGCATCGCCCGGCCCATTGCCCATACGCCGTTTTGCGTACGGCCCCGCTGCCTGCCCCGCATATGATCGCCCCAGCAGCGGTGGAGGGGGCTCTTTCCGCAGCGTTCACGGCAATGGAGGACGAATCTTGACTCGCACATGGACGATTGCGGGCGCCTGCATGGCGGCCTGCCTCGCGACGACCTCTCAGGCGCAGATCACGCGGATAAAGAGCAACCCCAATGCCGTGATCCTCGACGCGGCAAAGGTTTCTGCGGGTGCGGAGACGCTCTACATCTCCGGGCAGCTTCCCTCCCCGATCGATCCCGCCAAGTCTATGGCTGAGATCAAGAGCATCGAGGATCTCGGCGACACCAAGACTCAGACGATCAGCGTGCTCACCAAGATCAAGGCGATCCTGGAGTCGCAGGGCTACAGCATGCAGGATCTGGTCAAGCTGAGCCTGTTCGTGGCCCCCGACCCCAAACTCGGCAAGCTCGACTTCATGGGCGCCAACGAAGGCTTCAAGATGTTCTTCGGCACCGCCGAGAATCCGACGACGGTCGCGCGCTCGACCTTCCAGGTCGGCGCGCTGGTCGGCCCCTATTTCCTGATCGAGATCGAGGCGATCGCCGCGAAGAAGGCGAAGTGACAGCAGGCGATCGCGGCGGACGCTCTACTGATCGAGCAGTCTCGTCGCGATCGCGGCAGCCGCCGAACGCATCTCCACGCCCAGCTTCTCGTAGATGCGCTCGAGATGTTTCTGGACGGTGCGCGGGCTGATGTTCAGCACGTCGCTGATGTCGATGCTGGCCTTGCCATAGCTTACCCACAGCAGCACCTCCGCCTCGCGGTGGGTGAGCTGCAGCTGGTCGCGCAGGCGCAGGACATGCTTCTCAGGGTCGAGCTGGTTGATCCGGATCAGCACCTCGTCGCCCCGGTAGCGGGCGATGATCACCAGCTCGAGATTGCCGGCGAACCCCGGCGGGCCGATCTTGACCGACGATCCCGGACTGCCGCGTTCGACCAGCGCCGCGACTTTCTGCCCTATGGCCGGCGGAAGTTCGGTCCCGCGTCGCCATCCGGGCACCAGCCCGCCTATCGCCTGTTCGGCGCCTGGCGTGCACCACAGCAGATTGCCGCGCGTGTCGGTGGCGATCATCAGCCGGCCGGTCGCATCGAGGCTGGCGACGCTGGCCTGCACCGCCCGGCCCTGCGCCATATGTACGCGGACGCGCGCGACCAGCTCGGACAGTTGCACCGGCTTTTTCACATAATCGACGCCGCCGACCTCGAACGCCTCGACGACATGTTCGCTTTCGGTCAGGCCGGTCATGAAGATGACCGGGACGTGATGGAGCTCGGGCCGTTTCTTGATCTGTGCGGTGACCTCGAACCCATCCATTTCGGGCATGACCGCATCCATCAGGATCAGGTCGGGTACGATGTGCTGCAACCGCTCCAGCGCCGCCTTGCCCGAAGTCGCCACCAGCACGGCGAGATCGGCGGCTTCGAGCGCACGGCTGATCGCACGCAGCGAGTCCGGTTCGTCATCGACGATGAGGACCGTATCGCTGTGACCCGGAATATTCACCCGTCATACTCCTCGACAAGTCGCGCCATGCCTTCGAGATCGAACCGGTCCAGCCGGTCGAACAGTTCCAAACTCAGCCGCTCGGCCTGCGGATGTTGATCGGCGAGTTGGCGGATCGCGTCCTCCAACCCACGAAAGTGACCGATCTTGAGCAATTCGCCGATGCGTTGCAGCCGCTCCTCGAGCTCCGCACTCAAGGGAGCTGCCGATCCCCGCGGATTATCCTTGCGCGGCACCGGTTCGACCGCCTCGAACCGCCAGCTGAGCTTGAGCTGGGCCCCGATCGTCTCGATCAGCGCGGTGAAGCTGACCGGCTTGGTCAGGAAATGATCGTGCACCGGGTTTGGAAAGTCGGGCCGGTGCAACTCGTGGGCGTTGGCCGACAGCATGACGATGCGCAGGGCCGACCCGCCGCGCAGGCGCAATTCCGAGGCCGTCGCCCAGCCGGAAATGCCCGGAAGACTGATGTCGAGCAGCACCAGATCGAACTGTTGGTCGAGCGAAAGCGCGACCCCGGACTCGCCGTCGGGCGCACACCAGACGTCGAACCCCAGTCCGCCGAGAAAACCATCGAGAAACTGGCGCTGGTCGGCGTCGTCGTCGACGATCAGGATCGAGCGGCGCGGCCCGTGATAGCCTTCGATCTGCGGCTTCTTGTCGGCGGTCACCTGCCGCGCGATCACCTCGCTCAGCAGCAGCGTGACGCGCAGGCTGGTGCCGGTCGGCCCGCTCTCGACCAGTTCCAGCTGCCCGCCCAATATCTCGACGATCGCGCGCGAGATGGAGAGCCCCAGCCCCGCCCCCGGCTTCGACAGGACATGCTCGGCTCCGCCCCGCGCGAACGGATCGAAGATGGTGGGCTGGTCCTCGGGGCTGATCCCGCGCCCGGTATCGCGTATCTCGAAGGTCGCCACCTGCGCCGCATAATGGAGGCTGAGCGTGACCGATCCCCTGTCGGTATAGGCGATGGCGTTCGACAGAAGGTTGAGGAAGACCTGACGCAAGCGGTTCGGATCCGTCCGCACATGCTCGGGCAGCCGGCCGCGCTTGACATAATGGAGCTGCAGCCCCTTGGCGGCGGCGGACGGCCGCACCATCGAGATCAGCTGGTCGATGAACTTGTCGAGGCGCACCACTTCCGACCGGACGCGCAGCACGCCATGTTCGATCTGCGCAACGTCGAGCAGCCCTTCGACCAGACTGGTCATATGCTCGGCGCAGCGACGGATCACGCGCACCGCCTCCTTGGCGCCGCTGCCGTCATTGCCCTCGATCAGCTGCGCATAGCCATAGATGGCGTTCAGCGGCGAGCGAATCTCATGGCTGACATTGCTGATATAGCGGCTCTTGGTGACATTGGCGGTTTCGGCCGCCTCCTTGGCTCGCCGCAGCAATTGCATCTGCTCGAACTGTTCGGCGATCCGGCGGGACTGGCGATGAAACATCCGGAAGCACGCCCAGGCGGCAGCGCCGATCAGCAACTGCACCAGCGCCAGCAGACTCCAGTAGAGCCAGTCCGCGCCATCGGTGCCGATTTCCAGGACAAGGATGATGCAGTCGAGAACGCAGGCGGCAAGGATCAGCGCCATGCCCTGCAGATAGCGGCGATCCCCGTTGTCCGCCGCCGGATCGCGCACCGCTTCGGAGGCAGCGGCGTCGAGAGCGGAACGGGGCGCCAGCGTAGTCACTGGACAGCTGTTCCCGATAGCCGAGCAAGCCGCCCCGACCGCACGCTCCTGGCTTTGACGCAATGCCCTTGTGTCACGACCAATTCCCGCCCCCTGGAATCGCCCAACCCTGTTCGATCATGCTGCGCAATCTTCTGTTGCAACGCAACAACAATCCTTTGCAGTCGAAGCAATCCAGTGCTTTTGTCTACGCAGAGCATGGCTCGATGAAGCTAGGGCGTTTCCGAACTCATCTTGCGTCGCACAATTCTCCGCCTTTTCAACGCGCTGCAGTGGTGATGGCGGGCGCTTCGAACGGGATGGAAGAAAGTCCCGCCTGATCCGCCGGGAGCGGCTTGGCGCCCGCAGGCAGCCCGTTGGCCTCCAGCAAGAATGCAATCAGCGCGGCGTTCTCCGCCGGCGAGAGCGAACCGGGTGCCGGCTGCGGCATCGCTCGGGATACATAGTCGAACAACGGCCAGATCGGCCGACCGGCCCAGTGCGCGACGAACTTGCCGGTCAGCGCGGGCACCTCATAGCTGCCTTCCAGGCGCGTGCCGTGGCAGACCGCGCAGCGTATCGCATAGGTGCGGGCCCCCGCCTTCGCCTGCTCTGCCGTGTAGGCGCCCTGCCGGACACTGGGTGCGGGCACGGACGATGGACCGGCGGCAATGGCGAGCGAGGTCCACACGACCGCCGCGAGCGCCAGCGCGATGGCGATGCGACCGTTCATGCCAGCCGCTCCGGCCGGGCGGCGGCAAGAACCGGCGCGATGATCGCCAGCCCCTCCTCGATCGCGCTTCGGTTCGGCAGTTCGTTCGAATCGCCGACGCCCAGCATGTCGCCCATTTCGGGATTGTTGTTCATCACCACGACCCCGTCCGCCTTTGAGAGGAGCGAGATATTCTTATAGCGCACGCCATAGTCGACAGCCGGCTGCGGCATGAGCCAGCCAGTCTGCCCGCGCACCGGAATGATCGTATTGTCGCGCCACAGATCGCGCGCGGCATAGCCGGTCGAATGAATGACGACCTTCTGCGGCAGCGTCGCGAACTCCGCCGGACTGGCGAAATCGCGCATGACGAACTGCCCGCCCCGCTCGAAAAATTCGGACAGCAGGCAGTGGGCATAGCTGGCGAAGTTGAAATACATGTTCGACGAGCGCTGGGCATAGGCCACCGGAAAGGGATTTTCCTCCGGAGTCAGATCGGTCCCCGGCGGCACGATGTCGCGGATGCGATCGATATAGTGGCCGAACTCCACATTCTGCCGGGGCAGCCCGCCCGGCTTCCAGCTTTCGGTAATCGCCGGATCGGCCGGCCAGACGCGCCGCTTGATGGGTTCGTCGGACAGCGCGAAACTGTCGCTGAACGCCACCGGATTGCCCGGCAGGCCGAGAAAGGTGCGGAAGGTCTTCCACGACAGGCGCGCCATCTGCTCCCATAGCGGGCCGAAGGCGGCGCCGGCCGGCTCGGCCAGCGCGACGCGCGCATCCGGCGTGAAGGAGCCGCTGGCGCGGAAGGAGCGCGTCTTCTGGATCAGCTCACGGGCATAGATGGTCACTTTCAGGCCGGCGCGCTGGGCGACGATCGCGGTGGTCAGCCCGACGATCCCGCAACCCACCACAGCGATGTCGCGGGGCAAGGCCGTCATCGCCTTGCCGACGGCGATGTCCGCCGATCCCCAGGACAGCGACCAGCCGCTGCCGCCATGACCGTAATTGTGTACGACCAGCGTGTCGCCGACCATCTCGGTGCCCAGATTGGGGCCCGCCGCGCGCAGCGGACGGAGGCAGCATTTGACGTCGACGATCTCGCGCGGGGTCGCCCGAAAGGGGACCAGCGTCCGGGTGCCGTCGAGCCGGGCCAGCTTCGCTGCGGTGGCCAGCCGCTTCGAGCCCACCGGCGCGCAAGCGCTCAAGCCCGCAACGATCCCCGCCGCCCCCGCCTGACGCAAAAGCGCCCTGCGCCCGACCTTGTCCCTGTTCGCTCCGGCCATTTGCTTCCCCCGCAATTCCGGAAAGTTGCGGGTGCCCCGCCGGGGGGCCAATGGCGCATTTTACGTATTGCGACTCTCCGCCAGCCGGTTGGGGGCATCCGGAGAGCGGATAGAACAGAGCCAAGGCGGCCGCTCGGCTTGGCGACGAACCGGGGAAGAAAGAATTAGGGAGGATCGCGCTGGTGGGCCCGGCAGGACTCGAACCCGCAACCTAGCCGTTATGAGCGGCCAGCTCTAACCGTTGAGCTACAGGCCCCGACCAGCGCCGCCCGGCGATAGCGAAGGGCGGCGGCGGCGGCAAGGGTCGTGCGTGCGTCGCACGCCTCGCAACAGAGGGTGGATCAGCGCGCGCCCTGTTCAGCGCGGCCGCCGCGATCGTCGAGCGGGAGGCTGAGATAGAAGCGCGTCGAATCGATCTCGAGCATGCCGCCGCT
Organism: Rhizorhabdus antheiae; assembly: GCF_049889055.1. Lineage (NCBI taxonomy): Bacteria > Pseudomonadati > Pseudomonadota > Alphaproteobacteria > Sphingomonadales > Rhizorhabdaceae > Rhizorhabdus > Rhizorhabdus antheiae. The sequence goes on along the minus strand of NZ_JBLTWO010000003.1, from coordinate 215,320 downwards.
CGCGATGGCGAGGTTGCGCACGAGGCGGAGCGCGAAGCCGAGGCCGAGCACCGGTGCGTCGGGCCAGTTGCCGCCGGGATTGTAGCCGGGATCGAGCAGCATCTTCTCGTCTCGCCCGTCGAGCGCGCGCGGGCGCAGGACGGTCAGCAGCAAATGGCTCGCGCGGCGCGGGTCGCGCTGCAGATCGACGCTGATCCGTTCGCCCTCCCCCGCCATGGCGATGGTCGCGGCAAGCAGACGGGAGAGCATGCGCTCCACCGTCGCGGCGTCGACGGCGACCGGCGGCAGGGTCGGATCGATGCGGAAGGCGATCCCGCTCGCCCGCTCGGACGCCACCTCTTCGAAACTGCCGTGGAGGCGCGCGAGGATCGCCGACAGGTCGACGGCATCGGCCGCCAAGCCCTGCTCGACCGGCTTGGCCTGGGCGACGAGATCGAGATCTTCGACCGCGCTGAGCAGCTTCTTGCTCTGCTCCAATATCTCCTGTGCGCGGCTGCGATAGGGTGCAGCGGCCGGTCCCCGCACCTGCCCCTCGATCATCTCGGAAAAACCGATGATCGCGTTGAGCGGCGTGCGCAGCTCGTGGACCAGATGGCGCAGCGAATCCTGCACGGCGGGCTCTTCCGTCGCCGGCCGGGGCGTCGAGAGGCTGGCGGCATTCTCGTCGGCGCGGGGGCGGCGGGCGGTTCCCCGATAGCCGCTGAAACGGCCGTCCTTGGGATCGAAAAAGGGCACCGCCGAGATGCGCCACTCGCCCGAGGCCGGCCCATGCCCGGCTATTGTCAGGCGCGCGTCGCGGAAGGGCGTGCGGCTGCGATAGGCGCCGGCCGCATGGCCATCGACGCCATGGTCGGTCTGATGTGCCGCGACCGCGATCGTCTCGCCGATCACCGGGCCGCGCGGAACGCCTTGCACCCAGCAGATCACGCCATCGACGCCGGTCTCGAACCGGAAATTCTCGGCATGCGGCGGCACGTCGGCGGCGTCCTCCGACGCCTCGGCCGCCGCCTCCCCCGCCACATCCCCCGGACCCGGAGCGGGATAGCGGGTGCGGAAGGTTTCGATACGGGAGAGAAGCTCCCTGATCTGGCTGTCGCCCGGCGCCGAGGGAGGCTCTGGCAGATCGGGGATCGCTGCCGTGACAACGGGTTCCGCATCGCCCTCGACATCATAATGAGCAAGCGGTGGCGATGCCTGGGGAGCGAAGGATGCTGCGAAGGGCATGTCGGCCGGCGTCGATGCGGCGACAGCGGGCGCCACCATTTCGGCCGACGCCTTGAGCGCATCGATCGGCGCGGCAAGCGGCGCCAGGGCGGAGGGAGAGGCTTCGACGGGCCCCTGGATCAGGAAATCGGTGGAGCCGAAGCCTTCGAGCGCCTGCTCGACCGCACGCCCGAGGTCGCGGCGATTGCGCAGCAGGTTGCGCGCGCTGGGCGACAGGCGAGGCAGGAGGTCGAGCCATTGCTGCGACGACAGCAGAACATGGCCCAGCATCGGCGCCGCGATGTGCGGCAGATCCTCGGCGAACAGCAGGACGAGTTCGGGCGGAACGCGACGCCCGGCAAGCCCCCGTCCGGCGGCAAGGCGCAGATCGGCGGGAATTTCCGGCCGGGTGGCGCGCAGGAAATTATAGGCGTCGACCGCGCGCGGGGCATCGACAAGCGGATCGTCGACCCGATGGCCCCGCCCCTGCGCCAGCACGTCCACGACCTGCCGCCACAAAAATATGCGCGCGTCGACCGTGGGCGTCGGCTGTGCCAGCAAGGTGGCCAACATATCGTCAAACCGCAAAGGCCCGCCTCCGATCGGTGCCGAACGAATGAACCGAACCGGTCCCCCTTCGCTTCATAGTAGAACGCAACCGCCCGCCGCGCAAAGGGGCTTTGGTCGGCATCGCAGCCTTCTATTTTTATTGCAGGAGACCGTAACTTTATTCTAAGGAATGGGGTAATCGTTGAAAGGTTACTCCATGTCGGCACCCTCGCTTGATGCTATCGATCGAACCATCCTCCATGAGCTGCAGGAGGACGGCCGGATGACCAATGTCGATCTGGCGCGCAAGGCCGGTCTGACCGCACCGCCCTGCCTCCGCCGCGTCCGTGCGCTCGAGGAAGCGGGCGTCATCGAGAGCTATCATGCCCGGCTCAACGCAGCCGCGCTCGGCTATGGCATCACCGTGTTCGCGCTGGTTTCGCTGCGCAGCCAGGCAGAGGAGGATCTGCGCCAGTTCGAAAGCCATGTCGCCGCCCTGCCGGAGGTGCGCGAATGCCACATGCTGAACGGCGAGATCGACTTCATCCTGAAGATCGTCGCCCACGACCTTCAGGCCTTCCAGCAGTTCCTGACCTCGCAGCTGACGACCGCGCCCAATGTCGCGAGCGTGAAGACCTCACTCACCATCCGCACGTCGAAGGACGTGCCGGGGATTCCCGTCGACGGCGCCTGATACCGCCTTCGAGCGATGAAGCCATGAAAAAGCCCCGGCCGGATCGCTCCGACCGGGGCTTTTCTCATTGGTTTGTCGATCAGGACGCGGCGGGGTGGTCGACCCACACCTTCGCATATTGCGACAGAATGCCGTAATTGCCGGCAGTGCCAGCGGCGTCGAAGGCCGCCTTGGCGCCTTCCTTGTCGCCGGCCTGGGCCAGAGCAAGACCGAGACGGTAGTTCGCCTGCGCGGCGTCCGCGCCCGGCTTGGTCAGCGCGATCTTGTAGATGTCCGCCGCCTTGGCGAAATCCTTGTAGCCGTAGAGCAGATCGGCGGTGGTCATCGCCGACTTGAAGGTCGCCTTCGGGCCGTTCGCAGCAGTGACCGCCGCCGGGATCGAGGCCTTGTCCGGGCCGAGCTTCGGCTGCGACAGGGCGATGATCTCGCGGGTGTTCTGGCTCGTCGCCGGGTTCAGCTTACCTGCCTTGATGCCTTCGTTGAGGACGTCGACGGCTTCGTTCGGGAAGCGCAGATAGACGGCGAGCGCATAGTCGACATAGTTGGACTGCGCCGACAGCGGCAGGGCGTCGACCGCACGGGCCAGGCGCAGCAGGTCGAGATCATTCTCACCCGAGAGGCCCGCCATCTGGCGATAGATGAACAGCGAATCATGCCAGTTCTGCTTGACCGGATAGGCGGTCAGCCAGGAGGTCGTAATCTTCACGAACTCGCCCGGCAGCTTGGCGCGCGAAGCGATGTCGGCGCCACGGCCATACCAGTCGGTCGGGACGGGCTGGCCGGCGGCGGCCTTGGTCTGGATGATCTTCTGCAGCGTAGTGAGCGCCTCGGCGGGCTTGCCGTTGCGGTTCTGAACGTCGGCGAGGACCGCATAAGCGTCGGCCTCGGTCGAACCCGCCGCGATCGCCTTGGTCAGCGCTGCTTCGGCCTTCGCATAATTCTTGGCCTGATAAGCGAACTGGCCCTGGAACCAGTAGAATTTGGCGCGCTGGTCGTCGGGCAGCTTGCCGGCCGCCTCGCCCGTCGTGATCATTTCGTCGAGCGCAGCCGACAACTTGGCCTGATCCCCGCTCGCCTGGGCAGCATTGAGGCCATATTGCGCGACGACGAACTGCTCGTCGGGGGTCTTCGCGGCCTGCCTCGCCTGCGCAAGAGCGGCTTCGGCGGCGGGAATATTCTTCGCCTTGGTCGCGGCGTCGGCTTCCGCCAGCGGCTTGCGGACTGCGTCGCCGATCTTGAGCTGCGGGGTCGCAGCCTCTTCCTTCTTCTTGGCGAAGGCAGGGGCACCCGGCGCAACGGCGGTAAGCGCGAAGCCAAGCGCCGCAACAAGCGCATAGCGGGACGTGGATCTCATTCTTCAGGCCTCCTGATCGACGGCCGAAAGGGACGGCCGACGGTAAAACACGCCGGTTGACTAATCGCTCCCTCGCCCGCGCACAAGCGCGGCCGAAATGAACCGGCTTAACTCGTCGCTCTATGATAACCGTTCGCTGAATGCATATTGAACCGGCGAGGTTGATCCGCGCCCTCTGCACGGTTAGGGCTCGACCATGCTCCTGCTGCTTTCGCCCGCCAAATCCCTCGATTATTCCACCCCGCTGCCGGACGTCGCGCCGACCATGCCGCGCTTCGCGGACGAGGCGCTCGCCACCGCCGAGGCGGCGTCGCGGCTTGGTCCGAAGAAGCTCGCGAAGCTGATGAGCATTTCGGACAAGCTCGCGCAGCTCAACGCCGATCGCTATGCAGACTTCGCCGGACAGGAAGAGCGCCCTGCCCTCTTCGCCTTTTCGGGCGACGTCTATGTCGGGCTGGAAGCGCGAACCCTCGACGCGCCGGCGATCCGCTATGCGCAGGATCATGTGCGCATCCTGTCGGGGTTGTACGGGCTGCTGAAACCGCTCGACCAGATCCGTCCCTATCGGCTGGAAATGGGCACGCGCTGGGCGCCCGGACGGACGCGGAACCTCTATGCGATGTGGGGCAGCAAGGTGTCGGATGCGCTCGCCGCCGATCTGCTGGCCGAAGGGTCGGACACGATCATAAATTGCGCCAGCAAGGAATATTGGCACGTCGTCGAACAGGCCCCACCCAAGGGCGTCAGGATCGTGACGATCGACTTCCGCGAAAATGGTCCGAAGGGGCTCGTCTTCAACAGCTTCGGCGCCAAGCGCGCACGCGGGATGATGGCGCGCTGGATGTGCGAGCATCACATCGGCAAGCCGGAAGATCTGAAGGGTTTCGACAGCGACGGCTATGCCTTCGTCGCGGCGGACTCGGACGAGCATGTCTGGCGGTTCGTCAGACAGCGCTGAGCCTGCGGCCCGCCTCCCGGCAGGAACATCCCCTCTCTCCACCCGTTGATTGCGGGTAGCTAAGTGGAGAGATCATCATGAACACGCATGTGCGCCCCGACGGCAACGATCAGGAAGCCGTGCATCTCAGCACCGAGGAGGCGCGGGCCGGCGCGACCCCACATGTGACCCGCAATGTCCTCGGCTGGGGCCTCGGGCTGGTGATCATCGCCTTAGCGATGGTGCTGGCCGTCTATATGCTGGCGAGCTGATTCCGCCTTGTCATGCCGTCCGCCCGACCATGTAGCGGTGTGGTCCGGGCGCATTGCACTAGCCATGAGGCACATCGTCCGTTAGGAGCATCTGACGCCCCGTTCCGGGGTGTTTTGGCGCTTCAAACAGACGGACCGTAAGACTTGGCCAGCGTACCGCCGCCCATCGAAAACAGCGATATTTCTCCGATCTCGATCGTCGACGAGATGAAGTCGAGCTATCTCGACTATGCGATGTCGGTGATCGTGTCGCGCGCCCTTCCGGATGTGCGCGACGGCTTGAAGCCGGTCCACCGCCGCATCCTGTACGCGTGCCAGGAAGGCGGCTTCGTCGCGGGCCGTCCCTATCGCAAGTCAGCGAAGATCGTCGGCGACGTGATGGGCAATTATCACCCGCACGGCGACTCCTCGATCTATGACGCCCTCGCCCGCCTGGCCCAGGACTGGGCGATGCGCGTCCCGCTGATCGACGGCCAGGGCAATTTCGGCTCGATGGATCCCGATCCGCCCGCGTCGATGCGCTACACCGAGGCGCGGCTTGCCAAGGTGACGATGACCCTGCTCGAGGATCTCGAGAAGGACACGGTCAACTTCACCCCCAATTATGACGGCTCGCGTTCGGAGCCGCAGGTTCTGCCCGCGCGCTTCCCGAACCTGCTCGTCAACGGCGCCGGCGGCATCGCAGTCGGCATGGCGACCAACATCCCGCCCCATAATCTGGGCGAGGTGATCGCCGCCTGCAAAGCCTATGTCGAGAATCCGGCGATCAGCATCGACGAGCTGATGGCGATCGTGCCCGCGCCAGACTTCCCGACCGGTGCGATGATCCTCGGCCAGTCGGGCGCGCGCCAGGCCTATCATACGGGCCGCGGCTCGATCATCATGCGCTCGCGCCATGTCGTCGAGGAAGGCCGCAACGACCGCCGCTCGATCGTGCTGACCGAGATTCCCTATCAGGTCGGCAAGTCCGGTCTGGTCGAGAAGATCGCCGAAGCCGCCAAGGACAAGCGGATCGAGGGCGTCTCCGACATCCGCGACGAATCCAACCGCCACGGCGTCCGCATCGTGCTCGAACTGAAGCGCGATGCGACCCCCGACGTGGTGCTGAACCAGCTGTGGCGCCACACGCCGGCGCAGACCAGCTTCCCGGCCAACATGCTCGCCATCCGTGGCGGACGCCCCGAGACGCTCAACCTTCGCGACATCATCGAATCCTTCGTGAAGTTCCGCGAGGAGGTGATCACCCGACGGTCCAAGTTCGAACTGAACAAGGCCCGCGAGCGCGCCCATATCCTGCTCGGGCTGGTGATCGCTGTCACCAATCTTGACGAGGTCGTGCGGATCATCCGCGGTTCGGCCAGCCCGGCCGAGGCCCGCGCCTCGCTGCTCGCGCGCGAATGGCCGCGCAACGAGATCGAATCCTACATCAAGCTGGTCGAGGCGGTCGACACGATCGGCGACGCGCCCACCTATCAGCTTTCCGAGACGCAGGTCCGCGCGATCCTCGACCTGCGCCTGCACCGCCTGACCGCACTCGGTCGCGACGAGATCGGCGGCGAGCTGGCCGAGCTGGCGGCGTCGATCGCCGAATTGCTCGAAATCCTCGGCAACCGCGTCCGCCTCTATCAGGTGATGGTCGAGGAGTTCGACGCGGTTCTGGTCGAGTTCGCGACGCCGCGCCGTACCTTGATCGCGCCTGCCGGCGACGACATCGACGACGAGGACCTGATCGAGCGCGAGGACATGGTCGTCACCGTGACCCATGGCGGCTATATCAAGCGCACCCCGCTCGAAGCCTTCCGCGCGCAGCGTCGCGGCGGCAAGGGCCGCTCGGGCATGGCGACCAAGGAAGAGGATGCCGTCACCGAGCTGTTCGTGACCAGCACGCACACGCCGGTGCTGTTCTTCTCCAACCACGGCAAGGTCTATCGCAAGAAGGTGTGGCGCCTGCCCGAAGGCGCGCCGCAGGCGCGCGGGCGGCCGATGATCAACCTGCTGCCGCTGGCCGATGGCGAGAAGATCACCACCGTGCTGCCGCTGCCCGAGGATGAGGAAAGCTGGGGCTCGCTTCACGTCGTCTTCGCGACCGCGCATGGCAATGTCCGCCGCAACTCGATGGACGCCTTCGCCAATGTGCCGACCAACGGCAAGTTCGCGATGCGCTTCGACGAGGATGCGACCGATCGCCTGATCGGTGTCGCGCTGCTGACCCAGAGCGACGACGTCCTGCTGGCGACCCGCGCGGGCAAGGCGATCCGCTTCGCCTCCACCGACATCCGCGAGTTCCAGAGCCGCACCTCGACCGGCGTGCGCGGCATCCTGCTCAAGGATGGCGACGAGGTGATCTCGCTGTCGATCCTCAAGGGCTTCGAGGCGTCGACCGAGGAGCGCGAAGCCTATCTGCGCGCCGCCCCCTGGAAGGACAATGGGGCCGAGCCGACCCTGTCCCCCGAGCGCATGGCCGAGTTCGAGGCGGCCGAGGAGTTCATCCTCACCGTGTGCGCCAATGGCTATGGCAAGCGCAGCTCAGCCTATGAATATCGCCGGACCGGCCGTGGCGGCCAGGGCATCGGCAATATCGACAATCTGGAGCGCAACGGCCCGGTGGTCGCCAGCTTCCCGGCGCATAATGGCGAGCAGCTGATGCTCGTCACCGACCAGGCCAAGCTGATCCGCCTGTCGGTCGGCGACACCCGCGTGATCGGCCGCAATTCGGCCGGCGTCCGCCTGTTCAACGTGTCCGACAACGAGCATGTCGTCGGCGCCGCGCGGATCGAGGAAAGCGAAGAGGATGCCGAGGTCGATCTGGGCGACGGCGAGCAGACAATCGCCCCCGACGATGGCGCGGTGATCGGCGAAGATCTCGCCGACGGCGCCGGGGATGGCGACGGCGACGCGTGAGGTTCCGGGGGTGGCATCACGCCGCCCCCGCACCGTCAGCGGGCCAACAGACCCGCGCCATCGCGCTTTCCGTCAGTAGTTGCGGAAGATCTTGCGCACCAGCTGCCCGCGCCAGGGGCGGCCATGATAGTTGAAGAAAAACCAGCCATAGACGGTCGTGAAGAACAGCACGAGCGGCGCCAGCGGGTCGCGGTTCGCCCGCATGTGCCGATAGAGCGCCAGATCGGCCGCGCGCCGGTCGCGCTCGGTCCCCCCGCCATATATGCCATAGGCATTGTCGTGCGCCCGGCACCCCGCGTTGCGATTATGCTTGGTGCCGTCCATGAAAAGGCAATAGTGACGTTCCTGGTCGGCCATGAGGATCGAGTAAGCGGTGGCTATGCCGGGGTTCAAGCGTAAAATATTCTATCTCAGCGGTTTCGATCCCAGGGGTGCCCGCTTCTACCACCAGCTCTATGCCGAGCAGGCGGCTCTCTACGCGCGCACCAGCGGTCACGACATCGCGGTCGGCAAGCGCCGCCGGCTGCCGCCCCATTCGGTCGGCTGGACGGTCGAGGATCGCAGCGACGATGCTGTCACCGAACATGAGTTCCTCGGCTGGGACGATGTGATCCGCGCCCATTGGGTGAAGAACCCGATCGGGCTGCTGCGCCATTCGGTCCGCGCCTATTGGAATTTCACCCGCCTGCTCGACTGGCCGATCGTGCGCAAATTCCCCTGGGGCGTGCGCTTCGCCTTCTATTATCCGGGCGTCTCGACGATCCTCCTGCCCGTGCTGTTCGGGCTGCTGCTCGCACTGCCGGCGGCGATCCTCCTCGGGCCCCTCCGGGGTGGGCTCGCTGCCGCGCTGGTCGGCCTTGCCGTCGCGATGTTCGTGGTGCGCAAGATCCAGGGCTTCTGGCTGCTGCGCTTCATCATCTTCAACGACACGCTCGCGGGCGACCGCCTGCCGGGCGACGTCGACGATCGCATGGCCGCCTTCGCCGACCGCATCCGCGCGAGCCTGTCGGAGGACTGGGACGAGATATTGTTCGTCACCCACAGCAACGGCTCGATCATGGCGGTGCCGATCATGGCGCGCATCCTGGCGGCCGAGGGATGCGCCCTGCCCGACCGGTTCAGCCTCGTCACCCTCGGCTCCTGCATCGCGCTGATCGGCAACCGCAAGGACAGCCACCGCTTTCACGCGCAGCTGGAGGCGGTCGGCCAGGGCGACTTCCACTGGCTCGATATCGGATCGATCACCGACGGCGCCTGCATCGCGGGCATCGATCCCTGCATCAGTTGCCAGCAGCCCCGCCGCGCCCGGCTGTTCCAGACCAGCCCGCGCTGGTTCAAATATTGCGACCCGGCCACCTATAAGGCGCGCCGCCGCAACAAGTACGAGACGCATTTCGACTATCTGCGGACCTTCGACCGACTCTCCCCGCTCGACTATATCGGGATAAGCTCGGGCGCCCGCCCCCTCGCCGCGTCGATCGAGGCGTTCAAGGCCGACAATCATGGCTGATCCCCAGGCCGAGGACTGCGGCTTCATCCCGCCCTACCCCGTGCCGCACCGGGGCAAGGCATCGCTGGTCAAGCGCTTCTTGACCGGTTGGAACAGCTGGATCCACACGCTGTTCGAGCGCAGCTACACGATGCAGATGGGCGAGATCCGCCTGCCCCGCCTCGACTTCTACATCGCCAACGACCTGTCGGTGGTCGACCGGGTGATGGACGACAAGGAAAAGGCGTTCCCCAAGCACCGCTTCCTCAACGACCTGCTCGATCCGCTGATCGGCAACAGCGTCTTCTCCGCCAATGGGCAGGACTGGGAAGAGCAGCGGACGATGGTCAACCCCGCCTTCGCCCACACCAACCTGAAGCGCGTCTTCCCGGCGATGCAGGCGGCGGTCGACGATCTGCTCGCGACGATCGCGGCGATGGACCGCAGCCGCCCGATCGAGGTCGACCCGCTGATGACGCATGTCGCGGCGGACATCATCTATCGCACGATCTTCTCGGTGAAGCTCGACGCCGACAGCGCAGAGCATATCTACCACGCCTTCCACCGCTATCAGAAGAACGTCCAGCCGGCGGCGATGCTCAAGCTCTACGGCCTGCCGCTGCTCGGTTACCGCAAGCGCGCCGAAAAGGCCGCCCAGGCGATCCACGGCGTGTTCGGCCCGATCGTGCGGACCCGCTACGATGCTTGGCACGCGGGCACCGGCGAGGCGCAGGACGACATCCTCCAGTCGCTGCTCGAAGCGCGCCATCCGCGCACCGGCCAGCCCTTCACCTATGTCGAGCTGATGGAGCAGATCTCGACGATCTTCCTGGCGGGACACGAGACCGCCGCCTCGGCGATGAGCTGGGCGCTCTACCTCCTCGCCGAATGCCCCCATGCGCAGGACGCGCTGGTGGCGGAGATCGAGCGCGAGACGGCGGGCGCGCCGATCAGCTTCGAATCGCTGCGCGGCATGACGGCGGTGCGCAACCTGTTCAAGGAAACGCTGCGCCTCTACCCGCCGGTCAGCTTCTTCGTGCGCGAAGTGACCGCAGACCTGACGCTGCGCGACAAATGGCTGAAGAAGGGCGCGATGCTGGTCATCTCGCCCTGGCTGATCCAGCGCAACCGCAACAACTGGAAATGCCCCCACGCCTTCGCGCCCGAACGGTTCGACGACCCCGACCAGGCCGAAGCCAGCCGCCGCGCCTATATGCCCTTCGGCAAAGGCCCCCGCATCTGCATCGGCGCGGGCTTCGCCCAGCAGGAAGGCATGCTGATCATCGCCAGCATCGTCCGCGCGTTCCGGCTACGCTACCCCGAGCACATCGCGCGGCCCGAACCGGTGAGCCGGCTGACGCTGCGGCCGAAAGAAGCGGTGCAGTTGTTTTTTGGGGAGCGTGCGTCGAGGGCGTAAGCGCGGAGACGCGTTTACTGGGGCCTTTCAGAAGCAACCCAGAGGCCAACAATTGCGCGGAGCACTTGTACGTCGGCTTCGCGCCCTAACCCAGGCCATTCCCGCGCAAATTACAGCCTCCCGAAAGCTGCCGTTGATTCGGATGCACAGCAACTCCAGCCGATCCGGTTGCAATCGTCCTCAAACGGGAGATGATGATGGCCGGGGGTCGTGATGGATTTCGTTAGTAATATCGCCCGAGAAGACCGGGCAATTGGTGGTACGCAACAAGACCGTCTGGATCGCGGGCCGTTTGTCACGAGCCTCGCTCGGTCGCTGGTCCATGACATCAAAGATGGTGACGGAAATCTAACCGCACGGCGGGCGACAGGATTTGTGATCGGTCTTACGGGCGTATGGGGGCTCGGTAAGTCGAGCGTTCTGAAGTTGCTCCAGCTTGAACTGAGTTCGATGAGCAATGTTATCGTAACGACGTTCAACCCATGGCTTTTCAATGGACGCGACGAACTCGTTCGCGCCTATTTCAACTTACTTCGCGAAGCGATGGGGCGTAGCAAGGCCGAGAACCGGAAGGAACTGGTCCGATCGCTCGACAGATATTGGTCTGCGATCGACTGGACGGGCAAAGCGGTTGCAGCATATGCGGACGTCCATGGCGGTGCTGGAAAGGTCACAAAAGCTTGGGGGTTTGTGAGCAACGGCATAAGAGTTCTTCTACGCGCCCCGAAAGAGGCGTCGCCGGAAGAAGACCGAAAGGCGCTCGAAGCTAAAATTGCCGCGTCGAACTGTGCGATTGTCGTTCTTATCGACGAACTCGACCGCGTTGAGGATGAAGAGGTTCGGGCGGTTGCCCAACTCATTAAGGCTGTCGGCGAGATCCGCGGCATTTCCTATTTGGTAGCCTACGATCCGGGACGCGTCGCCGATGCGCTTGGCAAGGGGCGGAACCCCGACGAAATTAGAACCACAGGCGAGGCATATCTGGAAAAGATCATCCAGTATGCAATTCCTCTCCGGCCCCTGTTTCCGGGCGATATTGACGCCCTCTTGAATGCGGGCTTCATCGAATACAACCTTGTTTTGCCGGAACCGAACGAGGAGCAACAGCTCCTGCTCACTACGATGAAGCGCTTGATCAGGACGCCCCGTGATGTGAAACGCCTGATGGGCTCCTTCGCGACCCTTCATGCGATCCTGGGGAATGAAATAGCGTTCTACGACGTGCTGTCCTATTCATGGTTGATCGCGAAGGCCCCCACCCTGCGCGATGCGATCGCCAGCGAGCTCGAACAAATGGTCGATGACCCCGGCGATGAAGAAATGGCCTCACGTGTCGTGTCGCGCCTGCAAGCAGCAGGAGGGAGGAACGAACCACCCTCGGTAACAGCCGTTCTGGGTGAACAAGCGGCCCAGCATGAGCCGGTCATTAGAATGCTATTTCCTCGTTTCGCTGAAGAAACTCAGCGTCGTCAAACGCAGAGCGAGCCTGTCGCAGCCGATCGTCTCTCAAAGCGCCGGAACCTGATACGAGCCTTGTACCTCGGCAACCCTCCGGAGATGGTGACGCGCAGCGAGGTCCAAGCGGCATGGCTGGCCAACGATAGCGCCAGTCTCACTGCGTTTATGACCAGCGCTGATCTGGATAGGCAGCTCCGCGATCTGATATCGGGAGTTGAAGAACTTCTGCCGGAATTGCCCCCAAGTGGTGATGTGACGTTCTGGCCGCTCATCGCTGAAACCATCGTCAGGGCCCATGATTGGGTGTGGGGGCCCGAAGAATCTCGGTGGGTCGCTGACGACGCGACGGCGACGCTCCTGCGCTTTGGTGCCGCCAGCAAACCGACCCGCGAGCGTGTGCAACACGCGATCAACGCACTTATTGCTGCTGGCGATCTAATCATCGTGCCCGGCGTTATCCGAAAGAACTTGTTCGCCCTCGGGATGACAAAACACAGCCAAGCCCGAGGAGGAGACGCGACATATGAGGCGGAAGAGCTAGCCCGGCTGCTTGAATCAGAGATTCCGCGCTATCGTGCTGCGGTTCTCGAAGGGACGGCACTTCGCAGATTGCCTAATGTCGAGGCGATCTATGTGTTGGGAAATCTCAACTGCTGGGACGATGAATTGCGATCCTCGTTCACAAGCCAGCTTAATTCGGTAGAAGCCCTCACCACTTACGCTGCGCTCGTGGTGCCGCCCGGCTACAGCGCCGATCGAGATTCGCTGGAGCAGTTTTTCGATGGTGAGACGATTTCCGCTAGGCTAGACGCCATCTTTCGCGGGCCCCCACCTGTATTAGACGATTGGTTAATGGGGTGCCTACGTAGGCTTCGCGCAATATTGCTCGGTCGCGATCCTGACTTTGACCCGGATGTCGGGCAGGTTGAGGCCTAAATTAGCGACGACCTCGATGACGGTGCCAGTGCATTGATTTCCATGTCGGCCCGGCCGGGCCACCCACAATCCGGGGCGTCAGTAAGGACACCGCCGGGCGGCCGCCTATGTCGTCCGCTACAATTCCGAAGCCAGCACCACGATGAGTCCCCGCTTTTGTGCCCAGTCGGATAAGCAGGCTATGCGATCTGCGTCGATGCCCTTCCGAATAAGCACCGCACCGCTCTCCAAGGAGTATCTTGCGGAGGGCGCGTAGCCGCCGCGCTCCGGATAGGTTCGAAGATCGACCCGACAGGCTGCCGCAGCACCTCGGAATTCGTCGATCGTGGGTATCGACGCAGAGACTGTTGCGACGGCAAGCACAGTAGCGTGGGCCAACATAGCAGGACGCTCTCCCTCATCGTGAATGCGGTCAAGCGGCGGAGTGTCGCATAACCGTCTTGGTCGAAGGCGACGAAATGCGATGGCAGTGCGGCAACCGCCCGGTCTTGCGCAGCGGGCACTATGCCCTCCGCCGCATCAGCAACACCGAAAGCTGGTTAGCCGCACTGTCATCGCAGCCACGCTCAGGCCGCTTTTGCCTTGAGCGCTTCCATCACCAGTTCGGCAGTGCGGGTTGCCGAAACGGGGTTCTGGCCGGTGATGAGGTTGCCGTCGCGCAGGGCAAAGGGCTGGAAATCAGGGCCGCCCTCGTGATGCGCGCCGAGTTCCTTCATGCGGGTTTCGAGCAGGAACGGCACGGCCTGATCGAGGCCCACCGCGCGCTCCTCGCTGTCGGTGAAGGCGGCAACGCGCCTGCCTGCCACGAACGGCGTTCCATCGGTTTTCTTCGCCGATACGAGACCGGCAGGCCCATGGCAGACGGCGGCGACGATGCGCCCCTCGCGGTCGAACCGCTCGATCAGGCGGGCCAGCTCTTCGCTGCCCGGATAATCGAACATCGTGCCATGCCCGCCCGGCAGGAACACTGCGTCATAGCCGGTGGTATCGATGCTGGTGAAGGCGGGCGTGTTGGCGACCTCGGCCTGAAACGCGGCATCCTTGAGGTAGCGTTCGACCGAGGCATCGTTCTCGCCATCCGCATTCACGCTGCGCTGGTCGACGGGGATGGCCCCGCCCTTGATCGAGGCGAGCGTCACGTCGGCCCCGGCATTGCGGAAGGCATAATAAGGCGTGGTCAGTTCTTCGAGCCAGACGCCGGTCGGCTCTGTGCCGGGGGTCATGCGATCGGCGGAGGTGGCGATCATCAGGATACGGGCCATCGGAAGGGTTCCTTTGCGTGATGAGAGGACGGAGCGCGCCAAGGCCGCCGTTACCGGCGTCATGGCTGCCGCCGTGACTACGGCGGAGATGCCGGTCAGGATCCCGCGTCTATCGAACATTCCATCGCTCCCTGGTTGCGAAGGAGAGATAGGCACGAGCGGCGATCATGAAATCCAAGAGGAAAGGTACGCAGCCATAATTTTCGTTATGGAACTGTTATAACCGCGATCGGCTGGCCACCATGTCCCTGCTTGGGATGGCGCAGCTCGGAATGACGATGACGTGCAGTCATTGTCATGCGGTGCAGCGGCCAATTCGCGATCTGTCGCGTTGGCGAGGCGCAGCTTCATTTACAGTGCCACACTGAGATAACAGCGCGCGATTGCGGAATCTTCCGTGATGCATTTAGATCGGGCTATGGACGCACTTCCCGAGCCCCCGCCCTCGTACGAGGAGGTCATAACCCGGAAGCTCGTCGGATGCGGCCTTTCCGAGCACGGGCTTAGTGTGTCCTACCACGACGATCTCCAGTCCTATACGATTGTGGTCGGTCCTTCCGCGAAAGGCACAGCAGCAAAGTTTGCATGCATCCGTGATGCTGCAGCAGGCGCGATTGTGATTTTTGCGGACCCAGAGTTGGACAGTCAGTACGACGCTTTCGTTGAGGAATTGCACCGTCCCGAGACGATTGCCGAGGCAGAGGCCGCGTTATCCGCTTTGGGGCTGCTTGAAGGCCTTCCCCGTCGCACTGATTTCGCGAGCGACGCCCCGTTCGCCGAAGCCTTGGAAATGCACTGCGGTTTACAGAAGGGCGAAGCGATCCGACCGTTCGGCGATATGTTCGCCGTTGAACCACCCTCCGGCTCTCGGAAAGCGTCCCCAACGGCTATGGAGCGATATTTTTGCTTGCTTTCGGCAATGCGATTGGCCGGCGCGAGGGGCGAATTGAAATTCGGCTTTGTCGGAAAAGAAGCTGCCACAGTACCGGACTGAACGGTACCGTCAGCCTGCAATCAACCCTGTCAAAATGCCCCCACCAATCTCACGCCCCGAGCAGCAGCGAATCCTCCTTACCGAGCACAAGCACCGAACTCGGACACCAGCCCGCCACACGACGCGCTGGATGTTGTTGCGGATCAGCGTCGAACGCCTCGGTGAGATCATCGCGCTCGGGCAGGCGGGAGAGCATGCCGAGGGTATGCTGGACATCCAGCCCGCCGGAGCGCCGGACATGGTCGTGCTGGCCGAAACGCGAGGTCGGGTCGACGGGGTCGAGGTCCTCGGCGGAATGGCCCTGGCGGATGATCGGGATGCTTACTGCGCACCTCTATTCAAGGGGTTGCCGCGCGTGCCACCCACAACCCCGGATATGTCCACGCGACCCAGAGCCTACGGGAAATGGTGCAGCGGCAACCTAAGCTATCGACACCTGCCGTCCGATGTGTTGATCTCAGACATTGCGATCGCCACCAAGGCGGGGCGCGGAGAGAGTTTATGGGGCAGGCGATCAGTCCGTTGGCGAGACCGGCAATCGACGGTCAAGGCCTGAAGCGGCTCGAAACGCACTTTATCGCTCCGGAATATTATCGCCGCGAAGACGTGGCAGAGCGCCAGGCGAAGCTGGCGCGCATCGTGTCGAACGAGATAGTCCCGCGGCTGCTCAGGCTGCATAGCGAGGCTGTTCCGGCTGCCCCGCCCGTCAAGCTCGTCATCGAAACGCTGGCCCCGACCAGCGCCGATATCACGGGCCTTGCCGACATCGTGCTCGGCAGTGATCTGGAGGCTGCCGCCGCTTATGTGCTGGTTCTCCGCGACCGTGGGCTTTCGATGGACACGCTGTTCCTCGAATTGATCGAGCCTACCGCGCGCCTTCTCGGCGAGATGTGGGACCGCGACGAGTGTGATTTCATCGACGTCACCCTGGGCGTCGCCCGGCTGCAGAAGCTGCTGTCGATCTTCAACGACACCTATACCCTGCTGGCGCTGGACGAACGTCGCCATGTCCTGATGGCGATGACGCCGGGTAACCAGCATTCCTTCGGGATCAAGATCGTGGAACGGTTCCTGCTGGCTGCCGGTTGGAAGGTCCGGACGGAGCTTGAGGGAACGTCCGCTGACATCGCGGAGGTCGCCAAGAACAGCTGGTTTGCGGTCGTCGGGCTTACGGCGGGATCGGAGCGACAACTCGAGAGCATGAGCTCGACGATTGCGCAGATACGCCGGGAATCTCGCAATCAGGCGGTCGGCATCATGGTCGGCGGGCCGATGTTCACCGCCAATCCGTCGCTTGCTCAGGATGTCGGTGCAGACGCCACGGCCCCTAACGCGCCGTCCGCCGTCATTGTCGCGCAGAAACTGTTCGACCTTTCAGCGGCTGCATTCCACGGCGCTGCGCGGGCGTAGGGCGCCCTCCCCCCAATTCTCACGCCCCCCGCAGCAGCAAATCCTCCTTGCCCAGCACCAGCACCGAACTCGGGCACCACAGCCGCCACTCGATGCGCGGGATATTGTTGCGGATCAGGGTCGGCTCGTCGAACGCGTCCGTGAGATCATAATGCTCGGGCAGGCGGAAGATCATGCCGAGGGTCTGCTGGACATCCAGTCCGCCGAAGCGCCGGACATGGTCATCCTGTCCGAAGCGTGCGGTCGCATCGGCGGGTTCGAGCGGGCCCAGGTCCTCGGCCGAATGCGCGTCGGGGATGATCGGGATGCAGCAGAGCTGCTTGCCCTCGGGCTTCAGCGCGCGGTGGAGATGGTAGAGCACCGCCGTCACATTGCCGGGAATATGCTCCATCACATGCGAATGGATGATCAGGTCGTAGCTTTCGGACGGCAGCGCCGCCGCATCGCGGACTAGGTCCATCGCGCGGATGCCGGGGACATGGGGGAAGAGCGACGGATCGAAGTCGACCGGATCATAGCCCTCGCCCCACAGGTCGCGGAAACGCTCCGCGAAGCAGGCTTCCGGCGCGAAGTGGAGGACGCGCAGGCCAGGACGGAGCAGCCCTTCGCGCTCGAGCATCATCCACAGCAGCCGCGCCCGGACGTTCGAGCCGCAGCCGGCGCAGGTGATGTGCGGCCGGGAGCCGACCCCTTCGAAGCGCACCGAGCCGCAGATCGGACAGCGCATCCACTGCTCGTCCTGCCCCAGCCGTTCGAGCGTGGGAATGAGGTCATCAAAATGGTGGATCAGCGCGGTCGCGTCGAGCTGTCCGGGCGGGCGATCGGAGAAGCCGAAGCTGACCGCGACGGTGGGGATATTGGCGTTGCGGCCGGTGTCGGTGTCAGTGATCGAGTCGCCGACATAGGCCGCCCTGCCCCCGCCGCAGCGCGCGATCGCCTCGAACAGCGGCGACGGGTCGGGCTTGCGGACAGGCAGCGTGTCGCCGCCCACCACCGCGTCGAAGCGGTCGGCCCAGCCGAGTTCGTCGATACAGCGGCGGGCCAGATTCTCGGCCTTGTTGGTGCATACCGCCAGCTTCACCCCGCGCGCTGCCAGGGCGTCGAGCGCGTTGTTGAGCCCCGGAAAGATCGTCGTCCCGTCGGCGATATGGTCGAGATAATAGGCGATGAAGATCGGGAAGCCCTGCTCGACCAGCGCTTCGGTCATCTCACCGGTGGCCGCCAGCCCTTTCTGGAGCAGCGCGCGCGCGCCATGGCCGACCATGTGGCGAACGTCCTCGGGCGGCACCGGCGGGCGTCCCAGCGCACCCAGAGCGTGGTTCAGCGCGGCGGTCAGGTCCGGCGCGGTGTCGGCAAGGGTGCCGTCCAGATCGAAAGCGACGACGTCGAAGGGAAAATCAGCAGCCATGGCGCGCTCCATCGCCCGCCCCATATGGAAAAGGCAAGCGCTTCGTGGCAGAGCGTCGCGGATGACGCACCGTCCGTTCGCCGCCCTGATCCTTGCCGCCGGCAAGGGCACCCGCATGAAGTCCGATCTGCACAAGGTCCTGCACCCGGTCGCGGGGCGGCCGATGCTCGGCCATCTGATCGCGGCGGTCGACGAACTGGGGGCCGCGCGCAAGCTGGTCGTCACCGGCGCGGGGCGCGAACAGGTCGAAGCTTTCGTCGCACCGCTGGGCGTCGACGTGGCGACGCAGGAGCCGCAGCTGGGCACGGCGCATGCGGTGCAGCAGGGCGAAGCGGGCCTGTCGGGCTTCGCGGGCGATATCCTGATCCTCTATGGCGACGTGCCGCTCGTGCCCGCCGCGACGATGCGGCGCATGCTCGACCGCCTCGCCCAG
Organism: Rhizorhabdus antheiae; assembly: GCF_049889055.1. Lineage (NCBI taxonomy): Bacteria > Pseudomonadati > Pseudomonadota > Alphaproteobacteria > Sphingomonadales > Rhizorhabdaceae > Rhizorhabdus > Rhizorhabdus antheiae. The sequence continues at coordinate 196,603 of NZ_JBLTWO010000003.1, read as the reverse complement.
GCCGATGCCCCGGTCGCGGTCGTGCTCGGTTTCCGTCCGGCCGATCCGCTCGCTTATGGCCGCATCCTCGCAGCGTCCGACGGCACGATAGAGGACATGGTCGAGTTTAAGGATGCCACCCCCGAACAGCGCGCGGTCGACCTGTGCAATTCGGGGCTGATGGCGGTGCGCGGCGAGCGGCTGTGGGCGCTGCTGGCGCAGGTCGGCAACGACAATGCGGCGGGCGAATATTATCTGCCCGACATCGTCCGCATCGCCCGCGCGCAGGACGAACGATCGGTCGTGATCGAGGCGGAGGCGTGGGAAGTCGCCGGCGTCAACAGCCGGGCCGAGCTGGCCGCGGTCGAACGCGAATGGCAACAGCGCCGCCGCCTGCAGGCGATGGCCGACGGCGCGACGCTGATCGCGCCCGAGACGGTCTGGTTCGCGCATGACACGAAGGTCGGGCGCGACGTGGTGATCGAGCCCAATGTCGTCTTCGGTCCCGGCGTCACGATCGAGGACCGGGTGACGATCCACGCCTTCAGCCATATCGAGGGCGCGCATGTCCGCGCGGAGGCCGAGATCGGCCCCTATGCCCGGCTGCGTCCCGGCGCCGACATCGGCGAACAGGCCAAGATCGGCAATTTCGTCGAGGTCAAGAAGGCGCGTTTCGGCAAGGGCGCCAAGGCCAATCACCTGTCCTATATCGGCGACGCCGAGATCGGCGCAAAGGCGAACATCGGCGCGGGCACGATTACCTGCAATTATGACGGCTTCCTCAAATATCGCACGGTGGTGGGTGAAGGCACCTTCATCGGATCGAACAGCGCGCTGGTGGCGCCGGTGACGATCGGCGACGGCGCGATGGTGGCAGCGGGATCTGTGATCACCCGCGACATCGAGGCCGGCGCGCTGGCGGTCGCGCGCGGTCAGCAGGAAGCCCGCGACGGCTGGGCCACGCGCTTCCGCGAAGCGATGAAGGCAAAGAAGGCGGCCAAGGGCTGATGCAACGTCGCCGGCTTTCGTAAGTCGGCATTCATCGTGGCTCGATCATAGCCACGCGCGGTTGAACTCTGGTGGGGCTTAAGGTCGATGTGCGGCATTATCGGCATTGTGGGCAAGGAAGACGTTTCGGAGCGGCTCGTCGCCGGGCTTCGGCGGCTCGAATATCGCGGCTATGACTCGGCCGGCATCTGCACCATCCATGACGGCCAGCTCGAGCGGCGCCGCGCCGAGGGCAAGCTCGACAATCTCGCCCGCAAGCTGGACGCAGAGCCGCTGCCCGGCCTGATCGGCATTGCCCACACCCGCTGGGCGACGCACGGCGCGCCCACCCAGGACAATGCCCATCCGCACGCCACCGGCGAAGTCGCCCTTGTCCACAACGGCATCATCGAGAATTTCAAGCCGCTGCGCGACGAACTCATCGCCAAGGGACGGACATTCGAAAGCCAGACCGACACCGAGGTCGTGGCCCATCTGATCTCGGCCGATGTCGAAGCCGGCATGGACCCGGTCGAGGCGGTCCGCACCAATCTCAAGCGCCTGCACGGCGCCTTCGCGCTCGCGATCCTGTTCCGCCAGAACCCGGACATGCTGATCGGCGCCCGCCTCGGCTCGCCGCTGGTCGTCGGCTATGGCGACAATGGCGAGACCTATCTGGGCTCGGACGCCCTGGCGCTGGCTCCGCTCACCCAGCGGATCAGCTATCTCGACGAGGGCGACTGGGTCGTCATCACCCGCGAGAAGACCCAGATCTACGACCGCGAAGACCAGCCGGTCGACCGGCCGATCGTCCTGTCGGGCGCGTCCAACCTGACGATCGACAAGGGCAACCACCGCCATTTCATGCTCAAGGAGATTTACGAGCAGCCGATCGTCGTCGCCCAGACGTTGAAATCCTATGTCCGCCGGCTGGAGGATCAAGTCTCCCTGCCCGTCCCCGAATTCGACCTCGGCTCGATCCGCCGCGTGACGATCGTCGCCTGCGGGACCAGCTTCTACGCGGGCATGGTCGCCAAATATTGGTTCGAGCAGTTCGCCCGCGTGCCCGTCGACCTCGATGTGGCCTCCGAGTTCCGCTACCGCGCGCCGGTGATGGAGGATGGCGGCCTCGCCCTGTTCATCAGCCAGTCGGGCGAAACCGCCGACACGCTCGCGGCGCTGCGCCACGCGCGGGCCGAGGGCCAGAAGATCGCGGTGGTGGTCAACGTCCCCACCTCGACCATGGCGCGCGAGGCCGACCTGCTTCTGCCGACTCATGCCGGTCCGGAGATCGGCGTCGCCTCGACCAAGGCCTTCACCTGCCAGCTGGCGGTGCTCGCAGCACTTGCCGCCAATCTCGCCCGCGCCAAGGGACGTCTGTCCGAGCGCGAGGAGAAGGACATCGTGCGGCATTTGTCGGAGGCTCCCGCCGCGATCAACGGCGCGCTCGCTTATGATGCGACGATCGAGGCAATGGCCAGCACGATCGCCACCGCCCGCGACGTGCTCTATCTCGGTCGCGGCACCGACTATCCGATCGCACTGGAAGGCGCGCTGAAGCTCAAGGAAATCAGCTATATCCATGCCGAGGGCTATGCCGCCGGCGAGATGAAGCATGGCCCGATCGCGCTGATCGACGACAAGGTTCCCGTGATCGTCATCGCGCCGTCGGGCCCGCTGTTCGAAAAGACCGTGTCGAACATGCAGGAGGTCCAGGCGCGCGGCGGCAAGGTCGTGCTGATCTCCGACTATGACGGCGTGGCGGCGGCGGGCGAAGGCTGCATGGCGACGATCACCATGCCCAAGGTCCACCCGCTGATCGCGCCAATCGTCTATGCGATCCCGGTGCAGTTGCTGGCCTATCATGTCGCGGTCGCCAAGGGCACCGACGTCGATCAGCCGCGCAACCTCGCCAAATCGGTGACCGTCGAGTAACGGGACGCTCCCGAGCTGAGTTGAAATTGTCACGGCTGCGCCCTTATGCAGCCGGACGACGCGCCTGTTTCCGTGCGCAACGACAAGGATATAACGATGCGATTGGCGATCATCGGCACCGGCTATGTCGGCCTCGTCTCCGGAGCCTGTTTCTCCGAGTTCGGCCATGACGTGACCTGCGTCGACATCAACGAGGCGACCATCGCCAAACTGAAGGCGGGGCAGATCCCGATCTACGAGCCGGGCCTGGAAGACCTCGTCCGCCGCAACAGCCGGTCGGGCCGCCTGAGCTTCACCAGCGACATCACCGAGGGCGTACGCGACGCCGATGCGGTCTTCATCGCGGTCGGCACTCCGTCACGCCGAGGCGACGGCCATGCGGACCTGTCCTATGTGTTCGCCGCAGCGGAACAGGCCGCAAAGGCGCTGACGAAGCCTTGCGTCATGGTGACCAAGTCGACCGTGCCGGTCGGTACCGCGAAGCAGGTGGCGGAAATCGTCGAGAAGGCCCGCCCCGACCTGCGGATCGAGGTGGCCTCCAACCCCGAATTTCTGCGCGAAGGCTCCGCGATCGAGGATTTCATGCGGCCCGACCGCGTCGTCTGCGGCGTGTCCGACGACAATGCCAAGGCCGTGCTGCGCGACATCTATCGTCCGCTGTCGCTGCGCGAGGTGCCGATCCTGTTCGTCGACTGCGCGACGTCCGAGCTGATCAAATATGCCGCCAACGCCTTCCTGGCGGTGAAGATCACCTTCATCAACGAGATCGCCGATCTGTGCGAGAAGGCCGGCGCCAATGTTCAGGCGGTCGCCCAGGGCATCGGCATGGACAAGCGTATCGGTAGCAAGTTCCTGCATGCAGGGCCCGGCTATGGCGGCTCCTGCTTCCCCAAGGACACGACCGCCCTGCTCAAGACTGCCGAGGACCATGAAATCCCGCTGCAGATCGTCAAGGCGACGGTCGACGTGAACAGCCAGCGCAAGCGCTCGATGGGACGGCGCGTGATCGCGGCGGCGGGCGGATCGGTCAAGGACAAGAAGATCGCGCTGCTCGGCCTGACCTTCAAGCCCAACACCGACGACATGCGCGACAGCCCCAGCATAGATATCGTCCGCGTGCTGCAGGACAACGGTGCACAGGTCAGCGCCTATGATCCCGAAGGCCGCCATCAGGCCGAAGCGATGCTCGACGGGGTCGAATTCGCCGACGATGCCTATCAGGCGATGGACGGCGCCGAGGTGCTGGTCCTCGTGACCGAATGGAACGAGTTCCGCGCGCTCGACCTCGACCGGGTCCGCCGCTTGCTGAAGTCGCCGACGATCGTCGATCTGCGCAACATCTACCCCCCCGAGCAGATGCGCGCAGCCGGCTTCGAGTACAGCTCGATCGGCCGGCCCTGATCGCGACGGCCGACCGACGCGAGCCGACCTGATCTTTCCGCCGATGGGCGACCGCCCCGGCTGGCGCTATGCCCGTCGGAAAGAAGCGGCGAGAGGGTTGCAATGGCGGAATCCCGCGCGGTCGAAGCGGCGATCGACTTCGGCAGCTATGATTATGTGATCGCGGGCGCCGGCACCGCCGGCAGCCTGCTCGCCAACCGCCTGTCCGCCGATCCGCGCAACCGGGTGCTGGTGCTCGAGGCGGGCGGGCAGGACGACTGGATCTGGTTCCATATTCCGGTCGGCTATCTGTTCGCGATCGGCCACCGCCGCGCCGACTGGCTGTTCGAGACCGAGGTCGAGGCTGGTCTGGGCGGGCGCAAGCTCGCTTATCCGCGCGGCAAGGTGATCGGCGGATGCTCGTCGATCAACGCAATGGTCTATATGCGCGGTCAGGCTGCCGATTATGACGGATGGCGGCAACTGGGTCTGACCGGCTGGGGCTGGGACGACGTCCTGCCGCATTTTCTGGCGCATGAGGATCATTGCGCCGCCGATGGGCGCTTTCATCGCGCCGGGGGCGAATGGCGCGTCGAACATCCCCGCATCAGCTGGGAGATACTGGACGCGATCCGCTTAGCCGCAGAGGCAGCCGGGATCGCGCCGATCGCCGACTTCAACCGCGGCGACAATGAAGGCTCGTCCTATTTCCAGGTCAACCAGCGCAATGGCCGGCGGGTCAGCGCGGCGGGCGCCTTCCTCAAGCCGGCGCTCTCGCGCCGCAATCTGCGGCTCGAAACCGGTGTCGAGATCGAGCGCGTCACGATCGAGCATGGCCGCGCCACCGGAATCCTTTTTCGCAAAAACGGGCAACTGCATCACGCCGGGGCAAGCCGCGAGACCATCTTGGCAGCGGGCGCGATCGGCAGTCCCAAGCTGCTGCAACTGTCGGGCATCGGCGACCCGGAGCGGCTGACCGACGCCGGAGTCGCCGTTCGCCATGCCCTGCCAGGCGTCGGCGCCAATCTGCAGGACCATCTGCAGATCCGCCCGATCTACAAGGTGTCGGGCGTCCGCACGCTCAACAGCGACTATGCCAATCTGTTCAAGCGCGCGAAGATGGGCTGGGACTATCTGCTGTTCCGCAAGGGGCCGCTCACCATGGCGCCCTCGCAGATGGGGGCTTTCGCGCGTTCCTCCCCCGATCGGGACCGCGCCAATCTCCAATATCATTTTCAGCCGCTGTCACTCGACAAATGGGGCGACGGCCTGCACCGCTTCGGCGCCTTCACCGCCAGCGTCTGCAATTTGCGGCCGACCAGCCGGGGGCGGGTCGACCTCGCCGGCCCCGACCCCGCTCTGCCCCCGCGCATCCGCCCCAATTATCTGTCGACCGACGAGGACCGGCGCGTTGCGGTCGAATCGCTGCGGCTCACGCGGCGGATCGTCTCGCAGCAACCCCTGGCAAAATACCGGCCGGAGGAATATCGCCCCGGTGCCGCGGCCGAAAGCGACGAGGCGCTACTGCAGGCAGCAGCCGATCTCGCAACCACCATCTTCCACCCTGTGGGAACGGTGGCGATGGGGATCGATGGCGATCCGATGGCGGTTCTCGACGAACGGCTGCGCGTGCGCGGCATCGGCGGCCTGCGCGTGATAGACGCCTCGGCGATGCCCCGTATCGTGTCGGGGAATACGAGTTCGCCGACGCTGATGATTGCCGAAAAGGGCGCCGCGATGGCGCTGGAGGACGCCCGGCGAGCCTCTTGAAGCCCCTCCTCCACAAAAGAAAAGGGCCGGCGCGCTATTGCGGGCCGGCCCTTCAACTTTGCTGGGCAATAGCCTCAGGCGGGCTTGGGTTCGCCCCAGTTGCCGCCACCGGAACCGCCCGGGCGGCGGCTCTTCGGGATCGACGATCCACCCGAGTTCATCGCGGCCGGGGTACGTGTGTTGCCCTGGTCGCGGCCGATATCCTCGCCCTTGATGACCCGCTTCGACTCTTCGCCCGACAGCGTCTCATATTCGAGCAGTGCTTCGGCGAGGCGATGCAGTTCATCGATATTGTCGGTCAGCACCTTGCGTGCAGTCTGCTCGGCTTCCTCGATCAGGCGGCGGACCTCCTGGTCGATCATCTGCGCGGTCGCCTCGCTGACGCTCTGGTTGCGCGCGACCGAGTGACCCAGAAAGACCTCGTCCTGATTGTCGCGGTAACGCAGCCAGCCGAGCTTCTCGGACATGCCATATTCCATCACCATCGACCGGGCCATGTCGGTCGCCTGCTGGATGTCGTTGGAGGCACCCGTGTTCAGCTCGTCATTACCATAGATGATCTGCTCGGCGATGCGGCCGCCGAAGCAGAGCGCGAGCCGCGCCTTCATCTGCTTCATCGACATCGAGTAACGGTCGCGCTCGGGCAGGTTCCATGTCACGCCGAGAGCACGACCGCGCGGGATGATCGTCACCTTGTGCAGCGGGTCGCAGCCGGGCACGTGGAGCGAGACGAGAGCGTGGCCAGCCTCATGATAGGCAGTGGACTTCTTCTCGTCCTCGGTCATGACCATCGACTTGCGCTCGGCGCCCATCATGACCTTGTCCTTGGCCTCCTCGAACTCCTTCATCGCGACGAGGCGCTTGCCCTTGCGCGCCCCCAGAAGTGCCGCCTCGTTGACCAGATTGGCGAGGTCGGCGCCGGAGAAGCCCGGAGTGCCGCGCGCGATGGTGCGCGCATTGACGTCGGGGGCCAGCGGCACCTTCTTCATGTGCACGGCCAGGATCTTCTCGCGGCCCTCGATATCGGGGCGCGGCACGACCACCTGACGGTCGAAGCGGCCCGGACGCAGCAGCGCAGGATCGAGCACGTCGGGACGGTTGGTCGCGGCGACGATGATGATGCCTTCATTGGCCTCGAAGCCGTCCATTTCGACCAGAAGCTGGTTCAGCGTCTGCTCGCGCTCGTCATTGCCATTGCCGAGGCCGGCGCCGCGATGGCGACCGACCGCGTCGATTTCGTCGATGAAGACGATGCAAGGCGCGTTCTTCTTCGCCTGCTCGAACATGTCGCGCACGCGGCTCGCGCCCACGCCGACGAACATCTCGACGAAGTCCGAACCCGAGATGGTGAAGAAGGGCACGTTCGCCTCACCCGCGATCGCGCGGGCGAGCAGCGTCTTGCCCGTCCCGGGCGAGCCGACCAGCAGGGCGCCCTTCGGAATCTTGCCGCCGAGACGGGCGAATTTGGTGGGATCCTTCAGGAAGTCGACGATCTCCTGCAGTTCCTCGCGCGCCTCGTCGATGCCGGCGACATCGTCGAAGGTCACCCGCCCATGCTTTTCCGTCAGCATGCGGGCCCGCGACTTGCCGAAACCCATGGCGCCCGAACCGGCATTCTTCTGCATCTGGCGCATCACGAAGAAGGCGATGCCCAGGATCAGCAGGAAGGGCAGCGACTGGTAGAGCATGATCATCCAGAAGCTGGTCTGCTCGGCCGGCTTGGCGCGGAAGGTAACGCCCTTCTCGGACAGGCGCTGGATCAGCATCGGATCGCTGGGCGCATTGGTCGTGAAGGCGGAGCCGTTCGAGAATTTGCCGCTGACGACGCCGTCCCCGATGTCGGCCTCACGCACCGCGCCGTCATCGACGCGGGCGAGGAACTCGGAATAGGCGATCTGCTCCCCAGGCCCCGTGCGCGCCGAACTCTCGAAGATCGAGACGAAGACGACGAGCAGAAGAAGGATACCCATCCATATGGCGAGGCTCTTCATCCACGGATTGGGCTGCTTCGGCTCTTTGTCTTCATTCATCGGTCAGGTCTGCCTTTCAGAGGGCAAGATAGGCATCGGCGGCTTAATAACAATGGAACAGATCGAACAGGCGCCCCTTTCAGCGCCGGGGCGGAGCTTTCTCGATCAGGATGCGGCGGCCGGGCGACAGTTTCAGGCGTCCCACCGTCGCGGTCGACCCTTGCTCCAGCCGCCTCATGGCGCTGTCCAGCGTAGGGCCATCCACGTGCGAATCGGCACCGCCGATCAGCCTGGCGAGTATCCGTCTTGTAATCTCGCGCGGCAACCCCTCCACGTCGGCAAGGATGCGTCCATTAGGACAGGAGGTGACGCGCGACCGCATCGCTTCCTCCACCGTCCAGGCGAGCGCCTCCTCCGCCTCGGCCAGATGGACAGCGGACATGGCCATGCGGTCGATGTCGACTTGCCCGTCCAGGGTCGCGAGCAACCGGCGCACACGGCTGCGGTCGTGGCGCGGATCGCTGTTGCTGGGATCGTCGACGGTCGGAGTATCGGCCACCACCGCGCGCAACGCCTCCCGCCTCCAGCCGAGCAGAGGGCGGATCACCATGACGCGGCCGAGCGGACGACATGCACGAATGCCGACCAATCCCGATAGCCCCGCACCCCGGTCCAGCCGCATCAGCAACGTCTCCGCCTGGTCATCGGCATGGTGGGCCGTGGCGATCGCCATGAGCCCGCCGGCCGCTGCCCAGTCTTCCAGAGCAGCATAGCGCGCCGCCCGTGCGGCGGCCTGGATGCTGGCCCCGCGCTCGACCTCGACCCTCAATATGCTGTGGGACACGCCAAGTCTGGCGCAGGCCTCCGCGACGAGCGCCGCCTCGACCGCGGCTTCGGCGCGAAGGCCATGATCGACCGTCGCGCAGTCTATACGGTCGGGCACAGCCTCGGCCGCCAGCAGCAGCATCGCCATGCTGTCCGGCCCACCGGAAACGGCAAGCCCGATCCGCGCTGACGGATCGGGCAAGAGACGGTCGAGATCGGCCCGAAACCGCTCCACCAGATCCCGCCGTTCACTCATGAGCACCGGGATTGGCGAAGGCAGCGGGCGATCAGCCGCCTATTTGCACTTGGCATCGGCCCGGCCTTTGGCGACCATCTGCGCCAGCGGGCCACTCGCCACCTGTTCGGGATATTTGGCCGACATCACCTCATAGGCCTGGCAGGCCTTGTCGAACAGCGGCGGCTTACGCTTCATCAGCGCCTCGGCCATGAACACATAGCTGTGCGGCGCGCGCTCACCCTCTTCGACCTTGGTATTTTCGAAGAACTCGCGGATCGCCTCATTATACTGGCCATTGTCCAGATAGGCCCGGCCCGCGAGATTGCGGGCATAGCTGGCATATTTGTCCTTGGGATATTTGGCGTACATCGCCTTGAGCGCAGCGATCGCCTCCGGATATTTCTTCGCCATCCAGAGATCATAGCCGACCATATAGGCGTCCTTGCCGGGATTGCCGCTCGGCGGGGTCGCGGCAGGCGCCGGCGTGGTGGCTGCCGGAGCGGTCACCGCAGGGGCGGTGGCAGCACCCGGCTTTGGCGCGGGGGGCACGACATAAGGGAGGCTGGCCCCCGGTGCTGCGGCGCCCGGTGCGGCCGGGGTTTTGCCCTCCAGCGTGTTCAGCCGAAATTCGGCATCGCCCTTCATCTTGGCGAACTGATCCTCGAGCTTGCGCAGATTATAGCTGTTCTGCTCGACCTGGCCCGTGAGCGCGGCCAGAGCCTTTTCCAGCGCGTCGACGCGGCGCGTGAGGTCGATCACCGGCGCGTCGGCAGGCGAGCCCGCCGGAGCCGGAGCCGCCGCCTGCGGCTTGATCTCCGGCTCGAAATAGGTTTGCGCCCCGCCCGGAAACACCTTCCGCTGGACGGCCTTCATTTCCTTCTCGAGCTTGTCGACCCGCTTTTCGACGGGCATCGACTGCTGCGCCGAGAGCGGAGCTGCGGCCGAGACGAGCAGGAGGGCGATCATCGCCTTTTTCATTCTGAACTTCATCCCATGGTCGTTTCGGTAGAACAATGCGGTTTGAGGACGGCCCGGATCAAGGCTGCTCGCGCTGACCCGTCGCAGCGGCGGGATCGGACGCCGGAGCGACCGGCTCGGTCGTCGGAGCGACGCTGCGGAAAGCCGGAGGCAGCGGCGCCGTCCGGCGGCGACGCTCGGGCGCCGCGTCGCCCGCAACCGGTCCGACGACGTCTTCCGGCATCGCAGCATTGGCGGCGGCATCGCCCTCAGCGGCCGCTTCGGGCTTGGCGGTGGCGATCGCCACCAGCGCGTCGCGCTTGAGGCTGTAGGCGCGGACGAGACGATCGGGCTCGCCGATCGGCGGCAGGGCGGTCGTACCAATTGCGACACGCACAGATTGCGGACGCCCCGTGCGAAGAACCGGGTCGATCGCATCTTCGGGCAGCGTGTAGTTCTGCCCTGCCGGCAGGACGTTCATGAAATAGGTCCGCCCAGCGCGCTCGGACACCTTGAGCCACACATCCTCGATCGCGGTGACGGTGATCGGGCCGGTGGGAATCGCCGGTTCGGCAGGCGGCGGTGCGACGACTGGCTTGGGCGGCAACGGCCGATTATCCTCGACCGTATCGGCGGCGAGCCGCGCGAGATCGACATTGTCTTCCTGGAAGCGCAGCAGCAGATAGCCCATACCGAGCAGCAGGGCGACGCCGAGCGCGACCATCGCGAGCAGCCGCGACGGCACGCGCGAGGGATCGACCGGTTCATAGGCTTCCGGTTCGAAATGGCCGCGCCGCTCTTCGCCGAGTTCGTCACGGAAGGCGCGCGACAGAGCCGGACCGTCGAGCCCCAGCATCGTCGCATAGGTCCGCACGAAACCGACCGAATAGGGCGTGGCGGGCAGCCCTTCATGGTTGCCGCTCTCAATCCCTTCGAGATGCCGCAGCGGGATGCGCGTGCGTGCCGCGACGTCGCTCAATTCCATGTTCTGGCGCGTGCGTTCGGCCGACAATTGCTCGCCGACGCTCCGCGGAGCCATCTTCTGCCCTTCACCAGCGCTTTCGCTCATCGCGTACTCCTTCGCGCTCCGTGGCGATCACGCAGGCAGGACGGTCTCAAAACAGGTCTGCCGGCGCCGCACGAAGCGTCGTTCCCCCTGGCCGCCTAGGTCTGCCCCGCAAATCAGGATACCGCAACCCCATTGCGTTCGGCCCAGGCGCCGAGTTCGTCACGGAGGCTGCGCACCGGACGGGACAGAAAGTCCTGCATTTCCGCGCGCAACTTGCCAAGGTCGAGGGTGCGGAGCATCGCCTTGACCGGGCCGACCGAGGCTGGCGTGATCGACAGACGCCCGATCCCCAGGCCCACCAGCGCCATGGCCTCCAGCGGTCGTCCGCCCATCTCGCCACACACGCCGATCGGCACACCCGCGTCCAGCGTCTGACGCGTCACGCGGTTCAGGAAGCGCAGGATCGAGGGGCTCAGCCAGTCATAGCGCTCGGCGAGCTTCGGGTTGGCGCGGTCGGCGGCAAACAGGAACTGGGTCAGATCGTTGGTGCCGATCGACAGGAAGTCCAGGCGGGGCAACAGCATGTCGAGCGTCTCGGCCAGGGCCGGCACTTCGAGCATCGTCCCATAGCGGATCGCGTTGGGCACGCCCCGCCCATGATCGTGGATCCACTTCCGCTGCGCCTCGAACAGCGCCACCGCCTCGTCATATTCCCAGGGCTCGGAGACCATCGGGAACATGACGTTCAGCGTTCGCCCAGCCGCGGCCTCGATCAGCGCGCGCGCCTGCACCTTCATCAGCGCATCGCGCTCCAGCCCGAGGCGGATGGCGCGCCAGCCAAGTGCGGGATTTTCCTCCGCCACCTCGTCATCCGTCTTCAGATAAGGCAGCGCCTTGTCGCCGCCGATATCGACCGTGCGGAAGATCACCGGACGATCTCCTGCCGCTTCCATCACCTCGCGATAGAGACGCTGCTGGCGCTCGCGCTGCGGCAGAGTCGCGGAGACGAGGAACTGGAACTCGGTCCGGAACAGGCCGATGCCGTCGGCGCCGGTCACGTCGAGCGCCGCAATATCGTCGCGCAGACCCGCATTGACCATCAACTCGACACGGACGCCATCGAGCGTTTCCGCCGGCAGGTCGCGCATCGCGGCAAATTCGGCACGCCGCTTCTGGCTGACGACCAGCTTCGCATCGAACGCCTCTTCCATCGACGCGTTCGGGCGGACCACCACCGATCCGGTCGAGCTGTCGAGGAGAAGATAGTCGCCATCGACGATCGTGCGGCGGACATCCTTGACGCGACCGAGCACGGGTATCCCCATCGCCCGGGCCACGATCGTGACGTGCGCAGTCAGCGAGCCTTCTTCGAGGACCACGCCCTTCAGCCGGCGCCGGTCATATTCGAGAAGCTCGGCCGGCCCCAGATTGCGGGCGATCAGGATCGAGTCCTGCCGCAGGCCGAGCTGCGCAGCCGTCCCCAACTGGCCAGAGACGATCCTGAGCAACCGGTTCGACAGGTCTTCCAGATCGTGCATGCGATCCGCGAGCAGCGGATCGCCGATCTCGCGCATCCGCATGCGGGTCCGCTGCTGGACGCGTTCGATCGCGGCCTCGGCGGTCAGGCCGCTCTCGATCGCTTCGTTAATCCGCCGGATCCAGCCTTCGTCATAGGCGAACATCTTGTACATCGCGAGAATGTCCTGATGCTCGCCTGCCGCGCCGAAATCGGCTTCGCGCGTCATCCTGTCGATCTGGTCGCGCATCCGCGCAAAGGCGGAGATCACCCGATGTCGTTCCACCTCGACATCTTCGGCGACGGTATGTTCGATCTCGATCCGGGGCTGGTGATAGACGGCGCGGCCGCCCGCCATCCCCTCGACGAGCTTCAAGCCGAGCAGGCGCACGGCACTCGAGTCGCGCACACCCTTCGAGCCGGCGGCCTTCTCGTCGACCAGGCCCGCGCCCGCGATCAGTTCGGCGAGCACCATCGCGACCGTCTGCAGCGCCTCGACCTCGACCTCGTCGAAGCGGCGCTGGTCGCGGTGCTGGACCGAAAGGACGCCCACCGCCTGCTCGCGCCGGACGATCGGCACACCCGCAAAACTGTGGAACAGCTCTTCGCCCGTCTCGGGCTTGTAGGCGAAGTCCGGGTGGCTGGTCGCTTCGTCGAGGTTCAGCGTCTCGACATTCTTGGCGATCGTCCCGACAAGACCTTCGCCCAGCGCCATCTTGGTGACGTGGACGGCTTCCTGCTTCAGGCCACGCGTCGCGAACAGCTCGAGCACGCCATCGCGCAGCAGGTAGATCGAGCAGACCTCGGTCCCCAACTCCTCGCCGATGATCTGGACGACCTGGTTGAGCTTGGTCTGCGCGGCCGACCGCGACGCCATCACATCATGCAAGCGCGTCAGGATGGTGCGCGCGGCGGAGGTGGCGATCGACGGTGACATCAGGAGCCCGCTAACAGAAAGCGGCACCGGATTCCAACCTCGACGTACCGTTTCCGCAATCTCCCGTACATCCGGGGAGCGCTGGCCGGTGGCCGCGCCGGGGGGATTGCGGTCAGGCGGTACGCAATTCGAGTGCCGCTGCTGCTTCCTCGATCAGCTTTGCGACGATATCGGCAAGCGGTTCTTCGCGAGTCACCATGCCGACCGACTGGCCAGCCATCACCGAACCATGTTCGATATCGCCGTCGACGACCGCCCGGCGCAGCGCACCGGCCCAATAATGCTCGATCTGCAGCTGCGCCTCAGCCATCTCGACCTTGCCGTCGTCGAGCAATTGCGCGACTTCGCGCTGCTTGGCGGTGAACAGCTCGGACGAGGCATTGCGCAGCGCCCGCACCGGGATGACCGGCAGGCGCGGATCGATCTGAACGCTGGCCACTGCATCGCGCGCCGAGGCGCGGATGAAGGCCTTCTTGAAATTGGGGTGAGCGATCGATTCGGTCGCGCAGACGAAACGCGTGCCCAGCTGGACGCCGGCCGCGCCCATTTCGAGATAGGACGCGATCGCCTCGCCGCGGCCGATCCCCCCTGCCACGAACACCGGCAGGTCCTTGCCGACGACCGGCAGTATCTCCTGGGCCAGAACCGAGGTCGAGACCGGGCCGATATGGCCGCCCGCCTCCATGCCCTCGATCACCAGCGCATCGACGCCCGAGCGGATCAGCTTCTTGGCCAACGCCAGCGCCGGCGCGAAGCAGATCAGCTTGGCACCCGAGGCCTTGATCTTCTCGATCGCCCCGCCCGGCGGCAGGCCGCCGGCCAGCACGACATGGCCGACGCCATGCCTGGCGCACACGTCGATCAGCGCTTCGAGCTGCGGGTGCATCGTGATCAGATTGACGCCGAAGGGCTTCGACGTCAGCGCCTTCGTGCCCGCGATCTCGGCATCGAGCAGTTCGGGCGTCATCGCACCGCAGGCGATCACGCCGAAGCAGCCGGCGTTGGACATCGCCGCGACGAGATTGCGCTCGGAGACCCAGCTCATCGCGCCGCCGAGGATCGCATAGTCGCTGCCCAGCAGCTCGACGCCGCGCGCCATCAGCGCCGTGAGGCGGGTCGCGCCGCTCATCAGGCAGCATCCTCCGCATCGAGGCCATAGGCCGTGTGCAGCACGCGCACCGCCAGTTCGGTATAATCCTCGTGGATCAGCACCGAGACCTTGATCTCCGAGGTGGTGATCGCGAGCACATTGATGCCGCGCTGGGCAAGCGCCTCGAACATCTTGGAGGCGACGCCCGCATGGCTGCGCATGCCGACGCCGACGACCGAGATCTTGGCAACATTGGTGTCGTGGACCAGCTTCTCATAGCCGATCTTGCCGCGCTCGCGCTCGAGCACGTCGAGCGAACGGGCGAGTTCGGCCGAGGGGACGGTGAAGGTGACGTCAGTCGATCCGGTGTCGTGCGCGACGTTCTGCACGATCATGTCGACGTTGATATTGGCCTCGGCGAGCGGCGCGAAGATCGATGCGACCGCGCCGGGGCGATCCGGCACCTGCGTCAGCGTGATCTTGGTCTCGTTCTTGTCATAGGCGATGCCGGTGATGAGTTGGCGTTCCATGGCGCTTCCTTCGAGTTCTTCCTCGCTGACGATCATCGTGCCAGGCGTCGGGTTGTCGGTGGGCTGATCGAAGGACGAGAGCACCTGCACCCGCACCTTCTCCTTCATGGCGAGGCCGACCGAGCGGGTCTGCAGAACCTTGGCGCCGACCGATGCCAGTTCCAGCATCTCCTCATAGGTGACCTTGGCAAGTTTGCGCGCCTTGGGCACGATGCGCGGATCGGTCGTATAGACGCCATCGACGTCGGTATAGATGTCGCAGCGATCGGCCTTCATCGCCGCTGCGACAGCGACCGCCGAAGTGTCCGAGCCGCCACGACCGAGCGTCGTGATACGCTGATCGCCGGTGAGCCCCTGGAAGCCGGGGATGACCGCGACCTCGCCCGAGCTCATCGCCTTGCCGATCGCGTCGGAATTGATCTCCTCGATCCGCGCCGAGGCATGGGCGTCGGAAGTCGTGATCGGCAGCTGCCAGCCGAGCCAGCTGCGCGCCTTCACGCCCATCGACTGGAGCACGATCGCCAGCAAGCCGCTCGTCACCTGCTCGCCCGAAGAGACGACGACGTCATATTCGCGCGGGTCGTAGAGCGGCGATGCCTCGCGGCAGAAATTCACCAGACGATCAGTCTCGCCCGACATGGCGGACACCACCACGGCGACCTCGTTGCCGAGTTCGACCTCATGCTTGACGCGGTTCGCCACGTTGCGAATTCGTTCGATCCCCGCCATCGAGGTGCCGCCGAATTTCATTACGATGCGCGCCATAGACCCACATAATCCCCAGAGGCGAAAGCGCCGGAAATGCCCTCTGGACCGAGAGCGCGGCCCTGATAGAGAGGGGGCGTGATGAACGCAAGCGCACAACAGCACGGCTCCATCCTCCCGGAGGAGGCCGCGCATTTCGGAAGCATGGCGGCGGAATGGTGGGATCCCAAGGGGTCGTCGGCCATGCTCCACAAGCTCAACCCCCCTCGCCTGCGCCATGCGCGCGAGACGATCGACCGGCACTGGGGTCTCGACCCGCAAAGCCTGCGCCCGCTCGCCGGGCGCCGTGTCGCCGACATCGGCTGCGGGGCGGGACTGCTCGCCGAACCGCTCGCGCGTCTCGGCGCGGAGATGATCGCGGTCGACGCCGCCGCCGAGAACATCGCCGTCGCCAAGGTCCATGCCCAGCGCCAGCAGCTGACCATCGACTATCGCCACGGCGGGTTCGAGGCCCTGGCCGGCGAAAAGTTCGACCTCGTCACCTCGATGGAGGTGATCGAGCATGTGGCCGAGCCCGCCGCCTTCGTCGCGGGTCTGGCCGATCTGCTGGCGCCCGATGGCATATTGATCCTGTCGACGCCCAATCGGAGCCCGCTGTCCCGGCTGGCGCTGATCGGCATCGCCGAAGGCTTCGGCATGATCCCGAAGGGCACGCACGACTGGAGCCGGTTCCTTACCCCCGACGAGCTGACCGCCCTTGTCGAGGCCGCCGGACTGCGGGTGATCGACCGCAAGGGGCTGTCCTTCTCGATCGCGTCGGGCTTTCAGCTGAGCGACGATATGACGCTCGACTATTTCCTGACGGCGGTCCGGTGAGCGGCTTCAAGGACCATTTCTCGTCCCACGCCTCGGCCTATTCGACCTACCGTCCGGGCTACCCGGACGCCCTCGCAACCTGGCTCGCCGCCGAAGCACCGACAAGATCGCTCGCCGTCGACGTCGGTTGCGGGTCGGGGCAGCTATCGACCCTGCTGGCGGAGCGTTTCGCCCAAGTTGTCGCGCTAGACCCGAGCGCCGAACAGATCGCCAACGCCCAGCCCCATCCGAATGTCGACTATCGCGTCGCGCGGGCCGAGCAGACCGGCATCGCTCCCCGAAGCGCCGATCTGCTCACCGCAGCCCAGGCCGCGCACTGGTTCGATCTGCCGGCCTTCTTTGCGGAAGCGCAGCGCGTCCTCAAGCCGGCCGGCCTGATCGCGCTGGTGACCTATGCCGGGATGACGCCCGGAAGCGACGTCGCGGCGATCGTCGAAACTTTCCGGACCGAGACCCTCGCGCCCTATTGGCCGTCCGAGCGGGCGATGGTCGACAATGATTATCGCGACATCCACCTGCCCTTCGCGCCGGTCGAAGCGCCACCGATGCTGCTGGAGGTGCAATGGTCGCTCGAAGCGCTGATAGGCTATGTCGACACCTGGTCCGCCGTACGCGCGATGGAGCGAGCGATCGGCCGCGCGCCGTTCGAACAGATGGTCGCGCGCCTGCGTGAGGCCTGGGGGCCGGCCGAAGCGACGAAGCTGCTGCAATGGCCGCTCACGGTGATTGCCGGTCGCGCGACATGAGCGATGACCTGCCCGAAGCCAGTTTTGCCGCGACGCTGATCCTGCTGCGCGAGCAGGCCGACGGCCCGCCCGAGATCCCGATGATCGCCCGCAGCGCGCAGATGCGCTTCGCCGCAAGCCGCATGGTCTTCCCCGGCGGGCGGCTCGATCACGGCGATTTCTCGCTGGCGGCGCGGCACGATCTGCTTGTCGACGGCGACACGTTCGATAGGATCGAGATCGCCCATCGCGTCGCCGCGATCCGCGAGACGATCGAGGAGATCGGGCTCGCGCCCTGCGTGGAGGGACTGGGCTCGCCCGACCAGATCGCCACATTGAGACATGCGCTGCACGATGGCACCGCCTTTGCGCAACTTCTGGAAGAGCACGGCCTGCGTCTGCTGCTGGGCGATCTGCACCCCTTTTCCCGCTGGCGTCCCGACCACGCGATGCCGCACCGGTTCGACACCCGCTTCTACATCGCCCGCGCGCCGGATATGGGCGAAGCGGTCGCCGACGGTGGCGAAAGCGTGCATTGCCGCTGGGGAACGGCGGCCGATCATCTCGCGCAGGGCGGGCTGATCTTTCCGACGCAGCGCAATCTCGAGCGGATCGCCATGGCTTCAAACTGGGCAGATGCGACGGATATTGCCGCGCGCTATCCTATGGAGGTGGTGACACCCTGGGTCGAGGAGCGGGACGGCGTGCCATGGCTGCACATCCCGGAACATCTCGGCTATCCGGTCACCGCGCAATTGCTGTCCGAAGTCGACCGCGCGATGGACCCGAGGAGGGTCCCGAGAACATCCGCGCCGGGATAGGCGGCATAGACCGTCGCATCCTGGGACAAGGCTATGACGCTACTGCCTTCGATCAAGATCGCGTCGCCAAGCCCGGTCGCCTGACCATCTATGTTCAGCGCACCAGCGACCGGCAAGAGCCACAGCGGCAGTTCGCCCGGATCGACGCGCTGCTCGCCACCCGCAGTCCAGCGCTCGAGCACGAACTTGCCACCCTCGGCCAATATATCGCGCCCTGCGTCGATCGACCGAGCCGGCGCCTGTCCTGCGAAGGGAACGAAGTCGGCCACGGCCATCGCATCGTCGAGGTGCAACTCGCGATCCGATCCATAGTCGTAGAAGCGATAGGTGAGATCGAGATTTTGCTGAACCTCGACCACGCGCAGGCCCTTGCCGATCGCGTGGACGGTCCCGGCGGGCGAATAGATAAACTGGCCGGCCCGCACCGGCTGCCAGTGCAACATATGCTCGATCGAGCCGTCGAGCGCCGCCGCTCGGACCGTCTCGGCGTCATAATTCTCGCGGAAGCCGAGGGCGATGGTCGAGTCCGGCTCGGCGGACAATATGATCCACGCCTCGTCCTTGCCCCGCGCAAAGCCACGCGCGCGCGCCGCCGCGTCGTCGGGATGGACCTGAACGGAAAGACGCTCGCTGGTAAAGAGATATTTGATCAGCAGATCGTGCGAGCAGCCGCGCGGATCGTCATACCAGATTTCGCCGATGGCGGGGGCGTCGGGGGCTGGATCGTCGAACAGCGGCGCGAGATCGCGGCGGCCCCAGGGTTTTTCGACCGCATGATGGGTCAGGAAAATCGCCGCCATGATACACCTATCGCCACACCCCATCTTCGCGGGCTCACGCCCGAAAACATGGATAGCCTACAGAAATCATCCTACCAAGCGGCGGATGGTCCCAAAGGTTCCGCAGCGAGCCGATCTATCCGCAACTCCGGCAGATCGGCAAGTGCAGGCAGCGAAGATCGGTCTGGCCGATCAGTTCGGAAGGCGAGCTTCGACCTTGTCGACCCACTCGGGGTAGAAAACGGGTTCGCGGTTCGACCAGCCTGCTGCCGTTGCGGCCGCTTCGCTGATCGACTGGAGCAGAACACGCCGCTTTTCCGGGTGGAGATGTGGCAGGGCTGCCGCCGAGCAGAAGGCCGCCGGCAGCCAGGGCCGCACATCGGCGCCGATCAGTCGCTCGTAGAGGAAGCGATAGGCGCCGAAGGTGGCGAGACGATCCTGTCCGAGGTCGAAAGCCGATACGGTGATCAGCGGGGCCATGAACGGCTCGACCGCGTCGAGCCCGCTGTCGTCGGGGACCAGTTCGCGGATATAATCGAGCCGCGAATAGATGCGCGACTGCGCCATGATGCTCGCGGACTCGATCACGTCGCGCGACCAACGCGCAAGCGCGTCCTCGCGACCGAGGCCGATATCGAGCGATCGACGAATATAGCGTTGGGTAGATGCCGGAAAACTGGCGAACTCTTTCATTTCCGCCAAGGTCAGCGCGCCGTCTGCAGGTCTCATATGCGTGCCCATACAATAGCCCCTAAGCTGGAAGCCCTGTCTGGGTTATGCGCCCATCTTGGTTTATGGACGCTTAAGCCCGCGTAAGGCCTCTGTTCATCAACGGACCATGTTTCTTGTTGCAACGCAACAAGCAAACGCTCCAGACCCCCGTGCCGCTCATAATGCTGTGGATAACTGGCGTTCGGATGGCGCGCCGGTCTTTTGACCTGGCGCGCCGAAACCGTCAGCGCCTGCTTTCGCGGCGCTTTTCTTCGTCCTCGTCATGGCCTGACGGTGGGGCGGGATCCTTGCCCTTGCCCGGCTGGGTGTTCGATGGCGCATCGGATGTCGGGAAGCTTTCGTCGAGCGCGACGTCGAGCTTGGCATCCTCGTCCGCCGGATTCTCCTGAAGCTTCGCATCGTCCTGCGCATCATGCGCGGTGCGCACATAGGTCGTGCAGGTCTTTTTCTCGTCCTCGGTCTGACCACTCATGCTAAAGGCTCCTCTTCCAGCACGAGATTCCAACGCCCGCATCGCACCGCTGTTCCGCTTGGCCGAACCGTGCCAGAAAGCTGAACTTTCGATGAACGGCATGGGTGGATCGACGAACATCCGCATAGGGGACGGGCATATTTACAGCGATGAAGATATAGGGGTGGGATGACGTTCAACGCTGAAACGCCGCGCGGTGCCACGGTCAGCCCGCGGGTGGCCCTGATTTCGATCATCTGCTTCTGGATGGTCTATTGCGTGATCGCGACGATCCGCTCCTTCATGATCGATCTGGGACACCAGACCGACATGCTGGCCGCCCGCGCCTTCGTGTCGATCGGGTCGATGGTGGCGACCTATATCGTCTATCTCGCGATGCGCCCTCTCGCGCGGAAGTCGCTGGCGGTGAACGTGACCGCCGTAGCGCTCCTCTCGATCCCGGCGGCCGTCGCCTACAGCTCGATGAACTGGATGGCGTTCCGCGAGATCGATCGTCGGATCGAGGCGGACAAGGCAAGCACAGTATCGAAGAGCGTCGTCGACACCGACAGCGCAGCGCAAGCCAGGGCGCAGGCCAAGGCGGCCGTCGAGGCGGCCCGCGCTGCAATCAAGGAGGCCGCTGAGCAGGCTCGGGAGGCCGCGCAGGAGAAGGCCGAAGCGCAGCGCGAGGCGGCCGAGCATCAGGCCGAAATCCAACGCGAACTGGCCGAGGCACAAAATGAACTGGCCCGCGCCAATGCCGAGCGGCGCAGGCAGGCGGACGAAGGCAAGCGCGAGGCTGAGGCAGCTCTGCGTGAGGCGGCACGTGCCCAACAGGAAGCCTATAAGGAAGCGGTTCGCGACTATCGCGAACAGATGAAGGGCGCGCGCCTTGCGGTGGAGGAGGCGCGACGCAACGGCATCAAGATAGACCTCGATTCCATTCTTTCCGCGGCGCCCCCGCCACCGCCCGCTCCCCCGGCCATGCCCGCCGAAGCGGCCCCGGCAACCGCGCCTGACCTATCCGACACGCAACCATCGTTTCCGAAGATCGAGATACCAAAGCCGGTCGAGATCCCCATGCCGGTCGTCAGCGAGCCTTCGCCCGGCACGGTGATGATCCAGGTCGGCCGTCCTGCCGACATCTACAAGGAGCATGACAAGTCGGTCCTCGCCCAGATCGCCGACCAGGCGCTCAACGGCTATTTCTTCTTTGCCGCCTGGGGGGCGCTGTTCCTTGCGCTCTCCTATGCGGCGGCGGTTCGCGATGCGGAGCGGCAGGCGGCGTCCTATCGTGCCGCCGCGCGCGACGCGGAGCTTCGCGCCTTGCGCTATCAGGTGAACCCGCATTTCCTGTTCAACACGCTCAATTCGCTGTCGACGCTGATTCTGAAGGACAGCCGCGACGAAGCCGAGAAGATGATCCTCAACCTATCCACCTTCTTCCGGACGAGCCTCACCGCCGACCCGACCGAAGATGTCGTGCTGGCCGAGGAAATCCGCCTCCAGCGTCTCTATCTCGACATCGAGGCGATCCGCTTCCCGGACCGGCTGCTGGTCGAAATCCACGTGCCGCCCGCGCTGGAGGATGTGCGCGTCCCCTGTCTGATCCTGCAGCCGCTCGTCGAGAATGCGATCAAATATGGCGTTTCGCGCTCGCGGCGTCCCGTCACGCTGCGCATCACCGCACGCGAGGATTCGCATGGGCTCGTCCTCTCGGTCGAAGATGATGGTGATCCGCTGGCCGAAGGCGAAGCCCCGGCGGGCACGGGCGTGGGCCTGCGCAACGTCTCCGACCGCTTGCGTGCGCGTTTCGGAGAGGAGGCCAGCTGTCGCTTCGGCCCGCTGCCCAATGGCGGTTTTGGCGTCACGCTTTTCATGCCATTGATCAGGAATGACAGCTGAATCACCGATAAGAACCCTGGTCGTCGACGACGAGCCGCTGGCGATCGAGCGGCTACAGATATTGTGTGCGCGGGAGCCGATGATCGACCTCGTCGGCACCGCTTCGGACGGTGAGGCGGCGCTGCGTCTGCTCGATGCACTGGAGCCCGAACTGCTGCTGCTCGACATCGCCATGCCGGGCCTCGACGGGATCGGTGTGGCCCGCGCCATCGAACAGCGCGCGACACGCCCGGCGGTCGTGTTCTGCACCGCCTTCGATCAATATGCGGTCACCGCCTTCGACCTGTCGGCCACCGATTATCTGCTGAAGCCGGTCGCGCAGGACCGCCTCGCCCGCGCAGTCCAGCGCGTGGTCGAGCGGCGCAAGGCCCCATCCGAGCAGGTGACCTCTTCAGAGTACGCCCAGGAATTCTGGGTCCCCCACCGCTCGGAGATGATCCGTATCGCGGCGCAGGACATCGACCGGATCGAGGCCGAGCGCGACTATATGCGGCTGCACGTCGGACAGCGCAGCTTCCTGCTGCACCAGACGATCACCGAGCTGGAGCGCCGGCTCGATCCGACCCGGTTCGTCCGGCTTCATCGCAGCACGATCGTGCGACGCGATCGGATCGCCCGCCTGAGCCATGACGGCATGGGCGTCTGGCACGCAGTCCTGACCGATGAGGAGAAGATCCGGATCGGCCGGACCTATCTCCCCGCCGCTCGCGCCCTCATGGGGCGCTGAGCGGCAGCTCGCTTCAGAGGGCAGCGAGGACGGCGTCGCCCATTTCGCTCGTCGTCATCGAACCGCCGAGATCGGCCGTGCGGGCACCATTTTCCAGCGCCCTGGCTACGGCGGCTTCGATCCGGTCGGCTTCGGCGGCCATGCCGAGCGAATAGCGCAGCATCATCGCCGCCGACAGGATCGTCGCCAGCGGATTGGCCTTGCCCTGCCCGGCGATATCGGGCGCCGAACCGTGGATCGGCTCGTACAGCCCCTTCTGATCGGAATCGAGCGCGGCCGAAGCGAGCATGCCGATCGAACCCGCGCACATCGACGCCTGATCCGAGAGGATGTCGCCAAACAGATTGCCGGTGACGATGACGTCGAACTGGCCCGGATTGCGAACGAGCTGCATCGCGGCATTGTCGACATACATGTGGCTGAGCTCGACGTCCGGATATTCGGCCGAAAGCTCGATAACGACATCGCGCCAAAGCTGCGACGTCTCCAGCACATTGGCCTTGTCGACCGAGCAGAGGCGACGGCCCCGCGCGCGCGCCGTCTCGAAGCCCACGCGAGCGATCCGCGCCACTTCGTCCTCGTCATAGGACATGACGTCATAACCTTGACGGCGGCCCTCGGCCGTCTTGCGCATGCCCTTTTCGCCGAAATAGACGTCGCCGTTGAGCTCGCGGACAATGACCATGTCGATCGCGCCAGCGACTTCCGGCCGCAGCGCCGAGGCATCCGCCAGTTCCTTGAAGAGCTTCGCAGGGCGAAGATTGGCGAACATGCCCAGCGCCTTGCGAAGGCCTAAAATCGCCTGCTCCGGGCGCAGATGGCGCTCGAGCGCGTCGCAGTCCGGGTCGCCGACCGCGCCGAACAGAATTGCGTCGGCTCGCTTCGCGAGGTCGAGCGTCTCCGGGGGAAGCGGATGTCCCACGGCCTTGTAGGCCGCGCCACCCACCAGACCCTTTTCGAAGGTCAGGCGATCGCCAGCCACGACTTCGAGAACGCGCACCGCTTCGGCAACGACTTCCGGACCGATGCCGTCTCCGGGCAACAAGGCAATCAGCATGACTTTCCCCTTATCGATTTCGCCGCCGCCCGATGCCCTGCCCTCGCCGCGCGCGCAATCGCTTTGTCGCCTGCCGACGCTAGAGCAGTCGCCTTATCCGCTCGATCAGCCGTTCGCGCGCGTCTAGCGCATCGCTCCGACGGTCGACCAATATGTCCCGCCGCAGGAAGTGCCCGGTAAGCTTCAGCCCATCGAGGATCTCGCCCCAGTCGGCCCCTTCGCCTCCGCGCGCCAGAAAGGCCGGCAGCGGCAGCAGGCGGTCGGCATAGGGCAGCCCGGCATCGCGTGAGACCGCGGCTCCGCTCTTCGGACTGACATAGGCCAGCTCTTCGACCGGCCCGCCAGCGGCACAGCCCGACAGGTCGAGCGCATAGCCCAGTTCGGCCATGACCAGCATCTCATAACGAACCGCCGATGCCGCCCAGCCCCGCGCGGACGGCGCAAACTCGATCGCAGACAGGGTCGCATCGAGCGCCTCGTAAAGCCGATCATGCGGCTGGCCTTCGGCGAGGCCGACCGCCGTCAATGTCGTCAGCCAGTCAATCGCCGACGCCGCCAGCGGCTCGGACAGCAGCCCGGCTCGGCTATGGCTCAGCTCCACCGTCAACCCCGGCAGCTGCTCGGCCGTGCGCGCCCTGAATTCCGCCTCGACCATGTTGCCGGGCACCAGCACGGGCCGCAGCCGTCGCGATCGCCCGCCCCGCACATAGCCGGCCATCAGCCCGTGGCCGGGGGTCAGCGCCCGCACGATCGCGCCATGTTCGCCATGGGCACGCATCGCGCAGATGATGGCGGGGGTCCGCAGTTGCATAGGATCGGGAGCGCGGCCGCGTCAGCCGCGCTCTTCCACCTTGTTCGACCAGATCTGTTCGAACAGCCGCCCCACCCGGCGAAGTCCGGCGCTCGGCAGAAGCACGGAGGGCTGATCGAGCGGAAGCTGGTCGAGATCGGTGAAATAGGCGGTGGGAAAGCGCCGGCGCTCGCTCGCCAGCCACTCGCACAGCGCCTCGAAGCGCTTGACGTGAATGCGGTTGGGGGCCGTCCCCGCGCGGTTTGCCAGTTCGAAACTGTGGGTGACGATGGTCACGACCGGTGCCTCCGAGATACCGGCATGTTCGATCGCAGCCTTGATCTCGCCCAGCGAGACAGCGCAGATCTGGAGATGGCGCGAGCTCTGCCCCTCGGCGATCAGGGTAACCGGTATCTCGATCATCCCCAGACGCTCGATCGGCGCGATCTGGTCACGGGGCAATCCGATCGCGCTGGGCCAAGGGTGCTGATGCCCGTTATGGCTGCTGTCGAAGCGGAAGCCGAGCATCGACAGCGCGCGGAGCGTGTCGTCATTGGCCGAATAATTGCCCGCGCGAAAGGCGGTTGGTTCGGGTGCGCCGGCTTCGACCAGCATGTCGCGCGCGCGCTGGATCAGGTCGATCTGCGAACCGATGTCATAGCGGGCGAGTTGACGCTCGCTCCGGGTTCGCCCTTCGCGCGCGCCGACCCACAAGGGGTGGAGATGGAGTTGCACCTCCTGTCCGGCCTCGAGGATCGGCTCGAGCATCCGCCGCACCGGATCGAGGCCATAGACGCAGGCCGGCATCGGATCGACGAAGAAACAGGCCTTGAGCGCGTGCTGGGCGAGAACCCGCAGCTGATAGCGGACGCCTACCCCCGCAGCCTCATAAGAACGGTCGAAGGCTTCGCGCCAGTCACCCCAGTTGCCGCCAGGCCGCCAGGTCAGTTCGGTATCGATCGTCAGCAGGACGCGCGGCGGTTCGCCGGGACCGTTTTCGGATCGGGGTGTCACCGGTTCCATCAGCCGGCCGCGTGAAAATGGTCGTGGATCGCCTGTGCCATGGCCCGCGAGACGCCCGGCGCCCGTTCAAGATCGGCAAGCGATGCGGAGCGCACCGCTCGGGCCGTACCGAAATGCATCAGCAGCGCCTTCTTGCGCGCGGGGCCGATGCCCGGAATGTCGTCGAGCGGACTCTTCGTCAGGCTCGCCGCGCGCTTCGCCCGGTGGGCGCCGATCGCGAAGCGGTGCGCCTCGTCGCGCAGGCGCTGCAGATGGAAGAGCAGCGGCGAGTTCATCGGCAGCATCGACTCGCGGCCATCGGGCAGGTGGAAATGCTCGCGGCCGGCATTGCGATCCGGCCCCTTGGAGATGCCCACGACGGGCACGTCCTGCACGCCCATTTCCTCCAGCACCGAGCAGACCGCGCTGACCTGTCCCTTGCCGCCGTCGATCAGCAGCAGGTCGGGCCATTCGCCGCTGCGCCGCTCGGGATCCTCGCGCTCGAGCCGGGCGAAGCGCCGCTCGAGCACCTCGCGCATCATCGCAAAATCGTCGCCCGGATTGGTTTCGGACCGTTTGATGTTGAACTTGCGATAGCTGCCCTTGCGAAAGCCCTCCGGGCCGGCGACGATCATCCCCCCGATCGCATTAGTGCCCATGATGTGGCTGTTGTCATAGACCTCGATCCGGTCGGGCGGCCCTTCCAGTTCGAACAGCTCCGCCATCTCCTGCAGGATGCGGCCCTGGGTCGTCGATTCAGCGAGGCGGCGATCCAGCGCCTCGCGCGCGTTGCGGCGCGCCTGCTCCATCAGCTTGCGCTGTTCACCCCGCTGCGGGACCTTGATCTGCACCTTGCGGCCGGCCCGCTCGGACAGGGCCTCGCACAGCAGCTCGGCTTCCGCCGGCGCATCGCCCACGAGGACCAGACGGGGCGGCGGAACCTCCTCGTAGAACTGCATCAGGAAGCTCGCCAGCACTTCAGGCTCGGGCACGTCCTGGACATGCGCCGGGAAGAAGGCGCGATGTCCCCAATTCTGGCCGCCGCGGATGAAGAAGGCCTGAATGCAGACCGTCCCCGCCTTCGTATCGAGCGCGAACACATCGGCATCCGCCACGCCCTCGGCGTTGATCGCCTGGCTGCCCTGGATGAAGGTCAGCGCGCGGAGGCGGTCCCGGTAGATGGCGGCAAGCTCGAAATCCATCGCTTCGGCGGCCGCGCTCATCGCCTCGCCGAGCTTCTTCTGCACCTGGGTCGACTTACCCGTCAGGAACGACTTGGCGTCGCCGACCAGTTCGGCATAGGCGTCCTCGTCGATCCGGCCGACGCAGGGCGCTGAACAGCGCTTGATCTGGTAGAGCAGGCAGGGCCGGTCGCGGTTGGCGAAGAAGCTGTCGGTGCAGGAGCGCAGGAGAAACAGCTTCTGCAGCGCGTTGAGCGTGCGCGTCACCGATCCGGCGCTGGCGAAGGGACCGAAATATTGCCCCTTGGCGCGCCGCGCGCCGCGATGCTTCTGGATACGTGGAAAGTCGTGATCCTCGCGCAGCAGGATGAACGGAAAGCTTTTGTCGTCGCGCAGCAGCACATTGTAGGGCGGTCGGTAGCGCTTGATCAGCTGCGCCTCCAGCAGCAGCGCCTCCGCCTCGCTGTTGGTGGTGACGATCGTCATCGAACGGGTCTGCGCCACCATCCGGCTCAGCCGCTTCGGCAGGCGGGCGATCTGCGTATAATTGGCGACGCGGTTTCTGAGCGCGCGCGCCTTGCCGACATAGAGGACATCGCCGCGTGCGTCCTGCATGCGGTAGACCCCAGGCCGCACCGGCAGCGTCTTGAGAACGTTGCGAATGGCAGCGACGCCTGCATCGATGTCGGGGGTATCCGAACCCCGCACCGTGAAGACGCTCTTCTCCTCGTTGAAGCGGTCGCTGGATGGAATGTCGGTCACGGCCCTGATTTAGGATGCCGACGCGCGCGCCGCAATCTCGGTCCGCCGCGAACCTTGCCCGAAGGGAATCAAGCCACCGCGATCATCATCAGCATGTCCGGATGCGACACGCCGGCCGACACGAGGAGGAGGATCGCAATGCCTGCCCGCACTAGGGGCGACGGCGCCGCCGCTGCGAACACCCCGTTCTTGCGGTTCCACAACAGCGGGAGGGCAACAATCCCGGACAACAGCATGGCGCAAATGATGTCGGACGGCAGCAAGGCGCTGTTCCACGCCCGCAGCCCCCCCATCAGCATCAGCCATGCCCATATCCAGCCGATCGCACCCATGATCGGTGCAATAGTCCGGGAGCGTGAGGATTTGGTAAATGATGCGGTGCCAACGGGCCGGGCGGCCGCCGGCTGTCGCCCATGAAAAAAGCCCGCCGGACATCCGACGGGCCTTTTTATCCGACGCAGCGACGGATCAGAAGCTGGCCGTACCGAGCGAGTCGATAGCGCCGTCGATCAACACCTTGTCGGTCTTCGCGTCGTTGCGCTGGGCGATGAGAACCGCAGCCGCACCGGCCGCGGCATTTGCCGCCTTGGCACGCACTTCCGCGATAGCACCGCGCTCGGCGGCCGCGATCTTGTCCTCGGCCATCTTGCCGCGACGCTCGATCAGCGCGCCGGCATCCACCTTCGCCTGCTCGACGATGGCCTGGGCCTCGCTGCGGGCATGGGCCAGCATCTCCTCGGCTTCGCGGGCAGCGGCCTGGGCCTTCGCCTCATATTCGGCCTTCAGCTTCTCGGCATCGGCGCGCAGCGCGGCGGCCTCGTCGAGATTGGCGCGGATCGACGCGATCTTCTTGTCGAGCGAAGAGCCGATGATCGCGGGCACCTTCTTCCACAAGAGAAGAAGGATGACGATCACCATCGCCAGCGACACCCACGCCGTGGCAGTCATGCCCAGCGCAGCCGGATCGACATGATGCTCGAGCGTGCCGGCGGCGGCGTGACCGGCGCTGACATTCTCAGGCATGCCTTCGAGCGAAGCCGCCTCGGAGAGATTTTCCGCCACGAGTGCGGAGCCGTTTACAGACATTCGACGTCTCCGTTCAGGCAGCGAGTGCGGACTTCACCGCACTCTCGGCTTCGGCCTTGTCGACCGAGATGCCCGACACCTTGGCGACGATCTCCTGCGCGGCTTCGGCAGCCACGCTCTCGATTTCCGCCAGCGCCCTGGCTTGCGCGGCCTTCAGCGCCGCATCGGCCTCGGCAGCCTTGGCCGCGAGCACGGCATCGGCGGCCTTGACCCGCTGTTCCGCATCGGCGGCGGCACCGGCCTTGGCATCCTGAACCGCCTTCTGGGCGGCCGCACGGGCCTCGTCGATCCGGGCGCGATAGGCCGCCTCGGTCTCGTCGGCCTTGGCACGAGCGGCCTCGGCGGCGGTGAGATCGGAAGCGATCTTCTGGTCGCGTGCCTCGACGGTGGCTTCGATCTTCGGCAGCATCCCCTGCCCGATCACGAAATAGATCAGGCCGAAGATGATCAGCAGCCAGAAGATCTGCGAAGCGTAGGTCGCGGCGATCTGGGCGATCTGAGGCATCGGTAATTCCCGTTAGGGGCCGGTGCGAACCGGCCCCGCAACCTGAATGTTAGGCGACGAAGAGCAGGATCATCGCGACGACGAACGCCAGCAGGCCGAGAAGCTCGGCGGCGGCGAAGCCGATGAAGAGGCGGCCCTGCTGGCCATCGGCAGCCGCCGGATTGCGGAGAGCCGACTCGAGGAACGAACCGAACACGTTGCCCACGCCGAGGGCGGCGAGACCAACGCCGATTGCGGCGAGACCGGCACCGATCAGCTTTGCGGCTTCTGCGTCCATGATAAACTCCTTGCTTAGAATTAGGTTGAAGGTCGTGCAGTGAAACTCAGTGCAGGTTGATCGCGTCGTTGAGGTACAGCGACGTCAGCAGCGCGAACACATAGGCCTGGATGGCGCACACCAGCAGTTCGAGCAGGGTGATGCCGATCATCAGGATGAAGCTGGGGATGGAGACGATCGCCACCGTCACTGCACCCGCATTGATGCCGTTGATCACGAAGCCGGCCAGAACCTTCATCAGGATGTGCCCCGCGGTCATCGCGACGAACAGTCGCAGGCCGAGCGAGAAGGGACGAATGAGGAAGGAGAACAGCTCGATCACGAAGATCAGCGGAACCATGTAGCCCGGCGTACCATGCGGCACGAAGAGCGAGAAGAAGTGGAAACCGTGGCGCCAGAAGCCGACGATCAGCACGATCGCGAAGCTGATGATCGCGAGGACGCCGGTCACCGTCAGGTGGCTCGTCACGGTGAAGGGATGCACCCCGACCACGCCGGTGGGCATCATGCCCATGATGTTGGCGATCAGGATGAACATGAACAGCGAGAAGACGTAGGGAACGAACTTCTTGCCCTCGGGGCCGACATTGGTGGCCATCATGCCCGAGATGAAGCCGGTGAAGCTTTCGACGGCGGCCTGCCAGCGGCCGGGAACGAGCTCGCGCTTCATTCCGCCGACCATGAAGACCAGCATCGCGACCAGTGTCACGACCATCCACATCGCCGAATTGGTGAAAGCGACGTTATGGCCCGCAATCGCCCAATCCTGACCGAACAACGGCTCGATCAGGAACTGGTGCATCGGATCGATCTTGCCCGATTCGGCTGCCACGCTTGCCTTACCCCTGCTTATGCCAAAAGCGTCCGGAAATCACTCCGGGCGCTCCTGAGAAATCCGAATGATATTCCTGAAGGCCACGCCGATCCCGAGGAACAGCATGGCCAATAGGAGCCAGGGCTTGGTCCCGAGCCAGTGATCGAAGCACCAGCCCAGCAGACCTCCGCCGACGATCCCCGCGATCAGCTCGGTCAGCACGCGATTGCCCTGGGAATATCCCTTCTCAGGCTTTTTATGCGTGCTCGCCGTTCTGACCTGTTCGGCATGCTGGATCGCCCGCAACCGCTCATCGAGCGATGTAAGACGCTGATCCCCCACACTTTCCGGGTCTTGTCCGGTCTCGTTCTCCGTCATGGCACACACCCTCCTGTTGCCGGGAAGGTGGCGTCATGGCGACGATCGATCCCGCCAAGGCGAGGCCCCTTTAGGAACGGGGGTTCCCCGAGTCAACCGCGCTGAACGGGGTTCCGGCGCGGCTTCCGGGAGGAATGGGGAAGCCGACGGCGTTCCGATGCGCGCTCTCCAGCGCAAACAGGCCGACGCGCGGGGATTTTCGCCGCAGGAAGGGGCCTTCGACAGGCTGCGTTCAGATTGGCCGCAATGGCTGCGCGCGGATGAGCCGGCGATAGGGCCGATCGTAGAGCGGGTGGTCACTTGCTGCAAGGAATGGCGGAAACGGCGTAAGGGACACCTCAACGGCGTCATTCCCGCGAAGGCGGGAATCCACGGTAACGAGGCGCTGTGGCGTCGAACGTTCCGCCATCCATGGATTCCCGCCTTCGCGGGAATGACGGGCGGGGAAAGGCGAGGGACAATATGTCGCCCTCGATAGCGCCTCAGCCGCGATCTTCCGCCAGCACATGGGCGACGATCGCATTGGCGTGACCATGCCCCAGCCCATGCTGCTCCTTGAGCATGGCGACGAGCGCCATGTGCGGCGCGGGAGAGGCCGCGCGAACCATAGCCTTCCACTCTTCGATCGGGCGGCCATATTTTTTCTCGATCGACGGGAAATAGGAAGCGGGGCCCGTGACTTTCTCGGTCATATGGTCTCTCCTTCTTGTCGACCGCCCTCTCCTCAGCGGCCCCGCCGGAAATCTCCGACCAGTTCGACATGCGTCGACCAGCGGAACTGGCCGACGGGTACGATCCTGTCGAGCACCCAGCCGCCTTCGACCAGAGTCCGGGCGTCGCGCGCGAAGGTCGAGGGGTTGCACGAGACATAGGCGATGCGCGACAGACGCTGCGTCTGGGCGAGCGCCCCCATCATCTCCTTGGCGCCCGCGCGCGGCGGATCGAGAACGACGGCATCGAAGCAATCAAGCTCGGCCGCATTCAGAGGACGGCGGAACAGATCGCGATGGTCGACCGCGATCTTGCGCTGCGTCCTGTCGCCCGCCGCCTTGAGCGCCAGTACGGCGTCGCGCGCGCCTTCGGCGGCATAGACCCGCCGGCTGTCCGACAGCGGCAGCGAGAAGGTGCCGAGCCCGGCGAACAGATCAGCGACAATCGGCGCGTCGCCGACGATCGCCTCGACCGCCGCGACCAGCGCCGCCTCGCCGTCCGCCGTCGCCTGCAGGAACGCTCCCGGCGGGAAAGGCACCGCGACCCCGCCGAGCGTTATCGTCGCGGCATCGGGCTCCCACTGAGCGCGGGCGCCATAGCCGTCGTCGATCGCGAGCCGGGCGAGCTTGTGAGTGCGGGCGAAGTCGTTGACCGCCTCGATCGCTACCAGCCCTTCGACCTCGACCTTTTCCAGCAGCACGTCGACACCCTGGTCGACGAGGGTCATCTGCACGCCTGCCGCGCGGCGGTCGCGCAGCAGCGGGTGCATCAGGCGGCGCAGCGGTGCGATCAGCGCGACCAGCGCGGGATGCATCACCGCGCACATCTTCAGGTCGACGATATGATGGCTCGCCTCCTCGTTGAAGCCGAGCAGCATCCGCTTGCCCTGCCGCTCGGCGCGCAGCGAAACGCGACGGCGGGTTTCGGGTGCCGACAACATCGTGGGCGCGACCGATCCGACCTCCACCTTCTGCTGGCCCAATGCGCCGACGATCCGCTGGACGATATAGTCGGCATAGCTCTCGTCATCGACATGCTGGAGCTGGCAACCGCCGCATTTCGGAAAATGCCGACAGGGCGGCTCGACATGATGCGGACCCCAGGTCAGCGACCCGTCGATGCCGAGCAGATCGCCGGGCGCCGATTGTGGCGAATGCCGTCCGTCTTCCGTGATGCCGTCGCCGCGCGCCGCGATGCGGACGATGGGTGCCTGATCGTTCAACAACATTCTCCAAGAGCGGCCGGCAGATGGGCCACGAGATCGTCGGCGATGAGCCCCGCTCCCGCCAGCTCCCCGGCGCGGCCATGCAGCCACACGCCGGCGCAGGCTGCGGCGAAGGGATCAAGACCGCGCGCCCGATTCGCCGCGATGACGCCCGCCAGTACATCGCCAGTGCCCGCGCTGGCGAGCCATCCCGTGGCGGGTGCCGCAATAGCCGCCCTGCCGTCGGGCGCCGCAACGACCGTGTCGGGCCCCTTGAGCACGACAACGGCGCCCGATCGTCGGGCAGCGGCCCGGGCCCGCTCGACACGGCTGCCGCCCAGATCGCCGAACAGCCGCCTGAACTCGCCTTCATGCGGCGTCAGTATGGCGCCCGCCGGCATGGCGCTTCGCCGCTCGGCGAGCAGGGTCAGCGCATCGGCATCGAGAACGCAGGGGCGCCCGGTGCCGATGGCTTCGTCCAGCCGTGCCGAAGCTTCCGCATCGCGCCCCAGCCCCGGTCCGACGACGACGCAGCCGACCCGGTCGTCGGCCAGGATCAGACCGATCGGATCGGCGCGGCATACCAGCGCGGCGGGCGCCGCCGCGGCAGAAGCCTCAGCCGCAAGCGTGACATAGCCCGCCCCGCCCCGCTGCGCCGCCATCGCCGACAACAGCGCCGCCCCCGGCATCGCTCCGCCGACCGCCACGACATGCCCGCGCGTATATTTATGGTCGGTCGGGCCGGGCGGCGACAGGCGCGGCCGGGCGATCTCCGCCAGATCGGACGTCCCCGCGATACCGATGTCGGCCAGGACCAGCCGCCCCATCAGAGCCGCCGCCGGTTGCAGCCGGTGCGCGGGCTTGAGCACCGCGAGAGCGACCGTCAGGTCATAAGCGATCGCGGGCCCGAGCAGCGCGCCATCGTCGGTCCCGACCCCGCTCGGCAGATCGACTGCGACCCGGAGCGACGCCGCTTTCGCGAGCCGCGCCAAGGGTGTCGCCACTTGGAGGACCAGCGGCCTGACGAGACCGGTACCGAACAGAGCATCGATTAGCAGTGGAGCCGGTTCAGCCTCGGCCAGTTCCTCCACCGGTCCGGCCCAACGCGCGCGGTTCAACTGGCTGGCAGGGGTGCGCGGTTCCGCGCTCGCCGCGACGCGCACGCGCACGCCCCGATCGCGCAGCCAGCGCGCGATCACATAGCCGTCGCCACCATTATTGCCCGGACCGCAGACAACCAATGTCTCACGAGGGCCAGCGAACCGCCAGGCGGCTTCCGCGACCGCGCTCCCTGCCCGCTCCATCGCGTCGTCGACCGAGAGCCCGGCAGCAAAGGCCGTTTCTTCTGCCGAACGCGTTTCGGCAGCCGTCAGGATGGAGCGCCCAGTCATGGCATTATCCGCGCCGGCAGGCGATATTGCATGCCCCCGATGGTTACCTCGATATGCGCAGCGCCGGCTGGCGCCACCGCGACCGGCTCGGCGCCATCAGCAGACACCACTCCACGCCCGTCGCGCACCACCAGCAATCGGCGAAAACCCCCGTCGGGCGAGCGAACGAGCAGTACCGTACCGTCATCACTCTTCATTCGCTCGAGCGTGCAGGCCGCCTCGAAGGGCGCGCCGCCGGCGGGCCTGCACTCCACCCGCGTCGCGCCCGGGGGCAGTTCATCACCGCCACCGTTGCAGCCCGTAATGCCCGGCGCGAGCAGCAGCGCCGCAAAGAGTGGGAAGATGGCCCTCGACATGGCGCCCTTATGCGCGGCTGCGCCTTGTTCGTCCATGTAAGCGAAGCGTTTGCAGAGCGTTCCAGCGGCGCAGGATGAAATTTTTGGGAACCTGCTTGAAACACGGGCGTTTGGGCCGAACGGCGAACTCTACCGGGGGGTGGTTCGCGCGTCCGTCTGCACCGATCCCCGCTGGAAGTTACAGGATGTTTTCTTTCACGAGCGGGAGCAGTCGTTCCTATCTCTATCTCCTCGGTCTTCCACTGATCCTGGCGCTGACCTGTGTCGCGGACATCTCCTTCCCGCTCGGAACCGCCATCTGGGTGATCTACCTTCTGCCGACGGTCATCGCCTTCGCCAGCCCCTATCGTTTGCTCCCGATTGCGGCCGCCGCACTCTCCGTGGTCTGTATGGCGATCGGATTCTACAACGCGCCGACCGGTGTCGATCCCGCGCTCGCGCTTCTCAACCGCTCGCTGGCGACGATCGTGAACATGCTCCTCGCCGGAATCGGCACGATGTTCATCAGCTACCGCCTCGACTCGCGGCGACAGCAGTGGATGCGGGAGGCCGAAGCCGAACTGACCCGCCGCACCGGCGGCGAGCAGACTCCCGAGGAAATCGGGCTCAACACCCTTGGCTTCATCGTCGAGCGCTTCGGCGCTGCCGCCGGGCTCGTCTATGTCCGCGATGGCGAGGAGTATCGCCGGGTCGCATCGACGGGCGTACCCGCATCGACACCCACACCCGACCGCATCGGCCGCAATGACGGCCTCCTCGGCGACGCCATCCGGCGCGGCGGGACGCTGGTCGTCGACGATGTACCCGACGGCTATCTCACCTTCGGCAGCGGCCTGGGTAGCGCCAAGCCTCGCAGCCTGATCGTCGGCACGGGCCGCGTCGACGGGATGGTGAACACGGTCGTCGAGATCGGCTTTCTCGACCAGCCGGGCGCCAAGCCGAAGGACCTGCCCGACTTCCTGGAACTGGTTTCCGGTCACCTCGGCACAGCTATCCGCTCGGCCAAATATCGCGCCCGCCTGCAGAATCTCCTGGCAGAGACGCAGCAGCAGGCCGAGGAACTGCAGGCGCAGAGCGAGGAACTGCGCGCCACCAACGACGAGCTGGAGGAGCAGAGCAAGCAGCTGCTCCGCTCGCAGGCGCAGCTCGAGGACCAGCAGCAGGAGCTCGAGCGCAACAACGCCCTGCTCGAGGAGCAGACCGGTTCGCTCGAGGCCCAGCGCGACGAGCTGACACGGGCGCAGGCCTCCCTCAAGGCCCAGACCGCCGAGCTCGAACAAGCAAGCCGTTATAAGTCGGAATTCCTGGCCAATATGAGCCACGAGCTGCGCACCCCGCTCAACTCGCTGCTCATCATGGCGCGCCTCCTCGCCGAGAACCGCCATGGCAATCTCAGCGACGAGCAGGTACGCTTCGCCGAGACGATCGAGACCTCGGGCAACGACCTGCTCATCCTGATCAACGACATTCTCGACATCTCGAAAATCGAAGCCGGCAAGCTCGAGCTGCAGCCGCGCCCGACCCGGCTCGACGACATGTTCGAGAAGCTGCGCAACAGCTTCCAGCCTGCGGCCGAGGCCAAGGGCCTGTCCTTCCATCTGCGCCAGGACGATGACGTGCCCGCCATGATCGAGACCGACGTCCAGCGTCTCGAACAGATCATGCGCAATTTCCTGTCGAACGCGATCAAGTTCACCGAGCGCGGCGAAGTCGCGTTAGAGGCTAGCCGCAGAGACGATGGGCTGATCAGCCTGTCGGTCCGCGACACCGGTCCCGGCATTCCCGCCGACAAGCATGACATGATCTTCGAAGCCTTCCGCCAGGCCGACGGCAGCATCAGCCGCAAATATGGTGGTACCGGGCTAGGCCTTTCGATCTCGCGCGAACTTGCCCGGCTGCTGGGTGGGGATATCTCGCTGCACAGCATCCTCGGCGAGGGCAGCGCGTTCAGCATCGCCTTGCCGGAAAAATTCCAGGGCGGAGCCAGGAGCACGCCCGCACCGCGCAGCTTCCAGCCGCGGTCGGAACCGGTCGCACCGCTATCGTCCCGGCCCGACCGGGTCGCCCAGCGGACCGAGGATGATCGCTCCATCCTGTCGGGCGACAGCCGCGTCATTCTGGTCGTCGAGGACGATCCCGCCTTCGCGCGCATCCTCTGCGATCTGGCGCACGAAGTCGGTTTCCAATGCCTGATCGCAGGCACCGCCGATGAGGGTGCTCTGCTCGCCCGCCAATATCTGCCGCATGCTGTCATCCTCGATCTCCATCTGCCCGACCATACCGGGCTGTCGGTGCTGGACCGCATCAAGCGCGATGCGCGCACGCGGCACATCCCGGTGCATATCGTGTCGGCCGATGAGGATACGCAGGCTGCGCTCGCCAGCGGTGCGGTCGGCTATCTGCTGAAGCCCGTCAGCCGCGACACGCTGGTCGACATGCTCGAAGGGCTCGAAGCGCGGATGGAGCAGCGGCTGCGGCGCGTGCTGGTCGTCGAGGACGACACCCAGCAGGCTGAAAGCATCCGCCATCTGCTGGCTTCGCGCGACGTCGAGACCGTCAACGCGCACAGTGCGGCCGAATGTCTTGAGAAGCTCGGCCGGGAAACCTTCGACTGCATGGTGCTCGATCTCAACCTGCCGGACATGCCGGGCCTCGACCTGCTCGAACGGCTCAGCAATGACGAGAGCGTCGGCTTCCCGCCGGTCATCGTCTACACCGGCCGCGACCTCGCCAATGACGAGGAAATGCGGCTGCGGCGCTATTCCAAGTCGATCATCGTCAAGGGCGCCAAATCGCCCGAACGCCTGCTCGACGAGGTCACCCTGTTCCTTCATCAGGTGGTGTCCGAACTGCCGAGCGAACAGCAGAAAATGCTCGCCCGCGCCCTTGGCCGCGACGGCACGCTTGAGAACCGCCGTATCCTCATCGTCGAAGACGACATCCGCAACGTCTATGCGCTGACCGGCGTGCTCGAACCCCATGGCGTGGACGTGCGGATCGCCCGCAACGGACGCGAGGCGCTCGAAATCGTTGACGCGACGGAACAAGTTGGCGGCACGCCCATTGATCTCGTGCTGATGGACATCATGATGCCCGAGATGGACGGCCTCACGGCCATGCGCGAGATCCGCAAGCGGCCGCAATTCGCGACCCTGCCGATCATCGCCCTGACCGCCAAGGCGATGGAGCGTGACCAGCAGGAATGCCTCGCCGCCGGCGCCAACGATTATCTCGCCAAGCCGCTCGACATCGATAAGCTGCTGTCGCTGATCCGCGTGTGGATGCCGCGATGAGCTTCACCGCCGAGGATGTCGCCGAGATCGAGACCGACCTGATCGTCGAAGCGGTCTGGCGGCGCTACGGCTATGATTTTCGCGACTATAGCCGCCCGTCGCTGCAGCGGCGCCTCGAACGGGCGCAGAGCCATTTCGACTGCGCGAGCCTGTCGGAGCTCCAGCACCGCCTGCTCCACGATGTCGGCACGCTGCCGGCGCTGCTCGGCTTCATGACGATCCAGGTCAGCGAGTTCTTCCGCGACCCCTATTATTATGCGCGACTGCGCACCGACGTGCTGCCGCACCTCGCGACTTGGCCGTCAATCAAGGTGTGGATCGCCGGCTGCGCCAATGGGGAGGAATTTTATTCGCTGGCGATCCTGTTCCGCGAAGAGGGGCTGGAAAACCGCACGATCTTCTATTGCACCGACATCAATCCGAGCGCGCTCGAAAAGGCCGAGACGGGGATTTACGATCTCGATCGCCTTGCCGGCTTCACCCGCAATTATCAGGCTGCGGGCGGGCGGGCGTCGCTCTCCGACTATTACACAGCCGCCTTCGGGGCCGCGCGGTTCGATCCGACCTTGCGCAAACGGGCGGTGTTCGCTGACCATAATCTTGCAAGCGATTCAGTGTTTTCCGAGGTGCAGTTCGTATCCAGTCGGAACGTGTTGATCTATTTCGAGCGCGCGCTGCAGGACCGCGCTCTCGACATCTTCGCCCGTTCGCTGCCGGTCGGCGGCTTCCTCGGCCTCGGCTCAAAGGAGACGCTCCATTTTTCGCGATGCGCTGGCCTCTTCACCGACTTTGCCACCCACGAAAAAATCTATCGGCGAAACGCCGTCCCGGCGGACGAGGCCCGTGATGTCCGATAGCGTCATCCGCATCCTCGCGGTCGACGACGTGCCCGCAAACCTCGTCGCACTCGAAGCGGCGCTCGATCAGCCCGGCGTCGAACTGGTTACCGCCAGCAGCGGCGAGCAGGCGCTGGAACTGATGCTGCGCAACGACTTCGCGCTGGCGCTGCTCGACGTGCAGATGCCCGGCATGGACGGCTTCGAACTGGCCGAACTGATGCGCGGGACCGAGCGCACGCGCGCCGTCCCGATCATCTTCCTGACCGCCATCGCCACCGACGAAACGCGCCGCTTCCGCGGCTTCGAAGCGGGCGCTGTCGACTATCTGCTCAAGCCCTACGACATCCATGTCCTCAATCAGAAGGTGTCGGTTTTCGTCGAACTGGCCCGCCAGCGGCGCGAACTTGCCCGACAACGCGACGAACTCGCTCTCGCCCTCGGCCGGCTGCGCGCGCATGGCGACAATTCGCCGATGGCGGTGATCGAGATCGATTCAGACCTGCGCATCGTCACCTGGGCGAAGGGTGCCGAGCGGCTGTTCGGCTATAGCGCCGACGATATGCTGGGCGTCTTGCTCCATCAGGCCCCATTCCTGCCCGATGACGATCGCAGCAGCTTCGTCTCGTCGATGCACCGCCTGCTGGAGGGCGAGAATAGCGAGATGCAGGAGCATCGTTTCCTGCGCGCGGACGGCAGCGTTCGGGCGGGCGAATGGTATTGCTCGACGGTCGCGGGCACGCGGAACCGCGCATCGAGCGGCATGCTTCAGGTGCTCGACGTCACCGAACGTCAGCGCGCGATGGAAACGCAGCGGCTGCTGGTCGGTGAACTCAATCACCGGGTGAAGAATTCGCTGGCGACGGTGCAAGCGATCGCCTCGCAGAGCTTCCGTCACGCCGACGATCTGGCCGAATTCCGCGAAGCCTTCACCGGACGGATCAAGTCGCTCGCCGCCGCGCATTCCCTGCTGAGCAGCGCGACCTGGGAACGCGCCAACCTCCGCCGCCTGATCGCCGATCAGTTCGAGATCGGGGCGGTAACCGCCGACCGCTTCCACATGGACGGGCCCCTGCTCGACCTGTCCCCCGAGCTGGCCCTGCGTTTCGCGCTGGTGCTGCACGAGCTTGCGACCAACGCGCATAAATATGGCGCCTTCTCGAACGACAGCGGGCATGTCTCGCTCGCCTGGCGGGTCGAGGACGACACCGTCCTGCTCGACTGGTCCGAGAGCGGCGGGCCGGTGGTGGCGCCCTTCGACAAGCGCGGCTTCGGTAGCACGCTGATCCAGTCGAGCCTCGTTTCCGAAGGCGGCAAGGCCGAGCTGATCTATCGCCCCGAAGGGATCGCCTGGCACCTGTGCCTGCCGCTGCGCAGCGTGGACAGCAACACTGGCCTTCAGGTCGCCGAACTGCCGCCGGGTAGCGCAACACCGTCCGCCGCCGCACCGGCCCCTCCCCCGCCGCAGAACGACCCGGCAAGGCCGCTGAAGATTCTCGTCGTCGAGGATGAGCCCCTGGTCGCGATGGACCTGATGATGGAACTGGAGGATGCGGGCCATCTCGCCTTGGGCCCGGCCACATCCTGCGAGCAGGCGCTGGAGGTTATCGCCAACGATGCACCCGACGCGGTGTTGCTCGATGGCAATCTCAACGGCGAACCGGTCGATCGCGTGGCGGATGAGTTGCTGGAGCGGGGCATCCCCTTCGCCTTCGTGAGCGGCTATGGGCGCGAGCATCTTCCTGCGCGTCATGCCGAACGGCCGATGATCTCCAAGCCCTTTCGCGCCGCCGAAGTCCTGGCGGCGGTTCAGGAACTGGCGTCCACCGCGTCAACGCCGCCTTCGGTAGCGGCCTGAAAGGAAATCTTTCTTCGTTTCGGACGCCGGGGCGATAGGCTGTCGGCGACGGCCCTTGCGAGGCCGGGATCGCTGGAAGGATGACCATGACCGAACGCACGCTGCACCCCGAAACGCTCGCGCTCCACGCCGGGTGGCGCGCCGATCCGGGCACGGGTTCGGTCGCGCCGCCGATCTTCCAGACGACCTCCTATCAGTTCCGCGACGCCGAGCATGCGGCCAATCTGTTCGCGCTCAAGGAATTGGGCAATATCTACACCCGCATCGGCAACCCCACGACCGACATATTGGAGCAGCGCATCGCTGCGATCGAGGGCGGGGCTGCCGCGCTCGCCGTCGCCTCGGGACAGGCGGCCTCCGCCTATGCGATCCAGAATCTCGCCCGTGCCGGCGACAATGTCGTCAGCAGCACCGACCTCTATGGCGGCACCTGGAATCTCTTCGCCAACACGCTGCGCGACCAGGGGATCGAGGTGCGCTTCGTCGATCCGTCCGACCCCCAGGCCTTCGTCCGCGCGACCGACGAGCGCACCCGCGCCTGGTATGCCGAGACGCTGCCCAACCCCAAGCTTGTCGTCTGCCCGATCGCCGAGATCGCAGCGCTCGGCCGGCCGCTCGGCATTCCGCTGATCGTCGACAACACCGCCGCCCCGCTGATCGCCCGGCCGCTCGACCATGGCGCCGCCATCGTCGTCTATTCGGCGACCAAATATATCGGCGGGCATGGTACCTCGATCGGCGGCGTGATCGTCGACGGGGGTAATTTCGACTGGGGCGCTGTGCCCGAGCGCCAGCCGACGCTCAACACCCCCGACCCGAGCTATCATGGCGCCATCTGGAACGAAGCCGCCAAGCCGCTCGGTCCGATCGCCTATATATTGCGCGCGCGGACGATCCTGCTGCGCGACCTCGGCGCAGCGCTGTCGCCGTTCAACGCCTTCCAGATCCTGCAGGGGCTGGAAACGCTGCCGCTGCGCATGCCACGGCATTGCGAGAATGCGACCAAGGTTGCCGCTTTCCTGCAGGGACGCGCTGACGTGACGCGGGTCATCCACCCCTCGCTCCAAACCGGACAGCAAGCGGAGCGCGCGGCACGCTACCTGACCGGCGGGACGGGCGGACTGCTCGGCTTCGAACTGGCCGGCGGACGCGAGGCGGGGCGGCGTTTCATCGACGCGCTCCAGCTCTTCTACCATGTCGCGAACATCGGCGATGCGCGCAGCCTGGCCATTCATCCCGCGACGACGACCCATTCGCAGCTGTCGGCGGAGGAGCAGGCCGCGACCGGCGTGTCCGAAGGCTATGTGCGGCTGTCGATCGGACTCGAGCATATCGACGACATCCTCGCCGACCTCGAACAGGCGCTCGACAAGGCGGGCTGAGCGAAGCCCCCTCGATCAGGCGCCGATATCAGGCGAAGGCGGCGCCGACGCGGGCGATGACGGGCGTGAGCCGGTCGCCCCAATGGGCGACGCCGGCCGGATCGCCGATCAGATCCTGCCGCACTTCGAGGCCGAGATAGGCTATGCCATTGGCCTCGGCGTGCAGGTTCATCGTCGCG
Source organism: Rhizorhabdus antheiae (assembly GCF_049889055.1). Lineage (NCBI taxonomy): Bacteria > Pseudomonadati > Pseudomonadota > Alphaproteobacteria > Sphingomonadales > Rhizorhabdaceae > Rhizorhabdus > Rhizorhabdus antheiae. Next base: position 154,697 of record NZ_JBLTWO010000003.1, on the reverse strand, counting down.
TTGAGCAGCTTGCCCGAATAGGGCTCGTTGTCCCCGGCGATGATTCCGGCCTCGCGCAGCGCGTCGAGCCCGACGAGCGCCGCGCGGTCGTCCTCGTTGTAGAGCACACCGACCTGCCACGGCCGCGCTTCCTCGGGACGGCTGGCGAGACGCGGGGTGAAGCTGTGGAGCGAGACGATCAGGTCGGGCCGGTCGGCGGCGATACGGTCGGCGATGGCGCGATGATAAGGCCGCCAGAACCGCTCGACCCGAGCCGCCCGAGCATCGGCATCGAGCGCGGCATTGCCGGCTATCGCATGGCCGTCGCTCTCGACCGGGATCAGGCCCGGCGCATCTTCCTCGCGGTTGAGGTCGATCACGAGGCGCGACACCGGGCCGAAGATGCCGTCCATCGGCAGCCGCTCGCAGAGCAGGCGCCCGAGCGGCCCCACGCCGATGTCGATCGCGACATGCTGATCGAGCAGCGCCGGATCGATGCCCAGATCGACATCGGCCGGCACATGGTTCGACGCATGATCGGCGATCAGCAGCAGCTTGGGCATCAGCGGAAGACCGGCTTGCGACGCTCGCGGAAGGCCATCAGCCCCTCGCGGAAATCGACCCCGCCAAAGGCATCGTCGAACAGCCGGTCGGCCTCTCCATCACCCGCCAGGATGCGCTTGAGCCCGGCGACGCTGTTGCGCGAATTGGCGGCGACCAGCGCGGCCATGTCGGCGGCGGCGGCATCGGCGCTGTCGACGAGCTGCTCGACCAGCCCGATGCGGGCCGCCTCGGCCGCGTCGATCACCATGCCGGTCAGCATCATGCGCGCGGCCTGTCCCGGCCCGACCTGCGCCTTCAGCCGCGCGACGTCGCCCGCCGGATAGACGATGCCGACCTTGGCGGGCGTGATCGCGAACACGGCCTTGCTGCCCGCGATACGGATGTCGCAGGCGAGCGCGAGCGCAACCGCCGCGCCATAGCATCCGCCATCGACCGCCGCGATCGTCGCGATCGGGAGCGAGGCGAGCGTGTCGAAGGCGCGGGCCATCTCGACCCGGAACAGGGTGCGGCGCGCCGGATCGGCGGCGAGCCCGTCGAGATCGCCGAGGTCGGCGCCCGAGGAGAAGATCCCCGCCACGTCCGATCGCACGATCAGCGCCCGCGCGCCGCCCGCGACGATCTCTTCCAGATGGGCCGTCAGTTTCGGCCACTGGTCGATGCCGATCGCATTGCGCGCATCGGCGCGGTCGAGGCTGAGGCGGGCGATATCGCCGTTCGATTCGATCCTGAACATCGGCGGACTGTTGCCGCGCCCTCCCGAAAATGTCACCACCTGTCTGGAATGATGACCAGAACAACGGCTTCCGCCCTTTCGCGCCGCCGCTTCGGCCTCCTCCTCGGAGCCTCGGCCCTCGCCTCTGCCCTGCCGGCCCGCCTGGCTGCCGCCGATCCGGTTCCGGTCCCCCCCAAGCGCCCCGGCCCCTGCCCGATCACGACGCCGCTCGACGCGATCACGCTGAAGCTGCTCCGCCATACGCCCGAGACCGCCGTCTATGGCGGCCTGCCCGGCGCGGCCGAGGGCGGGGTCTTCTCGCACGCGATGGACGATTTCTCTCCGTCAGGCGAAGCGGCATGGCGATCGGCGATCGGCGATGCCGCGCGGGCGATCGACGGGCTGTCCTGCACCGGCGATGCCCTCGGTGCGCTGCGGCTGCGCATAGCGGCGGCGGTGATGGCCAACGGCCTGCGCACCCCCGGCATCGCTTATGGCCGGCCCAACCCCTTCTGGTTCACCGCGCATGAGCCCTATGTGCTCAACCAGATTTCCGGGCCGATCGTGAACACGCCCAATTTCATGATGTCGCAGCAGGCGCTGTCGTCACCGGTCGAGGTCGACGCCTGGATCGGCAAGCTCGATGGCTTCGCCAAAGGCTATGACGGGGTGATCGAGAAGAGCCGCGCAGACGAGGCCGCCGGCTGCATCCCGCCCCGCGCGCTGCTCGACAAGACGTTGCCGGTGGTCGAGAATTTCCTGCGCGGCCCGGCCGACCAGCACCCCCTGATCGTCGCCCTGCGCGAACGCATGGCCAAGGCCGGGCTCGACCCGCGCTTCCGCGCAGCGGCGGAAGAACGCGCGATCACCGCGCTGGAGAAGCGCGCACGCCCCGCCTTCGGCCGCCTGCGCGAACGGGTGCGCGAGATGATGCCGAGCGGCCGCGCCGAAAGCGGCGTCTGGGCGCAACCCGATGGCGAGGCGCTCTACGCCGCGAACATCCGCTCGATCGGCGACAGCCCGCTGAGCGGCGAGGAGATCCACCGCATCGGCCTGGAGCAGGTCGCACTGGTGAAGGGCCAGCTCACCGCACGCCTGCGCCAGCTGGGCTTCACCAAAGGCAGGCTGCGCGACCAGCTCGACGCGCTCGCCGCCGATCCGAAACAGCGCTTCCCCGACAGCGCCGAGGGACGCCGCGAACTGCTCGCCTATGTCCGCTCGCTCGTCACCGCGATGGAGGCGCGGCAGGCCAGTTTCCTGCCCCGCACCATGATCCCGACGCAGAAGCTGGAGATCCGCGCCGTCCCGGAGGCGACGCAGGATTCGGCGCCCGGCGGCTTCTATGACGGCCCCTCGCTCGACGGATCGCGCCCCGGCATCTACTGGATCAACCTGCGCGATATGGCGGGCGTCCAGCGCTACACGCTGCCGACGCTCAGCTATCATGAGGGCGTGCCGGGCCACCACACCCAGGGCGCGACGCTGCTGTCCCTGCCCCAGGCCCCGCTGATCCTGCGCATCGCCAGCTTCAACGCCTATTCCGAAGGCTGGGGCCTTTATGCCGAGCGGCTGGCCGCCGAACTGGGCGTCTATGCCGACGATCCGGCGGGCGATATCGGGCGGCTGGGCGACGACCTGTTCCGCTGCGTGCGGCTGGTGGTCGACACCGGCATGCACCAGCTGCGCTGGAGCCGCGAGAAGGCGATCGCCTATATGACCGAGAATAGCGGGTCGCCCGAGAGCGAGATCGTCGCGGAGATCGAGCGTTACATGGCCTGGCCGGGTCAGGCGCTCGGCTACAAGCTCGGCCAGCTCCGCATCCTGTCGATGCGCGACCGGCTCAAGGCGCGGCTGCGCAAGGATTTCGACCGCCGCCGGTTCCACGCCAAGGTCCTGGGCAATGGCGCGATGCCGATGGACCTGCTCGAAGCGATCGTGCTGCCGCAGCGCCGCGCCTGACCCGCGCCGCGGCGCCCGAAAGGCTCAGTCGAACTCGTAGGCGCGCTCGCCATGGCTCGACAGGTCGAGGCCGTCATGCTCGGCCTCGGCATCGACGCGCATCGGCACGATCAGCGCGACCAGCTTCGCGAGGATCACGGTCGCAACCGCCGACCAGATCGCCGTCACCCCGACACCCAGCGCCTGCGCGCCAAGCTGGTCGACGACCGTCCGGCCCTCCGCGAGGCCGACGCCGCCCAGCGCGGTGGTGGCGAGCGGGGCGAGCAGCAGGGATCCGGTCATGCCGCCCACGCCGTGGACCGCGAAGACGTCGAGCGAGTCGTCCACCTTCCAGCGCTGCTTGACCGCCAGCACCGCGTAGAAGCAGATCGCCGCCCCGACGATGCCGCAGACGACCCCGCCGATCGGCGAGATATAGCCGGCCGCCGGCGTGACCGTCGCCAGCCCGGCGACCGCGCCGGTGACGAGGCCGACCGAGGTCGACTTGCCGATCTTGACCCGCTCGAGCAGCGCCCAGGCAAGCGCGGCGGCCGAGGCCGCCAGATGCGTCGACAGCAAAGCGTTGCCGGCCGCAGCGCCCGCCGCCAGCGCCGATCCGCCGTTGAAGCCGAACCAGCCGACCCACAGCATCCCTGCGCCGATCATCGTCATCGCCGGGCTGTGCGGCGGGATCATCGTCTGCGGAAAGCCGCGCCGCCGCCCGATCATCAGCGCGATGACGAGCGCGGAAATGCCCGCCGTCGTGTGGACGACGATGCCGCCCGCGAAATCGAGCACGCCCAGCCCCGCCATCCAGCCGCCGCCCCAGACCCAATGCGCCGAAGGGATATAGACGAGCAGCAGCCACGCCGCCGAGAAGAGCATGACCCAGCCGAAGCGCACCCGCTCCGGAAAGGCGCCGATGACGAGCGCGGGCGTGATGATCGCGAACATCATCTGGTAGAGCGCGAAGACATTTTCCGGGATGGTCAGCCCGCTCCGCACCCCGTCCATGCCCGCCAGGCCGATGCCCGACAGATCGCCGATCCAAGGCGTGCCCTGCGCGAAGGCGAGGCTGTAGCCGCCGAAAAGCCACAGCAGCGAGACCAGCGCCGCGATCGCGAAGCACTGCATCAGCACCGACAGGAAATTCTTCGACCGGACGAGGCCGCCATAGAAGAGGGCGAGCCCCGGCAGCGTCATGAACAGCACCAGCGCGGAGGCGACGATGATGAAGGCCGTGTCGCCGCTGTCGGGGCGAATGACCGGCTCGATGAACAGCTCGGCCGCCTGCGCGCTCGCCGCCCAGCCCATCGCAACCGCAGCACCAAGGCCGCGCAGCCTGCGTCCCATAACCATCGGCATCCCCCCGCCTGTTCTGATCTGCGCGGCGCTTTGCCGCCTGTGCCGGGGCCGCGCAACCCGATTCCGCAACGCATCGTTTCCAACCCTGCGATGGTGCTGTGCGGCAAAAACGGCTAGCCCTCGCAACGACCGCAGATTTCCGGGAGAAAGCACATGACCGGCCGTAGCACCGAAGCCAAAGTCCATGATCAGTTCGTCAACCGCTGGTCGCCGCGCGCCTTCGACGGCTCGTCGATCGACGCCGCCGATCGCGACGCCCTGTTCGAAGCCGCGCGCTGGGCGCCGTCGGCGTTCAACGCCCAGCCCTGGCGCCTGCTCTATGCCGAGCGCGGCGACGCCAATTGGGATCGCTTCCTGAAGCTGCTGATCCCGTTCAACCAGAGCTGGGCCGAGAAGTCGGGGCTGCTCGTCTTCTTCCTGTCCGCCACCACCTCGCACGGCAAGCCGTCGCACAGCCACAGCTTCGACACCGGCGCCGCGTGGATGTCGCTCGCCCTGCAGGCCGAGCATCTGGGCCTGCGCGCGCATGGCATGACGGGGATCGACTTCGACGCGATCAAGACCGAGCTGGGCGTGCCCGACGATTACCGGATCGAGGCCGCCGCCGCCATCGGCCGGCAGGGCGATCCGGAGGTGCTGCCCGAGCAGCTGCGCGAGCGCGAGGCCCCCAGCGACCGCCTGCCGCTGTCGCAGATCGCCATCGCCGGCAATTTCCCGGCCTGAACTAGCATTTTCAAGTTGACCGTGCGCGGTCAACGGCTCGGAAAATGCGGCACTAAAGGCCCTTTCTGCCCCTCCCGCTCGCGTTTCGGCGTGGCGGGAGGGGCCTCCCCCCGCTATCACCGGCTCCGCGCGACGGAGGGACGGATGAAGGCCGCGGCAGCATCGGATTATCGGCGGATCGCCCAGCGGCGCCTGCCCCATTTCCTGTTCGAATATATCGACGGCGGCGCCTATGCCGAAGTGACGCTGCGCCGCAATATCACCGATCTCGAAGCGATCGCGCTGCGCCAGCGCGTGCTGCGCGACGTGTCCCGGCTCGACCTGTCCACTGAGCTGTTCGGGCAGAAGCTCGCCCTCCCCGTCGCCCTCGCACCGATCGGCCTCGCGGGCCTGACCGCCCGGCGCGGCGAGGTCCAGGCGGCGCGCGCCGCCCAAGCCGCCGGCATTCCCTTCACCCTGTCCACCGTCTCCGCCTGCGCGATCGACGAGGTCGCGCGCGGCACCACCCGGCCCTTCTGGTTCCAGCTCTACATGATCCGCGACCGCGCCTTCATGCGCGACCTGATCGAGAAGGCCCGCGAGGCGCGCTGCTCGGCGCTGGTTTTCACCGTCGACATGCCGGTGCCGGGCACCCGTTACCGCGACTATCGCAGCGGCCTCGCCGGGGCGGCAGGGCCGCTCGGCAAGCTGCGCCGCCTGCTGCAGGGCATGGCGCGGCCCGGCTGGGCCTGGGACGTCGGCCTCCATGGCCGGCCCCACCATCTCGGCAATGTCGCGCCGGTGCTGGCGGGCAAGAGCGGGATCGAGGATTTCCTCGCCTGGGTCGGCGCCAATTTCGATCCCGGCATCAGCTGGGCCGATCTCGACTTCGTCCGCTCACTGTGGAGCGGCCCGATCATCCTCAAGGGCATATTGGACCCGGAGGACGCGCGCGAGGCCGCCCGCAACGGCGTCGACGGCATCATCGTCTCGAACCATGGCGGCCGACAGCTGGACGGCGTCCTCTCCACCGCCCGCGCCCTGCCCCCGATCGCCGACGCGGTGGGCAACGACCTGGTCCTCCTCGCCGACGGCGGCATCCGCTCCGGCCTCGACGTGGTCCGCCTGCTCGCGCTGGGCGCGAAGACGGTGCTGCTGGGGCGAGCGTGGGTCTATGCCCTGGCGGGCGGTGGAGAAGCCGGCGTGACGCATGTGCTGCGCCTGATCGAGGCCGAGATGCGCGTGGCGATGTCGCTGACGGGGGTCACGTCGGTTGCGGGGATCGATGGGTCGATATTGGCGAAAGGGACGGCCGCTCGCAGCGTCGAGACTGAAAGGTGAAATACGGTGTAGTTTGAAATGTCTGCTCGTGATGGATCGCAGGAGCGGACAGTAGGACAAACTGGCGGGTCGACTTCGTACCCCAATCACGATCGTTCGAATAGTCGAAAGCATTTCGAAAAAGCTGCCGGTTGTTGACCTATCGACGATCGAACGGTCAGGCAGTAGGCAGACCGTATACTTTCTATGCCCCGCTCGCACCGGACCACTTGGAAACGCGAGTTGAGGTATTTGACCGGAAGGCACGGCAGGAACAATTCGTGCGGTGCGATGAGGTTGAGGATAGCTTTCTGATAACGCCTCGCGGCGAAAAGATGCGAGTGATAGAGGGCAGTCAAGGTCCCGAAGGGCCGTCAGCAAGCTGCGAACCATCCGGCGGCGCATCCACTCCCCCTTTCGCGCCGGAGGCAAGCCTCTGTGTATTGCCGTTGGCCGCCTTCCGCATTGCGCGGGCACTCAGCCAGAAATCTCCGCCTGGTCGCACGTTCATTGCGAAGCTCGTATATGCCCGGCGCAGGGAGGGAGATGGCGGCACATCGGCCTGTGACGCGAAGATCCGATAATATGGTGCGAAGTGACGCTTGTCCTGTGCCCAATCCCACCTCCAAGTCCAAGGAACCTCCGGTACGGTCGCGCCCCCGTGGCGGACTGTCCGTTCCAAGACCGTAGCGAACAGGAAGTTGTTGAACGTTTTGACGAATGTTCGAAGGGTATCGGCGATGTCCTGCAAGTCGTCTACTGATGGGCGGAACGGGCGTTCCAAAAGCTGTCCGTGTGCGTCCAGTCCTAATTTTATGGCGTTACGGCTCCCCAGGCGCCCGCCTCGATGTACACAACAGTGACGCAGCTCACATATCCGCGAGAAGTCGCCCATGACGGCCTGCACCTCCGAACCTTTAAGCTGAATTCCGAGCACCTCGTCGAGCGCGTCGGCGATATTTTTGGCACTTGAAAACGAGTAACCCTCAAGCAGTGCTTCCGGCAGGCGGTCCTTTGCATGATGATATGCAGCGCCGTAGGGCAGCGTCTGCATCGCCACTCTGCTGCTTGCAATCGGGTCGACTAGGATGGTTCTCCGAATTACCGCCCTCACATATGACTCTACTGCCGAAGCGTAACCCAGCAGCACCAAGCTTCCGAGCGGTGTAGGAAGTTCCTGCGTGATATACTGGAGATATAGTCGATTGATGTCGTCCGTGCTCGCGATGAATAGATCGATTGGGCTGGCTTCCCGACGAAGGGGGGTGCGATCGAACATCGATTCCGTGTGTATGCTCGGTAGCGCCTGCAACGTCGTGACGGCGCGGTAATCGGCGCCGGACGTCAAGAGAGGAACTCGTCGACGAATTCGTTGATCCGCTCCAGTACACGGCTGGAACGGTATGGGCCAACCCCGCGCGCCTTCCGTAGCTCCGAGCCCGGATCTTGCATTGTTACGATGCTGCCTATCGTTTCAATCTTGAGTTCGCGAAGAGAGTCGCGGGTAAATCTCGAGAGATTGGGGATTTCGCTAATCGGTAGTCCCATGCACCGCGTAAACGTAGATCCGTCTAAAAGCTTCTTGCCGCACGCATGGCAGAATCGCTGTGTGTCGTTGAGCCGCGGCGTCTGACAGTGCTGGCATGGCGGAAGGTCGTAGTGCAGAGAATTGAGGCGAGCCGGGTCGATGAGTCGCGAGAGCGCCCGCCGCACAGGATGCTTCGATTTCTTTCCTCCGAGGGTCTCGACGATCGGTCGCGCTCCGCCGCCGCGCCCTCGAAAAATGGCGCGTTCCGCGATGAGAGCACCCACATGTGGCGATACCCGTCGCAACCGCCGGTCAGGTCCGTGGGACACCTCAGCGTCCTCCCGGACCAGACCAGCTTCGATCAGGAGATTTAGCATGCGGTTAGTCATCGGGTCGAAGCCGTCAGCATTGATTCCGACCTGCAGTTGAACGCCATCGGTTGAGCTGTCTGCGTTGGCTTCCTTCAGAGCTTCGACCAGCGAAGCGAAGAATGCAGCGCCGGTTTCTACCATGGTGCCCAGCTTAGGCAATTTCAGCGCCATTGATTTAAACTCGGACAATCGGGCGTCGCGATGACCCCGGATTAGTTGATTCAGAATAGCTTGGTCGGAGTTTTTGTCCGCTCGATCCATCCACGCGCGCATCATGGTCAAGTAGGCCCGCGGCACGCCAAAAGCTGCATACATCAGAGACTGCGACACGATTTCTGAGACGGCTTCGGAGCCGACGAGCCGACGCTGTGCAATGTCGCGCATAACATCGAGGTAGCGTGGTTCCGTGATTGAAAGCCACACTGGCACTGACTGACCCTCGTGATCAGCGTGGAATCGCGGCCCATACTCGGTCGTTCCTGGATAGACAGAAGCCTTGGGCGAGATGTCGTTGGCCTTCAATACCCGAACGATGTCGAAGAACTCGACGAGATACTCTGGGGTGAGAGTCAGCGCAGCATCGTCCAGCAAGACGATCGACCTCGTCCTGTCAGCCAGTTCCGCGGCGTCGCGGATCATGTCCTTCACCGTCTGGATACTGAGGGCAGCAATAACCGTCTGGTCCAGACTGGAGGCGGGAGTGCCACGCTCGACCCGCTCGACGAACTTACCGACCTCATCCTTGCTGACTGGAAAAGTGATCCAAAGCTTATTCGCGAACTTCCCGCTTAACGCCGAGAGAGCATCCGAACAGCCCAGCGCGATCAGCGCTAGAACCCATGCGTGGAAGAGCGGAATGGCATCAGAGCGGGAGCTGAGCAACGGCTCAAGACGAAGATAGCGATTGAAACTGACATAGATGGCGAATGGTGCCGAGCTCTTCTGCCGACAGCTGACCGCAGCGAACCGCATCATGTGTGTTTTCCCGCAACCGCGCGGCCCAACGATCAGCGTCAGCCCCTTGCGTAGTAGCGCACGATTGACCTCGTCGAAATGGTCTTGGACGATCGTATCGGTCCTGATCTGTTCGTCGGTAAGCTGGTCGGCGCGCTCTTCAAAGCCGTCGTCATCCTGCGTCGCTGTTGTCACCCCTGCCTCCCATTCCGGCCTAAACTAGAGCGCTGGCCCGACTAAACAACCCCGATCAGCCTATCCGCAAGTTGAGCAGTTCGTCCTTGGGAAGATGCCTCGCGGACACTCCTCGGACAGCGGCGGCGATGCCCGTACGGCCATCAGGAGACCGGAGCCAACGCCAGACGCGCTCCGTTACGGGCTGTGGGCAGCGAAGCCGGTAGACGCAGTCTGAGATGGGAAGAGTCCCACTGGTGACGAGCGCCACCTTGTTCTCGATGTTCCGATCAACTCGCGCGATCAGAATGTCGCCAGGGCCGGCCTCGACTGCATCAGGATAGGGGTTGCGCCCGCGAAGCTCAATCAAACCATGATCTGCCGCACTGACGAACCCATCGGTGTGAAAAAGCGCGCGACGCTCCGCCCGCGCCGTCGTGGCGCTCGTCACCCCGCGGACGACCTGCACGCCGAGGTCTGTAAGCTTCTCTCCTGCGCTGGAATCTTCCGGCGCCATACGAACGCGCCAGTCTGAGGAAGGCAGATCCGCTAGGTGAAGCCCAGCCTCATTGCCGTCCAAGATAGGCAGACGATACTTTCGTAGGACTACGAGATACGCTTTGGCGTCGGTACGGCGGAAGGTACTCGGCGGAAGTGATTCAACCGCAACCAGTTCGGCTAATTGCTCAAGTCGTTGCCTAAACCATCTTGCGCGAGTGCCCGCGACTAGGGTGTCTGGCATGATGGAAGCGACGATTCCGCCCGACTTCAAGAACCACAATGCCTGACCCAAAGCGGCCATCTCGGCCGTCACCGATCGGTCTCCCCTACCGGTAATCGATCTGTCTACGGACTGGGAGAGGTACTCGCAGCTAGGACGATGACCGAATGGAGGATTGGTAAGCACAAGGTCGAAGGTGCCGCCAGGTCCAAGGCTGCCATCATGCAAACGCAGGGCGTCGGCCACGACGTGCCGATGCACCTTTTCAGCCATGTCATCGAACTCAGGTCGAACCTCGGGGTCGTTGTCGATTGTCACCACATTGGCGGGCCGCCATCGATCGAGCGCGGCGGACGACAAGGCACCCGGCCCGGAGCAGAGGTCCAAAATACTCTCGGGCGGAGTCGGGACAAGCGCGATCAGTCGCTTGGCAACTTTTGCAGGCGTGTAGAACTTGCCGACAAGGCGCGTTGCATTTTTACTCAATGGGGCCTCCCTGAACGCACACCGTAAAGCGTCGGACGGCCGGGTACCAGTGGCATTATGGGGTTCAAGAGCTGGTTCGGCTGACGAGTGGCCGCAGTTGCGGGAGGGAATTGCCACACTTGGCTGGAAGCCTGTCTCAGTGCCAATAGCATCGCCAATGGAGCGTCCGCTCGTCGTCCCAAGCCCCTAAAGCTGTCATTCTTGAGCTGGCATAATGGCTCTTACTCTGCAGTCTCATTATGGTAGAGTCCGCATGACCGCTGCTTGCGACTCCTGCCGTTTGCAAAGTCGCAAGGAAAAAGCGGCTTCCTCTCGACCTCGGACGGTCAGGCCCAACTTATTCAATTATTTTTTAAGGTGTAGCACTTGGCGAAGCGTGGACAGCATTAGAGCCAGTGACCGCTAGGCTCTTTTGGTTTATGGCTAGGATTGGGTGCTCACGTTCAACCCGGCCCCTCCCCCCGCACCCGCCTCCTCGCGCAACCGCGGCACCTCTACCGGCAGGTCTCGCGCCAGAAACCCGATCGCACCATGCCGTTCGGCGGCGCGGCGGCCGGCTTCGCCGTGGAGCCACACGCCCCAGGCGGCGGCTTCGAAGGGGTCGGTGCCCTGCGCGGCCAATCCCGCGATGATGCCGGCCAGCACGTCGCCCGATCCGCCCGTCGCGAGGCCTACGCCGCCGCCGCGATAGAGGAGCGGGGTCCGGTCGGGGGCCACGATCAGCGTCTCCGCCGCCTTGAGCACCACGATCGAGGCGTAGCGCTGCGCGATCTCCTGCGCGCTGCCAAGCGGATTGCTGGCGATGTCCTCGATGTCGAAGCCACTGAGACTGGCCATCTCGCCATGGTGCGGGGTCATGATCACCCGGCCGGCCCGTCGCCCCACCAGCGCGTGCATGTTGCTCGCGCAAGAGATGGCGGCGGCGTCGAGGACGACCGACTGCTCGGGCTCCAACAGGTCGAGCAGACCTTCGATCAAAGCGGCAGCGCTGGGCTTGCTCACCATGCCGGGGCCGATCAGCAGCGTATCGGCATGGCGCGCCGGATTCTCCAGCCGCGCGACCGCCGCCGGGTCGATCTCGCCCTCCTCGTCGGTCGGCAGCGCGATCATCGCCGCTTCGGGAATGCGGACGCCCAGCGCCATCGCGGCGGCATCGACGGTCGCGACCTGGGGCTTGCCCGCGCCACTGCGCAGCACCGCCTCGCCGGTCAGCGCCAGCGCGCCCGGCACGAACAGGCTGCCGCCGATCAGCAGCACCCGGCCGCGCGCATTCTTGTCGGTGCCCGCATGGTGATCGGGCAGCGAGTGCGCCGCCAGCCAGTCCCTGTCTAGGGCCTCGGATGCCGTCATCAGCCCCTCACCCTCGCGCGCCCATGATCGGGTCGGGCTCGCGCGTCACCGGCGCCGCCTCGCGTTCGATCGGCGCGGTGACATTGTAGCGCGCCAGCACGAGCGCGCCGTTGCGGCCGGCGTCGGGGTCGAAGCGATATTCGGTGATCGAGCAATTGGCGACGTCGGCCTCGCGGTCGATCGCCAATATCTCTTCCTCGCTGAGATTCTCGATGATGTAGCGCAGGCAGAGGACGACGACCTGGTGCGCGAAGATCATCACCCGGCGCCCGGCATAGTGGAGCGAGATGGTGTCGAGCACCGAGCGCAGCCGCAGGATGACGTCGCACCAGCTCTCCCCGCCGGGCGGGCGATGGTAGAATTTGCCGAGCAGCCTGCGAAACCCGGCCTGCTCGGGGTGGACGCTGCCGATGCCGCGCGTCGTCAGCCCGTCGAGGATGCCGAACTCCTTTTCGCGCAGCCGCTCGTCCATGCAGATCGCCTCGTCGGGCTCGGCCCCGCCGGCTGCGCGAAAGCGCCGGGCGGTCTGCCGCGCGCGCAGATAGGGCGAGGCGAGCAGCACGTCGGGGCGTTCGTCCGGATGGGCCATGCGGAACCAGTGGCCGAGCGCATCGGCCTGCCGTTCGCCGAGCGGGCTGAGGGGCACGTCGACGTCGCGCCCATGGATCGCAATCCGGTCGAGCTCGGCCTCATGCGCGGCATCGCGCGCGACATTGCCGGCGCTCTGGCCGTGACGGACGAGCCACAGCCGGTCGGGCCAGCGCTGCATCAGCGCAGCGCCCCTTCGAAGGTATCGCAGCGCGCGGGATCGCCGCTGCTCAGGCCGCGCCGGAGCCAGGCCTGACGCTCGGCGGCGCTGCCATGGGTGAAAGCCTCGGGCACGACCTCGCCCTGCGACGCCTTTTGCAGCGTGTCGTCGCCGACCGCCGCCGCCGCGCGCAGCCCGGCCTCGGCATCGCCGGGCTCGAGCAGGTTGCGGTCCTGCGCCGCCCAGACGCCGGCATAGCAATCGGCCTGCAGTTCGACCTTGACCTGCAGCGCATTGGCCTCGCGCTCGCTCAGCTGCCGCTGCGCACGCTGGACCTGGCCGAGCGTGCCCTCCAGCGCCTGAATATGATGGCCGACTTCATGGGCGATGACATAGGCCTGCGCGAAATCGCCCGGTGCGCCGAAGCGGTTGGCGAGTTCGTCGAAAAAGGCGGTGTCGAGATAGATGCGGCTGTCGGCCGGGCAATAGAAAGGCCCCGCCGACGCGTTGGCGAAGCCGCAGCCCGCCTGGGTGCCGCCCGAATAGAAGACCAAGGTCGTCGGGCGATAGGTCGCGCCCTGCGCCTCGAACAGGCGGCCCCAGACGCGCTCGGTCGAGCCGAGGATCTTGAGCGACTGGCTCATCACCGGCGTCTTTTCAGCCGGCGCCGAGCCCGGCACGCTGCGCTCCGTGGTCGGCGCGACCTCGCCCGATCCGCCCAGCAGCGAAAACGGGTTCACGCCCAGCACCATCGAGATGATCAGGATGACGACCAGCGAGCCGCAGCCGAGCCCGCCGCGCCCTAATGGGATGCCGATGGGAAGCCCGAAGCCCCCGCCGCTGCCCGAGCGTATCTCGAAATTGCTGCTTTCGCTTTCGTCGTCGAGCCGCATGCCTGCCTCCGTCGCAGAACAATGCGCCGGAGCCGATATGGTTGCGCGCGGCAATGTCCGGTCCGACGCCTCAGGCGAGGAAGCCCGCCTCCAGAGCATAGCGGTCGCCCGGATAGGTGAGGCGGACCCAGGTGATCCGCGCATCGTTGCGCCAGGTCCAGCGCTCGACCGAAAGACAGGGCGAGCCGAGCGGGACGCCGAGCCGTTCGGCCACCGGCAGCCTGGCGGCGATGGCGGCGATGCGGTGGCGCGCGTCGGTCCAGGGGACATGGCCCAGCAGCCAGCGGCCGGGGCTCTCCGCTGCGAAGTCGACCGCGCGCGCCGCCGGCACCGCGTCGAGGCTGATCAGCCGCTCCTCCAGCGCAAAGGGGCGATCCTCGGCGCGGTGCAGGCAGCGCAGCCACAGCACCGCCCCGCCCGCGACGCCCAGCCGCTCGCGGTCGAGCGCGTCGGCCTCGCGCTCGACCCGCTCGATCAGGCCCAGCCGGTGCACCTGCCCCCGCGCAGCGATCTCGACCGAGACGTCGGGGATCTCCAGCGCGGCGCGGTGCGCGGTGGGGGCTGCGACGAAGCTGCCGGCGCGCTTGCGGCGTTCGATCAGGCCCCGGTCGACCAGGCCGTCGATCGCCTTGTGCACGGTCATCCGCGAGCAGCCATAGGCGGTCATCAGCTCATGTTCGGGCGGCAGCTTGTGGCCCGCCTCCCATGTGCCCGACATGATGCGCTCCTCGATCTCCTGCCGGATGCGATCGTGGATCGAGATACGCGTCATGCGAGCAGGTCCTCCAGCGTGCGGCGGTAGCGGGCGGCAATGCGGTCGCGCGCAACATGGCGACCGCCCCTAACGACCTGCCGCCCGCGCCGCCAGAGCCCGTCGATCGCGCGCGATCCGGCGGCGAAGATCAGCCCGTCGAGGATCGCATCGCCGCGCCGGCCCGCCAGCGAGACATGGTCCATGTCGAGCGTGACGAAATCGGCCGGGCCCTCGGCGATCGCGCTGGCAGCGCCCAGCGCCTGCCCTCCCCCGGCCAGCGCCGCGCGATAGAGCGCGCCGCCGGTCGATCCGCCTGGCGCGGCGAACAGGTTCCGCCGCCGCCGCGCCAGCCGCTGGCCATATTCGAGCAGCCGCAATTCCTCGGTCGCGTCGATCAGGACGTTCGAGTCCGAACCGATGCCGATGGCGCCGCCGAAATGCTCGGCCGGAAATATACCGTCGCCCAGATTGGCCTCGGTGATCGGACACAGCCCCGCGACCACGTCCGCCTCGCACATCCGCCGCGCCTCGTCCGGCGTGACGTGCGTCGCATGGACCAGGCACCAGTCGGGGCCGACGGGCGCATGGTCGAGCAGCCAGTCGACCGGGCGCGCGCCGCTCCAGGCGAGGCAGTCAGCGACCTCCTTCTCCTGTTCGGCGATGTGGATATGGACCGGGCCGGGGCTCAGCGCCGCGACCGCGCGCAGCTGCTCGCCCGTCGTCGCGCGCAGGCTGTGCGGCGCCACGCCCAGCACGGCATCGGGCAGCGCCGCCACGACCGGCCCCAGCGCCTCGACCAGCCGGGCGAAACCGTCGACATCGTGGAGAAAGCGCCGCTGCGCCTCGCCGGGCGGCTGGCCGCCGAACCCGCCTTGGGCATAGAAGACCGGAAGATGGGACAGCGCGATGCCGCTTTCGCGCGCCGCCTCGACGATCGCGCGGCTCATCGTCGCCGGGTCGGCATAGGCGGCGCCATCCCGGTCATGGTGAAGATAGTGGAACTCGCCGGCGCGGGTGAAGCCTGTCTCCAGCATCTCGACATAGGCCATGGCGGCGATCGCGAGCAGCTGGTCGGGCGTCATCCGCCCGACGAAGCGGTACATCAGCTCGCGCCAGGTCCAGAAGCTGTCGGGGCCATGCCCTGCCACCTCGGCGAGCCCCGCCATGCCGCGCTGGAAGGCGTGGCTGTGGAGATTGGGCAGTCCCGGCAGCGCCACCGCCGCCCGCTCGTCGCCGGCCTCGGCGCGCTGGCCCGGCCGGACCTGCTCGATCCAGCCGGTGTCGTTGACGGCGATGCGCACGTCGTCGGCCCAACCACCCGGCAGCAGCGCCTGGCCGAAATGAAAGTGCCTGTCCGCCATCTCCGGCCTCCTTCGATAATGTCTATACATTATTGGAAGGCGGTGCAATGATGATGGCGGAGACTCGAAACATGCGGTGCGACCGTCTTTGGAAACAGGCGCGGCTGGCGACGATGGCCGGCGCAGGGCCGACCGGTGCAGGATTGGGCGTCGTCGAGGACGGCGTCGTCGCCGCACGCGACGGCGAGATTCTCTATGCCGGTCCCGCAAGCGACGCGCCCCGCTTCGACCCGGTCGAGACGACCGACTGCGGCGGCCGCTGGATCACGCCTGGGCTGATCGACTGCCACACCCACATCGTCCACGCCGGTAACCGCGCCCACGAGTTCGAGCTGCGGCTGGAGGGTGCCTCCTACGAAGAAATCGCGCGGGCCGGCGGCGGCATCGTCTCGACCATGGCAGCGACGCGGGCCGCCGATGAAGACCAACTGGTCGAAGGCGCCCTGCCCCGCGTCGACCGGCTGATCGCCGAGGGCGTGACGACGATCGAGATCAAGTCGGGCTATGGCCTGAACCTCGACACCGAGTTGCGCATGCTCCGCGCTGCGCGCCGGATCGGCAGCGCGCGGGCGATCGGCGTGCGGACCACGCTGCTCGGCGCCCATGCGCTTCCCCCGGAATATCGCGACGATCCCGACGGCTATGTCGATCTGGTCTGCACGCAGATGATCCCGGCCGCCGCCCAAGCCGGGCTGGCCGATGCAGTCGATGCCTTTTGCGAGGGGATCGGCTTCACGCCAGACCAGACGCAGCGCGTGTTCGACGCGGCGCGCAAGACGGGCCTGCCGGTCAAGCTCCACGCCGAGCAGCTGTCGAACCTCCACGGCGCGCGGCTGGCGGCCGAGGCCGGCGCGCTGTCGGCCGACCATCTCGAATATCTGGACGACGACGGCGTAGAGGCGATGGCCCGTGCCGGCACCGTCGCCACGCTGCTGCCCGGCGCCTTCTATTTCACCCGCGAGGAGCGCAAGCCGCCGGTCGCGGCGCTGCGCGCGGCGGGCGTGCCGATCGCGCTGGCGACCGACTGCAATCCCGGCACCGCGCCGCTGACCTCGATCCTGCTCGCGATGAACATGGGGGCGACGCTGTTCCGGCTGACGGTCGAGGAATGCCTGCTCGCGGTGACGCGCAATGCCTCCCGCGCGCTCGGCCTGCAGGACCGCGCCGGCACGCTCGAGGCCGGCAAGCAATGCGACCTCGCCATCTGGGATGTCGAGCATCTGGCCGAACTGGTCTATCGGATGGGGGACACCCCCCTCCACGGCCGTGTGTGGAAGGGCTTATGAACACGATCTTCTTGAAGCCCGGCGCGGTGACGCTGGCCGACTGGCGCGCCATCTATCGCGGCGCGGTGCCGACGCTCGATCCGGCATCGATGGGGCCGATCGAGGCGAGCGCCGCTGCCGTGGAGCGGATCATCGCGCGGCATGAACCCGTCTATGGGTTGAACACGGGCTTCGGCAAGCTCGCCAGCGTCAGGATCGGTGACGAGGATCTGGCCACGCTTCAGCGCAATATCGTGCTGAGCCATGCCGCCGGTACGGGCGCCCCCTCCCCGGTGCCCGTCGTTCGGCTCATGATGGCGCTCAAGCTCGCCAGCCTCGCGCAGGGCGCATCGGGCGTCCGGCCCGAGACGATCCGGCTGCTCGAAGCGATGCTGTTCGCAGGGCTCACCCCCGTCATCCCCGCCCAGGGCTCGGTCGGCGCCAGCGGCGACCTCGCTCCGCTCGCGCATATGGCGGCGGCGATGATCGGGGTCGGCCATATCCAGATCGCGGGCAAGACGCTGACCGCCGGCGGCGCGCTGGCGAAGGCCGGGCTCAACCCGCTGACGCTCGGGCCCAAAGAAGGGCTGGCGCTGCTCAACGGCACCCAATTCTCCACCGCCAATGCGCTGGCCGGGCTGTTCGAGACCGAGACCCTGTTCCAGTCGGCGCTCGTCACCGGCGCGCTGGCGACCGAGGCGGCGAAGGGCTCCGACACGCCGTTCGACGACCGCATCCACCAGCTGCGCCGCCAGCCGGGCCAGATCGAGGTCGCCGCGACGCTGCGCGACCTGATGGCCGGATCGGCGATCCGCGCGAGCCATCTCGAAGGCGACGCCCGGGTGCAGGACCCCTATTGCCTGCGCTGCCAGCCGCAGGTGATGGGCGCGGTGCTCGACATGCTGCGCCACGCCGCCGGCACGCTTGAGATCGAGGCCAATGGCGTCACCGACAATCCGCTGATCTTCTCCGACACCGACGAGGCGTTGTCGGGCGGCAATTTCCATGCCGAACCCGTCGCCTTCGCCGCCGATATGATCGCGCTCGCCATCTGCGAGATCGGATCGATCACCGAACGCCGCATCGCGATGCTCGTCGATCCCGCGCTGTCGGGCCTGCCCGCTTTCCTGACGCCCAAGCCGGGGCTCAATTCGGGCTTCATGATCCCGCAGGTGACGGCGGCGGCGCTCGTGTCCGAGAACAAGCAGCGTGCGACACCGGCGAGCGTGGACTCGCTGCCGACCTCGGCCAATCAGGAAGACCATGTCTCGATGGCCGCCCATGGCGCGCGGCGGCTGCTCGACATGGCGGCCAATGCGGGCGCGGTCGTCGGGATCGAGCTGCTCGCCGCCGTGCAGGGCTGCGACTTCCACCAGCCGCTGGCGTCGAGTGACGTGCTGGAGGCGGTGCGGCGCCTGTTGCGGGCGCAGGTGCCGATGCTGCAGGAAGACCGCCACTTTCACCCCGACATGGAGGCCGCCAACGCCCTTATCCGCTCGGGCGCGGTCGTGCGCGCGGCGGCCTGCGACCTGCCGGGGATTGCATGACCGACTGGCTGGAGATCAAGCAGCGAGAGGCGCCGCTTATCGTCGCCTTCCCCCATAGCGGCACCGACATTCCCGCCGACTATGAAGACCGCTTCGCGTCGCTCTGGCTCGCCCGCAAGGATGCCGACTGGTGGATCGACCGGGTCTATGGCTTCGCCGCCGATCTCGGCGCGACCACCGTCCGCACCCGCATCTCGCGCAGCGTGATCGACGTGAACCGCGATCCCTCGGGCGCCTCGCTCTATCCGGGCATGACCACGACCGAACTCTGTCCGACGACGACCTTCGCTGGCGAACCGCTCTACCGCGACCGGACGCCCGACGAGCAGGAGATCGCCGATCGCCGCACCCGCTATTTCGAGCCCTATCATCAGGCGTTGACGGCGGAGATCGAGCGGCTGCGTGCCCGCCACGGCCAGGTCGTACTCTACGACGCCCATTCGATCCTCAGCCACATGCCCCGCCTGTTCGACGGCCAGCTGCCGCTGTTCAACATCGGCACCAACGGCGGCTCGACCTGCGCCCCCGCGCTGCGTGAGGCGGTCGAAGCGGTGGTGGCCGGCAGCGGCGAGAGCCATGTCGTCGACGGGCGTTTCCGGGGCGGCTGGACGACGCGCCACTACGGACAGCCGCAGGACGGGGTTCATGCGATCCAGATGGAGCTGGCGATGCGCGGCTATCTCGACGAGCCCGCGACACCGACGCCAGACAGCTGGCCCGCCCCTTTCGCGCCGCGGCCCGAAACCATCGCCACGCTGCGCCAGGTGCTCGACGCCTGCCTCGCCTTCGCCTGCACCCGCTGAACGGACAAGCCATGACCCGCCTCGACAACAGCCGCACCATCCGCCCTGCCACCGGCACCACGCTATCGGCCAAGAGCTGGCTGACCGAGGCGCCACTGCGGATGCTGATGAACAACCTTCACCCTGACGTCGCCGAGCGGCCCGAGGAGCTGGTCGTCTATGGCGGGATCGGCCGCGCCGCGCGCGACTGGGAAAGCTATGACCGGATCGTCGAGACGCTGCGCCGGCTGGAGGACGACCAGACGCTGCTGATCCAGTCGGGCAAGCCGGTCGGCGTGTTCCGCACCCACGCCGACGCGCCGCGCGTGCTGATCGCCAATTCCAACCTCGTGCCCAAATGGGCCAACTGGGAGCATTTCGCCGAGCTCGATCGCAAGGGTCTGGCGATGTACGGCCAGATGACCGCCGGCAGCTGGATCTATATCGGCACGCAGGGCATCGTTCAGGGCACCTACGAGACCTTCGTCGAAATGGGACGCCAGCATCATGGCGGCGACCTGTCTGGCCGCTGGCTGCTGACCGCAGGCCTGGGCGGCATGGGCGGCGCGCAGCCACTGGCGGCAGTCATGGCCGGCGCCTCCTGCCTCGCGATCGAATGCCAGCCCAGCCGGATCGAGATGCGCCTGCGCACCGGCTATCTCGACCGCGCCGCCGAGACGATCGACGACGCGATGGCGATCATCGAGGAGAGTTGCGCCGCGCGCACGCCGCTGTCGGTCGGCCTGCTCGGCAATGCTGCCGAAATCCTGCCCGAACTCTACCGGCGCGGCATCCGCCCCGACCTGCTCACCGACCAGACCTCGGCGCATGATCCGGTCAACGGCTATCTGCCCGCCGGCTGGACGGTTGCCGAGTGGATCGAGCGGCGCGAGCGCGAGCCCGAAGTCGTTGCAAAGGCCGCCAGGGCGTCGATGGCCGCGCATGTCCGCGCAATGCTCGACTTCCGGGCGGCCGGTGTGCCGACCACCGATTATGGCAACAACATCAGGCAGATGGCGAAGGACGAGGGCGTCGAAAATGCGTTCGATTTTCCCGGCTTCGTCCCTGCCTATATCCGTCCGCTTTTCTGCCGCGGGGTCGGCCCGTTCCGCTGGGTCGCGCTGTCGGGCGACCCCGAGGATATCTGGAAGACCGACGCCAAGGTGAAGGAGCTTCTGCCCGACGACACCCATCTGCATCGCTGGCTCGACATGGCGCGCGAGCGCATCCAGTTCCAGGGCCTTCCCGCCCGCATCTGCTGGGTGGGCCTCGGCGACCGTCACCGGCTTGGGCTCGCTTTCAATGCCATGGTCGCGAGCGGCGAGTTGAAGGCGCCCGTCGTGATCGGCCGCGACCATCTCGACAGCGGCTCGGTCGCCAGCCCCAACCGCGAGACCGAAGCAATGCGCGACGGCAGCGACGCGGTCTCCGACTGGCCCCTGCTCAATGCCCTTCTCAACACCGCCTCAGGCGCGACCTGGGTGTCGCTGCATCATGGCGGCGGCGTGGGCATGGGCTATTCGCAGCATTCGGGGATGGTCATCGTCGCCGACGGCAGCGAGGCGGCGGCGCGGCGGCTGGAGCGGGTATTGTGGAACGACCCCGCGACCGGCGTCATGCGCCACGCCGATGCCGGCTATGACATCGCGCTCGACTGCGCACGAGCGCAGGGGCTCGATTTGCCGGCCATCATCGGCGAACCATTACGCTAGGGTAACGGCGCCTTATTTGCGGTAGGCGGCCGTGCTGCTTACCTTTCATTAACCAGAAGGGGTTCATTGCCGCGTCCAAGAGGAGAAGGCCATGGACATGGCGGCCGTTGCACGTCCCGCGAAGGACGCACGATCGAAGGCGCTGACCGACGAGGATTTCCTCCGACGGATCCAGACCTATGATGCCGGGGGCCGGCTGCGGGAGCGGCTCGCCGCACTGTGGGATCGCGCATCGGACATCATCCTCGACGCAGCGCGCGATCACTGGGAACCGGTGCTGCGGTCGCTGCGCAAGCGACCCGGCAACGAAAATCTATCCTTCGACGTCGCCCATCTGATCGATCGACGGCGCTTTCTCTATACCCGGCCGATCGATCTCGACTGGATGCGGATCCTCAACCAGACGGCAAAGTTCATCCACCGGCTCGAGGTGCCCGCCCCCACTTTCCTGATGGAGATGTATGGCGAAACGCATCTGGCGGTCGATCGGATCGCCGAGCGGTTCTCGGACGATCCCGCCTTTATCCTGTTCGCTCAACGCAGCATCAACATGCTCGGCGGGGTCGAACTCGAACTGACCCTGTCCTATGACAATGCGATCCGCCAGACGCGCGCGTCGATGGCTCGCGAGGCCGCCAGCGAAGCCTTCCGTACCGATATCGGGGATATGGTGGCGACCACGCGGGTTCGCTCGCGGTCGCTGAGCGCGCAGACCGGAACAACGGCAGCTACGACGCGCGGGATGCTCGGCAAGGCATCCGAGGTGGCCGCAGCATCCGAACAATCCGCCAGCGCGATGCGCGAAGCCGCGATCACCGCCGCCGGGCTCATCCGGGCGATTGCGGATGCGCGCCACGAGGTCGAGCAGGCCGCCAGCGTCGCGACCCGGGCCGCCGATCAGTCAACCGATGCCGTCGCCGTCTCGGAAGCGCTGTCGACCCACGCCCGTGCAATCGAGTCGATCCTCGGCTTGATTCGCGACATTGCCGGGCAGACCAATCTGCTGGCCCTGAACGCAACGATCGAGGCCGCCCGCGCCGGCGACGCCGGGCGTGGCTTTGCCGTCGTCGCGCAGGAGGTGAAGAACCTCGCCAGCCAGACTGCGCGCGCCACCGACGACATTGCCCAGAAGATCATGGCGATCCAGTCGGCCACACGGCAGGCCCTCGACGCCAATGGATCGATCCGGGCCACTGTCGGCGAGGTCAAGCAGCGTGCCGAGCGAATTCGGCAGGCGATGGACGAACAGGCCACCACCGTAACCAGCATCACCGGCGCGGTCGACGAGACCGCGCTCGCGGCGGATACGATGTCGCTGACCATCTCCGCCATCCGGGCGGAGACCGAAGCGGTGGCCAGCGAGATCGACGCGCTCGCCAGCGGCTTCCGTCATGTCGACGACGAACTGGGCCGGCTCGAGACGACCGCACACGAGTTCGCGACGCGCTTCGTCGTCTGAGCTTCGGGCCCGCGCCGATGCGTCAGTCCCAGATCAGCGGCAGCGCGGTACAGGCGCCGACATTACCACCCTTCATCATGACCGGTTTGTCGGGATCGAGCCGGATATCGGGCATGTTGGCAAGCCATTCGCGCAGGAAGACGATCACCTCCATGCGCGCGAGACCCGCGCCGACGCAGCGATGCGCGCCTGCACCCAGCGTCGTGTGGCGCGTGGGATTGAGGGCGCGGTCATAGCGCACCTCCTCCGGCACCTCGAAGGCCGATGGGTCGAGATTATGGAGGACACTGGGAAGATAGACGATGTCTCCGGCCCGGACCTGCACACCGTCGATCTCCATGTCGACCACCGCATTGCGGCTGACCGAGACGGTCGGATAGCGGCGCATCAGTTCGTCGGCCGCCTGCGGCAGAAGTTCGGGGTGGGCCCGCAAATAGGTCTGGTCCTGCGGATGCCGTGCGAGATGCAGCGTAATCATCCCGATCATCGCCACGACGGTATCGAGACCGCCGAACAGCAGGTTGCGGCACATGCGCCGCGCCTCGTCCATAGTCCAGGGACGGCCGTCGACGCCCGCGACGAAGATCCGGCTGAACAGATCCTCGCCCGGATTGGCCATGCGCGCTTCGATGAAAGGGCGCAGATAATCGTCCGCCGCATCGCGCAACTGCTCGACCGTCATCGAGCCATCGGGCCGCGTGAGCTGCGCACCCAGCGCGCGCAGGCGGGGGCGATCGGTCAGGGGCACGTCGATCAGCGTCAGGAAGATGTGCAGCGGGAGGATCTCCGCGAACTCCTCGACGAACTCGCACGCCCCCGCCGGCTTGATCGTGGCGATCAGCTCGCGCGTGACCTCCGCGACCTTGGGCTCCAGCGCCACGACATAGCGCGAAGCCAGCCCCTTCATCACCGACAGGCGGAAGGGTCCGTGCTCGGGCGGATCCTGCTGCAGCGGGATGAACTTCATCATCTCGCCCAGACCGGGCGTCACCGCGAGTACCTCGCTCGACAGACGCTCACTATCGGCCCACAGACTGCGCACAATGTCGCCACGCGTGGCGATCCAGTGGCCGCCATTGGCCGTGGTCCAGACCATGCCCGGACCCTCGGGCCGCGCAAGCCTCTGCCAGGCGGCGAAATAGTCGCTCTCGACCCCCGGCGGGTTGAAGATGTCAAAATCGACGACCCTGTCGCTTGCGACGCCTGACGGCACACCCATTCGGCTTTCCTCTCTCCCGTGCGCCTCATGTGGGACACCCCCGGACAATCGGGCAGGCCGGGCGGCGATGCAGCTATGACTATGGACAGCTTGGTCTTCCGGCCCCGGGCCATGCGCCTCTAACGGAACAATTCGAGGTCATGTCCAGGGTGGCGGTGAAGCTTCACGGGGTGATCGGACGCACCGAGAAGGCTGTCGACGATGTCGAAGCCGGGCGCCCGACGCGACGCACAGGTTCCGCACGCCCTTCGCCCGGGCGCACCGGCCTCGTCGCGATCTGCGGATGCCTCCATCTACTCGCAAGCCTGCTGGGCCGCACCCAGCTCTGCCGCCTGAACTGGAACGTGCCGGGCGTGGCGCTCTATGCGATCTTCGGCGGCCGCCGGCGCGCGGCGGAGGCCGTCATCGAAAAAATCAGGTTGCGAGGATTTAGGGACGGAAAACCCCTCCACCATCCTGCGGATGGTCCCCCTTTCCGTCCCGGGGAGGACTGCAGCACGTTCCTCCCCGGCACGGGGAGGGGGACCGGCGCAGCCGGTGGAGGGGAGTCCGCCTATTTCGCCCGCACCGCATTCCAATTGAACAGGAAGCGGCGCTGCTCGGCCCAGGTCTGGCCCTCCACCTGATCCCCGCGCAGACAGGCGGCGCTGTGATAGGGGCCCACGCCGTCGGTCGTGCGGAAGCTGACGCAGGTGCGGCCGCGGTCGGTCTTCCAGCGACCCGCCTCGATCTCGCTATCGTAGAAGCTTCCGCTGACTGTCCCGTCGGCCGCGAGCTTGAGGACCATGTCCTTGGTGTAGACCTGCCCAGGCTCGGCCGAGAGATCGACCGTCCAGCGTCCTTCGAGCGAAACGGGGGCCTGTTGAGCGGCGGCCGGCACGGCCAACCCAAACGCAAAAGCCATTGGCAGATAGCGGATCATCACGGTCTCTCCCGATGTGCCGGATATCCCCCGTTGTTCACGCGACCGGCCTGCGCGCGAAAAGTCCGTAGCAGCCGATCGCCGCATAGCAGGCGACCGGGATCGACAAGGCGATCGAGAGGCTGCCGCTCCAGTCGGCCAGCCCACCCACCAGCAGCGGGACGATCGCTCCACCGCAGATTGCGACGTTGATCACGCCCGAGCCGTCGGCGGTCTTCGCACCCAATCCCGCGCAGGCGAGGCTGAAGATCGTCGGAAACATGATCGCATTGGCCAGCCCGACCGCCAGCAGCGCATAGGCACCGACCGGACCAGCCATGCCCGCCGCGACCAGCACCAGTACGATCGCCGACAGCGCCACACCGGCCAGCGCCACGCCCGGATTGATGAAGCGCAACGTCGCCGAACCGATGAACCGCCCCACGAGCGCGCCGCCCCAATAGAAGGGGATGAGCTTGCCCGCCTGCTGCTCGGTCAGGCCTAGCGCGTGGGGTTGCTCGAGATAGCTGACCAGCAGCGATCCGATGGCGACCTCGGCGCCGACATAGAGGAAGATCGACAGCGCGCCGAAACCGAAGCGCTGCCGCCGGAGGAGCGAGAGCCCCGACAGCAAGCTGGCGCTTTCATGCTTTTCGCCCTTCAGCCGATCGCGCAGCAGCCACACCACGCCCGCGATGACCGCCAGCGCGATCGCGAGCCCGACATAGCCATGGACGATCGCCCGGCTTTCTGCCGTCCGATAAGCATCGAGCGCGGCGCCTGTAAGCCCCTTGGAGTCGGTTCCGGCCAGACTGCCGAGGATCAGGATCGCGCCTACATAGGGAAAGAGGGTGGTGCCGAGCGAATTGAAGGCCTGGGCGAAGGTCAGCCGGCTCGACGCGGTGCTCGCGGGACCGAGCAGGCTGATCAGCGGATTGGCGACGACCTGCACGATGACGACGCCGCTGGCGAGGACGAACAAGGCGAACAGGAACAGCGGATAGGTCGCATAGGCGCTCGCCGGGATGAACAGCAGGCAGCCGAGCATCATCGCCAGCAGACCGACGACCGCGCCCCGCATATAGCCGACCCGCTTGACCAGCTGCGCGCCGGGAATGCCGACGATCGCATAGGCGGCGAAGAAGCAGAACTGCACCAGCATCGCCTGCGTATAGTTGAGCGTGAACAGGTCCTTCAGCTTCGGGATGATGATGTCATTCAGCGAGGTGATCCCGCCGAAGATGAAGAACAGCCCGAAGACGAAGAACCGCAGCGAGGGTGCATCGATCGCGGGGGCCGGATCGGTGTCGAAGCGAGCCGTCTGGGCGGTATTGGGAGCAAGGGCCATAGTGGCGGCATAGCCGAGCCCGCACCGCTCGACGAGAGGCCAAGCGTTGCACAGATTCTTTTCACCGCACTGCGGCTACCCGATCGATGATCGCCCATGCTATCGCCCGCCGCAGACGGCAAAATGCCGCGAACCGAGGAGAGACTGCCATGCCCGTCCGCGAGCACCGCGCGCCGATCGACCAGATCGGCTTCGTCACCGACGATCTGGACCATTCGGTGCGCTTCTGGAGCGACACTCTGGGCGTCGGGCCGTGGCAGATCTATCGCAACGTCGCGCTTGAGGGCCGCTATCGCGACCAGGCCACCCGCGTGGTGATCGACGTCGCGCTCGGCTATCGCGGGACCGAGCAGATCGAGTTCATCCAGGTGCGCAGCAATTCCCCCTCCCCCTATCAGGACGAGGCGGGACGCCCGATCGCCGGGCTGCACCATCTCGCCTGGATCGTCGACGATCTCGACGCGGAAGCGGCGCTGTTCGATGCAAGCGGCATGCAGCGGGTCTTCTCTGCCGAGAATGTTGCGGTGCGGGTGATCTATTTCGCCGATTCGAAGCAGCCGGGCCTGCTGTTCGAGCTTATCTGCGGCGCAGGATCGCGCGAGGGCCATGACGCCGGGATTGCCCTGGCGCGCGACTGGGACGGCCGATCGACGCTGCCCGAGATCGACCTGGGAGTGGCGGCATGAGCGGGCGGCTGGCGGGCCGGCGCGCGATCGTCATCGGCGCGGCGCCGGGCAATCTGGTCGCCGTCATCGCCCGCCTCTATCGCGCCGAAGGCGCCGAAGTGTCGGTCGCAGGCCGCCCCGGTGTCGTCGCCGAGGTGGCCGATGTGCCGCTGTGGCTGGCGAGCAATGAAGCGCGCTTCGTAACCGGCCAGACGATCCATGTGAGCGGCGGGCAGACGCTGCGCCGCAACCCGCGCTTCGCCGAGGCCTCCGCGCTCTTCGCCGAGACGAACTGACCCCGTCCGAGCGCTCGTCAGTCGGCGTCGACGATCAGCAGCTTGCGCTCGTCGAGGGTCTCCAACAGCGTAAGCACGTCCTTGCGGATCAGCTCGATCGGCGCGTCATAATCGGCGGCAAGTTGGTCGCACAGCGCCTCGACGCGGGTGGGTTCCGCGAGCGCATGCCAGATGCGGCTGCCGATCGGGTCCAGATTATAATAATGGCCGCTCTCGGCATCCATCATCACCGTCTCGCCGTCGACATCGGCGGTGAGCATATCGGGCACAGCCCGGACGGTAGAGGACAGCGTGAGCATCGGATATTCCATGGCTGGGTGGACGAGCATTGTCTCTAGGGTTTAGGTCAGCGCCTGTCCACGGGCAGACGATCAACCCATCCGCGCGGTTGACCCGTTCAAAAAAGGCGCGAAAACCGGGCGGCGCCACTCTGGCTATGAGGTCTTCATGCTGATCGACGGGATCGTCCATTCCACCCAGAAGATGATCCTGGCACAGACTGCGGCCGGCCCGGACTATGAGGCGATGCTGGCTGCAACCGCCCCGGTCCATCGCGCCTTCTGCGACGCCAACGACATCGACTTTCGTCCCTTTGTGGGCGTGCGGCGCGGCTATCACCCATGGCAGGCATCGCTGAACCGGATCGAGATTCTGAAGGACCTGCTCGACGCGGGCTGGCGCGGCTGGTTCCTCTATCTCGATGCCGATGCGCTGATCCTCCAGCCCGATTTCGATATCCGGCGCTTTCTGGGTAGACGGGAAGCTTATGCGCTGGTCGCGGCGCCCGGCGCACCGGATGCCGAACGCTGGGCGATCAACAACGGCGTCTTCTTCCTCAACCTCGGCCATGAGCTGGGTCGCGAGATCGCCATGCGCTGGTGGGAGATCACCCGGCAGACGCTGTCCGAAGACATGTTGCGCGCGGCGGCGGAGCCTTGGCAGGCGCTGCCCGATGGGCGGCCTTTTCCCGATGACCAGCATCTGTTGCAGATGGTCCTGATGCGCAACCCGCACCTGCTCGAGGCACTGTATCTGATCACCGACGGCGTCGTCCGGCTCGGCACGGGCCGGTTCATCCGCCAATATCTGCGCGTGCTCGGGTCGCCCGCCGAGCGTCTGGAGCGTATTTGCGAAGCTGCGACTGCGGTGACGACTGTCCGCACAGACAGGACTTAGGCATCCGCCAAGCCCCTTCCGTCCCGATTACCGGCGCCCCTTCGCGCCGCGTCCCGGATCAGTTGGGAACCGCCACCATCCGGTCGGCAGCAGCCTTGCGCCGCTGGGCCCAGCCGAGCGCCCCGAAGCCGAGGAGCATCATCGCCCAGGTCGACGGCTCGGGCGCGGTGCTCACGACTTCGGTCAGATAAACCCGGTCGAGCACGACGTCCTTGGACGGAAAACTGTTGGTGAAGAAGTTGAAATTCAGCGATCCGGACATGTCCGCTACGAAAGTGAAGTCGCTGGAGTAGGTCTGCCACTGCTGCTGGCCCAGGCTCGAAACGGTCACATCCAGAACATTGGTACCGAAGATCGAGGCCTGAAAGCGCGCATCGCCCGGATTGCCAGCGCCATTGGCGGGAATATAGAGATCGAAGCCGAGCTGGTAGGTCTTGCCGCCGATCAGGGACAAGCTTTGCGACAGAGTCTGCGGTGCGGCGAAATCCGACACGAAATAGACCGCGCTGCTGCCGGCAGGGTCCAGCCCCGGATTGCCGACCGCAGTATCGACCGGGACAATCTCGCCATAGGCGCCGTTGCTCGACGAACCATAGGTCAGGATTCTCACCGGTTCGGAGCCGGTTCCGGTGCTGCTCTGGACATTGGTAATCGTCCAGCCGGTGAAACCGCTTTCGAAACTGCCATTGGTGATCAGATTGGCCGCATAGGCCCCCTGCGCGCTGACAATCGCCAGCCCGAGGATGAACGCAGCGAAACGCATGACCAAAGCAACCCAGTAACCGAACATCCGCAGCACCCGATCCATATCTCGTCGTCGTCCGGCCTGTTTAGCAAAATTCACGCCAAGCCCTTAAATGGCAACATTAGCGGGCGCTGGCGGCTGCCCATTTACGGATCTTTGGCGGGGCTGTAAAATAATCCGACAGTTTATAGTCCGTCATGGGCGATCTGACACGTCGCGTGCTCCGCGCGCGGCCGCACGGAGTCGCGAGGACATTTTACTAGTCTTACAGCACCGACGGTCACAATGTTGCTCGCTCACAGGCCGCCAAAGGCATGGCAAGCCCCACACTCTTCCACCAATGTCAGAGAAATGGTGCGCACGCGACGGAAGCCGGTGGATCGAAGAGATATTCAGCCAAACTGGAGCAAGTCCTTGCCGCGGGCTGATGCCGTTCGTGCTACCAATCGCCGGAGCAGATAGGCGGACGGTGCGAAACTTACTCAAATTGCTCGATCGACCCAGGATCAGGATGGCGGATGCGCTGCGCGATCAGGGGCGCTGGGCAGAGGCGGCGGATGCCTACCGAGAGATTGTCAGCCGCCGCCCGGAACGTGCCGGCGTCTGGCTCCAACTTGGCCATTGCCTGCGCGAGCTTGGTCTGCCCGACGAAGCGCTTACCGCCTATCGCCAGGCGGATCGTTACCGGCCAGATCATGCCGACACCCTGTTTCAGCTCGCAGCGGCACTGGACGAAACGGGCAAGAAAAACGAGGCAGAAGAACTCTATGCGAGAGTTATTGTCCGCTTCGATACAGATCCGCCGGTGGGAGCTTCCGGTTGGCGACAACTTGCCAGGAGTTTCCACAGATCGGGTCGCCTCGAGGAGGCGTTGGCCGCCTATCTGGAGGCGGACGCGCGGCAACAGGACAATCCTCACATATTGTTCCAGCTGGCCAGCATATACCTGGATCTAGGCCGACGCGCTGATGCTCAGCGATATTTCGGCCGGATCGTCGAACTCGAACATGTGCCGGTCGAGCTTCTGAACGTCGCGAGGCTTGGCTGCCGGCAAGATGCGATCCTGCCAGCTTGGCTCGATCACATCATCCTCGGTACGACCGGCACATGTAACGCCTCTTGTGTCCATTGCCCGACCGGCAAAAGCGTAACTGCGCATTCACCCCGCCAGCCCATGCCGATGTCCCTGTTTCGCAAGATCATCGACGAGGTCGTCGCGAACGATCTGCCGGTTGCGGGTGGAATTGCTTTCGGGCTGTTTGGCGATGGCCTGGTCGATCCTTTCGTCATGGACCGCGCTCGCTATCTTCGGGAACGCATGCCCAACGTCCCGCTGAGCGTGAACACCAATGGCGCTGCCTATGACCCGGTGCGACATGCCGAATTGAATGATTATGTTTCGACGATCGCGCTGCACTGCGAGTCCCTTATCCCCGAAACCTATGATTATTTGATGCAGCCGCTGCGCGCAGAGCGGGTTCACACCAAATATCCGATGATCCTTCGCGAGTTTCCGGGAAAAGTGACGGTCTCGGTACCGATCAGCCGGATGAACATTGCCGAACGGCCGACTATTCTCGATTATTTCTATGAGCGAGGTGCCGCCAACGTCGTTTTCAGCTCGATGAGCAATCGCCTCGGCTTTGACGATGCGGTCTTCGAAAAGCTTGCTTTCGACCCAGGCCCGGTCGAATGTCGACCAGAGATTTTTCGCAGCCTGATCGTGGACTGTGATGGTACCGTGCTTGCCTGCTGCCAGGATTTTAGCCGCGTCGACCCGGTCGGCAACCTTGCCTCGGAGTCTCTTGCCGAGACTCTCGTGAGCCAGCGAAGACAAAGCTTTCACGATCAGCTTGGTCGCGGCTGCCACAAGGAAATGCCCACCTGCCGTACCTGTCGCGCCGACTTCGTCGTTCCGCCGATGGAGCACAGTGAATGATAGCCGGTTACGGGCACTTGGTCAGGCTACAGATCCCTTGGGTGCATTGCACTCGTCTGGGCCAGAATCCGAATGATATTCCCGCTATGCTGCACCTTGAGGCCGAGGCTTGCGGCGGCGGCGTCGGCAAAGCCAGCGGGGTCCGTCGCGGTAAACAGGCCCGTGACGCGCTGCTCGGCGACCTGCGTCTCGGGAATGACGATACGGATGTCGCTGTAGCGTGCGAATTCGGCTGATGCTTCGCCCAGCGTGGTGTCACTGAACCCGATCTTGCCTTCCCGCCAGAACAGGCGGCGCGCCACCGCCCCCTGATCAATCGTGCTCGTCTCGATCGGGACGACCGCCTCGGGATCGGCTTGCGCCATCATATTTTCGGTCAGACGAACGGCCGGGACATCGATTCCGCGCTGGGTGACTTCGACCTCACCCTCGCTGACCACGACAGCGACGCGCTTGTCCGCTTCGCGCCGTACCGTAAAGGATGTGCCAACTGCCCGCACGCCGGTCTCGCCCGCCATGACCACAAATGGCCTCGCCCTGTCGCGCGCGACTTCGAACAGGGCCTCGCCCGCGCGCAGGAAGACAGTACGCTGCTGCCCGTCGAAGCGAACCTCCAACGTGCTTTCGGTGTTGAGGTTGACGATGCTGCCGTCCTCCAGTGAAACGCGCAGCATGCCGCCCGTCGTCGTCGAATAGCGCCGGCCTCCGAGCAGGTTCATGCCGACGAGGCCGGCGCCCGCGACGGCGAGAACGCTGGCGGACATACCCAGGAGCCGTCGACGGCTCAGCCATCCTGCGCCATTGTCATTCTGGGCGGCACCGGCGATGAACTGCTCGGGATCATAGTCCGCCCCCAGCGCGCGCGCAGCGTCGACCCGAACGAGTGCCGCACGCGCCATGGCATAAGCGCCGACGCGCCGGCTATCGCCGGCGAGCCAGATTTCCAAATTGCGCTGCTCCTCGGAGGACAGCGGCGATCGATCGACCCTGGCGGCCCATTGTGCCGCATGGTCGTCAATCTCCGAACTCGTTTCTCGACTGATCATATATTCCGGCTTCGGGTATTTGGTCCTTAGACGCGGGGCGGTCGCTTTTTCCGCCACGGCCAAAGAAAATTTTCAAATGTCTTATTCCACGCCCCACATGCTTTTCTACCGTATTCTCCGAGACGCCCAGGTGCCTGGCGATTTCCCGCTGTGACAGCCCATGGACCTTGCGCAGAATGAAAACCTCGCGGCACTTCTCTGGTAACTGCGCGACCGCCTCGGCAACGAGCCGGAGTTCCTGGCGCATCTCGGCCATCGAATCGATCCGTTCGTCGGGCGCCTCGATCCCAAGCCGTTCCATCTCGCTGAGCGAATCCAGCGAAACGACAGGTGCCTTGCGGATTTCGGTTGCGATCACATTGAGAGCCACACGGAAAAAATAAGCCCGAGGATTTTCAATATGCTCGACGGAAGTAACTGTTGCCAGCTTGGCATAGGTTTCCTGGACAATGTCATCTATCTGATGGCCGTCGCGGACCCGGCCCAAGAGCCAGCGCCGCAGCGCTGGTTCGTGCGGGCAGATATGGCGAGCGAGCCACAGGGCCCGATTGTCCGAGATGGCGGTCACGCCGTAAAGAACAGCATGTTACATAGCCAAAGCAAACGTAAATATCGCACTGCAGCAATAAATTTATGTTACGCTTATGGCGGAAAGTCTGCGGCATTTAGTCTTGCTCTTGGGGCCATCGTAGCAGAGCCAAAGGATTGAGCGCGAAGGACCTGTCCGCGTGGCAGCAGAGTATTGTGGGTGCGCTGCAGCGCGGATGAGAAACGGATAATCGCGGAGGGTGCCGGAACTCGTTTGCGAGAACCGGAATCGAACGGTCTGCCGGAACACCGGGAACGCATCGAGAACTCGAAAGGCCAGATAGACCAGCGCCGGCGGCGCGATGGTCGTAGCTGCCATGCTGCGGGGGCATGTGACGCTGCGGGCTTGAGGGGACAGCATCGAATGCG
Source organism: Rhizorhabdus antheiae (assembly GCF_049889055.1). NCBI lineage: Bacteria > Pseudomonadati > Pseudomonadota > Alphaproteobacteria > Sphingomonadales > Rhizorhabdaceae > Rhizorhabdus > Rhizorhabdus antheiae. Next base: position 121,720 of record NZ_JBLTWO010000003.1, on the reverse strand, counting down.
GGTGAGGGAGTTCGCCGCTGTAGTAGTGACGTCGGGCGCTTGCATGGTTGCGGGCGGCCCGGTGTACGGCCAGCAGATACGGTTCGATCTCCCGGCTGGCAAAGCGACCGAAACCCTGCCGCTATTCGCATTGCAGAGCGGGTTGCAGATCGTCGCGTCCTCGCGTTCGCTGGCCTCGATGCAAACACCCGAACTGCGCGGTGTTCATGATGCCCGCGAGGCGCTCGCCCGCATGATCAGCGGGAGTACGCTGACGATCGCCTCGGACAGAAACAACGTCATCACGTTGCGCGAGCGGGCCATGAATCCGAAACCGGGCGGGGCGACGGCACGCGCTGCGAAGGCTGCCCGGTCATCGTCCGCGAAGCTTGCTGGCCGCAGGGACCGCTTCATCAAATCGCTGCCAACCGAGACGTCAAGAAGCGAGATCATCGTGACGGGTACCCGGATCATCGGCACCCAGGTCGCCGAGAGCGCGACACCGATTCAATCGCTGGCGGCCGATGTCCTCGGCAGGACCGGCCAACCCAATCTCAATCTCTCACTGGCGCAAGCCATCCCCTCCTTCACCGCCCAGAGCAAAGGCGGCGACATGGCGAATTTCTCGCTCAGCGGGCGCCTGCGCGGGCTCAATCCCAATCATGTGCTGGTGATGGTCAACGGCAAGCGCCGCCACAATTCGGCGCTGCTGCAGACCTCGATCGGGCCATTCCAGGGATCGGCCGCACCGAATATCGACCTCATACCGCCGGATGCCGTCAGTCGCGTAGAAATGCTGCTCGACGGTGCCGCTGCGCAATATGGGTCCGATGCCATTGCGGGCGTGATCAACATCATCCTGAAGGACGATCCCGCCGGAGGGGAAGCGCGGACGAGCTATGGCCAATATTTTGACGGCGAGGGCACCACCCTGAGCACCAGCGTCAACTACGGCTTCCCGATCAATGATGCGGGATTCGCAAATCTGACGCTGTTTCATCGCCGCATCGGCCAGACCTATCAGGGCGAAGGGCAGACCGCCGTAACCGATGTCAGAACGGGCGCCATCTACCCGACCTTGCGCGGCGACGCCGAGAAATGGGCCAGATTGAACCTCGCCAACATCAACCGCGGCGCACCGAAATCGTCGCTGGCGATCGGCATGGTCAATATGGGATATGATCTGGGCGGCGTCACCCTTTACGTCTTCGGCGACGTCGCGCGGCGGGTGGGCAGCGCGAACCAGAATTACCGTCACCCGGCACGCATCTGCACGATCTCGACGATTGGCTCAAACGGGGGCTCCGGCAGCTATGATGCATCGTCCTGCCTGGCGGAAACGGGCCTGACCGGAATTGTCCCGGTCGAGAAGGTCGTGGAAAAAGAGTGGTCGCTGACAGGCGGCCTCAAAGGCCTGACCGGCGGGTTTCAATGGGATATCTCGACCACCTATAGCGGTGCCAGGAACGACATCTGGACGCTCGAGTCTGCGAATCGCCAACTCTACCTTGATACCGGCGCATCGCCTCGCGATTTCTATGCCGGCGCCTTCAAATTCATTCAGTGGACCAGCACATTTGACGCGACGCGGGAGCTTGATATTGGTTCCGCGCGCCCCGTGACCTTGGCGATCGGCGGCGAATATCGCGCGGAACGATATGCGATCTTCGCTGGCGAGCCCGATTCCTATTATGGTGACGGTGCCCAGGGCTTTGCCGGCTACAAGCCCTCGGATGCAGACAGCTACGGTCGTCAAAGCGTGTCGGCATATTTCAATGCGATCCTCCAGCCGGCTCGGGCATGGACGGTCGATCTCGCTGTCCGATATGAGCATTACAGCAATTTCGGCGATACGCTGATCGGCAAGGTGGCGACGCGCTACGACTTCGGCGATGGGATCGCTGTTCGCGGCACGGTCAGCACCGGCTTCCGCGCGCCGACGATGCAGGAATCCTATTATTCCGCTGCTAACGCAAATCCTACCGGCGTGATCGCCCAGCTCCCGCCCAATTCGGCTGGAGCAGCAGCTCTTGGTTTCTCGCCGCTCAGGCCAGAGAAGTCGCGCAATTTCTCGACCGGCCTTGTGCTGCGGCCCATATCCCGCATGCTCGTGACACTTGATGGCTATTTTATCAGGATCGCAAACCGCATCGTCAGCACCGGCCAGATCCGCGGCCTCGTTGGCGGCGTTCAGCAGATGGGCACGGTCAATGGCACCACCGCCTATAATGCAGTGCTGAACGCCATCAAGGCTCAGGATATCGGCACCAATTCCACGATGACGCTTCTCGCCGCGCAGACCTTCACCAATGGCATTGATTCTAGGACCTGGGGGCTGGACCTATCGGCTCGCTATCCCCTTGCCATGCCGTTAGGCTCAGTCGAGTTCGGCCTGTCAGTCAATTACGGCAAAACCCGGGTGACCGCCAACCGGACACCGTACAATCTTTTCGACCGGGTGGCGGAAAGCTATCTTGAGACAGCGGAATCCCGGTATAAGGTCATTTTCAGTGCCTTGCTCACGTCTGGCCGCTTCTCGCTCAACCTGCTGCAATCCTTCCGGGCGAAGTCCTCGATCCTGGTGATGCCGGCGGTAAGCGGGCTCGGCGCTTATGAAGCGACGATAAAGGCAACGCCGCTTACCGATGTCGAACTGAGATATGCGATCAACGACAAGATCAGCCTCTCGCTCGGCTCCAACAATATATTTAACAAAAAGCCGGAGAAAACCGATCTGTTGCCAGCGGAAATTCTCGCCAGGCTGCCAAATGGTACCTCCCCTTATATCGACGGGACCGTCACGATCGGCGATCGTCCCATATTCGGCTCCTACGATCTCAACGGCGGACTTTACTACGCCCGCCTATCATTGGCCCTGTGATCGCCGCCGATGGGTCTCCGGTCGAAAGCCACATCTGCCGCCCGTAGGAAAATGCCGGCGGCCTTTTCGCCGCCGGCATCGATCAGTATTTGAACCTGACGCCCGCCCGGTAAGATCGACCCAGCACGTCATAGTAAAGCGACGAAACACCGATCTGCGCGCTGCCAATACCAAGAGTCGGGTTTGAGGCCGGTGCCGGATCCCGGTTGATGATGTTGTCGATCGCCACGAAGGCCTCGATCTCGGGAGTCACTTTGTACTGGGCATTGGCGTCGAAATAGACCGCACCATGGATGTAATTGTTGTTGATCGTCCGGTTGCTCGCAGTCGATGTCGGACAACCGCTCGTACACTGGATGTAATTCGCATCCAGAACACCGGAACTGACGCCACGCGCGGTAAATGTGGTCGAGAATTTTTCGGTCGAATAGGTCAGGTCGACGGTATAGCGGAATTTCGGAACACCGTTGATATTCTCTCCGAGCGAGGGATCGATGATGGTGATGGTATTGTCGGTATAGGCGTCGAGATACCGGGTTGCCAACGCCCGCCATGAGAGAGAGCCATCCCAGCTGGACACGATGCTGTCCAGCGGCAGCGAGTAGCTGACTTCGAAGTCGATGCCGCGTGCCACCTGGGCGGCGATGTTCACCGGGATGCGAATGACCTGGGTGAGCGTGCCTGCGTCATTGCGAATAAGACCTGCGCATGCCTGTGTGTTGCCGGTGAAGCATTGATCGATCTGCTGCTGATTGGTCAGCGTCGAGATCGCATCCTTCACCTTGATGTCGAAATAATCGACCGAAGCCTGCAAACCGGGCAGGAAGCGCGGCTTCAGAACCACGCCGATGTTCATCGTATCGGCCTTTTCAGGACGCAGGTTCGGGTTGCCGGTCGCGTTGCCGACGACCGACACATTCGCATTGTTGCGGAACGGATCGGTCACCGAAGCCGTGCCCGCAACGCCGAGACTGAACAGATCGTTCAGGTTGCCGGCGCGAATATCGCGGGACCGCGTCACGCGAACCCGGATGTCCTCGATCGGCGTCCAGCTGAGGCCGGCCTTCCAGGTCCAGGTCGTGCCGGACGTGCTGTACCGGGTCCCGCGAACAGCACCGTTGAAGTCCAGCGCTTCGGTAAAGGGCGCATCGTGGATCAGCGGGATCACGGTTTCGAAGAAGGCTTCCTTCACCGTATAGTCACCGTTGACCGGTTTGTAATTGCCCTGAAACTGGCCGCCGGCCAGCGCGACCGGATCGGGCACGCCGCCATAGCCATGCTCCTTCCGATGTTCGGCGCCGAAGGCGAGCGAGACCGGACCGGCCCAGGTAGAGAAGGGAGTGCCGCTCATCGAGCCGTTGAACACCGTCTGGCTGTAGCGCTGCCTGATGGTGAGATGCTTCATCAAATAGTTGTAGGGGGCCTCCGTGTTCACGCCTGTGCCCATGACATTGTAAGGGACGCAGCCGCTATTGGGATTGGTCAGCGTAACACGGCAGACGATGGCGCCGGTTGCCGGGTTGCGCACGGCGTCTATCGAATTGTAATATTCGCTGAACAGCGGGTTGACCAGGTCGTTGAAGATCTTGCTGGTGTTGCGATAGAAGCCCACGTCCCACTGCCAGTTGGACCCTAAGGCGTCGAAATTGCCCTCGGCACCCGTCGCGATGCGAAAGAGATCTTTGGTCGTGCTGAAAGGGCCGGCTCCGAGATAGTCGTTGCTCGTGCCCAACCTGAATTCGCGGATACCCAGTTCGTCCATTCTCGCGGCGACGCTGGCCGGCAGGAAGGCATTGTCCCGCTGGATCCGCATGCCCCTGTTCCCGGCGGTCCCATTCTCGCTGCCAAAGAAGAACATGTAGGAGGTGAGTGTCTTGACCTTCGCACGGGAATAGGAGGACTGGGCATAGACGTTGATATTGTCCGTGACGTCATAGCTGATCCGCCCGAAAATATTCTGGCGCGACATTTTCGGCGCGAGGCTTTGATCCTTCGCGCTCCAGTCGGTGAATTGATAGTCGCCGCCCAGCATATAGGGATCGCTGACGAGCGACCCGTAGTTCAGCTGTGCGGTCTGCCCACCCGGCCCGAAATAGGTGCCGCGCAGGGCGGTGTCGACGATGATGCCGCCGGGCGCCTGGGTGGAATAACCGACCCCGTTCGCCACCAGATATTGCGGCTGGCCGTTGGTAGCGGTGTAGCCGGGATTGGCAAAGGTTTTCCGAGCCTGGTACCAGGGCCGCGGAACGCCGACGATGCCGCCTTCATAGGCATGTTCTCCGCTGAGCGTGATATGGCCCCGTCCCTCGGCGAAGGCTGTGCCGGCCGACAGCGAGAGCCTGTAGGACTTATTGTCACCATAATCGGTGACGCCACCCTGTATATCGCCCTTGAGGCCGGTGAACTCCTTGTCGAGTATGAAGTTGACGACGCCTGCGACCGCGTCAGACCCATAAGCCGCCGAAGCGCCGCCGGTCACAATGTCGACCCGCTTGATCAGCGCGTTAGGAATGGTGTTGATGTCCACAACGCCCGAGATCGTCGCGGCCGGCAGGCGCTGTCCGTCCAGCATCACGAGCGTACGAAGTTGACCCAGGCCCCGCAGGTTGAGAGCGCTCAAGCCTGCATTGCCGGCGCTCACCGATCCCTGATTGTTGCGCCCGTTCGCGCTTCCGGCCAGCGCGGGAAGCCGGGTGACCTGCTCGGCGATATTGACGAGTGCAGAGCGCTTCAGTTCTTCGGAGCCCAAAACGGTAAGCGGGGTCGGCGCCTCATAGCCGTCGCGAATGACGCGGGTGCCCGTTACGATGATGTCGCTCGAATCTGCCTCGGCCTCGGCCTCGGCCTCGGCTGGCAGCGTCAGCGACGCCGACTGGGCGTTCGCGACGCCCGACAAAGCAGTCGCGAGGAGTAGCCCGAGGACGCTGAAGCTGGAATTGGCGAGGAGCGGAATAGACCGTCTGCCGGACGCGAATTTTTGCATTGCAATACCCCCTGTTTCGTTGCCCTCCTCCCCAAGCCACGGCGGGGCAGCCGCACTCCCTGAGCGCGGTCGCCGACGACGGGCTTCCCAATGTTTCTGGTTATGCTTTGAAGACGCGATTGTTCGGACGTTCCGCCATCGCCCCCGAAATTTTCTGTTCAGCGCGGCAGCGGGTGGGTCGATTTTCGATGTCCGGTCGATCGCGGCATCATCGCGCGACGCAGGCACAAGCCTCGTCTTCATAATTATATCTTTTATATTTTAATATGTTAATTGGATTTCGACCATGCAAGCTGCGCGTAGTTGAGGACTCTCGCTGCAAGCGCCCCGTGCGACTGACGCCACGCCACGCCTTCTGGCGCGTCCTGTTGTCGCAGCCTGTCACGCTTGGCTCACCTCTATGTCATGCGAAGAAAGCCAGCTGTTGTTGCCAATCTGCGCAGGCACTTCGGCTGCGTCGAACGGCAGATCCGAGGCCGGACACTGGTGGAGCGAACGGCGCTTTCTTGCCATTTCGCTGATTTCGCATTTCGCACTGGCGGAAAAAACCGGGGAGACGCGTCTTTGGTCTGAACCCCACGTTTTGCGTGGGCTGTATCACTCGATCAGACAAGGGGCGGCACATGCAGGGTGGCGGGTCGTTCGGGCGACGAGACCTTCTGAAGGGTACGCTTGCCATAGGTGGGCTGGCCGGCCTGGGAGGCTATGCAGGCCGACCCGCATGGGCGGGCGCCGCAGGCCTCGAGCGGCCAGCGCTGGTGCCGATGCGGCTCGACATGGCCAATGTGATCGACATCAAATGCTGTCTGCGTCCTTTCCGTGTCGCGGGCCCCAATCTTGGGACGGAGCAGATCGGCAGAACGCTGGTCGTCCACAATTATGGTCATGGTGGCAGCGGCTGGTCGTTAAGCTGGGGTTCGGCCGAGATCGCGGTGGGCAAGGCGCTGTCGGTCCTGCCGGGCGAGATAGCGGTGATCGGTTGCGGCGTGATCGGGCTGACTGCGGCCGTACATGCGCAACGTGCCGGGCTGAAGGTGACGATCTACGCCCGCGAGGTTTTCCAGCGCACCCGGTCGGTGCGGGCCGGTGGGCTGTGGTCGCCCGACAGCCGCATTGCCCTGCGCGAGCCCGCCGGCCCCGCATTCGGGCCACTGTGGGAGCAGATGGCGCGTACATCGTGGAAATCCTTCCGCTCCTACATCGGCCTGCCGGGCGCGCCGGTCGAGTTCAGCGACCAATATATGCTTTCGGACACCCCCTTTCGGCCGCGTGAGGACATGCTCGATCCCGCAGGCGCCCTGTTCGCGACAACCGGAGTGCCGCAGCAGAGTGCGGAGTTCGGCCATTATGCGGACCGGATCCGCCACATTGTGCCGCAGGCCATGGATCTCGCTCCGAGCGACAATCCTTTTGGCACCGCTTATGGGCGGGTTGCACCGACGATGATCTTCAATTTCGGTGCTTATGGCCACCTGCTGATGCAGCAGTTTCTGGAGGCCGGAGGCAGGTTCGAACAGCGCGATTTCCATTCGCCCGCCGATATCGCGCAACTCCGAGAAAAGGTGGTGATCAACAGTACCGGTTTCGCGGCAAAGGCGCTCTGGAACGACAGGCTGATGTTCCCTGTCCGGGGGCAGATCGGCTGGCTGGCCCCGCAAGCCGACGTCAAATATGGGGTCCGCTACCGGAATGGCCTCGCGACGGCGAAGAGCGACGGCGTGCTGGTGATGAACAACCCGCAGCCGTCCATGGGCGAGATGTATGGCGTCAACGACGGCAATGAGGTGCCGGATCGCGCCGATCTCGAAGCCGGTATCGCCGCACTCGCACCGTTGTTCGCCAAGCGGCCGACATCCACGGGCGTGGCCGCATGACCGGGGATCGTGGGTTCGGACGCAGGGACTTGTTGCGTGGGTCGCTGGCGGCCGGCGGGCTGGCGGCGCTCTCCGCGTGCAGCAGCGTATCGCGCTCCCCTTTGCTGGCGAGCGCTCCGCCTGCGCCGCCCCGCTCGCCCTTGCTTCGCCGCCCGCCGCTGGCCCCGATGAGGGTCGGCGTCGAGGAGATCGTGGACTATCATTGCTGCCTGCGCCCGTTCCGCGTGGCAGGCCCCAATCTCGACGCCGAACAGCTTGGCGATACGCTGGTGGTGCATAATTACGGCCATGGCGGCAGCGGCTGGTCGTTGAGCTGGGGATCGGCCGAAATCGCGGTGGGCAAGGTCCTGTCGGTCATGCCCCGGGAGGTGGCGGTGATCGGCTGCGGCGTGATCGGGCTGACCGCTGCCGTCCATGCCCAGCGCGCCGGACTGAAGGTCACGATCTATGCGCGCGAGGTGTTCCAGCGAACCCGTTCGGTGCGTGCCGGCGGCTCCTGGTCGCCCGATAGCCGGATCTCGCTGACCGAACCGGCCGGCCCGGAATTCGGCGCGCTGTGGGAGCATATGGCGCGGCTTTCATGGAAAAATTTCCGCTCCTATGTCGGTCTGCCCGGCGAACCCGTGCGGTTCGGCGATCAGTATAATCTGGCGGACGCCCCGTTCGAGCATCGCGAACAGGAAGTGGTCGATCCCACCAAGGGAACCTATGCGACCATGGGCATGCCGCAGCAGAGCGCCGAGTTCGGTCGCTATTCGGATCGCATTCGCGACATCATCCCGCAGCAGCATGATCTGGCGCCTGAGGACAATCCCTTCGGCACCGCTCATGCGCGGCTGTCCTCGGTGATGCATTTCAACTTCGGTGCTTATGGCCATTTGCTGATGCAGCAATTCCTCGAAGCGGGAGGGCGGTTCGAACAGCGCGACTTCCATTCGCCGGGCGACATCATGGACCTTCCGGAAAAGGTCGTGATCAACTCCACCGGCTTCTCCGCCAAGGCGCTCTGGGGCGACAAGCTCATGTTTCCGGTCCGCGGCATGAATGCCCGCCTCACAGCGCAGCCCGAGGCCAATTATGGCGTAACCTATCGCGGCGTCAGCCTGCTCTCCAAGACAGACGGCGTGCGCGCCAACCCGCCGCGCGAGGGCGGAGAGATGCTCGGCTTCAACGATTGGAACGAGGTGCCGGACCGCGCCGCAATCGAGGAGGGATTGCGAACGATCGCGCCGCTCTTCGCAAAAATGGGGGGTTAGCCATGCACCGCTTGCCACTAGCCGCCATTCGCCGCCGACAGACGGGCGATGCAACCGGCCGTCACTCTTGCAGTCAGGCGCGGCCGTCATGCCGCAATGGGGGAATGACCATATGAAAGGCTCCGACATCATTGGGCGCAGAGATCTTCTGCGCGGGACATTGGCGGTAGGCGGGCTGGTCGGTCTTTCGGCCTGCAGCACGACGCCGCGCGCATCCCTGGCGGCTGTTGCCCCACCACTGCCCACCCGCCTGCCGATGCTCCGGCGCCCGCCGCTGGTGCCGTTCAGGGTCGGTGTCGAGGAGCTTGTCGACGTCAAGGCGTGCCTGCGACCTTTCCGCGCGGCAGGGCCGAACCTCAACGCCGAGCAGGTCGGCGACAAGCTCGTGGTGCATAATTATGGTCATGGCGGCAGTGGCTGGTCGTTGAGTTGGGGATCTGCCGAGGTCGTCGTGGGCAAGGTATTGTCGGTGACACCCGGAGACGTCGCGGTGATCGGGTGCGGCGTCGTCGGGCTGACCGCAGCCGTGCATGCGCAACGCGCAGGGCTCAAGGTCACGATCTATGCGCGTGAGCCCTTTGCGCGCACGCGTTCGGTGCGCGCGACCGGCACATGGTCGCCGGACAGCCGGATCGCCTTGACCGAGCCCGCCGGTCCGCAATTCGGCGCCCTGTGGGAACATATGGCCCGGATCTCCTGGAAAGCCTTTCGATCCTATGTCGGTCTGCCCGGTGCTCCGGTGGATTTTGGCGATCAATATGCACTGTCCGATACGCCGGCCAAGCCCCGCGAGGTCGCGCCGCTCGATCCGACTCTCGGCACCTTCTCGACCACGGGCGCACCACAGCAAAATGCCGAGTTCGCCAAATATGACGACCGGATCAGGGACATTGTTCCGCAAGCCTATGATCTGGCGCCCGAGGACAATCCCTTCGGCACTCCCCATGCCCGCTTCTCGTCGCACATGTTTTTCAATTTCAGTTCCTACGGCCATCTCCTGATGCAGCAGTTCCTCGAAGCTGGCGGCAAGTTCGAGATACGCGATTTCCATCGGCCGTCCGATATCGCCCAGCTCAAGGAAAAGGTGGTGATCAACGCGACGGGCTTCGCGGCCAAGGCCTTGTGGGATGACAAGACGATGTTTCCCGTACGCGGCCAGAATGGCTGGCTGACGGCGCAGCCGGAGTCGAATTATTCGGTCAGCTACAGGGGCGTCAGCCTGTTCTCCAAGGCAGATGGCGTGCGCGTTTCGGCGGCGCCGTCCGGCTTGGGGAATATGTACGGCGTCAATGACGGCAATGAAGTTCCTGACTTCTCCGAAATCGAGACAGGCCTGCGAATGATCGCACCGCTGCTCGCGAGAATGGAAAACCGGGCCTGAGCTTCCTTTCACAACAAGGGGTTTCGCATATGCGTAGAATGATCATAGTCACCGGGCTCGGCGCAGCTACGGCGTTGATTTCGATGGCGGCTGCTCCCGCTCCGGCGCCCTCCACCATGACCGGCATCTACTCAACGGAGCAGGCCGAGGAGGGCAAGATGCTCTACGACGGAGCATGCGCGGTATGCCACGGACCCGATTTGCGGGGATCGTTCGAGGCTCCGCCGCTGACCGGCCGGCTGATTGCCAATTGGTCGGGGGGCAGCGTCGACGCGCTGCACGGCTATGTCCAGAAGGCTATGCCATTGTTCGCGCCCGGCTCGATGAGCGCCGAGGACACGTCGAAAATCATCGCCTACATCCTCAAGACCGACGGCTATCCCGCTGGTGCCTCGCCGTTGCCTGCCCAGAGCTCGAGGCTCGCGAAGATGCGTTTCGAGCCGCTGACGCCAGCACGCCTCGTCGCGATCGACGCCGGAAAATGACCGACGCCCCGGGTCACCATGCTGCCAGCAAGGCGTGGCGACCGGGCTGCGACAGGGGAATGTGCATATGATCGGTTCCAGCAGATTCGGGCGCAGGGATTTCCTGCGCGGTACGGTGGCAGCCGGCGGGCTCGCCGGGCTCGCAGCCAGTCCAGTGCGGGCCATGGCATCGCCTGGACTATGGCGCCCGCCGCTCGTTCCGCTGCGGCTCGGTGTCGAAGAAATCATCGACGTCAAATGCTGCCTGCGCCCGTTCCGCGTGGCGGGCCCCAATCTCGACGCCGAACAGCTTGGCGATACGCTGGTGGTGCATAATTACGGCCATGGCGGCAGCGGCTGGTCGTTGAGCTGGGGATCGGCCGAAATCGCGGTGGGCAAGGTCCTGTCGGTCATGCCCCGGGAGGTGGCGGTGATCGGGTGCGGCGTGGTCGGACTGACCGCTGCCGTCCATGCCCAGCGCGCCGGACTGAAGGTCACGATCTATGCGCGCGAGGTGTTCCAGCGAACCCGTTCGGTGCGGGCCAGCGGCTCCTGGTCGCCCGACAGCCGGATCTCGCTGACCGAACCGGCCGGCCCGGAGTTTGGCGCGCTGTGGGAGCATATGGCGCGGCTTTCATGGAAAAATTTCCGCTCCTATGTCGGCCTTCCCGGTGAACCGGTTCGGTTCGGCCCGTCCTATGCCTTGTCGGACACACCACCGAAGGGCCGCGACGTTCCGCCACTTGATCCGGCCAAGGGAACATTCGCGACGACAGGGATGCCGCAGCAAAGCGCCGAATTTGCGAAATATGAAGATCGCATCCGGGACATCATTCCCCAGGCTCAGGATCTGGCGCCCGAGGATAATCCCTTCGGCACCGCCTTTGCGCGCTTCACGACGCGCATGCATTTCAACTTCGGCGCTTATGGCCATCTGCTGATGCAACAGTTCCTGGAGGCCGGAGGGAGGTTCGAGCTGCGCGACTTCCACACGCCGCACGACGTCACACGGCTCCGGGAAAAGGTCGTGATCAACTCCACCGGTTTTGCCGCGAAGGCGTTGTGGGACGACAAACTGATGGTCCCGGTTCGCGGTCAGACCGGCTGGCTCACGGCGCAACCGGCGGCCAATTACTCGGTCAGTTACAATGGCGTCAGCGCATTGTCCAAGACCGACGGCATCGTGGTGATGCATCAGCCGACAGGCATCGGCGAGATGTACGGCGTCAACGACGGCAACGAAGTGCCCGACCGCACGCTTATCGAAGCCGGTTTGCTGAAGATCGCGCCACCGCTCGCCCGGGCGCAGCAGGCGCGGACATGAACGCCCGCCTGCGCGGCGCCGCTCCGGCCGCCGAGCGTGTTCCACCTGTCCGCTTCGGAGCAACCAACCGCATGGGAGTACCGACATGACGACCAAGACCATCTTTGCCCTGCTCCTCGCCGCCACGGCCGCCTCGGCCGGCCACGCCGCCGGCGTCGAGCGCAAGCAGCCGCCCAACGCAATGATCGCCGCTTCCGCAAAGGTACCCCCCGGCACAACCCTGATCTGGCTCTCCGGCTCGACCGCGTCGCCGACCGATCCGAATGATCCGAAGAGCGTCGGCAACACCGAAGCCCAGACATTGAGCGTGCTGACCAAGATGAAGGCACAACTGGCGGAATATGGCCTTACCATGGGCGACATCGTGAAACTGAACGTCTATCTCGTCGGGGACCCGGCGTTGGGCGGCAAGGCCGATCGCCCCGGAATGACCGCGTCCTACCAGAAATTCTTCGGCACCGCCGAACAGCCCAATCGACCAACGCGCACCACTGTGCAGGTGGCGGCTCTCGGTCGACCGGAGACGCTGGTCGAGATCGAGGCGGTGGTCGCCCAGGTTCAGTAACCCGCGTTCGTCGGACCCGGCGTGACGGCGCAAACCAGAGGCCCGTTGTCCCCGCGGCCGAGGCCATGGGCATCCACGTCGTTCGCAGAGGAGGCAGCATGAAGCTCTTTTCCATCGCCATGACAGCCGGGGTGTTTCTGGCGGCATCTCCCTCCGCCGGGCAATCCGACAGGACATATCTTCCCAGGCTCGGTCCCGTGGCCCCCGGGGCCGTTTCTGCGGCTGGCGCTCCGGCCTTCAGCGCCGCCGTCCTGAACGGAAACACGCTGTATATCTCGGGGGCGACGGATATCGATCCGGCGACCGGCAAGCCCCCTGCCGATCCAAAAATCGGCGCGAAACTCGTGCTCGACAGCATCAAGCGCACTGTGGAGCGTGCGGGAATGACAATGGACGACATGGTGTGGGTTCAGGTTTTTGCCACCGACTTGTCGAACTACGCCATGTTCAACGATGTCTATCGTCCGTATTTCAAGGGCCCCGTACCCGCACGCGCCTTCATCGGCGCCGGAAGCTTGCTCGGAAACGCACATTTCGAAGTCATGGCAATAGCCGTCAAGCCGCCCCGCCCAGATCGCGCACCCTGACGGCCCGTCCCGCACCGGGTGCTCCTTCGTTGGGAAATATCCCGACGACCTCGGTGCGCCGCTTGATCTCGCCGCCGACACGCTCGAGCGGATTCGTGCTGTGCAACTTGGTGCGGTGTTGCTGCGGGAAGCTCATATAGGCCAGCACGTCCTCCTCTGCGGTGTCCATGAGGATGGCAAGCTTGGGGACGGTCGGCCTGAGCTGATCGGCCACCTTGCGCCACTGGACCTTGGCGGCTTCGGCGGTCTTCTGCGCGAACGCCGTGGCGATGAACGCGGCGACGACGCGGCGTCCGCTCTTGCTGGAATGGGCCAGGCCATTGCGGGAGAAGTGGACGCGGCAGCGTTGCCAGGTCGCGCTGAACACCCGCGAGACCGAAGCCTTGATGCCTTCATGGGCATCGGAGATGATCAGCTTCACCACGCGCAAACCACGGTGGGCGAGGCCGCGCAGGAAGTCAGTCCAGAACACCTCGGCCTCCGACGGCCCGATCGCCCTGCCCAGCACCTCGCGCCGGCCGTCGCTGTTGACGCCGACCGCGACGGTGACCGCAACCGAGACGATGCGGCCATTTTGGCGCACTTTCAGATAGGTGGCGCAGATCCAGACATAGGGCCAGTCACCCTCGATGGGCCGATCGAGGAAGGCCTTTACGCGAACGTCGATCTCTTCGCAAAGCCGGCTCACCTGGCTCTTCGAGATGCCGCTCATCCCCATCGCCTTGACGAGGTCGTCGACTGAGCGGGTCGAGATGCCCTGAATATAGGCTTCCTGGATAACGGCGGTCAGCGCCTTCTCGGCCAGCCGCCGCGGCTCGAGGAAGCCGGGGAAGTAGCTACCCTTCCTGAGCTTGGGGATGCGCAGTTCGACGGTCCCCGCGCGGGTCTCCCAGTCACGCTCGCGGTAGCCATTGCGCTGGGCCAGCCGGTCGGGGTTCTTCTCGCCATAGCCAGCGCCGGTCAGGCCGCCGACCTCCGGATCCATCAGTCGCTGCGCGGCAAAGCCGATCATCTCGCGCAGAAAATCAGCGTCAGCACTCTTCCCCAGCAGCGCTTGCACGTTCATCACATCGTCTGTCATCGGGGTCTCCGTAAGTTGAGTGTCGCAACCCAGCATTATTCGAAGATCTCCGATGGCCACCCGCGAAGCTGACCGGCCGCTACAGCGCTGTTGAATGGCGCGCGGCCGGTCAGCTTCGCTACCGTCGAACTACACCACGAGCCGGGACACGATCGGGGGCTTCGAAATCGATGGACAACAGCATGGCTGTCAGGGGGAGCAGAACTGAGCTTGATCATGTTCGGTCTGCCTCCAGAGGGTCGTTGAAGACACCGTATTTCGTTGTCCGCCAAACAGACAGCGGCTCAGATCGAGGATCATCAGTGCGGCTTCCAAACGTGCCTGAGCTCCGGCCAACGAGACATATGGTGGCGCTACGCAGAGGCTGCCCGGTCAAAAGCATAAAGCCGCCCGCAAGGCTCCCGATCTCTTCAGGGCAAGGGGCATGCCGCAGTTCGAAAAACTGATGCACGTTGCGATGACCGCGACGCCGGAAACGGTGAAATATGGGCTCTACGTCGACGTCATCGCCTGTGCCCTGTTCCGCGAGCATCAAGGCGACCCGTTCCAGTCGCGCGCCTTCGCGATGGGGACGAAAAGGAGTTATGGAAAGGACGGGCCGATGCCGGATGCGATCCGGCATCTCGTGGGGGGGACGCGACAGGGAGGTTGAACTGGCCCGCGGGGGCGATAGGAGCGGTGCGAATTGGAGTTGCCTCCTTTGTCGCCGGAACTCCCGCTCACGCCTTGACTCCGTAGAGATTGTCTTGAGTGGGGAATGATCCGTTGCGTACCGCAGTCGAGAACGCAGCGATCCCTGCGTCCATGGTTGATCTGAGATCGGCGAACCGTTCAACGAAACGAGCCGTGCGCTCGGTCATGCCCAGCATGTCCTCCAGAACCAGAATCTGCCCGTCACAGGCGGCGCTTGCGCCGATGCCGATCGTGGGAATGGTGACTCTCGCGGAAATGTGCCGGGCCAGCGGTTCAACTACCGCTTCGATCACGACGGAAAAGGCTCCGGCAGCCGCGACGGCTTCCGCATCGGCCTCAATCGAGCCCGGCGCGTTGGACCGCCCCAAACTGGCCGCTTCCTCACGCCCTCGCGCCCTGAAAGATCCCAGAGTGTGAATGGACTGCGGCGTCAGGCCAATGTGGGCCATGACGGGGATCCCTCGCGCTGTCAGAAAGGCGATCGTTTCGGCAAAGTGAACGCCGCCCTCGATCTTGACGGCCCCACAACCGGTTTCCTTCATCATCCTTGCTGCCGATGCGAAAGCCTGCTCCTTCGATTGTTCATAGGACTCGAACGGCATATCGACGACCACAAGTGCATGGCGGGTTGCGTGCACGACAGCGCGCCCGTGGGCGATCATCATCTCCAATGTCACCGGCAGCGTCGATTCAAAGCCATACAACACATTGCCCAGCGAATCGCCGACAAGCAGGATATCGCAATGTGCATCGGCCAATGATGCACTGAGGGCATGGTAGGCTGTTAGGGCGACCAGTTTCTCGCCCCCCTTGGCCGCCAGCACATCTGCTGCCGTGCGGCGCTTGATCGAAGTTTGTGCGCTCACCACGCGGTTCCATCCTTGCGGGTGAAGCGCCAGCCGCCTTCGGACCATGCGGCGGCCAGGTCATCCTCGGGATATTCGCCTTGGTCGGCAACACTCCGGTCGCCCACTTCCAGATAGTGAACATCCTCCCCGGTAAGGTTGACCAGATGATGGGCCATGCCGCCCGCCGAGAATCCCATACACATTCCCGGTGCCAGCGGAACCTCGCCCGCATCTGTGCGCAGGGTGGGACGACCGGAGAGGATGTAGATAAACTCTTCCTGCTCCGTATGCCGATGCAGCAGGGCGGATTGCGCGCCCGGAGGCAGCACGGTGAGGTTCACCCCAAAGCGCGACAGGCCAAAGGCATCGCCAAGCTGGCGCTTGACCCGACCGGACAGGCGCGCGGCAAATTGTGGCGGGTAGTTGGAAGGCTTCGCGCGTGGCGCGATATCCATGGCGCGACGTGGCACCGGGGAAGAAGTGGTCATGCGATATGCCTCGGCGAGATCGTCAAAAATATCGGCCTGATGACAGACAATGCATATCTTGTTGCCGTCGAGATCCCGAAAATAGGCACCGTAGTAATGGGCGTGATACTGTGGTCGCAAACCTGGGGCGCCCTCGCTCGTTGCGCCGGCTGCTATTGCGATCGCGTAGGCGCGGTCGACCGTGGCGCGATCCGGCGCCATCAGCGCCACCATGCCGCCGTTGCCCGGATCGGCCGCTTGCCCGTCGAAAGGCGGACCAAGTACGAAAAGCGGGCGGGTCGACTCCACCGGGTTCCAGATCACGAGATGCGAGGGGGCTTCGGAATGCCGACGGCACCACCCCAGTTCACCCATGATCGGGGTATAGAAGTCGCTCGCCCGACCAAGGTCGTTCGTGCCGACAAAGACATGGGAAATCATCGCTGTACTCCTTGAGGAGAATTTGACGCGGACACGCGCGTCAGAGGATTTTTGCTTCGATTTCGTTGGGGTAGAGGAATTCCCGCGCGTAAACGCCCGCGACACGCCGGATCTCGACCAATTTCGGGGATTCGAAGAAAGCGCGCGCCGCGTCCAGCGAGGTCCAACGAGAAAAGTGGACGACGCGCCTTGCATCGGTGTCACAGGCCAGAAGCTGATAGGCCATCTCTCCCGCCTCCTGCCGGATCGGCGCGGCATCATCGAAGAATGCCTTCGACCTCTCGCAATCCCCGACCTCATGGATGATGAGGAGATGGAATCCATCTACGCCTTCCAAAGGCGTGGTCACATCCGGGCTCCTGTGCTGGCCAGGATATCCACGACGAAGCCCAGCCACATGGCGAACAACGCGACGCTCGAGGCGATGTACACGCGAGCGCGAGTCCTGATCGGATTGGGGCCGATATGGATGATGCTGTGCACCAGCCGGAGGGCGACAAAGACCCAGGCCAGCGCAACCTGTATGCCCGACGCCCTGCCCGTCACAATCAGCAAGGGCACCAGAGCGAAATAGAGCACGGGCATTTCGAACAGGTTGGCCAGGTTCTGCGCGGGCCGTTCGACGGGACGAAAATAGTGCCTAACGGCTTCCGCGCTAGCGAAGTCGGCAGCCGTCGGCCGGTTGGCGGCAATATGGGCGAAGCGCTGCCGCAGAAGCACCCACCAGACCGAGAATATCACGGCAGCCATCGCTACTGTTGGCCAGATAATGGCCAGGTTCGTGTCCGTCATCGCTGCGCGCCTCCTCGCTGATCAACCGATTCTGAGTCCATTTTACATACTTAGGTATAGATGCTGGATTTGCTTTTGCAACCCAGATATTCTTCCGCATATGGCCACACCCCCGTTTCGACGTCAGTCACCGATCCACATCAGCCGCTGCACGCTCGCTGCAAGCTTCGATTTCCTGGGGGATCGCTGGTCATTGCTCATCCTGCGCAGCGCCCTCTTTGGTGTGCGTCGCTATGATGATTTCCACACCGAGATCGGCATACCGAGGACTGTCCTTGCCGATCGCCTCAAGCGCCTCGTCGCCTCAGGGCTGATGATCCAGCAGGACTACAAGGCGGACGGGAGCCGGCCGCGAAAGGAGTATCTCCTCACCGAAATGGGCGAGGCGCTGAGGCTACCTTTTCTGGCGATGCGCCAATGGTCGGACCACTGGGTCGGCCAGGGACGAACGCCACCCATGAGGCTGATGCGCAAAACGGACGGCTCGGAGATAACCGTCGCGTTGGTCGACCAAGCGGGACGTATTGTGCCCCCGGAGGACCTGATGGCAGGGTTCGAAGACTGGGCGTCGAGCCCTGCTGTCGAGGCTTGATCGCCGGCTCGAAGCCTGGCGTCGCCGTTTCGCACGGAGCTTCGAGTCCGCTCTGAACGAACTGGGCGCTTGGGCGTGCCCAAGACCTGCCGCCTCTGAACCGGAGCACCCTTCCTAAGATGGACATGCGAGAAGCATGCGTGCAGCTGGCCTATTCAAACCAGATGGCCGAACGCCCACGCGCAACTGATAGGAAATATGGCCCCGCTTTACGGGTTTCCAAGGATATAGGCGAACCTTGGCGATCAGGGAAATGGTGCCGCTTACAGGACTCGAACCTGTGACCCCCGCATTACGAATGCGATGCTCTACCAACTGAGCTAAAGCGGCTCGCTGGTGTGGCGCGCCTTAACAGTGGTTTTCGGCATATTCAAGCGCTCGATGTTCGGATCGTCGCTTCCCCCTGCCCTCCCCGCCGATCCGCGGCGTCACGGCGTGCGGTAGGGCTTCGGACTCCACCTGCTGCCCCCCATTTTTACCAATCCTCAACCGGCTGCGGCGCATGACGGCGGCAAGGGCGGCGATTCCGGACTGGCCGCCGATGGGGACTGGAATGGAAGATTATCGCTCGTTCATCGCGGAGGACTTCGCCGACTGGGACTTCCCGATCGGCGACGAGCCCTGCATGGACCTGCCGCCGATGATCGGCGCGGACGAGCGGCGAATGCATATCCGCGCCTATGAGATGTGGCTGTCGCTGCTCGACGGGCGCGACTATCCGGCGATCGGCGATCTGGATGCCGAGGCGCTGGGCGAATTCGGTCCGCATTCGGTGCTGCTCGACTTCTCGGCCGATCCGCTCAACCCCGGCATCACCTATCTCGGCCGCGCGCTGCGCGAGGAGGGCGAGATCGACGCCGAGGTGGCGACCGTCTCCGACGTGCCCGAGCAGGCGCTGTTGGCACGCCTGACCGAACATTATGCAGAGATCCTGGCGAACCGCGCGCCGGTCGGCTTCGAGGCCGACTATATCAACCGCCGGGGCCAGCCGATCCTGTATCGCGGCATATTGATGCCTTATTCGTCCGACGGCAGCCGGATCGACATGATCCACGGCGTCGTCAACTGGAAGGAAGCCGCCGGCGCGAACCTCCCCGCCGATATCGTGCAGGCGGTCACCACCGCCTTCGCCGGCCCCGCCCAGCCCCTCGCCGAGATTTCGGCCGAAGGCGAGGGCAGCCCCGCTCTCACGACTTTCACGGACCTGGACCAGCCGGCCCTTTCCGAGCTGGTTCAGGACGCGCAGGAGCTGGCGCAGGAAGCGGTCGCCTGCGAAGGGCGCACGCGCAACGCGCTCTACCGCGCACTCTCGCTCGCCTATGATGTCGCGCTGGCGGCCGAGGCCGAACCGGAAGCATTCGGGGCGATGATCGCCGACGCCGGGATCGTGCCGCAGGCGCGCGCACCGATGACCCCGGTCGTGAAGCTCGTCTTCGGGCGCGATTATGATCGCAAACGCGTGACCGAGTTCGCCGCCGTCCTGACCCACGCGCACCGGCTATGCCTTGCCCCCGGCTCGCTGCATGGCTGGCTGTCCGGCGTCGAAGGCGGAATCAAGGCTGTCGTCACCGCCGAACGCGGCGAGCGTCGCCCCGCGCTCAAGGTCGATCGCGCGCTGTCGGCCAGGATGCTGCTGGGCAGCGCCCCCGCGCGCGCCATCGTCGACATGGGTGAGGTCGAGGCCGAGGTCGTCCTGCTGGTCGCACGGCGCGAGACGGACGGGCGGCTCGCCATCGTTGCGAAGCCGATTGCGGAGAAGGCGCTGGTCGACAAGGCGCTGCAGCGCTTCGCCTGCTGAGGCCAATCACCGGAAAGCCAGCGCCTCGAGTGCCGCGCTGACCTGCGCGCGCATTTCGGGGTCGCGGGTCACCTCCAGCATCGCGCTCAAACTCTCGCGCGCGCCTTCGACCTGGCCATCGGCCAGCTGAAAGCGCGCGAGATCCCACCAGCCTTGCCCATAGGACGGCGCGACCGTGGCGATGCGTTCCTGCACGATCAGCGCGCGCGCCGAATCCTTGCCCTGTTCGGCGCGGATCACCTGGTTGGTCAGCAGCCGGACGAGCGCCAGCCGGTTCGACAGCGGCGCCATATTCTGCGCGTCGATCTTGGCGCCCGGCCCCAACGCCTGCCGGATCAGGCGGACGATCGTGTCGCGGCTGACGACAGCCCCCTCGTGAAAGGGGTCGATCACAACCGCCCCCTCGTCGGCGCCGATCCGGACCATGACATGCGCAGGCGTGTTGAGCGCATGCGCCGACCAGCCGAGCCGGCGGGCCTGCCCGACATAGAGGATAGCTAGCGCGATCGGCAGGCCCATGCGACGGTCGATCACGCGGATCAGATCGGCGTTCACGGGCGCGTCATAGCTGTTGCGGTCTCCGGTGAAGCCTTGGCCGACGGCAAAGACCTCCGCCAGCGCGGCCGCCTGCCCCATCGGATCGCCGGCCGCCACGCCCATCGCACGCAGATCGGCCTCGATCGCCTCGAGCAGGTCGACATAAGGCGCGAGGTCGACGCCCGGATGGTCGAGCGCACTCAGTTCGAGGGCGGCAAGGTCCAGCTGGATATCCTCGTCGTCCAGCAGGCCCAGATGGGCGATGGCTTCGATCATGGCGGCTATCCCTTTCCTCTCGCTTCGACAGGGATCGCAGTCCTGTAGACCACGGGCCGCAGGGCAAAGCTGGACGTCACCTGTGACACGCCGGTGATGCGGGTCAACTTCTGACGCAGAAAATCCTCGAACGCGGCAAGCGAGGCGACGAGCACACGCAGCTGATAGTCGCTTTCGCCGGTCATCAGATAGCACTCCATCACCTCGGGAAAGCCCGACACCGCCGCCTCGAAGGCGGCGAGGTGGCGATCGTCCTGCCCGTCGAGCCGCACCCGCACGAAGGCACTGACATGCAGGCCGAGCGCGGCAGGATCGACGAGCCCGACATAGCCCGACAAGACTCCCACATCCTCGAGCTGGCGAACGCGGCGCAGGCAGGGGCTGGGAGACAGACCGACGCGCGAGGCCAATTCATGGTTGGTAATGCGCCCATCTGCCTGCAGTTCCGCCAATATCCGCCTGTCTATCGCATCCAGCGCACTATCCGGCATGATTGACCTCATTAATCGCTATCAGAGCAATAATCTGCCAAATCATTGCGATATGTCGAGCATCTTCGCAAGAAGTGGCATACGACTTTGCATTATCCTGCAGCGGCCGGCCGCCCGGCGCTTCAGGGAGCATGCCGATGCAGCAGGACGTCAAGCAGCAGGACCCCGATACCGTGGCCGCGCTGGAGGCGCTCGAGGGGCGGCTGCGCTGGCTGTCGAGCTGGACGATTCACAATGCGAACCATCTGCGTGACAGCCGCGACGGGCTGAAGGTGGGCGGACACCAGGCGTCCTGCGCATCGATGACGGCGATCATGTCCGCGCTCTATTTCCATGCGCTGCGGCCGCAGGACCGGGTCGCGGTCAAGCCGCATGCCGGACCAGTGCTCCACGCGATCCACTATCTGCTCGGCAACCAGAGCCTCGATCAGTTGCAGCGTTTCCGTGCTCTCGGAGGCGCACAAAGCTATCCCAGCCGGACCAAGGACCGCATCCCCGTCGACTTCTCGACCGGGTCGGTCGGGCTCGGTGTCGCGGTCACCGCTTTCGCCAGCCTTGTGCAGGATTATCTGATTGCGCATGGCCAGCTCGACGAGGCCGATGCCGGACGGATGATCGCACTGATGGGCGACGCCGAGCTCGATGAAGGCAATATCTATGAGGCGCTGATCGAGGGCTATAAGCACGACATCCGAAATTGCTGGTGGATCGTCGACTATAACCGCCAGTCGCTCGACGCGACGACCGCCGACCGCATGTTCGGCCGCTTCGACGACATCTTCCGCACTTGCGGCTGGCGCGTGCTGACGTTGAAGCATGGCCGGCTCCAGCGCGAGGCGTTTCGTCGGCCCGGCGGTCAGGCGATCGCCGACTGGATCGACAATTGCCCCAATGCCGATTTCGCCGCGCTCACCTATCAGGGCGGGGCCGCCTGGCGCGAGCGTCTGACCCGCGATCTTGCCGGGCAGGACGAGGCGCTGTCGCTGATCGACGGGTTCGACGATGCCGGCCTCGCCGCGCTGATGACCAATCTCGGCGGGCATTGCATCGAGACGCTGCTCGACGCCTTCGCGCGCGCGGACGATGACCGTCCTACGCTCTTCATCGCCTATACGGTGAAGGGCTATGGCCTGCCCTTCGCCGGTCACAAGGACAATCATGCCGGGCTGATGAACCCGACCCAGATCGACGGCCTGCGCCAGTCGATGGGGATCGCCGAAGGCGAGGAATGGTCGCCCTATGCCGGGCTCGGCGACAATGTCGAGGCGGTCGTCCGCCGCTTCGTCGCCGCCTCTCCGCTCGCCCGCCGCCCCGCGACCGCCCCGGCGCAGCCGGTGCCGGTGCCGGCCCAGCTGCCGGTGCCCGAGGGTGATGAGCAATCGACCCAGGCCGCCTTCGGCCGCATCCTGCTCGACCTCGCCAAGTCGGGTCATCCGCTGGCCGACCGCATCGTGACGACATCGCCCGACGTGACGGTGTCGACCAATCTCGGCGCCTTCGTGAACCAGCGCGGGCTGTTCCGGCGGCAGGAGTTGCGCGACGTGTTCCAGGCGGCGCGCATCCCCTCGGCGCAGAAATGGTCAGGCCATGACGCGGGCCAGCATATCGAGCTGGGCATCGCCGAACATAATCTGTTCCTGATGCTGGCCGCGCTCGGCCTGTCGGCGCCGACCTTCGGCACGCGGCTGATCCCGATCGGGACGGTCTATGACCCCTTCATCGCGCGCGGGCTCGATGCGCTGAACTATGGCTGTTACCAGGATGCCCGCTTCCTGCTGGTGGCGACGCCCTCGGGGGTCACGCTCGGCCCGGAGGGCGGCGCGCACCAGTCGATCAACACCCCGCTGATCGGCATCGGCCAGCCCGGCCTGACCTATTTCGAACCCGCCTGGGTCGACGAACTGGCGCTGATGATGCGCTGGGCGTTCGAACATCTGCAGGCCGACAATGGCGGATCGGTCTATCTGCGCCTGACGACGCGCAGCATCGCCCAGATCGCCCGCGAGGACGATGGCTGGCAAGCCGATGCGCTGAAGGGCGCCTATTGGCTACGCAAGCCGACCCCGGGTGCGGAGGCAGCGATCGCCTTCACCGGCGCGATCGCCCCCGAAGTGCTGGCGGCATGGGAAACGCTCAGCGAGGACCTGCCCGGCCTCGGCCTGCTCAACGTCACATCGCCCGATCTGCTGCACCGCGACTGGTCTGCCAGCCGCGCCGCGCGGTGGCGAGACGGCGGCTCGCAGCCATCGCACATCGCCCGGCTGCTGGGGGAGCTTTCTCCGACCGCCGGACTGGTGACCGCGATCGACGGCAGCCCGTCGGCCCTGTCCTGGCTGGGCGGCGTGCGCGGCCAGCGCGTCAGCCCGCTCGGCATCGACCGTTTCGGTCAAACGGGCGACCTGCCGGATCTCTACGCGACCTACCGCCTCGACCGGGACGCGATCGTCGAGGCGGCGGCCGAGCTCTTCCTGCGCGACTAGGCCCGTGGCCCGGGCGGCTTAGCGGGGACGGATCGATGCCGTCGGGCGACCAGCCCGCCTAGAACAGGGCATCGTCGAACAGGGCGTCGTCGTCTCCATCGCCACCGCCCATGGTCGAAGCGGCTGCCAGCGTGATCGGCTCGCCGATGCGGAACTGATCGTGGATACGGCGCTCGCTGGCCATGGTGTAGGTCCGCGCGATCTCATCGAGCACCAGGCGTGCCGGGTGATCGACGTCGGGCGAGAGCGGTTCGCCAGCCCCCACTTCAGCGGCGAGCGTGGTCGCGATACCCTCGATGATCCCGCCCAGGTCGAGACCGGCTTCGAGTTCGTCGGTGGTCTGACGCAGCATGCCCAATATGCCATTGGCTTCGGCCGTGGCGCTGTTCATCGCCTGCTCGGTAAGCCGGGCACCCTCGCGGATTGCATCGAGCGAGCGGGTGAGTTCGTCGCCGGCGCCGGCGCCCGCCGCATCGGAACGGTCGCGCATCCGCAGCGAGATCATGTTGAGTTCGTCGGCCGACTTGGTGATGCCGCCGATCGTCGCGTCGAGCTTCTCCGAATAGCCGCGTATCTCGTTCGAGATCACCGTCACCGCGCGGCCGATGCTTTCCACCCGGCGGCAGCGCAGGCCGATGTTGATCGCCATCTGCTGCACGTCGAGCCGCAGATCGCGGATCGCGACCACCCGCGTCGACAGGTCGGCCACGGTGGCGACGATGATCTTCAGCGTCTCGTCGGCCTGGCGGTCCGCACAGTGGAGCTGGGCCAGCATGGCTGCCGCATCGGAGATGCCGGTTTCCAGCCGGCGCAGGAATATCTGGCCGTCATCGCCATTGCCGCCATGATCCTTGAGCGCGAGCAAGCGCCCCGCCTGAGGCCCCAGCGCGCGCAGCGACCCGATGACGACCTCGGTCTCGCGGCGGAAATCCGAGGCGGTGTCGAACAGCTGTGCCACCAGCATTGCGAGGACGTGATGACGGGTCTGAGCACCGATCTCCGCAGCGCCATCGGGCCCGGCCAGAAAGGCTTCGAGCAGCGTGGCGCCGGTCAGGACATGTTCGAGCCGCTGCCGGGCGATGTCGCCAATCTGGATCGCGCCGAGCACCGCCGCGACATTCCCCTGGATCGAGCGAGCCAGCTGGCCGGTCGATTCGGCGAGCTTGGCGAGCTGCGCCTGGTGATCGCGCAGGTCGCTGGCATCCTGCAGCAGGCGTTCGGGCACCTGCGGCACGACGCGGGCGCATTCGGACGCCAGCAGCCGATCGGTACGCTCCATCCCGGCGAGGCTGGCTTCGAGCTGTTCCAGCTTGATGCCGAAACCATCGGCCTCGACCTTGCCGTCAGTCAGCTGCTGACGCATCACGTCGGCGAACTCGACGAAGTCGGACGCCCCCGACGCGGCAATCTTCACATTCATGCTGTAGATCTGCAGCACCTCCAGCGTGCGCTGGACCTCGTCGACATATTTGCGCAGCGTCGACGATGCCGACCGGATCAGCGACACTTCGGACGCGCGATCCGAGACCTGCGCCGATACGTCGAACAGCCGCCGCGCCGCGTGTGTCAGATTGTCGACCGCTGCCGCCGCGTCCCCGCTCTGGAAGACCGTCCCGACGACGTTGAGCGAGGCGACCACCTTGTCGATCGCCTCGACCGCTGCGGCAAGCGTCGTGCCCACCTGAAGGAAGCGGGCGTCGAGGCTGGTGACGATGCGTGACAGCTCGTCCTGCGAGGCGAAGACCTGTCCCGGCCAGGGCTGCTCGATCGAGAGGATTTGATGCTGCATCCAATAATCTCCTCAGCGCGCCGTGGCGTGCAGCAGTTCGCGGGCGATGGCACCGAGCGGCACCACCTTGTCTACCGCGTTGCGGGCGATCGCTTCCTTGGGCATGCCGAAGACGATCGAGGTCGCCTCGTCCTGCGCAAAGGTACGCGCACCTGCTTGCTTCATCTCCAACATGCCGCGCGCACCATCGTCGCCCATACCCGTCATGATGATGCCGACGGCGTTGGAACCGGCGCAGCGCGCGGCCGATCGGAACAGCACGTCCACCGAGGGACGGTGCCGCGAGACCAGCGGCCCCTCGCGGACCGAGACGAGATAGCGGGCACCCTGCCGCTCGAGCATCATATGGCGACCGCCTGGCGCGATCAGCACATGGCCGCGCATGACGGTGTCGCCATTCTCCGCTTCCTTGACACTGACCTCGCACAGCCCGTCGAGACGCTTTGCAAAGGCGCGGGTAAAGGTCTCGGGCATATGCTGGACGATGACGATTCCGGGGGAATTGGCGGGCAACGCCTCCAGCACTTCGCGCAACGCTTCGGTCCCGCCCGTGGACGCACCGATGCAAACGACCATCTCGGTCGTGCGGCTCATCGCCTTGCCGCTGGGCGGCGGCAGCACAGCATCGGCGGTCAGCTTCGCCTGGGGCTCGATCCGCGCTGGGGAAGCACTGCCTGACGGGCTCGGGCGACGTCCCTGGACGCGTGCCCGGGCCGCGCCCTTGACCGTTTCGCGAATCATCATGCGCGCTTCGGACAAATGGTCGGCCACGCCGACACGCGGCTTCAGGATGACGTCGACCGCCCCTGCCGCCATCGCCTCGAGCAGGGTTTCCGAGCCCTCCTCTGTCAGCGACGAACACATGACCACGGGTAGCGGGCATTGTTGCATCAGCTTGCGGAGAAAGGTGATCCCGTCCATCCGCGGCATCTCGACGTCCAGAGTGATCACATCCGGAAGCTCGGTCTGCAGAAAGCGGGCGGCAGCGAAGGGGTCAGCAGCGGTGGCGATGACCTCGAGTTCAGGGTCCTCCTCCAGGATCGCCTTCATCGTCTGGCGGACGCTGGCGCTGTCGTCGATCACGAGGACACGGGTCTTGGCTTTGGGCATGCTCAGTTCCTCCGGAACACCGTGTTCGCAACCGCTTTGACGGGCAGGTTCATCCCCGCGATCGACTCCGAATGCCCCAGCATCAGATAGCCGCCGGGCCGAAGCTTAGCGCACAGCCGGTTAACGACCTTCTGCTGCGTCGGTTTGTCGAAGTAGATCAGGACATTGCGGCAAAAAACGACATCGACCGGCTCGCCGATCGGGTAATTGTCGTCCATGAGGTTGAGACGCCCGAAGGCGACCTTGGACCGCAAGGACGGACTGATCCTGACATCACGCCGCTGCGGCGAGCGAGGACGCATCACGTAGCGGCGATGCAGTTCGGGTGGAACCGGAGCCAGCAATTCGGCTGGATAAATGCCCTTGACTGCGGTCGACAACACCTCGGTATCGAGATCGGTTGCGATGATCTGGAAATCCGGCCCGCCATTCTGCTGGCTGAAATCGTCGAGCACCATCGCGATCGTATAGGGTTCGGCGCCGGTCGAGCAGGCCGCGCTCCATACCCGGATCCGACGTCGCCCTTCCTGTCGCCATTGCGGCAAGATGGTCCCGCGCAGATAGTCGAAATGACGGGGTTCGCGGAAAAAGTCGGTCTTGTTGGTCGTGACCGCGTTGATCAGGTGGACGAGTTCCTCGTCCGACACGCCGGTCCCCAGGACATGCTCGCAATAGGCATCGAGGCTCGCCATGCCGAGTGCCCGCACCCGGCGGCGCAAGCGCCCCTCGACCATAGTCAGCTTGGTCTCCGGCATCCGGATTCCGCTCTGTCCATAAATGAAAGCCGCGAGCTTCTTGAAGTTGCGGGGGCTGATTCCATCGTCGAGAACAGCAGTGGCGGCGCGAGCATGCACTTCGGGAACTCCAATCGATTGAGGTCATGCGGTGGCGGAAGACGGCCTTGCGGCCAGCGCCTCCGCCGATGCGACATGGCACCGGGCCGTCATGCGACCTTCGCGCTCCCCTGCGGCACGACCACGCTGTCGTCGGTCGTGAAGATGTGGGCAACGTCGACGATAACGACGAAGCCTGCCTCTTCGCGGATCACTCCGGTTATGTAGTCTGAACGCCAGCCGATCCCGATGTCGGGCGCCTGCTCGATCCGCTCGCAGGGGAAAGCGCTGACACCCAGGACACGGTCGATGACCACGCCGAGCGATAGCGTCCGGTCTGCGAGCGGAATGTCGAGGATGATGATCCGTGTCGCCAGCGTCGGCTCTGCCGCCGCCAGCCCCATGCGCAGCCGGAAATCGACCGTCGGCACCCCCTGCCCCCGCACATCGGTCAAGCCGACGAAATGGGCGGGCCCATTGGGCACGTGAAAGGGCTCGCAATAGTCGAGGATTTCGCGAACCAGTCCCACCGGAACCGCGAAAACCTCCTCATCGAGACCGAAGGTTACGACCTGTATTTCGCTTGTACTCATGCCGCTGCTCCAAAGTCGATGTCGTCGGCGTCGGCGCCGCCATTGGTCATGTCCAGGGCGAAGCCCCGGACGCGGGACTGCTGGTCGGCGATCGAGTTGGGCTTCACCTTGCGGACGGTCTTGGCGGCTGCCCGCTTGGCTGCGGGCCGCCCCGCATGTTGCGACCGGCCGGAACCGCTCTGCTCAACCCGGAAGAAGGCGATGCTCGCCTGCAGCTCCTCGGCCTGCGCGGCCAGTTGCTCCGAAGTCGACGAGATCTGCTCGGACGCGCCGGCGTTCTGCTGGGTGACCTTGTCGAGCTGCTGGATCGCTTCGTTGATCTGCGAGGCGCCGATGTCCTGCTCGCGACAGGCCGCGCTGATCTCGGAAACCAGTTCGGCGGTCCGGCGGATATCGGGCACCAGCCGGGTCAGCATCTCGCCGGCCTCGGCCGCCGCCTTCACCGTGTCGGACGATACCGCCACGATTTCGGATGCCGCTGTCTGGCTCCGCTCGGCGAGCTTGCGCACTTCCGACGCGACCACCGCGAAACCCTTGCCATGCTCGCCGGCGCGCGCGGCCTCGACCGCCGCGTTCAGCGCGAGCAGGTCGGTCTGGCGGGCGATCTCCTGGACGATGCCGATCTTCTCGGCGATCGTGCGCATCGCACCCACCGCCTTGTCGACCGCCACGCCCGAAGCCTCGGCGTCCTTCGACGACTGGCGCGCGATCTTCTCGGTCTGCGCGGCATTGTCGGCGTTCTGCTTGATGTTCGCCGCCATCTCTTCCATCGAAGCGGAGGCTTCCTCGGCCGATGCGGCCTGCTCGGTCGCGCCCTGCGAAACCTGCTCCGAGCTTGCCGCCAGTTCCTGGCTGCCCGCCGAAACATTCTCCGATGCCGCCGTGGCGTCCGAGACGACCGTGCGCAGACGCTCGATCATCATGTTGACCGTGTCGACCAGATCCTTGATCTCGTCGTTCGAGCGCACCTGCGCCTGGTTGACCAGATCGCCGGCCGCCACGGCGTCGAGTGCGTCTCCGACGGTCTTGAGACCGCGCGAAAGGGTCATCGATATCCACAGGGCGCCGCCGACCGCCGACAGAAGCGCGAAGACGATCGTGACGATCATCAGGGTGCGCCCGGCCGCATAGGTGGCGTCCGCACTCTCCTCGGCTTCCTTCATCTGACGCATATTGAGGTCGAGAACACGGTTGATCGTGGCTTCCATATCCTCGACCGCCTTGCGACCGACCGTCATGGAAAGCCGTCCAGCCTCGTCCTGCTTGCCCTCCATGCTGAGCTGGCGGACCTGCTCGTCCACTTCTTTCAGCGCCTGCCACTGGCCGCCGATTTCAAGCCAGAGCGGGCGCCCCTCTGCGGTCGAACGAGCGATGCCATCATCGACCATCTGCTTGATCTTGGCCGAGGTCTCGATCGCCTGGAGATCGAACTTCTTGACCTCTTCCGGCGTATCCGCGAGAATTTCATTCTTCTCCCGGCGGATGAGGCGATTGACCTCGATCGCGATTCCGCGGACGTGGGACAGACGTGCGACAGGGCCAGCGATCAAATTGGAGGTGGTCTCATTGAGGCCACTCATCTTCGTGATCGCTACGGCGCCCATAGCCAGCAGGATCACTATCAGGACCCCGAAAGTGGCCCCCATCTTGAACTTTATCGTTGCACGCATCTGTCTGTCTCCTTGAGCCCGCATCGGGGCCGAATGCCATCATCCCTCTCGTCCCGCCTTTCCCCTCGGCGGGCATGCAGATCAGCAGTTGCCGCTGCCGATCTGCATGATGTTCAGCACCGCGTCAGGCGACCTGCCCGAACTCGGCGTCGTCATCGTCGGCCGCACCACTGGTCAGGTCGAGCGCGAAACCCTTCACGCGCGCCTGCTGGTCGGCGATCGAATTGGTCTTGGTCTTGCGAACCGGCTTCGCCGGTGCCCGAGAAGCGCTTTTCGCAACCGCCGGCCGCACCACCGGGCGGGAAGACCGCCCCCCACCGCGCGCATCGACCCGGAAATAGGCGATGCTCGCCTGCAGCTCCTCGGCCTGCGCGGCCAGTTGCTCCGAAGTCGACGAGATCTGCTCGGACGCGCCGGCGTTCTGCTGGGTGACCTTGTCGAGCTGCTGGATCGCTTCGTTGATCTGCGAGGCGCCGATGTCCTGCTCGCGACAGGCCGCGCTGATCTCGGAAACCAGTTCGGCGGTCCGGCGGATATCGGGCACCAGCCGGGTCAGCATCTCGCCGGCCTCGGCCGCCGCCTTCACCGTGTCGGACGATACCGCCACGATTTCGGATGCCGCCGCCTGGCTCCGCTCGGCGAGCTTGCGCACTTCCGACGCGACCACCGCGAAACCCTTGCCATGCTCGCCGGCGCGCGCTGCCTCGACCGCCGCGTTCAGCGCGAGCAGGTCGGTCTGGCGGGCGATCTCCTGGACGATGCCGATCTTCTCGGCGATCGTGCGCATCGCACCCACCGCCTTGTCGACCGCCACGCCCGAAGCCTCGGCGTCCTTCGACGACTGGCGCGCGATCTTCTCGGTTTGCGCGGCATTGTCGGCGTTCTGCTTGATGTTCGCCGCCATCTCTTCCATCGAAGCGGAGGCTTCCTCGGCCGATGCGGCCTGCTCGGTCGCGCCCTGCGAAACCTGCTCCGAGCTCGCCGCCAGTTCCTGGCTGCCCGCCGAAACATTCTCCGATGCCGCCGTGGCGTCGGACACGACCGTCCGCAGGCGATCGATCATCTCGACCAGCGCATTGCCCAACTGGTCCTTGTCGGACAGCGCCTTATGCTCGACCGTCAGGTCACCAGCTGCGATCTTGTCGGCAATATCCGCCGTCTTGCGCAGGCTGGCCGTCATGGTCTCTACCGTATCGACAAGATCCTTGATCTCGTCATTGGTCGTCACCACGACGGTGCTGGTCAGGTCGCCGATAGCAACCGCCTTGAGCGCGGTGTCGATGCTACCGAGGCCCTTGGAGACGGTGCGTGCGATCCACAGCGCCGCAGCGATACCGACAATCAGCGAGATGGAAATGACGGTCAGGAAGATGGTCCTGGCATCGACATAGGCCTTGTCGGCGTCCTTGCTGGCACTAACCGCGGAATCGACGTTGAAACTGACCAGCTTGAGCAGATCGGCCGACATCTCGTCGTAGAGCGCCTTGCTGGCGTCGAGCTTCACAATAGCGGCTTCGGTCTGCTGTGCGCGAGAGAGGGCAATAAAGGCGCTCGACGTCTCCAGATAGCGATCATATTTCTCGGAGAAGGCGTTGTACATCGCACGCTCCTCCTGCGAGGTGATCAGCGGCTCGTAGCGGTCCCGGCTTTTCTTGATGTCGCTCTGGATGCTGGCCATCTCGCGCTCAAGCCGCGCCATCACCGCAGGGTCGGTCGACACGACATGGTTATATTGCGCAATGCGCAGGTCAGATGTCGCGGTGTTGATGCGATGCATCGCATCCATGCTGGGCATCCAGTTTTCGGTAATGATCGTCGACTGTTCGTTGATGCTCGACATCTTGAGGATACCGATGGCGCCGAGCAGGCCCATCAACAAAAGAATGGCGGCAAAGGAGCCTGCCAGCTTCATCTTTATGGTTGCACGCATTGATCGTCTCCGGTCGCCAAGCGACGTCTGGGTTGAGTATTACCTGCGGGATCTCGTGCGTCCCGCCTGGCGCTTCATCTTGTCGTTGCCATCCCCAGCGGCTCAGTTCAGAAAATCTCGCGGCTGTCGGGCGCGCGGTCCGTGTCAGGCGGCTGCCTGCATCCGGCCGTGCATCATTCCGAAAATCGCATCGAGGTCCGGCAGCACAACCAGGCCCGTAGGCTCGCGCACCAGTTCCCGTACGAAATCGCGGCGCCAGCGCATGCCGACCATCGGCGGCTCTGCGCTCGACGCGCGGCTTAGCGTCGCCACTTCGTGGACGCGATCGGTGCGGATGCCGAGCTGGATCGTCTCTCCGGCTATCTCGGTCTCGATCACCACGATACGGCTATCGGCCCCGGGCTCCTCGATCGGCATGCCGAAGGCCAGGCGCAGGTCTGCGATCGGGATGATCTTGCCGCGAAAATTGACGATGCTGCCCACCAGGTCGGCGGCACCGGGAACCTTCGTTTCCGGAAGAAGATCGAGAATCTCGCGGATCATGACCGCTTCGAGCGCGAATTTCTCCTCGCCGATGTCGAAGGTCAGCACTTCGAGATTGCCGGCGTCGTCCCAGGCGGTCTTTTCAACGTCTTGCATGGTCATACAGCGGCGCGAAGCCGCTCCTCCCGGTTCTGTCCGAGCGCGACCAACTGGACGACGTCGAGGATCAGAGCGACCCCGCCGTCGCCGAGGATGGTCGCCCCGGAGAAGCTCGTTACGTCCTGATGCAGGACCGACATCGACTTGATCACGGTCTGGTGGCTGCCGATGATCTGGTCGACGACCAGCCCCACCCGTTCACCGCCTGTCGTGATCACCACGATCTTCTGATAGGGATCGGGGCGCGTGCCCGTGTCGAACAGCTCGCGCAGGCGGATGAACGGCACCAGCGTGTCGCGGACCTGGATCATGCTGCGCCCACGCGAGCGCAGATCCTCTTCCAGCGACAGTTCGAGACATTCCTCGACTGCGGCCAGCGGAATGACATAGCGGCTGTCGCCGACCCGTACGAGCAGGCCTTCGATGATCGCTAGCGTCAGCGGGATGCGCAGCGTGATGCGCGAACCACGCCCTTCCTCGCTCACCATGTCGATCGTTCCACGCAGCGTCTCGATCGTGCGCTTGACGACGTCCATGCCGACACCGCGCCCGGACAGGTTGGTAACCTGCGCCGCAGTAGAGAATCCGGGGTGGAATATCATCTGCAGCAAGTCCTGATCGCTCAGCACCTGACCGGCCTGGACGAGGCCGTTGGCCTCGGCCTTCGCCCGGACCCGTTCGCGGTTGATCCCGCGCCCGTCATCCTCGATCGTGATCAGCACTTCGCCGCCCGCCTGCTGCGCTGCCAGCCGGACTTGTCCCGCGGGGGGCTTGCCAGCAGCGACGCGCTCCTCGGCGGTTTCCAGGCCATGATCGCAGGCATTGCGGATCAGATGCACGATCGGATCGGCGAGCCGCTCGGTAACGGTCTTGTCGACTTCGGTGCTCTCGCCGCTGGTGATCAGATCGATCGTCTTGCCGGTTTCCCGAGACAGGTCGTGGACCAGGCGGCGGAAGCGCCCGAAAAGCGCGGCGATGGGCACCATGCGGAGAACCATCATCGTGTCGCGAAGCTCACTCGCCAGTCGTTCGATTTCCTCGGAGATCGAGCGCAAGGCCAGTTCGCCGACCGGTCCCGACGCGCCCGCATTGGCAAGCTGCGACAGTCGGCTCTGGACGATCACCAGTTCGCCGACGCGGTCCATCAATATGTCGAGGCGTTCGGCGGGAACGCGGACGCTCTCACCGGCCTTGGTGCCGGCGCGCGTTGCCGTTTCGCCTGAGGGCCCGGCGGCCTCGACCGGCTGCGCCGCAGCGGCACGCGCCGGCTGATCAGTTTCGACCCTGGCCTCGGGCGTTCCGCCGAGCGGTTCGAGATGCATTTCCATGTCGTCCATGACGAACAGGAAAACATCTTCGATCGCGCCGCGCTCGATGTCTCCGCGCAGCTGAACATTCCAGCCGATATGGCATTCGGTCGGCACGAGATCCGGCAACGGCGGGATAGCATCGGTGCAGGCCGTGATCGTGCAATCGCCCAGTTCGCGCAGCTCGTCGAGCAGCATCAGCGGGTTGGTGCCGTTGGCCATCGCATCGGGCGGAAGGCGGAAGAACAAATTCCAGCCGGAGGCGCGCACGCTGTCGTTAACTACCTCGGCCTCTTCGTCCTCTGCTGTCGGCGCTGCGGCAGCATCGCCGATCGCGTCGTGCAGGCGTGTGAGAATCTCGGTGCCCGTGGCTTCCTCGGCCGCCGCTTCGTCATCGACCAGGGCACGCATGTGATCCATTGCCGAAAGGATCACCGAGACGAGCTCGACGGTGGCGGGCACGACGCCCTTGCGCACGCGGTCGAAGGCGCTTTCGCAATGGTGGGTGAAGGTGGCGAGCCGGTCGAAACCGAACATCGCGCCCGAGCCCTTCAGCGTGTGCAGACCACGAAAGGTGGCGTCGATCAGCGACTTGTCGTCCAGCCGATTGCTGAGATCGAGCAAGGCCTGTTCCACCTGATCGAGAAGCTCGGCCGCCTCGATCCGGAAGGCGGCTACCGGATCCTGCTCGCTCATCGACCGAGAACCTTCTTGGCGATCTTGAGCAGCTGATCCGGAACGAAGGGCTTGACCAGCCAGCCGGTCGCCCCCGCTGCCTTCGCCTGTTGCTTCATCGCATCGTCGGACTCGGTGGTGAGGAAGATGATCGGCGTGCCCGCCTGGATCGGCAGCTTGCGGATCTCGCGGATCATGCTGAGGCCGTCCATGTTCGGCATGTTCAGATCAGTAATGATCATGTCGAACTTCTGGCTCTGAGCCTTGTTCAGCCCTTCGCATCCGTCGGCCGCTTCAGTCACCGCATAGCCGGCCCCGGACAGAGCGATACGCGTCGCCATCCGAAGACTCGAAGAGTCGTCCACGGTCAAAATGGAAGCAGTCATTCTTGAATCTCCCTCGATTGTCTCGAGTATCGAAAGCCTCGCCTCTTCGCGAAAACAGATAGAATAATGTCGTTAAGATTGGATAAATTAGCTGGCTTCAGCCCTTTATATTTGAACGACACTTTTTGCCGGATCACTCATCAGAACAGCCACTCCCCCGACATCCAGAGCTTGCTGACCGATGCATCGCCGGGAAAGCTCGCCTGCACCCTCGGATGACCGTCGGCATATCCGAGGAGGAAGGCGTCGCGGCCCACTCCGCAGGGGAGGCACGCTCCATCGTTCGATATTGCGGATCGGCAAACGGCGCATGATTAGCCGGGCCGGTTGCCCTGGAACCAGAAATCGAGTGTTTCCGCCGAACCGGGCGACAGAAAGCCTGCGCGCTCGAGCAGCGCTGCACAGTCAGCCGAAGCCGGCTGTGTCAGGCGCAGAAGCTTGTTGTCATGCGCGGCATATTGGCGCGCGGCTTCAAGCAGTTGCACGAAGGACAGGTCGGCGTCGGCGACGCCCGAAATGTCCAGCGCCACGTCCGCATCAGCCTCGATCGCCTCGACGATCTGATGCTGCACCGCAGCGATCGATTGCAGGTTCACTTTTTCCTGGAGCGTGACGACAATACCCACGGCGACCTCATTTGCTGGAGACACCTTGGCCTAATCATTTCCCGTAAACGTCACGTTAAACATGGCGATTTTCAGGAAGAGAAAGACCCGGGGCTCGTCTGGAGATCGCTATGCTTGCGGCATGGCGGACACGGTATGAAATTTCATCGGAAACAGGGTGTTAATCGGTATATCTACTAGTATCCGTACATTTACCTATAGATTTCTACGGAGAGCATGCAGGGAGTCAGGGAAATTTCACCATATCTTTACCCGCCATCACCATGGTCCGCTCCGGGGATGCGTTTCTACAAAGCGGGAGCATGGTGCGATGAATCCGGAGTTGCAGACACGTTTGAGATTTTACGGCCTGGAGCAGGCCGATACCTCGGCCTTTCATAGTGTGAGAAATGCGCTGACCCGCTTCGTGGGCGGCGCACTCGATAAATTCTATCGCAAGGTCAAGAACTTCCCGGAGCTGGCGCACTTCTTCTCGAGCGAAGGCATGCTCGAGCATGCAAAGTCTGCGCAGAACAGCCACTGGATGAAGGTCTTCGGCGACGGCCTGACCGAAGATTATTACCAGCGCGCGGTCGGCGTCGGTCGCGTCCATGCCCGGATCGGGCTGGAACCCAAATGGTATGTCGGCGGCTATGCCGTCATCCTCGAAGAACTGGTGACCGAGATGGTGACGTCCAGCCGTTTCGGCTGGCTGCCCTCGCGGAAGCGCCAGCTCGCGGAAGACCTGTCGGCACTCATCAAGGTGGCGCTGCTCGACATCGACGTCGCTCTGTCGACCTATTTCGTCAATGCGGAGGAAAAGGTCCGCAACGTCGTTCTGGGCCAGATGGGGTCGGCGCTCACGCAGCTGGCGGAAGGTGACATGACCGCCCGCATGTCCGGCCTTCCGGCCGAATATGCGCAGGTGGAGCGCGACTTCAACGCCGCGATCCGCGCGCTGCGCGATACGCTGCAGTCGGTCAGTTCCAGCGTTAACATGATTTCCTCGGGCAGCAGCGAGATCCGCGTGGGATCGGACGACCTCGCCGCGCGCACCGAGAAGCAGGCGGCCTCGCTCGCCGAAACCGCCGAGGCCATGCGCCAGGCGACCGCGATGGTGCAGGAAACCGCGAAAAACGCGGCCTCCGCCAATGGTGCGATTGCCAAGACCCACAAGGAGGCGACCGAGGGGGGCGTCGTGGTCAAGCAGGCGGTCAGCGCCATGGATGCGATCGAACGCTCGTCGGGCGAGATTTCCAAGATCATCTCGGTGATCGACGGCATCGCCTTCCAGACCAACCTCCTCGCCCTGAACGCAGGGGTGGAAGCCGCGCGCGCCGGGGATGCGGGCAAAGGCTTCGCGGTGGTCGCCCATGAAGTGCGCGCGCTCGCCCAGCGCAGCGCCGAAGCGGCGCAGGAGATCAAGAATCTGATAACCAACAGCACCGAGCAGGTCGAGATCGGCGTGAAGCTGGTCGGCGAAACCGGCCGGATGCTGACCCGCATCGTCGACCGCGTCGGCGAGGTCAGCGAGGTCATCACCGACATCGCGACATCGGCGGAGAGCCAGTCCACCAGCCTGATCCAGGTCAACGATGCCGTCGGCGAAATGGACCGGATGACCCAGCAGAACGCCGCGATGGTCGAGGAAAGCGCCGCATCGGCGGTCAACCTTGCCAACGAGGCACAGAGTCTGGCCGAACAGGTTGCCCGCTTCCAGTTCGGCGGCAGCACTTCGGCAGCAGCGCCGCGTCCGACCGCCCTGCCCGCCCCGAAGAAGGTCGCTTCAGCGCCCCGCGTCGCCGGCAATCTCGCGCTGAAAGCCGAGGACGACTGGTCGAGCTTCTGACGCCGGTGCTCCGATATATCGCATGACCGCCTCCCGTTGAGCAGCGCGGCAGGATCGTCTGGGTCAAGAAGCCCGACGGCCTGCCGCGCCGCCCTTTATCGGGCGGCTAGATCGAAATCCGTTCCGATTGCATCGGACGGATCGCTCTAGAATATTGTTTTACCGCGTTTTCCGAGTCACCAGATGATTCCATCTGGTTCGAAAACGCTCTATTCTTGCAGGTGTCAGCGCGCCCGGCGCAGATAGAGCGAGAAGGGCACCGCTCCCTCGCTGTTGAGCGTCCCGAAGACATCCGCCAGCACGTCCGCTGCGGGCCGCGTCTCGTCCGCCTCCGCGGCATCGGCGATCAGCGCGTCGAGTTCGACCTTGCCCGTGACATAGCTGGTGCCATAGCCGGGCTGGCGCAGGTAGAGCAGCTGTTCGAAACCGACGAGCGGATTGTCGGGGTCCGAATAGCCACGCGGGGTCCAGCGGGCATGGAAACGTCCCGCTTCCGCCAGCGTCCATTCGTTCGCCTGCACATGCAGCGATGCCAACCCACGCGCCGCGCGGTTGGCGAGCATGATCCACACCAGTTCACGGCCACGCGGCACGTCGTCATAGAGACCGGCATGCATCGCCAATTCCTCCAGCGCCGTCGCGAAGCCCTCGGAGCGAGACTGGAAGATGTTGAACAAAGGCGCCGTCCGGCGGATAGGATCGGCGCTCGGCTCATGCTTGATCCGGGCCAGCTCCATCCAATGGATGTCGTGCGAGTAGAGCGGCCAGGGATCGAGCGCGGTGACATGGTAGAAGAAGTTGCGCCGCTCGGGCGGGACATAGTTCAAGGTCTGGGCAGCGAGCGCGGCGCGGTAATAGGGCTTGTCCTCCATCAGCCGGTTGGCGACGAGGAAATCGGTAAAGCGGGCCATCTTCTGCTCGGCGAAGCGCCGGTACGCCGCCGGGTCGTCGATCGGCTGAAGCGGGGGAAGATTGCGGTTGCGCGCTTCCTCCAGCCGGAGCCCCGCCCAGGCGCGATCAAGCTCGCGCTGGAGCATCCCGCGCTGCGCTTCCCAGTCATAGGGCAGCAGTTGCACATGCTTCATGTACCAGTCGTAATCAGCCTTGCCGACGCCCGAGGGACCGGTCTTCTTCGGCGCCTCGGCCTTCACCCAGGCGGCGAAGGCGAGCGTCGCATCGCGCGCTTCGGTGACCGCGCGGCGGAGAGCGGGCGACGCCCCCTTCAGCGACGCCGCCTTCTGCCCCTCCAGCGTCCGCATCGACAGGCTGCCGTCGAGCAGCGCCGACAGCACCGATGCCTGCTCGGCCAGCGCCCGATCGCCGTAGCGCCAGAGGTCCGCCGCATTGCCGCCGGCCAGCCAGGTGCGCGCCCGCTGCAACAGGATCGGCACCGAGCGCAGCTGCGTCGTCAACCGGGCATCGTCGGACGTCGACAGGGGCCAGTCGTAGCGGAACAGGTCGATGACGTCGGCCGCCGGCCCCTCATGTGCCGGGACGTCGCTCTCCTCGCCATAGACGGTCGCAAAATAGCTCGGGTCGCGCGCCCAGGGACGGCGGACGCGGAGATCGAAGTCGAGCCCGTTCATCTCGGCTTCGAGCAGCCGCGCATCGGCCTGCGCCCGCTGCGTCCAGCCGGTCCGGTCGAGCTGCGCCAAGCGCGCCTTCCACTCGGTCAGCCCCGCCTGCTTGCGCGCCAGCGCTTCGGGACCGAAGTCGGGAGCGCCAGCGGTAAAATCGGGCTGCGCGAACCGGCGCCAACCGGCCGCGAAATCGACCAGCGTCGGCGGCACCTCCGCTGCGGCGGCCATCGCCGCAGGAGGCGCAGCCAGAGCAGGCGTCAGGGCTCCGCCAACCGACAATATGGCACAACAGCCAAGCAGGACTCTGGTGCGCAGCATCGAACGTCTCCCTGATCAGCGACCGCCGGACGACGGCCAGTCCCGCCTTTTCCTAATGCACGTCCGGGATCATGCGATACCCAGCCGGCGGCGCAGCTGCTTTGCAAACAGAGCCGTGGTCAACAGCAGGCGCGGGACGTGGCGCGCGAACAGGAAGCCCGAGACGCGCCGCGCATCGGCCACCGGCAATTGCGCCAGCTTGCGCTCGCCCAGCAGATAGGCCGCCAGCTCGCGCCCGAGGATGGTGTTGATACCCAGCCCACGGCCATTGCACGCCTGCACCGCGAGCAGGCCTTCGTCGAGCCTGACGATGCGGGGAATGAGGTCGGTGTTGACCGCCGCCTGTCCCAGCCAGACGAAATCGATCTTCAGCGGCTGATAGCCTACCAGCGTCTCGGCGAGACGCCGGTTGATCTTTTCCGCCAGATCGTCGGGCAAGCCGCCATTGCTCGATGGGAAGGCGGTCACGAGCCGTCCGTCGGCGGTGTAGCGGATCGAGAAGACGTCGAGTTCGAGGTCGGTCAGCGCCTCGTTGCCCGGCAATATCTGTGCGCGCATGGCCGCAGGCAGCGGCTCGGTCGCCACTTCGACAACCGGCAGCGGCAGCATCGTCCCGCTGAGCGCCTTGTGGATCCCACCGTTGCTGGCATTGGCCGCGACGATCACGCGCCGAGCGACGATCTCGCCATCGGGCAAGGAAATCTTCCAGCCGCCCGGCGCCCGTCCCAGTCGCAGGGCGGGAGTCCCTTCGTACAGGCGAGCGCCGAGCGCCTCCGCACGATCGGCCAGCCCGCGTGCCAGCGCGAGCGGGTCGACTCCGCCACCGGTCGGATCGACCAAAGCGGCGCGATAGCCCCGACAACCCGTCAGTGCGATCACCTCTTCCGGATCGGCGACGCGCAGATCCGACCGGATCGGCGCCCACTGGCGCACGACGTCCTGCAGAACCGTCAGGCTGTTCGCGCCCATGCGCGGTGCGATGAAACCGGCCGGAACAGCGGCGCAGTCGATGCGATGCCGATCGACCAGATCGAACAGGTGCGTCCCACTGTCTGCAATGAGGCGCAGCAAGCGCGACGACCGCTCCTCCCCCAGCTTCTTGCGGACGGTATCCGGCGTCGTCTTGGTCAGTTGCGGCGCGACGACGCCCGCACTCGCCCCCGTCGCACCAGCGCCGAAGCTCTGTGCCTCGACCAGCGCAACGCCCATACCCCGCTCCGCGAGGTGAAGCGCCGTCGAGAGCCCCGCAACGCCGCCGCCGATGATCGCGACATCGGCTTCCAGCGAGCCGCGTGCCGCCGGCCGGCGCGCCGGAGCGGGCGAAAGCGCCTCCCAAACGGACATCTCGCGTGCGGGCGCGTCCTGTGTCATGCAGCGCCCACCCCCGCCGCGCCAGCGACAGAAACGAGATCCCAGAGGCTGCAATATATGTGCATATTCACGCGATATTGAGCCATATTGCCCCTGTCAAGCCAGCCGCTCAGCGGGGATCGGTTGCGCCGGCAAGGCGCAGGTTGCGATCGAAGAATTCCACCATCTTGCGGAAAGCGAAGCGCGTCTGCGGCAGGCCTTCCATGTCCCAGGGGTGGCCCGCACCCGGCAGGGTCACGAGCTCGAACAGCTTGCCCTGACCGATCATTCGCTCGGCCAGCGCCATGGTGTCGGCATAGAGCACGACCTCGTCGCGCGACCCGTGGATGATCATGAGCGGATCGGCGAGGCCCTGGCTCTGGTAGAGCGCCGACTGCTTCTCGTAGCGGGCAGGGAAGTCGGCGCCGCTCGGCGGGCCCATGATCCATTGCTGCTCGGGAT
Source organism: Rhizorhabdus antheiae (assembly GCF_049889055.1). Lineage (NCBI taxonomy): Bacteria > Pseudomonadati > Pseudomonadota > Alphaproteobacteria > Sphingomonadales > Rhizorhabdaceae > Rhizorhabdus > Rhizorhabdus antheiae. Next base: position 80,831 of record NZ_JBLTWO010000003.1, on the reverse strand, counting down.
AGGCATGGGCGACATTGCTCGCAGGCGCGCCGGCGATGCCCGCCGCATAGAAGCCAGGCTTCTTGAACAGCGACATCAGCGTCATCAGGCCGCCATAGCTGGAGCCCCAGATGCCGATGCGCTTGGGGTCGGCATAACCCATGTCGACCAGCTTGCGCGCACCGTCCTGGATATCGTCGATATCGAGCGAGCCATAGCTATGGAGCATGGGCTTGTTCCAGTCGCGCCCGCGACCGAAACTGCCACGGATGCCCGGATTGATCACGATATAGCCGCGCGCGACCAGAAACTGGTCGAGACCCCAGGTCGGATGCGCGGTGCGGCCGCCCCACTGGTTTCGGACGGCATCCGAATAGACCGAACCGACGATCATCGGATAGCGCTTGGCGGGATCGAAATCGGGCGGCAGCATCACCCGCGCCGTCAGCAGCGCGCCATCGACATGCGAGCGATAGTCGACATAGCGGACATCGGCCCAGCGCTGCTGATAGAAAGCCGGCAGCGGCGACCGGGTGACCTGCTCGGCCACCGCCGGCCCGCCCGTCGCGCCGACATGAAGTTCGGGCGGCGTACGGTCGTTGCTGGCCCGATCGGCGAACCGCGTGAAGTCGGGCGAGAAGGTGATGTCATGCGTGCCTTCGGTGGGCGTCACAGCCGCCACAGGCCCGCCATTGATGCCCGTGCTGAACCAGCGCCGCTCGGCATAGGTCGGGGCGTTGGCGCGGAAGAAGATGCGCCCGCGCTTGGCATCGAGCGCGAAGATGTCGATCTCGCCCGGCACATTGGTGATCCGCTCGGGCGCCTTGCCCGTTCCCGGAACATGGTAGATCTGATTGAAACCGTCGCGATTGGTGAGGAGGAATATTCCCCTCCCCTCGCCGTCCCAGCTGGCCTGCCAGTCGGGGCGGATCTGTGCGGGATCGTCATAGCTGTAGAAGCGCGAGCGGCGACCGTCCGCCAGATCATAGGCATCGATGAAATGGTGCTTGATCGTCTGGTCGCTGGCGTTGACCAGAAGGCGCCGGCCATCGGGCGACAGCTGATAGTTCCAGATCGGATCGCCCCGGTCGGGACGGTCAAGCAGACGCGGCGCAGCGCCGTCGAGCCCGACCGTGCCGACCGCATAGGTGATGTTGGTCGGATCGCCCGGAAAAGCGCGGGCGAACAGGTCGCGATGCGCCTTTCCCCCTGCGTCGTAGCTGATCGCCACCTCGCGCATTGCCCGCTCGTCGACCTGGACGAAGGCCAGCGTCCGTCCGTCGCGGCTCCAGCTGTAGCTGTCGATACCCAGCTTCGGCTGTCCCTCTACCACCCGACGAGCCGGCCCACCCTCGGACGGCAGGACATACAGCCCGCGCTCCGCGACGAAGGCCAGCGTCTTGCCATCAGGGGATGCGGCCAGACGCGACGCCCCCTTCGGGGCATCGACCGCCGAGAGCCGGCCATTCAACTCGCGGAGCATCAGCCTCCCGCCTTCAACCAGCGCGATCCGTCCCGATGACAGCCAGACTGCGTCGGAAACGCTCTTGCCCTCGTCGCCGAAGCGCGTCAGCCTGACCTTGCGGCGCGTGGCCGGATCATAGGACCAGAGGTCACGCCGCCCGGTGCCGCCCTCGTTCCAAAGGAACAGCAGGCGACTGGAATCCGCCGCCCAGGCGAAGCCCTCGGGCGAGGTGCCGATGATGCTCGTCTCGGCATAGAGGGCATCGATCGACGACAGCGCATTCACAGCCGCAACGGGAGACGACGCCGGCTGAGCGGTGACGACGCCCGACAAGGACGATGTCAGCGCCAGAGCGAGCAGCAGGCGACGAAAGGCAGTCATGTCTCGAACCCCGGACGAGGAAGGGAGAGGCGGAAGGGCACCATTCAGCGCTTGGCGCGCGCGCCCAGCTGCCGGATCAGCACATCCCAATAGTCGAGCTCCTTGTAGAAGGAGGCCAGCGGGATGCGCTCGTCGGTGCCATGGGCCCGCATCTCGCCAGGCTGCATCGCCAGGCTGCCGGCGCCGTAGGTCGGTATGCCGGCGCGGCGATATTCGCGCCCCTCGGTCCCGCCCGACGACATGTTGGGCGACAGCTTGGCACCCGGCCAGCTGACGTCCACGGCACGCTGCAGCATGGCGGTGACATCGGCGCGCAGCGGAGATGCAGGGCTCTCCACCGCCTCGCCGACCAGCTTCACGGTGATGGCGGGATTCGCGATCGTCTCGGCGATGGTCTTCTGCACGTCGGCCACCGGCGTACCGGGGAGGATGCGGCAGTTCACCGTCGCGGTCGCCGCCTGGGCAAGCGCGTTCGGCGCATTGCCGGCCTTGAGCATCGTCGACACGCAGGTCGTCCAGAGAACCGTGCCGACCTCGGGATGCGCGCGCGCCACCTTGATCGCTGCCGGGTCGGCAGGATTGTCGAGCAGCGTGCGCAGCGCCTTCGCCAGCTCGAGTGCGGCATCGGCCGCAGCCTTCTCGGTCATAACGCGGGTGATCGGGTTGAAGATCACCGGAAATTTCAGGTCGCGCAGCTTCACCAGCGCGTCGGCCAGATCGTAAATGGCGTTGTCGTCGCGCGGCATCGAACTATGCCCGCCCTTGTTGGTGGCGGTCAGTTCAAAGGTCGCGTTGGTCTTTTCGGCGGCCTGCATGCCGAAGTCGATCGGCTTGCCCTCGGCGGTGATCGTGCCGCCACCGGCGTCCGCGTTCAGCGCGAACTCGGCCTTGGCGACCAGCGGATTGGCGATCACCTTGCGCGTGGAGAACATGCCCGTCTCCTCGTCGCCCGAGAAAGCCAGCAGCAGGTCGCGGTCGGGAACATAGCCCGCCTTCTTCAGGCGCGCGAAAGTCGACACCAGGACGGCGACGCCGAACTTGTTGTCATGGGTGCCGCGGCCATAGAGCCAGCCATCCTTCTCGACCGGCTTATAGGGATCGGTCGACCAATAGGAGGGCAGCGCATCGACCACGTCCATATGGGCGAGCATCGCGACCGGCCGGCGCTTCGGATTGCGACCGGCGTACCGCACGATCAGTCCCATCGTCTCCTCGCCGTCGATGGTGACGGGGACGCGAATGATATCGGTGGAGGCAAAGCCCGCCTCGGTCAGGCGGGCCGCCAGAACGTCCACCAGCTTCGGGACGCCGGCGCGCCCCTTGGCCGTGGGAATGGCCACGATCTCCTCCAGCAGCGCGCGGGCGCTCTGCTGGTCCGCCGCCGTGGCGTGCCACGGCTTCGAGGGCGTCGATGCAGCCAAAAGCGGCTGGGCGGCAAGCATCGCAGACATCGCGATGGCGGAGATGTGGGAAAGCTTCACTTCAATCCTCCGAACGGGCGTGGCCGCACCCGAAGGCACGGCCACGCGGGCGATCAGAACTTAAACGATACGCTGGCAAAACCATAACGGCCCGTCGCGTCGTAGAACTGCGGGTAGGTGTTGCCGTTGCCGCCATCCTCGATCGCTGCCGTCGTGGTGAGCGGCGGGTTCTTGTCGAGGATGTTGTTGATGCCGACGGTCAGTCGCGCATTGTCGAACAGGTCGTAACCAAGCGACAGGTCGAAATAGCTGCGGCTGTTGAGCTTGCGGTTGATCTCCGCGAAGCTGCCCGTGAGCGCAGCCTGGCTGCTCGTCTGCGAGATCTTCACCGCAGAGATATAGCGCCAGGTCAGACCGACATCGAGACCGAAGGGCGTCGCCCAGCTTGTGAGCAGCTTGTGGCGCCATTCCGGACGCGGACGACCGCACAGGCCGCCATAGAGACCCGAGCACTCGTAGATGTCGTCGGCCGGCGAGGTCGGCAGCGGCTTGGTCTTGTAGCTGTCGAGATAGGTGCCGACGAGGTTGAAGCTCAGCGAACCCATCGTGTCGAGCGGGACGCGATAGTCGACGGTAAGGTCGATACCGCTGGTGCGCAGCGAACCGGTGTTGACGTTGAAACGCTCGAAGAAGCCGTCATTGGTCAGGAACAGCGTACCGCCCGGACCACGGTTGATCGCGGCGCACGATTGCGGATCGGCATTGTACAGGCAGTTCTTGAGCGCCAGGTTCGGATTGACGCTGCCGATCAGGTCCTTCACGCGGATGTTGAAATAGTCGACCGAGATGGTGAGGCGGGGCACGAAGCTCGGCTCGAACACCGCACCGAACGACCAGGTGTCGGCCTTCTCCGGCTTCAGATTCTCGTTACCACCGATAATCGCGTTGAACTGGCCGGCGGGATTGTCGACGATGTTGCCATATTGCGCGGCAGTCACACCGGTGTTGGCGCACTGTGCGAAGGTCGCGAACGGCGTCGGGCCCGAGCAGGGATCGTAGGTGCCGTTGGCGAGTTCGGTCAGCTCGACCTCGAACTTCGAACGCGAGGCGAACAGTTCGACGACGTTCGGCGCGCGGACTGCGCGCTGGTAGCTGCCGCGGAAGCGGACTTCGCTGACCGGCGACCAGTTGAGGCCCAGCTTGTAGGTGTGGGTGTTGAAGCCGGTGTTGTAGTCCGAATAGCGATAGGCGCTTTCCAGCGACAGCAGCTGGAAGAAGGGACGCTCCTCGACGATCGGCACGTTGAGCTCGGCGAAGAACTCCTTGGCGATCGTGTTGCCCGACACCGGGAACTCCGGCTCGGTCGAGTTCTGATAGGCCTGGTCGGGGTTCAGCTCGAGCGTGTTCTTGCGATATTCGACACCGAATGCGATGCCGACGCCGTTCTTTGCCCAGGGCAGCGTCATTCCGTACTTGCCGAGGTCACCGCTGACCGAAGCGACGATGTCGGTGAGCGCGGTCTGGCCGGTGATCTGCTGATCTTCACCCACATAGGCGATCGAGGCCGCGCTGGCGCGGTTGCCGCTGACCAGGTCGAGCGGGGCGCAGCGCGAGTCGTCGTTGGCGGAGATCGCGTCGGCGTTGATCGCGCAGACGGCCTGGCCGAAGGTGGCCGAACCGGTACGACGATCGATCACGGCGTTCAGCGCATTGGCGAAGCGAACGGTGTTGGCATTGCCGACGAAGCGGCTCTTGTAGCTGACCTTCGAGTAGGAACCGAAAACGTCATAGCTGAAGGCTTCGTCGATCTTGCCGCGCACGCCGCCGACCAGTCGGAAGGTGCTATGGTTGATCTGGTCCTGACGGTTGCCGCCCTCGACGTTGCGGCGGCTGACGATCAGACCGTCAGCGACGTCCGAACCGAGATAGTTACCCGCCGCGTCATAGCGACCTGCGCTCGACAGACCCGCAACGCCGCAGAGGAACTGCTGCTGCTGCGTGCTGAGGAAGGCGTTGTCGCAGTTGAGACCGCCGCCCTGGCCGGTGATGCCGCCGGTGAGCACGCCCGGTGCGATCTGCGCCGTGGACGTGTCGTCCATGTAGCTGATCTCGAAATAGGGAACGATGCTCTCGTTGATCTCATAATGACCGATCGCGCCCAGCGTGTAGCGCTCGTCGGGGCGCTGATAATAGTTGGCCGGGGCGAAGTTGTAGGTGCGACGACCTTCGACGAACTGGCCGTTGTCGGCGCGGAACTGCGAGGGCACGCCGGCCAGACCCGAGGTGTTGGCGAAATTGGCCGGGAAGTTGAAGCCCGAGCCGCTGCAGGCATAGTCGCTGCCACCGACGCCCGCCGCGCCGAGAGCGCAGGCGCTGTAGTCATAGTCGGCCTGCAGGATCGGGTTGATCTTGCGGTAGGTACCATAAGCGGTGATGTTGCCACGGCCATCGGCCATGTTGCTGCCCATCACGATCGAATAGTCCTGGGTGAAGCCGTTCCAGACACTCTTGTCCGGCTTCGGATAGGCGCCGGGGACGATCGCGTCATTCTGGTCGAGCAGGTTGCGGAAACCGTCCTGGCCATTGTTGTGCTGGAAGCCGCCGACATTGGCGGTGATCTTCAGCCCCTCGAAATCGTCGATCAGGTTGAAGTTGACGACACCCGCGATCGCGTCCGAGCCATAGACCGCCGACGCGCCGCCGGTGAGGACTTCGACGTTGCGGATCAGCGCGGTGGGCACCTGGTTGACGTCGGACGGGGTCGACTTGGGCGAGCCATAAGGCAGACGACGGCCGTTCACGAGCACCAGGGTGCGCGACGGGCTGAGGCCGCGAAGATCGATCTGCGCGGTGCCGGTCGCCTCGTTCGAGTTGGCCGAACCCTGGGCTGCGAACACCTGCGGCAGCTGGTTGATGAGATCCTCGGCGCGGGTCGTGCCGCGGCTGACGAACTCGGCGCTGTTGATCTGCGTTACCGGGCTGACGCTCTCCATGTTGACGGAGCGGATACGCGAACCCGTAACGACGATGTCGGCTGCCGGCGCGTCGTCTTCGGCGGCCTGCGCGAACGCAGCCTGCGAAATGACCAGCCCCATGAAGGCGGAGCCCGCCAGCAATGTCTTCCTATCGATCAACCTAGCCATGAACATTCCCTTTGCATTGCGCGCCACGTAGGGCGCAGTCTCCCTTCGGGGTCGCCAACGGCGCCCCGGCCCAGATCCTCTCTTGGTCTTTTCGAAATCCGGCTGCCGTGCCGGATCAGTATCTCCAGCTCGTCAGATCGGCGCCCTTGGGCGCGCTTTCCTCGATCCTTTTCAATATCTTCGGCAGGTAGAAGCTGTTGTAGCGCAGGCGCGAGATGGCGTTGCCGTTGGCGAAGTCGCCGTTCCAGCAATGCTCGGCGCGGTCGCCGTAGAGCACCTCGCCCTGATAGGGCGGATCCGCCTTCTTGAGGAAATCCTCGGTCAGGTAGACGGCGTTGTTCAGATAGAAGTTATCCATGTCGCCGACATAGATATGGATCTTGCCCTGCAGCTTCGGCCCGAGCGTCTTCCAGTCGCGCTCCATGATGTAGCGCAGGTCGTAATTGTCGCGCCAATAGGTCGCGACGCTCGGATCGATCACGCCGGTGCGCTTGTCCCAGATCCGCTTCGGATAACCGTCCGGCCCGTTGGGCGAGAAGACCGCCTCCCAGATGTCCCACTGCCCGCCGGAGCGCGTCTTGTCGCCCATGACCAGTTCCCAGCGGTTTTCCATCTCCATCGTGTAGGGGGAGTTGTCGAGATAATCGCGCTTGCCGGCGCGGGCGACGCGGGTGAACGGCCCTTCGAGATAATAGGCGTTCTTGTCCTTGTAGATGTTGGTCAGCATCAGCTGGCGGAAGTCGATCGGGTCCGGGCAGGCAGCGAAGGCGCCATTATAGTCGTCCGGATATTTGACCTGCACGCCCAGCGCTTCCCAGCCGCCGGTAGAGCCGCCGTAGAGGAAACGCGCCCAGCCCTGGCCGAGGCCGCGGAATTTCTTTTCCAGCGCGGGAATGAACTCGTGCGTGATCGCGTCGCCATAGGGCCCGAGATTGGCCGAGTTCACCGCATAGCTGTCGTCATAATAGGGATTGGAGTGGTCGATCTCGACGATCAGCACCCGGGGGAATTTTTCCGAGATCCACTGCTTGTAGAAGTTGTGCGCCTCTTCCTGCTCGGTGCGGTTGTAGCATGGCAGGTTGAACCGCTCGCTCGGCTCGCACTTCAGGTTCGGATCGGGCGGGCTGGTTCGGAAGCCGCCGAAATCGTCCGGGAAATGCCCGTGGAAGATCATCAGCGGATAGCGGGCCTCGGGATGCTTGTCGAAATCCTTGGGGACCAGGACATGCCCGCGCATGTAGATGTCGCGACCCCAGAATTTCGACAGCTTCTCACTGCGGAATTTGAAGTGGCGGATGAACTCGCTGTCCTTCGCTTCCTCGATCGCGGGGTTGACCTTGTCGAGGACGACCTCGATCTCGCCCGGCTTGGCGGGGTCGAAATCGATCCACTGCGGCGTGCTGACGAGATTGCCGGGCTCCTTGCGCCAGTTCTGCCCCGCCCCGCGCGGCGCCGGCAGCTTCACGGTCTTGCCGTTCTCAAGCTTGTACGTGTCGTAACGATGCAGCAGCGCCTGAACATAATAGCGTCCGGCGGGAACCTGGCTCATCGCCTCGGCCGGGAAGCCGAGCACATCGGCGCCGATCGCCGCGCTGGCACCGGGCTTGAGCCCGTCGACGTTCACGCCGAACATCTGCGCGCCGAAATAATCGGGGCGGGTCTGATAGCGCGGCTCGGTCTTGCCGTCGGGGGTGAGCATCAGCATCACCCGGCCGTCGAAAGGACCATCCTTCGCCGTCGCGGGGACGGTGATCTTGAAGGTTTCGGCAAGCACCGGCACCGTCGCCAGTGCCATCGCCGAAACCATGGCCGCCGCAGCCAGCCTGAAACCCTTACGCTTCATCCGTCATGTCCCCCTGATCGTCTCTCGTCCCCCGACCCCGCTCAGTCGCTGGGGATGAGGCGTATTTCGGTCTGGCGCCCGTCGAGGAAGCGGACCTGCTTCCCGTCGAAAAAGGCATTTTCCTCGGTGCGGAACTCGACATCCTGGCCGCCCCATTCGCGGACGTCCCTGCGGGCCGACAGTTCGATCGACCAGGTCGTGTTCGCGTGGATCGGATTCTCACCACGCGGATCGGCATTCTGATTGTCCCAGAAGCCGAGCGACGGACCGGCCGCATGGCCATGATAGCCGAGCGGATGCGAGTAGATCGACGGCTTCAGCCCCTGCGCCAGCGACTTCGCCCGGGCAGCGGAGAGCGCCTGATTGCCGGTCGCACCCACCTTGTAGGAGGACAGCAGCGCATCCTGGACCTTGTTCGCATCGGCAAGGCCAGCGCGCAGACCGGCCGGCACCGCCGTCTCGCCGGGCTTGGCGACATAGGCGAGATGCTGGGTGTCGGTGTTGAGGCGCAGATAGGTGATACCGAAATCGGTCCACAGCATGTCGCCGGGCTGGATGACCGTATCGCCCTCGAGCATGCCCTTCTGACCCTGGCGGATCACCGCGACCGAGGGCTGGAACCAGACCTTGAGGCCCAGATCGTTGACGCGCTGGCGGTACCACCAGACGACGTCGTCGGTCGTCGTCTTGCCCGGGGTGATCACCTTGCGCGAGAAGGCGTCGGCCATGATCGAATGGGCAAGGCGCAGGATGCCCGGATAGATGCGCATCTCCATCGGGGTGCGCGCCTCGAGCCAGCCGATCGACAGCCGCTCGCCCGACACGATGCGCGAGCGATATTGCTCGGGCAGCGCGGCGGTCATCTCTTCATATTGGCTGAGCGTCATGCCGTCCGCGAAGGCCGACAGCGCCGAGGTGTTGATGGCAATGTTCGCCGGGTTGCGCGCGGCGATGATATCGGCGACCGCCTTCCACTGATCGGGCTGCTTGTCGGGATCCCAAGCCGGCTGGAACATGCCGCCCAGCCCATAACGGCTGACGGTCAGGCGCTCGACCGGTTTGCCATTGCCGGGATCGAAGAAGATCAGGATGGTGCGGCGACGCGCATGCATGCTTTCGGCGTTGAGCATGGTGGCGACCACCGGCTCCTCGAAATATTCGCGCGCCATCAGCACCCACATGCCGATCTTCTGCTCGCGCATCAGGCGCGGGACGATCGTGTCGAGGCGGTCGGCGAGGATCGCGTTGATCAGCTTCGCCTGCTCGCGCATCGGCAGGATCTCGGGCGCGACCGGGGAGGCCTGTTCGACGTCGCCCATCGTCACGCTGTCGAGCGGCGCCTGCGCCATCGACGGAATCGCGATCGCCGACGCCATGCAACCAGCGGCCAGACGAAGCGCAGCGAGCCGAAAACCTGTCCTCACCAAATCCCCCTTGCGACCATTATTATGTGATATTGGCTATATTGTGAAACTGTGTCAACCGCCTCGTACAGCGCCCGACGCCGCATTACGGAAAGAATCTTTCGCCACGCTCTGTCCGCCGGATGCAATAGCGCTCCCCGTCTGCCGTCGGGTATCGGTCGATGTCGACAGGCGCTGACGACGCTCGCGGCTCCGATCATCGGTTAAACAGAGCACGCCAAGACTATCGACGAGGATCTCTGGCAGGATAGGGCGGATCATGACCAGAGAAAGACGATCGATGACCAAGACGACGCGCACGATGCTGGCCGCTACTGCCGCCCTGATGGCGGTGCCCTCCGCGCAGGCACAACAGGCGCCGGCGGTGGACATGAAGACCGCCGCCGTCCGCGCTGCCGCCACCGTGAAGGGCATGACCGCCGATGAGAAGGTGGTACTGACCCATGGCATCATGCCGCTCGGGCTCAGCAAGAATGCGCCGCCTATCCCGGCGGATGCCATTCCCGGCGCCGGCTATATTCCCGGGATAGCCCGGCTGGGCATACCCGCGCTGAAGGAAACCGACGCCAGCCTGGGCGTCACCTATGTGATGGGCGCGCGCAAGGATGGGGCGACCGCCCTTCCCTCCGGCGTCGCGCAGGCGGCCTCGTGGAACCCCGATCTTCTCTACCGCGGCGGCGCGATGATCGGGTCCGAAGCGCGGGCCAAGGGCTTCAACGTGCTCCTGGCGGGCGGCGTCAACCTGATGCGCGATCCCCGCAACGGCCGGACCTTCGAGTATCTGGCCGAGGATCCGCTGCTGTCGGGGATCCTCGTCGGCGCCGCCATTCGCGGCGTTCAGTCCAACCACATCATCTCGACGATCAAGCATCTGGCGCTCAACGGGCAGGAGACCGGGCGCAAATATGCCAATGTCCGGATCAGCGAGGGCGCCGCGCGCGAGAGCGATCTGCTCGCCTTCCAGATCGGCATCGAACAGGGTCAGCCCGGCTCGGTGATGTGCGCCTATAACCGCGTGCTGGGCGAGCAGGCCTGCGCCAGCGACTGGCTTCTCAACCGGGTACTCAAGCAGTCCTGGGGCTATAAGGGCTTCGTCATGTCCGACTGGGGCGCGGTGCCCAATATCGAGGCCGCGCTGAACGGGCTCGACCAGCAGTCGGGCGAACAGCTCGATCCGGCCGTCTTCTTCGGCGACATGCTCAGGGAGAAGGCCGCCGGCGCCCCCCGATGGAAGGCGCGGGTCGACGACATGAACCGGCGCGTCCTGACGGCGATCTACGCGGCCGGGCTCGACAGATATCCGGCAAAGCCTGGCGGAAAGATCGACTTCGAGGCGAACGGCAAGGTCGCAGAAGAGGTGGCCCGCCAGGGCATCGTCCTGCTCAAGAACAACGGCATTCTGCCGCTGGCGAAGACCGCCAAGTCGATCGCCCTGATCGGCGGCTATGCCGATGGCGGCGTATTGTCGGGCGCCGGGTCGAGCCAGGTCCATGGCGAAGGCGGCCCCGTGGTCAGCCGTCCCGTGAGCGGCAAGGGCGTCTGGGCTGGCTTCATCGCGCAGCAATATCATCGCTCGAGCCCGATGGAGGCGATCCATGCACTCGCCGGCTCTGCCAAGCTCACCTTCCGCGACGGGCGCTACATCAGCGATGCTGTCGAAAAGGCGCGGCAGGCGGAGGTGGCGATCATCTTCGCGACCCAGTGGGAAACCGAGGGCCTCGACCTTCCGGATCTCTCGCTGCCCGACGGACAGGACGAACTCATCGCCGCCGTCGCCGCCGCCAATCCCAATACGATCGTGGTGCTGGAAACAGGCGGGCCGGTGAAGATGCCCTGGCTCGACAAGGTCGCGGGCGTGATCGAGGCCTGGTATCCCGGCGCGCGCGGTGGCCCCGCCATTGCGTCGGTCCTGTTCGGCGAGACCAATCCCTCCGGCCGCCTGCCGATCACCTTCCCGGCAAGCGAAGCGCAACTGCCCCGCCCCAGGCTCGATGGCAGCGACTGGGTGGAACCCGATTTCGGCGGCAACCCGACTTCGGGCAGCGACAAGCTGGACCTCGACTATGACATCGAAGGGTCCGACGTCGGCTATCGCTGGTTTGCGCGCACCGGCGCCAAACCGCTGTTCCCGTTCGGCTATGGGCTGTCCTACACGAGCTTCGAAAGCGGCGACCTGAAACTGAAGGGCCTGACCGCCAGCTTCACCGTCCGCAACACCGGCCAGCGCGAAGGTGCGGACGTAGCGCAGCTCTACCTCGTCAGCCGCAGCGGCAAGGCCCTGCGCCGTCTCGCCGGCTTCCAGCGCGTAAACCTCGCCGCCGGCGCTTCGCAGACGGTCTCGGTAACGATCGACCCGCGCATTCTGGCCGACTGGAAGGACGGAGGCTGGGCCATGCCCGCCGGCGACTATCGCTTCGCGCTGGGCAAGGACGCCGAACGCCTGTCGGAGCCGGTCACAGTGAAACTGGCCGCCAGATTCTGGAAAGACTGAATATCCGCGAAGGGTGCCGGATCATCCGCAGTGCGCGAAGGATGACCGGCACCACGCCGGCAGGAGCGAGGCCTGCCCTGGCAGTATAGACAGGAAGGCCGGTTGCTTTCGGCCTGATCGAAAACTGGCTGGGGCGGGAGGATTCGAACCTCCGAATGACGGTACCAAAAACCGTTGCCTTACCACTTGGCGACGCCCCAGCATCGCTTGGCGAGGCGCCCTTATATTCATCGGCGCGGCAATGGGAAGAGCAGAAGATCGGTTTTCCTGCGCTCTGCTTGAGGCTAGACCGGAGGCATGACGATCCTCATCACCGGCGTGGCCGGTTTCATCGGCATGCACTGCGCGCTGCGCCTGATCGAGCAGGGCGAGCGGGTCGTGGGGATCGACGATCTCAACGCTTATTACCCGGTCCGGCTCAAGCGCGACCGGCTCGCGCGGATCGAGGCGGCGGCCGGCGAGCGCTTCCGCTTCCTCCACTGCGATTTCGCCGACGACACAGCGCTCGACAGCGCGATCGCCGATGTCGGTTTCGACCGCATTCTGCATCTCGGCGCACAGGCGGGCGTGCGCCATTCGATCGACAATCCGCGCGCCTATGCGCGCAGCAACCTGGTCGGGCATCTCAACCTGCTCGAACTCGCCCGGCAACGGCAGGTCGCGCATATGGTCTATGCGTCCTCGTCCTCGGTCTATGGCGGCAATGACAGTCTGCCCTTCCGCGTCGAGGATCGCGCCGATCAGCCGGTGTCGCTCTATGCCGCGACCAAGAAGGCCGACGAGCTGATGAGCGAGAGCTATGCCCATCTCTATCGCATAAAGCTGACCGGGCTGCGCTTCTTCACCGTTTATGGGCCGTGGGGGCGGCCCGACATGGCGCTGTGGCTTTTTACCGATGCGATCTTGCGCGGCCGCCCGATATCGGTGTTCAACGGCGGGGACATGCGGCGCGACTTCACCTATATCGACGATATCGTCAGCGGCGTGGTCGCGGCGCTCGACCGCCCGCCGCTCGACGACGCACTGGAGAAAGCCGGCGGCAGTCGATCGCCCCATGCCCTCTACAATATCGGCAATCACCGCTCGGAGGAACTGGGCCGGCTGATCGACCTGATCGAGCAGGCCTGCGGGCGCGAGGCGATCCGCGAGGACAAGCCGATGCAGCCCGGCGATGTGCGCGAAACCTTTGCCGACATCGGCGCGATCGAGCGCGATCTCGGCTTCGCCCCGACCACCAGCATCGAGCAGGGCGTGCCCCGTTTCGTCGCGTGGTTCCGCGACTATCATGGGATCTGACATCATGCGTCCTGCCCTGCCCTTGCTGACCGCCCTGCTGCTCGCCGGCTGCGGGCCATCGAAGGAGCCGCCAAGCCAGCCGGCTGCGGATGGCGACGCCTCGCAGATCGCGACGAGCATCGAGGACGATGTGCTGCCGCAGGATCGTTCCGACCAGATCAGCGCGATCGACGCCGCGACCGGTGACGCGCGCGGGATGCCGCGCGACGGCGGCGGGGTGGTCAAGGCCCCGCCTCCGCGTGCGCCGGCCCCTGCCGAGACAGCTGCCGCCAGCGAGACCGCCGCTCCAGCGACGGCTGCGCCGCAACCCGCCGCACAACCGCTCGTTACGCCAGGACCGGCGCCGACGCCGCAATAGGAGACAGTCCGCCATGACCGAGGATGACGATCTGCGCGCCCGGGCGATCGCCCTGTACGACCGCTTCACCCACGGCAGCCAGGACCGCCGCGCCTTCATGGCCGACATGACCCGCCTCGCCGGCAGCGCGGCGGCCGCACAGATGCTGGTCGGGGCGATTGCGGCCGACCCAGCCGCTGCCGCGATCGTCGCCGAGGACGACAAAAGGCTGACCGCCCGGATGGTCAACTGGAAAGGCGCCGAGGGTCGCCAGCTGTTCGGCTATATGGCGATCCCGAAGAAGCACGCGAAGAAGCCGGCAGCGGTCCTCGTGGTCCACGAGAATCGCGGGCTCCAGCCCTACACCAAGGACGTCGCGCGGCGTCTGGCGGTGGCCGGGTTCGTCGGTCTGGCGGTCGACTTCCTCGCCCCCGAGGGGGGCACGCCACAGGATGAGGACAAGGCGCGCGCGATGATCGGAGCGCTCGACCTGGCAAAGGCGACGGCCGATGGCGTAGCGACGATCGACTGGCTGGCGGCGCACCCGCTGCTGAACGGGAAGGTCGGCGTTGTGGGCTTTTGCTGGGGCGGCGCTATGGCCAACCGGCTGGCGGTCGCGGCCGGCCCGGCGCTGTCCGCCGCCTGCGCCTATTACGGCCCCCCGCCCCCGCCGTCCGAGGCAGCCAAGGTCAAGGCGGCGCTGCTGCTCCATTATGCCGGGACCGATGACCGCGTGAATGCCGGGGCCGCCCCCTGGGTATCGGCGCTACAGGCTGCAGGGGCCTCGGTGCAGCGCTACGACTATCCCGGCACGCAGCATGCGTTCCACAACGACACGTCTGCCGCGCGCTTCGACGCCGCCGCCGCGCAGCTGTCCTGGGACCGGACGATCGCCTTCTTTCAAGAGCGGCTGCAATCCGTGAGAAGATAATCCTGGACCGGGCCGATTAACCTCGACGGGTTCGCCAAAGCAGCAGCAGGACCTTTGGCCCGATCAGGAGATAGCGGCGCCACATGCGCCGGGGGCTGACACAAAGGCGGTGCAGCCACTCCAGCGCGAGGCTGCGCATCCAGCGCGGTGCGCGGCGCTCACGGCCGAGCAGAAAATCGAGCGACGCCCCCACGCAGAGCAGGGTCCCCCTTGCCCCGGGATGGCGGGCAATCGCAGCGGCTATCAGTTCCTGTTGCGGCGAGCCCACGGCGACAAGCGTGAAGCGCGCCCCGGCGGCGATGGCGAAGTCTGCTGCCTGCTGCCGTGCGCCGGCATCTTCGCGCAGTCCCATCGGAGGGATGTGCTGGACGACGTCGACGCCGGGACACAGCGCCGACAACCCAGCCGCATCCCCCGCCATGCCCCCGATCACGCAAAGCCTGTCACCGGGCGAGATGATCCCGGAAAGCAGGTCGGCGGTCAGGTCGCTGCCGGTCACCACGGGAAGGTCTATGCCCTGGGTTCGCGCGAGCAACGACAGCACGCGGCTGTCGCACAGGCACCAGTTCGCTTCGCGATAGGCCGCCCGTTCGGGCGCGTTGCTGGCCAGCCGGGCGAGCCGCACGACGTGATCGACATTCGGGGTGACGATATAGGCGCAGCGGTCGCTGTCGGATCTCATGTGCAGCGTCGCGCGCATCCGCGCGGCATCGATCGGATCGAACCGCAGCCCCAGGAAATCCATCGTCCACCTCGCCACGCGCGACCTTAGCCGAGGCACCGGAAAGAAAAAGGGCCCGGTGTCGCCACCGGGCCCCATTTTCCGTCTTCGATCCGAGGATCAACGGCGATCGCCGAGGAACTGCAAAAGGAAGGTGAACATGTTGATGAAGTCGAGGTAGAGCGTCAGCGCGCCCATCACGACCGACTTGCCGACGAAATCGGTACCGGCCACGTAGAAGTACATGCTCTTGATCTTCTGCGTGTCATAGGCGGTGAGGCCCGCGAACAGCAGCACGCCGATGGCGCTGATCGCCAGGTTGAGCGCCGGCGACTTGAAGAAGATGTTGAGCAGCGAGGCCACCAGCAGGCCCACCACGCCCATGATCAGGAAGGTGCCGAAGCCCGACAGATCCTTCTTGGTCGTGTAGCCCCACAGGCTGAGCGCGGCGAAGGCGGTCGCGGTCGAGAAGAAGGTGATCGCGATCGACGAACCCGTATAGAGGAGGAACAGCGAAGCCATCGACAGGCCCATCACGCCCGCAAAGGCCCAGAACATCGCCTGCGCGGCGAAGGTCGACAGCTTGTTGATGCCGAAGCTCAGGACCATCACGAAGGCGAGCGGCGCAAGCACGATCAGCCAGCGCAGCGGAGTTGCGAAGACCGCTTCGGCGAGACCGGACTCCGCGAACAGCAGAGCCACGACACCCGTCAGCAGCACGCCCGACGCCATATAGTTATAGACCGAGAGCATGTAGGACCGCAGGCCTGCGTCGAAGGCTGCGTCGGCCACACCAGCCCGTGTCGCGGCGGGCGCGGCAGTTGCTCGGGGGTCAGACCAATTTGCCATGATGTCACTCTCTCCAATAGAAGCGGCGAGATGCCGCTTGTCGCCAATATCGGCAGGTAGAGAGTCTATTTCAAGCATAACCCGACGTAAAATCGGACGGCAGGCACTGCTTTACCGTCTCTGATCGCAGGAAAGGCCGTCATGCACCGACTTTTCGTAGGGTTGCGCCCGTCGACCGCGATGCGCAGCATTATTTTGTCACAAATGGGCGGGGTACCCGGCGCGCGCTGGCAGACCGACGACCATCTTCATGTGACCCTCCGCTTCATCGGCGAAGTCGATCGTCCGCTGGCCGAGGATGTGGCGGTAGCGCTCGGTTCGGTACGACACAGGCCCCTCGACTTGCAGCTCGGCGGAGTCGGCTGTTTCGATCGCAAGGGCCGGATCGACAGCCTGTGGGTCGCCATCGGACCCGAAGCGGAGGTCCGGAGCCTGCATCTGGCCGTCGGCCGCGCGCTCGATCGGGTGGGCATCGCGCCCGATCAACGCGCCTTCGTCCCGCATATCACCATCGCCCGCTTCTCGCGCACCAACGCGCCGGTCCCGCCCCTGCCGATCGCCTCGCTCTCGCCGCCATCGGTCACCGCCCGTTTCGACCATTTCCTGCTGTATGAAAGCCATCTCGGCAGGGAAGGACCGACCTATGAGGTCGTGGAGCGCTACCCGCTGGCCTGAGGCCTAGTCTTCATGAGACTATGGAGCAGTCCATCGACCCCCAGCCGGATATCCGACAAGGCGATCTCGAATCCCGCATCGTCGCCGAAATAGGGATCGGCGACATCGTCTCCCGAACGGCCCGGCGCATGATCCAGCAGCAGTTCGAGGCGGGCCGTGCCGTCAGCCGGTGCAACCCGTCGAAGATCTTTGAGAACGCTCGCATCCAGGGCGATCAGGCGATGATAGCGGCTGAAGTCGTCCCGCCGGACCTGGCGCGCGCGCAGCCCGGCTATATCGACGTCATGGCGCGCCGCGGTCGCGATCGCGCGCGGATCGGGCGCTTTGCCGACGTGCCAGTTGCCGGTCCCCGCCGAGTCGACCTCGACGGGGATCCCAGCCTCGGCGGCTGCCGCCCGCATCACGCCTTCGGCGAGCGGCGAGCGACAGATATTGCCGAGGCAGACGAACAGGATTCGAGCGGGCAAGATGCGGGCGGGCCAGCTCCGCAGCGTCACGACTTGACGACAACCCCGCAAGCGAGGCGGCCGCCGGCATTGCCGGTCGGGTCGGTCTTATAGTCGTCGGCGGCAGCATGGATCACGATCGCCGCGCCATCCGCGTCGAGAAGCGGGTTGTCGCCGCCCGACAGCATCGCTCCTGCCACCGTCGTGCTGAGCGTGCCGGTTCCATCGGCCGCAACCGTCATGTTCGGCATGTCGCCCATATGCGCGCCCGCCGGATTGTCGCGACCGTGCTGGTGCTTCGAGGGATTCCAATGCCCGCCGGCGCTGGCGAAATCGGGCGCTGTGCAGGTGCCGGTGGTGTGGATGTGCACCGCGTGCACCCCGGGGGTTAGGCCGGACACCTTCACCTGGACCATGATCGCGCCGCCATGCTGCATCAGCACGGCCTTGCCGACCGACTTGCCGGACGCGTCGACCAGACCGGCCTGCGCCATATCATGGCCCATAGCGTGATGTCCGGCATGCTGAGCGGGCGCGGAGGACGCCGCAAGGGCGAGGCCGGCAACGGCAGCAATAGAAATGAACGAGCGAAAGCTACGCATGATCTGATCTCTCTTCTCTCTCATGGCCGACTTTCAGCTGTCAGCCGGCCAAACCGACCAAGCGCCACAATCGTCGGCGCCTAAAGAAAAAGGGGCCGATCCGAAGACCGACCCCCTATTCTGTCCATCATCGAAAGATCGATGATGAAGCCGCTTACATGCCGGCGCCGAAGGTGATTTCGACGCGACGGTTCTGCGGCTCGCGAACGCCATCGGCGGTGTCGACGAGCGGGCGGCTTTCGCCGAACGCTTCGGTGACGATCGCCGAGTCCGGCACGCCCTTGCCAGCGAGGTACGCCTTGACGGAGTCCGCGCGGCGCTGGGACAGGCCGACGTTATACTGGTCGCCGCCCGACTTGTCGGCGTGGCCGGCAAGCTGAACGCGGGCCTGACCCGTCGTCGCATAAGCGTTCGCCGCGTTGTCGAGGATCGAGGCTGCCTCGGCGGTGATCGCCGACTTGTCCCAATCGAAGAACACGATGAACGGACCCGGGGTCTCAACCACCGGCGGCGGCGGCGGAGGCGGCGGCGGGGGCGGAGGCGGCGGGGGCGGCGGGGGCGGAGGCGGCGGGGGCGGCGGTGCGGCCGGCTCGCCGAAGTTGTAGATGAGGCTCAGCAGCGCGCTGTGCGAGCGCCACGTACCCTCATAGGTCGCGCCGACGCGGTCGATGACCTTGACGTCCTTAACCTGGAAGTAGCGATACTTCACGCCGACGTCGACATTGGTGCTGACCGGATAGCGAACACCGGCGATCGCCTGCCAGGCGAAGCGCGAGTCGCTGTCGTTCAGGAAGTCGGCGCCCGAGACGTTGTAGTTGGCGAGCTTGACGCGCGCCACGCCGACGCCGCCGCCGACATAACCCGAGAAGCCTTCGTCGCCACCGAAGTCGAGCAGGCCGTTGACCATGAAGCTCAGCGCGCTGTTCTTGCCGCTGGCCTCGTTATAGGTGCCGGCGGGAGCGCCGACGCCGCCGACGTTCGCAGGCGTGCGAACAGCGGTGGTGGAGAAGCTGTTCACGCGGTTGCGCTTGTAGCCGACTTCACCTTCGAGGCGGAAGCCGCCGAAGTCGTAACCGACGAGACCATCGACATCGAAGCCGACATTGGTGTCTACCGTCGCATTACCGCCGGCCGGTGCCAGCGTCGAACCGCCGACATCCAACTTCATGTCTTCCATGAGCATACCACCGCCCTCGACGCCCACGTACCAGGCGTTGTCACGAGCGAAGGCGGGAGCGGCGAGCGCAGTAGAAGCGAGCGCTGCCAGGATGGCAAGCTTGCGCATATAAATCCCCTTTCCAACAGGTTCCATCAGGAACTGTGTTCACCTAAACCATTCACCCGGATGCGTGCAAGCGCAAGAGCATCCGTTTCTGCAGCGACCAGCCACCAACACGAAAGCGTGTTTCGCGATACTGTCAGCCACCCAGATAGCCGCATAACGACCGTGTAATGAAAGGGTTGCCTGCGTCGCAAAAAAATTTCGCAGCTGTTTCGACATGTGGCTTTCGGGCAACAGATCGCGGAAAGCGTCTATCCCTCCGACGGGCGCGCAATGGGTATCAGCAAAGCGTTGGGATGCGCCGTTCCCGGCTTCAGGGGCGAGTTGTAATAGGCATGTTCGACCGGCCCAGCACACTGTAGCGATCGCGCCACGATCCATGCGCGCAGTTCCGTCTCGCGGCGGGCGAAGAGTTTGTCGGTGGGGCGCCCCGGTACGCTGATGACCGCCACGTCGCGCGCCGGACGCTCGGTAATCTGGATACCATGGCCCGGCGGCGCCAGCGTGGCCGGGTCGGTTCCGGCCGGCAGGACGAAGCGGATCTTCCAGGCGTCCCCGGCCAGCGCCTCGCCGAACACCGGCATCACGATCGGGATCTCGTCGCCCTCACGCCCTTCGCCGAACATATAGTCGGCGAGCAGGCCGAAGCCGTTACCAAGCGCGCGGTCGCGCGATCCCTGCTGGACCGTCTCCAGCATCAGCAGGTCAGGATAGCGCCGGATCTCGAACGCGCCGTCGCTCTCGATCGTTTCGTGAAGCGGCGCCCGCGCCTTGCGCTGCTTGATATAGACATAGGCCGCGCCCGCCGCTGTCACGGCCGCGACGCCCGCCAATATCCTGCCCCAGCCGATCCTTGCCATGCGACACTCCTTCGGCCTCGCCGCATAAGGCGCGCTGCTGCCAATGGCCAGAGCGCGCTTTGCCGCGCCAGCGTCCTGCCCTAAGCATCTGCGGGCAGCTTGCGACGGAAGAATGATGAAGACCCGGATCCGCGAAACGAGACGCGCCAGGGGCCTGACCCTGCAGCAGGTCGCCGAGCGTTGCGAGCCTCCGACGACTGCGCAGACGATCGGCCGCCTCGAACAAGGCAGCCGTACCCTGTCGGTCGCCTGGCTCAACCGTATTGCCGCCGCGATGGGGGTCGACGCTGCCGAACTGGTCGCCCTGCCCCCGCCCCCGCTGCCGGGAATAGACGCAGTGCTGGGGCCCGACGGCGCTGTGGCTGCCGCAGAAGGCGAATCGGTACCGATGTCGATGACGGCACCGCCCGCCCTGCTGATGCGGGTCGATCAGAGCGTCGGCGAATATCGGGCGGGCGATCTGCTGTGGCTCGAACGGATTACCGCCGACGGCTTCGGCCGCGCCCTGAACCGGGACATCCTCGTGCCACGTCCCGGCGGCCGCTTCGCCTTCGGCCGGCTCACCGATCGCCAGGGCAATCGCCTGCATCTGGTCCCGCCCGGACAGGGTCAGCGCCAGATCGTCGTCGCCGACGCGCTGTGGATCGCCATGGCCGTCCAGCTGCTGCGCCAGCTCGCCTGAGCCCGCGCTGCGTCCGGCTGGCCCGATCCGACCGGCCTGCCCACCTTGCCTCCGGCCAGCGCACGGCGCATCATCGCGGCATCATAAAATATTTTCGCAGGAATCCCTCATGCCAAACACCGAAGACTCCGCCATTGGCGGGGTGACGCCGCGTCGTCGCCCCAAAGCCGAGATATTGGAACTGGACGGCCGCCGCCTCCGGCCGTCCACCCTGATGATGGGCCATGGCTATGATCCGATGCTGTCGGAAGGCGCGCTGAAGCCGCCGATCTTCCTAACCTCGACCTTCGTCTTCGAGAGCGCCGCCGCCGGCAAGCGGCACTTCGAAGGCGTGACCGGCAAGCGCCCCGGCGGGGCGGACGGCCTCGTCTATTCGCGCTTCAACGGCCCCGACCAGGAGATTTTGGAGGATCGCCTGGGTATCTGGGAAGATGCCGAAGACGCCCTCTCCTTTTCCAGCGGCATGGCCGCCATTGCCACGCTGCTGCTGGCGACGGTCCGGCCGGGCGACGTGATCGTCCATTCGGCGCCGCTCTATGCCGCCACGGAGACGCTGATCGGGCGCATCCTGGGCAAGTTCGGCGTGTCCTGGCTGGACTTCCCCGCCGGTGCCACGCCCGAAGAGATCGGCACCGTGATCGAGGCGGCCAAGGCCAAGGGCCGCGTGTCGCTGATCTATCTCGAAAGCCCGGCCAACCCCACCAACGCGCTGGTCGATGTCGAGGCCGTCCGCGATGTGCGCGACCGGCTGTTCGCGGGCGAAGAGGACGTGCCGCCGATCGCGATCGACAACACCTTCCTTGGCCCGCTCTGGTCCAAGCCTCTGCGCCACGGCGCCGATCTGGTCGTCTACTCGCTGACCAAATATGCCGGGGGCCATAGCGACCTCGTCGCCGG
Organism: Rhizorhabdus antheiae; assembly: GCF_049889055.1. Lineage (NCBI taxonomy): Bacteria > Pseudomonadati > Pseudomonadota > Alphaproteobacteria > Sphingomonadales > Rhizorhabdaceae > Rhizorhabdus > Rhizorhabdus antheiae. The sequence continues at coordinate 59,106 of NZ_JBLTWO010000003.1, read as the reverse complement.
GGGCGTGGTCGGCGCGAAGAAGCTGCTCGACCCGGTCCGGGCGATGCGCAACACGATCGGCACCATCACCGACCCCAACACGGCCTGGATGCTGCTGCGCTCGCTCGAAACGCTCGAGCTCCGCATGACCCGCGCGGGCGAAAATGCCGCCAGGGTCTGCGAATGGCTGCGAGCGCAGCCGCAGGTCGAGCGGGTCGGCTATCTCGGTTTTCACGAGGACGGATCGCGCCAGGCCGACATCTACCGCCGGCACTGCACCGGCGCCGGCTCGACCTTCTCGCTCTATCTCAAGGGCGGCGAGACCGAGGCCTTCGCCTTTCTCGACGCGCTCAAGATCGCGAAGCTTGCAGTCAGCCTGGGTGGAACCGAAACGCTCGCGAGCCATCCGGCCGGCATGACCCATTTGTCGGTGCCGGAAGAGCGCAAGCGTGCACTCGACATCGGCGACAATCTCGTCCGCATCTCGATCGGTATCGAGGATCCAGACGATCTGATCGCGGACTTCGCCCAGGCGCTGCGCCACATCGTCTGATACTATCGGGGGCGCCGGCTCGTGAAGGGCTGGCGCCTAGCCCCGACGGGGCCAGGGCACCGCGTCGAAATATTCGCCCATCGCCCGCGCTGCACGATCGGTCAGTTCAATGAACACGCGCCGCCCGTCCTCGGGATCGGCAACCCGGTGCAGCAGCCCCGCGTCGGTCAACTGCTTGATCCAGCGGAGCGCCGTCGTGGCGGGAACCGCCGCCGCGATGCACAGGCTGGACACGGCCACCGGCCTGCCTTCCAGCCGCGCGGCGGTGAGGTCGAGCAATATGTCCCAGGCCGGATCGGCGAACAGCCCATGGCCGAACAGATGCTCGCGCATCCGCCGCGCGCGGATCATGTCGCGGATCGTCGCTGCATCGAGCAGCGTCCGCTCGACCACTTCGGGCGGGTTGCCTGCAGCGAGCCGATAGGCCTCGCGCTCTTCGCGCAAGGGCAGGCCCAGGCCTCGGGTCAGCGTGTCGGGCAGTGGCGGCATCACCGGGTGCAGAAGTTCCCCGACCGCTCCTTTCAGCCGAACCTCCTGAAGAACTTTGGTTTCTGCCGCAAGGCGCTCGGCGATCACCTCCTCCAGCGCCCGGCTGTCGCGGCCAACCACAAGGTCGACATCCTCATGACCGACCCGCGCAAGGACGATGTCAAGCACGTCTGGCGAAGCGACGACGACGCTGGAGAAATGGCGGTGCCGTGCAGCGCGGTCGACCCGCCGGAGCAGTTCGTCCAGCGGCTCGCCATGGTCACGACTGACATCGATGATGACGAGGTCCACCGGCAGCTGCGGATCAAGCCGATCGAGAGCACCCATGAGGGGCAGCGTGGCAGCGACCTTGCCGCCATGCGCCTCCGCATGACGTACTGCTGCCGATGCGCCATCGGCCGAATCGCTGAAGATCAAAATAGTGGGAGAATTCCCCCCGACATCCATCAACCTTCTCCAGCACGCTGTAAAACATGCCCGTCCCCGGGTTTCATGTCGCTGTAAAAACTAGCAATCGGCAAAAAGCTGTCAGCACGGAATTGGTCCGTTATGGATCAATCTATTCAAAATCACACAAGTTGCGCAAACTTGGCAACAGGGCATGCACCCAAAATCAGATGAAATGAGGCGCAGGCGGATGATCGCCGACGGGGGGAACGGCGGCCGCGCTCCATCGTTTGGAGTTCAACCCATATAGGGAGAGCGCGATGTTGGACCGTTATGCGAGCCGGAACAAGCGGGAACCCCACAAGATTTCTGCCGGTGACCCCTTGGCCATCGCCCTGCTGAAGGAAGAACACCACGCCTTCCGCAGCCTGTTCGATGAGGCCGAGGACGCCAATCCGGAGAGGCTGGTGCAGGTGGCGCGGGAAATCTGCATGCGGCTGACCGTTCACATGGCGATCGAGGAAGAGCTTCTCTATCCGGCGCTACGCCCGGTGCTCGGTGAGGACGAGGTGAACGAGGGTATCGTCGAGCATCAATCGGGCAAAAGGATCGTCGCCGAACTGGAGCAGTTGAACGGTGACGAACCGCTGTTCGCTGCCAAGGTCCATGTCTTGGGCGAAGAGACCATCCACCACATCGACGAGGAGGATGAGGACATGTTCGCCGTTGCGCGCGAGGCGCACGACAAAGGTGAAATCGACCTCAATGCGCTCGGCGAGACGCTCCGCGCACGCCAGGCGGAACTCTATGATCAGATCATATCGACCGGAGAGACCGGCCGCACCGACGAGGCCCAGCCCGATGAGGTGGCACGGAGCTGATGGGACAATGGGGGCGGTCGACGCCTGCCCCCGCGGTCTCGCTCAGCTGTCGCTTTCGCGCTCGATATCTGCGCCGACCGCCGACAGCTTCTCTTCGAGCCGTTCGTAGCCGCGGTCGAGATGATAGACGCGGTGGACGCGGGTTTCCCCCTCGGCTGCCAGCCCCGCCAGCACCAGACTCATCGAGGCGCGCAGATCGGTCGCCATGACGTCGGCGCCGACGAGCCCCTCGACGCCCTTGACCACGGCAGTCCGGCCATGGACCTGGATATCCGCCCCCATGCGCGCCAGCTCGGGCACATGCATGTAGCGGTTCTCGAAGATGGTTTCGGTCAGGACGCTGGTGCCATCCGCCAGCGCCAGCATCGCCATGAACTGAGCCTGCATGTCGGTCGGAAACGCCGGAAACGGCGCGGTCGAAAGGGTCAGGCCGGATGGGCGACCACTGGCAGCCACGCGAATGCCGTCGGCCTGCCCCTCGACGGTGACGCCCGCCTCGCGCAGCCCCGACAGGATCGCTTCCATATCCTCGATCCGCGCGCCGGCCAGAAAGAGATCGCCTCCGGTCATCGCGGCGGCGCAGGCATAGCTGCCCGCCTCGATCCGGTCGGGCATCACCTCATATTCGGCGCCATGCAGGCTGGTCTTGCCGCGCACTGTCAGGCGGTCGCTGCCGATTCCGTCGATCTCGGCGCCCATCGCGACCAGGCAGCGTGACAGGTCGACGATCTCGGGCTCGCGCGCGACATTTTCCATGATCGTTTCGCCCTGGGCCAGCACCGCCGCCATCAGGGCATTCTCGGTCGCGCCGACCGACACGACCGGAAAGTTGATCCTTCCGCCGCGCAGGCCGCCACTGGGCGCGGTCGCACGGACATAGCCGGCAGTCAGTTCGATCTGCGCTCCCAGCGCTTCGAGGGCCTTGAGGTGCAGGTCGATCGGACGGTTGCCGATCGCGCATCCGCCAGGCAGCGACACCGTCGCCTCGCCCGAGCGGGCCAGAAGGGGGCCGAGAACGAGAATCGAGGCCCGCATCTTGCGGACGATATCGTAGGGCGCGACGGTCGAAGCGATCGCCTTTGCCGACATCGTCATCTCACGCCCGATCAGGTCGCCCTGCCCGCGACGCACGGTCGTCGAGACGCCGAGTTCGTTGAGCAGATGGCCAAAACCGTCGACGTCGGCGAGCCGTGGCAAGTTGGTCAGCGTCAGCTTCTCTTCGGTCAGAAGCGCGCACGGAAGCAGCGTGAGCGCGGCGTTCTTGGCGCCGGAAATCTGCAGGCGGCCGGACAGGCGGTTTCCGCCCCTGATGGTGATGCGATCCATCCCCTGCCTGTATCGGGGAGTCGCCCGCGCCTCAAGCGCGGCTTCGCGACTTCATTTCGTCATGCCTCCTCAACGCAGCTGTCACGCCCCTCCGATACCCGACCTCCGACTTTATCTTTCAGGGGGTTACCGATGAACCGTTCGCATCTGCTCGCCGGAGTGGCGCTGTTGTGTCTGGGCTCCGCCGCTGCGGCGCAGGAGGCCGACGATATCGTCGTGACCGGGCAGCGCGCCCAGCAGGAACGCGCCATCGCCGCGAAGCGCGATGCGATCGGCATCGCCGACATCGCTGCCGCAGACGAGATTGGCCGCCTGCCCGACCGGAACGTCGCCGAAGTCGTCGAACGCCTGCCCGGCGTCGGTGTGACCTATGACCAGGGCGAAGGCCGCTTCGTGTCGGTTCGCGGTATCCCTTCCGACCTCAACGGCTACACGATCAACGGGATCGAGATCGGCAATCCCGACGGGCAGACCCGCGCGCTGCCCCTCGACGTGATATCGGGCCAGTTGCTCAACCGGGTCGAGGTGTCGAAGGCGCGGACCCCGGACATGGACGGACAGGGCATCGGCGGCACGATCAACCTCGTCACCCAGACCGCCTATGACTTTCGCGACCCGTTCGCGCTCGTCGCCAATGCACAGCTCGGCTATCAGGAACTGAACGACAAGCGACCGATCCGGGGCGATCTGGCCGTCGCCAAGCGCTTCGGCAGCGAAGAGCAGTTCGGCATTGCGCTCGGCGCCAGCTATTCGGACCGGACCTACACCAGCTATGGCCTGTATCCCGACGACTGGCGCCCGGTGGCCGGCGCCGCGCGCGGCGGGTTGCCGATCAACATCAAATATACCGACTACAGCCTGAGGCGCGAGCGCATCGGCGCGACCGGATCGCTCGACTGGCGGCCGAACGAGGACCATCAATTCTACCTCCGCGGTATCTATAGCCGGTTTACCGAGGACGAGTATCGTCAGCGCTACCGTCTCGATTTCGCGACCGACGCGCTGGTCGGCTCACGCGCCTTCGCTCTGGATGGCAATGGCCTGTCGGGGACGGTAACGGGCACGCCCAATGTCGGCGTCGGCAACGGTTCGGGCCCGGAGCGGCGGCAGGATCTGCGCCAGGAGCATAAGCAGAAATCGGTCCTCGCCGGCATGATCGGCGGATCGAGCCGGTTCGACCTGCTCAAGCTCGATTATGTGCTGGCCCGCGTTCACAACGAGGTGCGCGAGCCCAACCAGCTGTGGCAGTTCCGCTGCAACCCCGGCACGGTCGACTTCGATTTCTCGGACAAGATCTTCAGCGCAGCGCCTCGGACCGAGTGCAGCGCGTCGCAGATGAACTTCCGCCAATATACCGAGCAGAACGAACGCGGCGACGAGGATATCTGGCAGGCTAAGGTCGACCTGACCTATGACCTCGCATCGCTGGGTGACGGCAGCTTCCTGAAATTCGGGGGCAAGTACCGCACGACCGACAAGGATTTCGACTCCAACAACGACGTCTGGACGCGCGGCGGCAGCGCGGCGACGCGCTTCACCCTCGCCCAGTTCGGGCTGGCCGGTGAGCCCGTGCAGTCCTACCCCAAGGCGGGCAAGCCCTATACCGTGTCGCCCGTCATCGATCTCGACGCGATCCGCGCCTTCACTGCCGCCAATCTGACGGGCAATCTGTTCGTGAAGGACAATGCGACATCGCTGGCGAACGCCACGCTCAACGACTTCGTCGTCGGCGAGGATGTCTGGGCCGCCTATGCGATGGCCAATATCGACCTGGGCGCGATCACCATCACGCCAGGTCTGCGCTATGAGCGCACCAAGCTGAACGTCACGGGCTTCCAGCTTGCCAGCGTCAATGGCGGGGCCGCCGCCGTGGTGCAGGTCCGCGCGCAAAACAGCTATGATGATTTCCTGCCGAGCATGATCGTCCGCATCACGCCGTCGGACGACACCGTTTTCCGGCTCGCCTATACGCGCAGTGTCGGTCGGCCCAATTACGCGCAGCTGTCGCCGAGCGGATCGCTGAGCTATGAGGATGGCAGCACTGCGGGCACGTTCGAGGGGAGCATTTCCTTCGGCAACCCCAATCTGAAGCCCTATCGGTCGGACAATTTCGACGCGACCGCCGAATGGTATTTCGCCAAGGGCGGCCTGTTGAGCGTCGGCGTGTTCGCCAAGTTCATCAAGAACCCGATCTTCACGCAGAGCTTCACCCAGAACAACGTCACGCTGGACGGGCGCACCTACGACATCCTGCGGACGACCCAGCCGCTCAATGCGAACCGGGGCGACATCGTCGGCATCGAAGCGCAGTATCAGCAGCAGTTCAGCTTCCTGCCGGGCCTGCTGTCGGGCTTCGGCGTAAGCCTGACCGGCACGCTGACCAACTCCACGCTGCGTCTGGCCGACGGGCGCACGTCGACCTTTCCGAGCCAGTCGCGCTACCTGTATGGGGCGGAACTCTTCTACCAGCGCGGGCCGCTGGAAGGCTCGATCGCCTATCACAACACCGGCCGGTCGCTGCTGGCCGCCGGGGCGATCGACTATCAGGACCAGTATAATGACGATCTGCGGCGGCTGGACGCCAAGATCAGTTTGGCGCTGAGCGACAATATCCGTATCTTTGCCGAGGCGCAGAACCTGACCGACGAGCCCACCCGCCAATATCAGGGCGGACGCCAGGATTGGGTGATCCAGAACGAACGCTACGGACGGACCTATTATGGCGGCATCTCGGTGAAGCTCTGATGGCAGCGACGCTCCTCGCCCTGGCCCTGGCCCTCTCGCCCGCCGTCGAGCAGAAACGGATGGCGGCGGAGGACGCCCGGCAGGGCGTCGTCTCCGACGGCCGCCACCTGTTCGCGATCGACAATGCGACGATCGCGAAGCTCGATCGCCATACGGGCGCGGTGGTGGCACGCTGGACCGGCGATCCCGTGCTGTTCCGCCACATGAATTCATGCATCGCCCTGAAGGAAAAGTTGGTCTGCGCCGCGTCCAACTATCCCAGGACGCCGATGGCGAGTTCGGTCGAATGGTTCGATACGCGGACCATGACCCATGTCGCCTCGCGCAGCCTCGGCCCCGGCCGGGGGTCGCTGACCTGGCTCGACTGGCATGATGGCAGCTGGTGGGCGTGCTTCGCCAATTATGACGGCAAGGGCGGCGATGCGGGCCGCGACCATCGTTCGACCACCATCGTTCGTTATGGCGCCGACTTCAGCGAACAGGGTGCCTGGCTGCTGCCGGACAGCGTGCTCGAACGCATGGCGCCCTACAGCTCGTCCGGCGGGGTATGGGGACGCGACGGCTATCTCTACATGACCGGGCATGACCGGCCCGAGCTTTATGTGCTCAAGCTGCCCGAGGCGGGATCCGAACTGCAGCATGTGGGCACGATGGCGATCCCGACCAATGGCCAGGCGATCGCCTGGGACCCGAAGGAAGATCGTGTGCTGTGGTCGATCGAGCGGTCGACGCGATCGATCGTGGCGAGCCGCATTCCCCCGGTCGATGGGCAGGCTGCGGCCGGGAAATGATCAACGGGAGAGCGAGGCTCTCCCTACGACAAGAGCCGCGATCAGGCCTTTTCGAGCGTGCACTGCAAGGGGTGCTGGTTCTGCCGCGCGAAGTCGACGACCTGGCTCACCTTGGTTTCGGCGACCTCATAGCTGAACACGCCACAGACGCCCACGCCCTTCTGGTGAACGTGGAGCATCACCCGCGTCGCATCCTCGATGTTCATGCGAAAGAAGCGCTGCAGGCAAAGGACGACGAACTCCATCGGGGTATAGTCGTCGTTGAGCATGAGCACCTTGTAAGGCGACGGCTTCTTGGTGCGCGTGCGCGTGCGCGTCGCGAGGCCCAGGCCGGTGCCTTGATCCTCGCCATCCTTGCGCGTCGTCATGCGGACAGCGGCGTCGATATCGTTCAGGTGGCTCATCTTCGGCGAAGGACTCATACAGGAGCGGGATCGCCAGAATATGGCACTGCCTACCCCTTCGGCAAGGGGGCGACGATCTCTTGCGGCTTTCCGAAGCCCCTAAAACGACGAACCGGCCATTCCCTTTGGGGAATGACCGGCCCGTAATTCGTACGAAAGGATCAGATCAGAGCGAAGCCGACTTGATCTTCTCGGCCGCCAGAGCAGCGCGGCTCGACAGCGGCTGCATGACGTCGCCGGCCAGCTTCAGCCAGGACTCGGTCAGCTTCGACGCCTGGGCGACGGCGCCGTCGAACGCCGACTTGGCATAGTCGCTCTGCAGCTGGAACAGCTCGGTCGGGGTCTTGACAGTCGCCATGCTCTTCATCGTGGCGGTCGCCGCTTCGAAGCTCTTCTTGCCATATTCGGCCATGTCCTGACCGAGAACCTCGGCGCCCTTGGCAGCCGTCTTCGCCGACGTGGCGAGGGCTTCCATGTTGCCCTTGGTGAACTCGGCGATTTCCTCGCCGGCCTTGGTGGTCTTGGCAAAAGCGGTCTTAGCGCGATCGTTGAAGTCGGACATCATCAGATTAACCTTTTCAGCAGCAGCCTTAGGCTTGGGTTGGACGGTGGTGGCCATGACGCTCACTCCCTTCTTTTCCGGCGTTGACGCTGCCGGGGCGGGCTCCGCCGCACCTTCCGAAGAAGCTGCAGGCGTCGGAATTGGGGCGGATTTGACGGACACGGTGGCCGCCGGCTTCGCGACAGGTGCCGGAGCGGCCACCTGCTTGCTTGCCACGGTCGCCGCTGCTGCAGACTTTCCCTTTGCCACAGGGCCAGCGTCAGCCACGATGGCAGGCTCGGGCGCCTTCGCCGGTGCGCTTTCGACCGCACGCCGTTCGGCAGCAGGTGTAGAAGCCGTCACAGGCTTGGCAGGGCGACCGGCAACGGCCTTCCGAGTGATCTTGTTCGCCATCGAATCGCGATCCACTTTCAATGTTGCGTCGCACAATAAACATTTTTCCACGAAGCGCAAGACATCTTGTGCGGTGCAGCAAGACCGGAAATCGGCGCGAACAAGCCCCGCTTCACCATCTTAGTGGTGGCTATATCGTGGTTCGTTGAAGCTTTTCTTGCAGCTGCGCTAACGCGTGCGCACATAGCGACCGGGCGCATCCTCGATCGCCGGGCGGGGCCCTTTCCCCGGAATGCGAGCGCCTTCCACCGACACTTCGGCCGGATCGAGCGCACGAATCCAGTCCTGCCAGTCCGGCCACCAGCTGCCCGGCGTCTCCTTGGCCGCCTGCTCGAACGCATCGAGCGAGTCGGTTGCCTGGTCGCAGGTCCAATATTGATATTTGCGCGCCGCAGGCGGGTTGACGACCCCCGCGATATGGCCCGATCCCGCCAGCACGAAGCGCTTCGGCCCCGCAAGATGGTCCATCAGTTTCCAGACGCTGTGCATGGGGGCGATATGATCTTCGCGGCCGGCCTGGATATAGGCCGGAGTCGCGATCCGGCGCAGGTCGATCGGGACCCCGTCGACCGAGATGCTGCCTGGCTCAACCAGCCGGTTGTCACGGTAGAGATCCTGCAGATAGGCCCGGTGCCATTTGGCCGGCAGGTTGGTGGTGTCGCCGTTCCAGTGGAGCAGGTCGAATGCCGGATAATCCTCACCCAGGAGATAGTTCTGGACGACATAGTGCCAGATCAGGTCGCGGCCCCGCAGAAGGTTGAAGGTCGCAGCCATATAGCGACCGTCGAGCACGCCCGACCCTTGGGTCAGGCTGTCGATCAAGGCCAGTTGCTCATCGTCGACGAACAGCTTCAGGTCGCCCGCTTCGCTGAAATCGACCTGGGCGGTGAAGAAGGTCGCGCTGGCGACGGCATCGGCCTTGCCGGTCGCGGCGAGATAGGCGAGCGTCATGGCCAGCGCGGTCCCCGCGACGCAATAGCCGATCGTATGGACCTTCTCGACCCCGAGCAGGTCGCGGACGATGTCGATCGCGTCGACCTGACCGCGCACGACATAATCGTCCATCGTCACGTCGACCATCGTCTCGTCGGCCGACTTCCACGAAACGACGAAGACGGTCAGCCCCTGCTCCACTGCCCAGCGGATGAAGCTGTTTTTCGGGTTCAGGTCGAGAATGTAGAAGCGGTTGATCCAGGGCGGGAAGATCAGCAGCGGGGTCTGCAACACGCTTTCGCCAACGGGATCATATTGGATCAGCTGATAGAGCGGGGTCTCATGCACCACCTTGCCCGGCGTGGCGGCGATGTTGCGCCCGACCTCGAAGGCTTCGGGGTTGCTGTGGGTCAGCTGGCCGCGCCCCATGTCGGCCATCATATGCTCGATCCCGCGCAGCAGATTTTCGCCCCGCGTTTCGATGATCCGTTCGAGCACGAGCGGATTGGTCAGCGGGAAATTGGAAGGCGACAGTGCATCGGCTGCGGACTTTACCGCGAAGCGCAGTTGCTCGCGCTGGCGCGGCTCGAGCCCCTCGATCGCGTCGACGCCCTTCAGCCAGGCATCGCAGAGCATCACATAGGCATCGGCGATCACCGCGAAGATCGGCGAGGATCGCCATTGGTCGGCCTTGAACCGGCGGTCGCGCGCGGCCTGGGCGCCGGGATTGCCCTCGAGCATCTGGCCGAACAGCCCGAGCCCGGCCTTGATCAGTTCGCTCTGCTGGTCGGCGAGCTTGGCGGGATCGGCGAAAAGCGGCGAGGGCGGCTGCGGCAGGCGCATCTCTTCGGGCAGGGCGGCCATCGTCTCGGCCATCTGCTCCATCATCATCTGCTGGGCCTGCCCGATCACCCCGGTCCAGTGCTGGAGTTCGCCCAGCGTCGGCATCATGCCCTGCCCTTCGCCCGGTCCGCCATCCTTGTCCGCCATGTCAGCCCCCAGCCTCAGCTTTTTTAACGATCCCGCCTGCAATCGCCGCGCAGACTCTGTATAGGTCGCGGTGGCGACCATGGGGGAACTATCCCGGCTCGCCAAGTCCGAAACCCGAAGGAAAAGAAATGTCCGAGGAATTCTACCGCATCAAGCGTTTGCCGCCTTATGTCATCGCCGAAGTCAACGCGATGCGGGCAGCGGCGCGAGCGCGGGGCGAGGACATCATCGACCTGGGCATGGGCAATCCCGACCTGCCGCCGCCGGAGCATGTGATCGAGAAGCTGTGCGAAGTCGCGCGCAAGCCCGATGCCCATGGCTATTCGGCGTCGAAGGGCATTCCCGGTCTGCGCCGCGCGCAGGCGGGCTATTATCAGCGCCGCTTCGGGGTCGAGCTCGACGCCGACAGCGAGGTCGTCGTCACGCTGGGCTCGAAGGAGGGCCTCGCCAACCTCGCCCAGGCGATCACCGCGCCGGGCGATGTGGTGCTGGCGCCGAACCCCAGCTATCCGATCCACACCTTCGGCTTCATCATCGCCGGTGCGACGATCCGTTCGGTGCCGACGACCCCCGATGAACGCTATTGGGAAGCGCTCGACCGCGCGGTGAAGTTCACCGTGCCGAAGCCGTCGGTGCTGGTGGTCGGCTATCCGTCGAACCCCACCGCCGAGGTGGTCGACCTTGCCTTCTACGAGCGGCTCGTCGCCTGGGCGAAGGAGCACAAAATCTGGGTGCTCTCCGACCTCGCTTATTCCGAGCTCTACTATGACGGGGTGCCGACGCCTTCGATCCTTCAGGTGCCAGGCGCCAAGGACGTGGCCGTCGAATTCACCTCGATGTCCAAGACCTACAGCATGGCCGGCTGGCGCATGGGCTTCGCGGTGGGCAACAAGACGCTCATCTCGGCGCTGACCCGCGTCAAATCCTATCTCGACTATGGCGCCTTCACCCCGATCCAGGCCGCTGCCGTCGCCGCGATCAACGGGCCGCAGGACATCGTCGAGAAGAATCGCGAGCTCTACAAGAAGCGTCGCGACGTGATGGTCGAAAGCTTCGCCCGCGCCGGCTGGGAAATCCCTTCGCCCCGCGCCTCGATGTTCTGCTGGGCGCCGTTGCCGCCGGCGGTCGCGCATCTCGGCAGCCTGGAATTCTCGAAGCAGCTGCTGACCCATGCAGGCGTCGCCGTGGCGCCGGGCGTCGGCTATGGCGAGGACGGCGAAGGCTATGTCCGCATCGCGATGGTGGAGAATGAGCAGCGCATCCGGCAGGCCGCGCGCAACGTCAAGCGCTACCTCCAGTCGATGGGCGCCAACGCCGGTTCGCTGAAAGCCAGCTGATCGATACGAAAAAGGGGAGGCGGTCGCCCGCCTCCCCTTTCTATTCGGTGCGATCCGGAAGGATCAGTTCGCGGCGAGGACCGGGGAGCCGCCAGCCTGGGCGGTCATGACCGGAGCGTCGGCCTTGAAGCTGACCGGCCAAACGCCGACCAGACCCGAAACGCGGTCATTCTTGACGCGGAGGCGGAACGCCTCGCCGCTGTTGACGATCTTGCCCTTGATCACGGTCGACTCACCGACGGTCTTGACGGTGTAGTCGTAGGTGATCCCGTCACGGGTGAAGCTTTCGGCCATCGCCGGTGCGGCGATCGAGGCCAGAATTGCGAGTGCAGCGAACTTCTTCATCACAATCTCCCTTCGAGTTTGCCAGCGGATCCTCTTTGTTTGTGCGATGCACCATTCCTGTGTGCAGATGCGAAGGCAATTGAATAAAACTTATCGGTAGATGCATGTTTTGCAATCAGTGCAGATTGCGCACTTATCTGCGGCTTTTCGAGCGACTGCACTCTTGTACCGGTTGCATTCGTGGCCCAGGATCACGGGATGGATCCAACCCAGTTCGCGCTGAACGACATCGCGCACACCATCCAGCTGGCGATGGCGCCCTGCTTTCTGCTGACCGCCATCGGCGCGATTCTCAACATGCTCACCGGACGGCTGGGACGTGTCGTCGACCGGTCACGCTGGATCGAACAGAATTTCACTCCCCGCGACGATCCGCGCCACAAGCATCAGGTTCAGCAGCTCCGCTGGATCGACGAGCGAATGCGCTGGGCCAATCGCGCGCTGATTCTCTGCACCATCAGCGCCGTCCTGATCTGCATCGTGATTGCCGGCTTGTTCATCGCGGTGCTGCTCGACCTCGCGGTCGGTCACGCCATGTCGATCGTGTTCATCCTCGCCATGCTGCTGCTGACCGGGGGGCTCGGCATGTTTCTCCACGAGGTCCGGATCGCGGTCCATGCGACGCGCATCCAGGACGAGCTGCTGGAGCGGGAATGAAGCGCGAACGCCTTTTGCTGCAGCTGGCCGTTTCGCTGGCATCGCTGGTGCCGATCTGCGCGGGCATGGCGGGCATGATCCTCGGTCCCGCGATGGTCGGCGATAGTGCTGCACCGCAAGATATGCACAGCCATTTCCGCTACTTATCGGGATTGCTGGCGATGATCGGGCTAGTCTTCCTCGGCAGCTTGCCTCGTATCGAGGCGCATGGCGCGCGCTTTCGCCTGCTGGGGGCCATCGTCGTGATGGGCGGCCTCGGGCGTGCCCTCGGCTGGATCATGGACGGGCCGCCGGGAGGGGCGCATCGCGCCGCCCTGATCATGGAATTGCTGGTGGTGCCGCTGCTGATGCTCTGGCAGGCCCGCATCGCGCGCGACGCCCAATAAACAAGAAGCCGTATAAATGAAAAGAGTTGCCGGAGACTGGCCCCGGCAACCCCTAACATGGTCAGCGGCCGGAAGTGCCGGCCCGGGAGACCAACCGCGCCTTAGGAGCGCGTCCCCCGAACGGACAGAACCGACCTCCATGCTGAACCATGAGACATCGGATCACCTCCTTTCGCTTGTTGCCGAGGCCCCTACCATCCGCGAAGCCGGGGCCATGAACAAGCCTTGTAATGCATATTATTTTCGGCAATCTTCGATCGCTCGCGCCGGCTCCGCCCAGGCCGGAACCGCCAGCCCCTCGAGGCCCGGCGAAGCGACCGCCAACCGCCCGCGGCTGAACGCCATCGCATCCAGGAAAGTGTCGGATGCATTCAGCACGACCCCCGACATTGCGCGCCCATCAAGTTCGATATGGCCGGTCGGAAAACGCGCTGTGCGGCTGGACGTGAACAGCTGCATCTCGGTTGCAGAGCCAGACCGCATCAGCGTCACGCGGTGGCTGGCAAGGTCGCACCGCACAGCGAAATGCACAGCCGACGCATCGGCATAGAGCGCCGTAGAAACCGCCGTGCCGGGCTCATAGCGCCAGGTGCCGGGTGCGATCGGCCAGTCACGCCAATCTGCCGGCCGGGGCGGGGGCGAAGGCGGGGTCGGTTGAGCCGGCGGCGCGACCGGCGCAGGCGCAGGCCTGACGACACCATCTCCCGAACAGGAGGCCAGCAACAGGGCAGCGACGACCGCCGCGCAGGAACGATAGGAGGAGAGAGGCATGGGCCGATCCATGGCGGATAGCGGCGCGCTTGGGAACCCCGGAGGCGGCTCAGCCGCGACCGCGGCATTTCTGGACGAGACGAACGACCTCCGGGTCGACCGGGATGATCGTCTTGCGAGTCTCGTAAAGCTGGATCGCCATCGGCGCCGAACCATCCAGCGCCTTGAAGAAAGGATGGCTCGCAGGAAGGCGGGTGCTGATCGTGCCGCCACCATCGGGCGAATAGGTCGCGTCCATCATCAGCCGGACCTTGCCGACATCGATCGACTGGCGATCGAAGGTGCCGGGCGATCCGGTCCCCACCGCGATGATCTCGATCGTGGACGTCGCGGGCGTGCAGGCCATCGCATAGTCCCAGCCCTTGCCGGTGCGGCTGTAGATCACGCCGGGTCCGTCGCCGAGCCGGGGTACATAATGCCAGTGATTGGCCTTGCGCCCATCGACGGGCCTGGTGGCGGTGGCGATATCGGGACGGGGCACGTCGATCACGACCGGCGGCGAAGCATCGGCGCTCTCTGGCGCGGGGGGCCGGACCACCGGCGCAGCGGGCAGGCTGGAATCGGCATGGCGCACCGAAGGCGCCTTCGGCGATGGCATCAGGAACAGCGAGCCGATCGCAGCGGCCGCGACCAGAATGATGATGGCAAGCGGAAGACGCAGCCTGGCCCAGACGGACCGGCGCCGTACAAGTGTCGGCGGCGGATAACCGATGGGCGCCTGCATGTTCATTCGGCGTTGAACGCGGCGGCGTCGATCGAGACCGGCTTCACATTGGCCGTCTCGGAAACTGACAGCGCATAGGAGATGCTCGACCGCTTGACCTCGGTATGGTCTTCGTCGTCGATCACGACGGTCTTGAGCACATCCGCGTCGGGCATCTGGTTCGCCTTGATGATCCGCGTGAAGGATTTGCAGTCCGCCGCCAATGCGGGGCCAAACGCATATTGGATCATGTAGGTGCCATCGGGAACGCCCTCGATCGCGAGCTCTTCCTGCGCCCGGATGAAGTAGCTGGCGGCGAGCTTGCCCGTGGCAGCATGGCGGATCTTGACCAGCGCATCACCGCCGCCCGAATTCGCGAGCGTAATGCTATGCCCCTCTTCGCCCAGCTTCATGTCGCCAGCCAGCTTCTGGCCCGGCGCGGGGGGAGCGGTGCAGGGCGAGCCTTCGCCGGGCGCTGCCGCAAGCCCGGCAGCTGCATCGGCGGCCGCGATAGCGGCAGCGCGTGACGGCGGGTCAGCAGCACGAACCGCAGGGGCGGACAGCAGCAGGCAGGCGCCGACCAGCAGCCTGGCAGAAAGAATGGTCATAATCCCACCCCGATCGGGTGCTTTGCGCACCGATTTGTCACAGCATATTGCTGCACATCGTCAGTAAGTAAAAGACCCCAATGGTAAACAATATCCCATCGATACGACGGCACGTGCCCCGAACCACCCAAATGGTTGTGCGGACAGCGCTCTTTTGTGGTCAGACGCGCCACCCGACTGCGCGCGGCACCACCGTGCATCGAGGCTGTGACGATCGGACCGCCGCACGACAGGCAGGCCCCGGCGCAGTCGGGACGGGAGAGACTTCCCCGCCCCGCCCCGTCTCGCCATGATCGTGAGGCGCAGTTCGCGGGCGGGAGGTTCTGGCGACCATGGCGACGACGGTGAACGGGTCTCGATACATGCGGTTAGCTGTTCCGACTCTGCTGCTGTTGTCGACCTTGCTCGCGGGCTGCATTCCTTCCCCGCGAAGCCCACGCAGCGCCTCGCAACAGGCGGTCGAGACGCCCGAACGCTTCCGTCAGTGCGTAGCGACGATGCGCGCCGAAGGATCGGAGGTGCAGCCACTGCCTGACCGAAACTACGACAATGGCTGCTCGGCCACCGCCTCGGTCAAGCTGGTCGCGATCGGCATACCGGTCACCAATCTCGGCGCCGTGAAATGCATCCTCGCCGCGCCCTTCGCGCGCTGGGTACGCGAGGATGTCAGGGCACAGGCCAAGCGCTGGCTCGGCTCCGACGTCGTCAAGATCGAGAGCATGGGCTCCTTCGCCTGTCGGCCGGTCAACAACCAGGCGGGCAACCGCCTGTCCGAACATGGCCGCGCCAACGCGATCGACATCGCCGCCTTCCAGCTGCGCGACGGGCGCCGGATCAGCGTTCGCGAGGGCTGGAACGGCCCCGACGCCAATGCGCGCGCTTTCCTGCGCGGGCTGCACCGCGCCGCCTGCGCCCGCTTCGGGGTGGTGCTGGGCCCGGATGCCAATAGCCTGCACCATGACCATTTCCATTTCGACATGGGCAACGGACCCTATTGCCGATAGGCTGCGCGCCCTGCCCGTCCCCTGTAAGCCAGGGGAAAGATAACCCATGCTACAGAGCGGAAATGGCACATAGAAAGATACCCCAGCGCGTTTTTTCCCGCGCGAAAGAAGACGCCGCCGTCGCGAACGCGGCCACCGAAACTCCGCAGACCGTCAGTGACAGCTATAAGCTGGCCTTTCAGGACAGCGACTTTCTGCTGCGCGACGACCTTCGACCGATCCGCTTCCAGCTCGAACTGCTGAAGCCCGAGCTGTTGCTCGAGGAAGCCAATATCGGTTCTACCTTCGTGATCTATGGCTCCGCCCGCATCCCCGAGCCGGCCAAGGCCGAAGCGCTCGTGGAATCGGCGACGACCGACAAGCAACGGCGGATAGCCGAGCGGCTGCGTGCGAAAAGCCGTTATTATGACGAAGCGCGCAAACTCGCACAGATCGCCAGCCAGTGCCCGCTCGACGCGGCCGGCAAGCGCCAGTTCGTCGTCTGCTCGGGCGGCGGACCGTCGATCATGGAAGCGGCCAATCGCGGCGCGCAGGATGTCGGCGCGGAGTCGATCGGCCTTAACATCGTGCTGCCGTTCGAGCAGACGCCCAACCCCTATGTCACCCCGCACCTGAGCTTCCAGTTCCACTATTTCGCGCTGCGCAAGATGCACTTCCTGCTCCGCGCCCGCGCCGTGGCGGCCTTTCCCGGCGGATTCGGGACGTTCGACGAACTGTTCGAGCTGCTGACCCTCGTCCAGACGGGGAAGATGGCGCAGCTGCCGATCTTCCTGTTCGGCAAGGAGTTCTGGCAGCGGATCGTCGATTTCGACGGCCTGGTCGAAGAGGGCGTGATCGGCGAGGCCGACCTCAACCTGTTCCGCTTCGTCGAGACAGCCGAAGAGGCGTGGGAAAAGCTCAACCTCTATTATGCGACGCGCGACCGAGTGCATCTGCACCGCGAACCGCGCTCGCAAAAGGGCTAGAGACTCAGGCGGGAGCGGCTCCTGGCACCACGTGCCCGGAGCCGACCGCTTCCTCGTCGCGCGAATAAGTGGCGACGAGCATGCCGGCTCCGAGCACCCGGCCCTTCAACGCGTCCACCAATTCCGACCGGCCCGGGCTCGGGACGACATCCACCGCATCGCTGAGCGCGAACAGTTGGAACACATAATCGTGTGACCCGTGCCCCGACGGGGGATCGGGCGGCAGCCACCCCTCGCCGATCAGGCTGTTGCGGCCGACGTCGCGGCCGTCCGCCTGTCCGTCGCCGTCGGGGGCGATAGCGCCTTCTGCCAGCCGATGCTCGCCAGCGGGGATATTCCAGACCAGCGCGTGGACCAGCGGCTGCAGCGCGGGCGCATCGGGATCTTCGACGATCAGCGCTAGGCTGACGGTGCCCTCGGGCAGCGGCCCCCACACGAGCGGCGGCGACACGCCGTCGCCATCGGCGGTGAAGCGCACCGGCAGCCTCGCACCATAAGCAAAAGCGGGGCTTTCCAGATCGATGACCGTCTCCCCGACCGACAGGTCCGGATTGACGATAACCAGCTTGGAATGGCCCGCCCGGACATTGTGGAGCAGCCCGCCCAGCCAGCGCGGCAGATGTTCGAACATCGATCCTTCCTCCTGTGGTTCAACGACTAAATGCGGGACCGGGGCGGAATGATCCCGCCATGCCCGACATTTAAGTGGAGGAGAAACGACGCGCATTGAGACAGGTCATATTGCTTGTCATAGCGCGCTACCCGGGGCATCGCCCGCTGATGGACCTCGACGATCTGCTCCTGCATTATTTCGGCACCACCTCGCTCGATGATCTCGACGAGGAGACGATGGAGACGGGACGCGAGCGGGTCGCCATCGCCTTCGGTACCGAGCAGGAGCGCGGTCGGCGATTCGCCCTGTGGATATTGCTCGAGGCGCTGGGTTCGGCGCCCGAGCCGGACGCCGCTTTCGAGGATGAGCGTGACCGCAAGGCGGCCGAAGATTATCTCTGGGCGTCGCGGCGTATGGGGCGGCGTTGAAGCCGCTGCAGATATCGCTCGCAGAGGCGCGCCGCATTGCCCTCGCGGCACAAGGGTTCGGCGGGCGAACGGCCCCTGCAAGTCCCCGCCGGCTCGCGGCGACGCTCGACCGCCTCTCGCTGCACCAGATCGACAGCGTCAACGTGCTGGCCCGCGCGCATTACCTGCCAGCCTTCTCCCGCCTTGGCAGCTATGATCGCAGTTGGCTCGACCAGGCCGCGTGGGGGCCGCGCGGCAAGCGCCGCATCTTCGAGTATTGGGCGCATGAGGCGTCTCTGTTGCCGCTCGACCTGCATCCACTGCTGCGCTGGCGCATGGCAGAGGCCGATCGGGGCGAGCGCGGCTGGGGCTCGCTGCGCGCCTATGCAGGCGAAGGCCGCGCCGAGGCGATGCGCACCCTCGCCCGGATCGCCAACGAAGGCCCGCTGTCCGCGTCCGACTTCGAAGGCGGCAAGGGACAGGGCGGCTGGTGGGGCTGGGGCGAAGCCAAGCGCCAGCTCGAGTGGCTGTTCTGGGCGGGCCACATCACCACAGCGACGCGACGCAACGGTTTCGAGCGGGTCTATGACCTGACCGAGCGGGTTATCCCGGCCGATATCCTTGCCCTGCCCACCCCCGACAAGGCGACCGCGCATCTTGCGCTGATTGCCCGCGCGGCCTCGGCGCTCGGCGTCGCAACCGAAACCGATCTGCGCGATTATTTCCGGACCGAGGTCGCGCCGACCCGTGATGCCATCGCCGCGCTGGCCGAGGAAGGCGTGATCGAGCCTATCCAGGTCGAGGGCTGGACGAAACCCGCCTGGCGGCATCGCGACGCGCGTGCGCCGAGGCGCGTATCGGCCACAGCCCTGCTCGCGCCCTTCGACCCGCTGATCTGGGAACGGGCACGGACCGAAAGGCTGTTCGGCTTCCACTACCGGATCGAGATCTACACGCCCGCCCACAAGCGGCGGTACGGCTATTATGTGCTCCCCTTCCTGCTGGGCGACAGGCTCGTCGGCCGCGTCGATCTGAAGGCCGACCGGCAGGCGTCCCGGCTGCTCGTCCAGTCGGTGCACTATGAGCCCGACGCACCGGCCCATAGCGGCGAGATCCTCTCGGGCCTGCTCCGCGAGATGGCCGACTGGCTGGGTCTCGATTCGGTGACGGAGCACGGCTGACGGGCACTGGTCGGAAGATGCTTCAAACCGACGGCGCGCAGGACTAAAGCGCCATCATGGATCATCAGATACACATTATCGGCGGGGGCCTCGCCGGCTCCGAAGCGGCGTGGCAGCTGGCGCAGGCAGGGATCAAAGTGCGTCTGTCGGAAATGCGCGGGGTCGAAGCGACGCCGGCGCACCAGACCGACAGCCTGGCCGAACTTGTCTGCTCGAACAGCTTTCGCTCGGACGACCCGCATAATGCGGTGGGGCTGCTCCACCAGGAGATGCGCGCGCTCGGCTCGCTGATCATGGCGCAAGCGGACGCGCACCGCGTGCCCGCCGGCTCGGCGCTGGCTGTCGACCGCGAGGGCTATGCCGAGGCGGTCACCCGCGCGATCGCGGACCATCCGATGATCGAACTGGTGCGCGAACGGGTCGACGTGCTGCCCGACAGTGGCGCGGTGATCGTCGCCACCGGCCCGCTGACCGCCGCGTCGCTGGCGGCGTCGATCGGCGAGGCGACCGGCGCCGATGCGCTCGCCTTTTTCGACGCCATTGCGCCGATCGTCCATCATCATTCGATCGACATGGACGTCGCCTGGATGGCGTCGCGCTGGGACAAGGGCGAAACCAAGGATTATATCAACTGCCCGATGGACAAGGAGCAGTATCTGGCCTTCCATCAGGCGCTGCTCGACGGCGAGAAGACCGAGTTCAAGGAGTGGGAGAAGAACACGCCCTATTTCGACGGCTGCATGCCGGTCGAGGTGATGGCGGAGCGCGGCGTCGACACGCTGCGCCACGGGCCGATGAAGCCGGTTGGCCTCGACAATCCGCGCACCGGGCGCTGGCCCTATGCGGTGGTCCAGCTGCGGCAGGACAATGCGCTGGGAACCTTGTGGAACATGGTGGGGTTCCAGACCAAACTCAAACATGCCGAGCAGGTCCGCCTGTTCCGGACGATTCCCGGCCTGGAGAAGGCCGAGTTCGCGCGGCTGGGCGGACTGCACCGCAACACCTTCATCCAGAGCCCGAAGCTGCTCGACCGCACCCTGCGGCTGAAGTCGCGTCCGCATATCCGCTTCGCCGGGCAAATCACCGGCTGCGAGGGCTATGTCGAGTCGGCCGCGATCGGCCTGCTGGCGGGCCGCTTCGCCGCCGCCGAACTGCTTGGCCGCAGCTTCGCCCGCCCGCCCGAGACGACGGCGCTGGGGGCGCTGCTCAACCATATTACCGGCGATGCGGACGCCGACAGCTACCAGCCGATGAACGTCAATTTCGGACTGTTCCCACCGCTGGAGGGCGCACGGGGCGGGCGCAAGCGCAAGGGCGACCGCAAGGTGATGATGTCCGAGCGCGCCGACGAGGCGCTGCGCCAGTGGATGGCCGAGAGCGAAGCCGCCTGATCGCCCGTGATGAGGCCGTTCCGGTTGCGATGATCGGATTTGCCTCCTAAGGCGGCGCGATGGATGCTTCGCAGCTGCGTGTGGCCCTGTTTACGGGCAACTATAACTATGTGCGCGATGGCGCGAACCAGGCGCTGAACCGGCTCGTCGGCTATCTGCTGAGCCAGGGCGCCGCCGTGCGCGTTTATTCGCCGACGATCGACGAGCCGGCCTTTCCGCCGACCGGCGATCTCGTCAGCATCCCGTCGCTGCCCGTTCCCGGCCGCGGCGAATATCGCTTCCCGCTGATGATCCCGCCCGCGATCAAGCGCGACATCAGCCGCTTCGCGCCGAACATCATCCATGTCGCGAGCCCGGAAATATTGGGGCACCGCGCGGTGAGCCTCGCTCTCCACCGCAATCTTCCGGTCGTCGCCTCGGTCCATACGCGGTTCGAGACCTATTTCCGCTATTATGGCCTCGCCTTCCTCGAACCCGTGGTCGAGGCGCTGCTGCGCCGCTTCTACCGCCGATGCGACGCGATCTTCGCGCCGTCTGAGTCGATGGCGCAGCTGCTCCGCGAACAGCGGATGAGCTATGATGTCGGCATCTGGTCGCGCGGCATCGACCGAACGATCTTCCGCCCCGATCGCCGCAGCCTGGAATGGCGCCAATCGCTCGGCATCGACCATGACGATGTGGTCATCGGCTTCGTCGGACGGCTGGTGATGGAAAAAGGCCTCGACGTCTTCGCCGACACGATCGACCAGCTCGAGCGCAAGCAGATTCGCCACAAGGTGCTGGTCGTCGGCCAGGGGCCTGCACGCGAATGGTTCGAGAAGCGGCTGCCCAAGGCAGTGTTCGCGGGCTTCCAGGCGGGCGAGGATCTCGGCCGCGCGGTCGCCTCGATGGACATGCTGTTCAATCCGTCGGTCACCGAGACCTTCGGCAATGTCACGCTCGAGGCGATGGCGGCGGGCCTTCCGGTAGTCGCCGCGCGCGCGACCGGCAGCGAGAGCCTGATCGACGACGGCGTCACCGGACGGCTGATCCAGCCCGGCCGGACCCAGGCTTTCGCCGACGCGCTGCGCTCATTCTGCGAGGATGGCGAACTTCGACAGAAGATCGGGCTCGCCGGACTGCAGTCGAGCGCGCGCTATGGCTGGGACCAGGTCAACCAGGAACTGGTCGACGCCTATATCCGCATCATCCGCCAGCATCAGGCGGGCGTGCGGATGACCCGGCAGAGCCCCGTTCCCTGAACTCTGCCGGCCGCCGAGCGTTCAGGCCGGCTGCCAGTCGAAGCTGAGCGGTGCCTCGCGAAAGGCGAAGCGGTCGAGGTGGCGCGCAACGGCACCCTGCAGGCCCTCGAGCTGTCCGACGCTGCTGGCGTCGATGCGCACCCGGAGAGCCTCCGGCTCGGCATCGAAGGTCACCCGGCCGTCGCCCGGCCAGTCGGCCCCGCGCGCGTTGCGCGGGAAGACGACCGAGCCATGCTGCGCGTCGAAACTGACTTCCAGATTATGCGCCCAATGCTTGCAAAGCTGCTGGAGATAGCGGCTGGCCGAGGTCGTCGGCACCGAGGCGATCGCGGCGACCATCAGAGGCGCTCGATCTTGCGGGCAGCCTCGTCGAGGATTGCCGCGATGTCATGGCCCAGATCGTCGCGATCGCGACGGCCCATCCGCTCGCGCAGCACCATGGCGAGATTGACCATCGCACGCTTGACCGGAGCCCGGCCTTCGCCACCCGAAGCGTCCTCGTTGAGGCCATCGAGCCGGGCGAACAACGCCTCGATCAGTTCGGCCTGCTCGCCGATCTCGATCTTGCCTGCTTCGGTGATCGCGAAGAGCCGCTTGGCGCCCTCGGCTGCCTGCTCGGCGATCTGGCCCATATCCTCGAGCATGGTGAGGGTCGGGTAGATCACGCCCGGGCTGGGCGCATAGCCGCCCCCGGTCCGCTCCTCGATCGCCTTGATGAGGTCATAGCCGTGGCGCGGCTGCTCACCGATCAGCGCCAGAAGGACGAGCCGAAGCTCCGCGCCGTCGAACACCCGACGTCGCCCCCGGCCACCACCATGGCCGCCGAAACCGCCGCCGAAGCCATCTCCTAACATGTCCGCGCCGCCCCCGAAGAAGCCGCCCCGGCGCCCGCGCATCGCGTGCCGGATACCATGCCCGCCATGAACGCGGGCTTTGTGAAAGAAATGCATTATCAAAATACCTCTGATTCGTTTTCGATGTTTCTAGATATATCGTGAAAGAGTTTTTACAAGAGGAGTTTTGCAAAAGCTGTGCGAGGCTTGCTGCGCGCCCTATATCCCCGCCCATGGCCGACCTTTTTGCGCCCGAGGGCGAGCATGTCCCCACCGCCGAGAGCATTCCGCTGGCCGAGCGCCTGCGCCCTGCCCGACTCGACGAGGTGATCGGACAGGAACATCTGACCGGCGAAGATGGCGCGATCGGGCGGATGGTTGCCGCCGGGCGCCTGTCCTCCCTGGTGCTTTGGGGGCCGCCGGGTACCGGGAAGACCACGATCGCACGCCTGCTGGCCGACGCGGTCGGACTGCGCTTCGCGCCCGTGTCGGCCGTCTTCTCGGGCGTCGCGGACCTCAAGAAGATCTTCGCCGAAGCGCGCGAGCATGCGCGGCTCGGCGCGCGGACCTTGTTGTTCGTGGACGAGATTCACCGTTTCAACCGCGCCCAGCAGGACAGTTTCCTCCCCTATGTCGAGGACGGCACGGTCGTTCTGGTCGGCGCGACGACCGAGAACCCGTCCTTCGAGCTCAACGCCGCGCTGCTGAGCCGCGCCCAGGTGCTGATCCTGAACCGGCTCGATGCGGCCGCGTTGACGCGCCTGATCGCGCGGGCGGAGGAGCTGGTCGGCAGAGCCCTGCCGCTGACGGCGAATGCGCGCGAGGCGCTGGTGGCGTCGGCCGATGGCGACGGGCGTTTCCTGCTCAACCAGGTCGAGACGCTCTTTTCGATCGCCATCGACCATGCGCTTGAGCCAGGCGAACTGGCGAAGCTGTTGCACCGGCGCATGGCGGTCTACGACAAGGATCGCGAGGGCCATTACAATCTGATCTCGGCGCTCCACAAATCGCTGCGCGGTTCGGACCCGCAGGCCGCGCTTTATTATCTCGCGCGGATGCTCGTCGCCGGAGAAGATCCGCTCTACGTCCTGCGCCGCCTGGTCCGCTTCGCCAGCGAGGATATCGGCCTCGCCGACCCGCAGGCGCTGGTCCAGTGCCTCGCCGCCAAGGATGCCTATGACTTTCTCGGATCGCCCGAGGGCGAGCTCGCCATCGTCCAGGCCTGTCTCTATCTTGCGACCGCGCCCAAATCGAACGCCGCCTATGCCGCGCAGAAGGCGGCCTTTCGATCGGCCAAGGAGACGGGGTCGCTGAGTCCGCCCAAGAATATCCTCAACGCCCCAACGCGGCTGATGAAGGATATCGGCTATGGCAAGGGCTATGCCTATGACCATGACGCCGAGGATGCCTTTTCGGGCGACGATTACTGGCCGGAAGAGATGGCGCCGCAGCGTTTCTATGCGCCGACGCCGCGCGGCTATGAGGCGCGGATCAGCGAGCGCCTCGCCCATTGGGACAAGCTGCGTGTCGAGCGCTCCGGCCGCTGAGTCTTGAGCGCCCGATGACTCGCCGTTTCGCTAGCTTTGCCTGCATCGACTGGTCGGGCGCCAGGGGACCGAAACAGCCCGGCATCGCCGTCGCCACGGTGGACGACGCTCAGGCGGCTCCCGCGCTGCTGCCGGGGCCCTGGTCGCGGACCGCCATCCTCGACTGGCTCCTCGACCATGCCCGGCGCGGGACCGACATGCTGATCGGAGTCGACTTCTCCGCTGCTTTGCCTTTCCTCGATGCCGGGGCCTATCTGCCGGGCTGGCGCGACAGCCCCGCCGACGCCCGCGCGCTGTGGGCAGTGGTGGACCGGCTGTCCGCCGACGATCCGCATCTGGAGGCCGGCAGCTTCATCGACCACCCCGAGATCGCGCCCCATTTCCGCCGCCACGGCGGCCGGCAGGGCACGCTGTTCGGTCCCGGCAACGGACGATTCCGGGTGACCGAGCGCCATTGCCGCGACCAACGCCACGCGCCTGCGACCAGCTGCTTCAACCTGGTCGGCGCGGCGCAGGTAGGCAAGTCGAGCCTGACGGGCATGCGCCTGCTCCACCGCCTCGATGGCCGCGTGCCGGTCTGGCCGTTCGACCCGTTGCCGGCACAGGGGCCGGTCATCGTCGAGATCTACACCACCATCGCAGCCCGCGCGGCCGGACTGAAGGGCGGCAGCAAGATGCGCGACTCCGACCGCCTCGCTCTCGCGCTCGCCGGCCTTGGCGTCGACAATGCCCCCGCGCTGGACCGGCACGACGACCACAGCACCGACGCGCTCGTCACCGCGCTGTGGCTGTCGCAGGCGGCCCAAAGGACAGAACTTTGGCATCCACCCGCACTTTCCCCCGCACTCGCTGCGCTTGAGGGCTGGACCTTCGGCATTCCCTGACGCATGAGAGCGCCTGTGCCGGCTTAGCTCAGTTGGTAGAGCACCTGATTTGTAATCAGGGGGTCGCGGGTTCGATCCCTGCAGCCGGCACCATCTCCGATATTGCCCGGACCATCGCGCTACCCCTCCACCGGCTTCGCCGGTCCCCCTCCCCGTTCCGGGGAGGAACTTGGGTGTAGTGCGCGGCAAAGTTCCTCCCCGGAACGGGGAGGGGGACCATGCAGAGCATGGTGGAGGGGAAGCGCCAACCCTCCCCACCAAGCACCGTTTCCCGCTGAACAATAATACCATATTCTCTCGCCTCAAGAGGGGGAGCCATGGCCGTTCTGCTGCGATCGATCAGTATCAAGATCTTCGGGGTCGCCGTCGTGCTGCTCATCATCATGGCGGCTGCGGCGACGTGGTCGGGGCGGTTGACCGAGCAGGTTCATCTGCAGCTGCAGACGCTCGATCGCGGCCTCTTTCCCATGGCGCTCGCCATCGCCGAGGTTCACAGCGGGGTCGCGTCGGAAATGGCGGCCATACCCACCGCTGACCCCGGATGCGCGGCCCAGCTGCATGCGATGCTCGATCGCAACGAGGCGCTGATCCGGCGCACGATCGACTATCGGGCGCGCGCAGCCAAGCTTGCCGTGCTCGAACGCAACAAGCTGGAACTCGCCCGAATCGAGCCCATGCTCGACGACCTCGCTTATGACCATGGCAAGCTCGTCGGGCTCGTGCCCGCGCTGTGCCGGGGAGACGCGGAGGCGAAGGCCGAAGCGGCGCGGCGAGTGAACGAGGTGCGGCGCCACGCGGGTGCGATCAACCATGAGATTGCGCGGTTCGTGGCGACGGGCGCGGTCATCGTGGGCGATAATCAGCGGCAGGCGATGACCGCGAACTTCCTGTTGATCGCGGCGGCGGGCGCGGTGGGGTTGTTGCTTGCCTGGCTGGTGGCGCGCGGGCTGACCCGGCCGATCAGCCGGTTGCAGGCGGGCGCGCGTGCGATCCAGCAAGGGCGGCTGGATGCGGATGTGCCTGTCACGAGCAGCGACGAGATCGGCGACGTGACGCGGACGTTCAATGCGATGCTGGCGGAACTGCGCGAGAAGGAACGGATCAAGGCGACCTTCGGCCAATATGTCGACCCACGCGTCGTCGCGGGGCTCGTGAGCGGTAGCGCCGACCGGTCGACGGTGGGCGAAAAGCAGACCGCCACCTTGTTCTTCTCCGACATCGCCGGCTTCACCCCGCTGGCCGAGCGGCTGGCGCCGAGCACGCTGGTCCGCCTGATCAACGCCTATTTCGCCGCGATGTCGGCCTGCATCCGCGACCGGCAGGGGATCATCGACAAATATATCGGCGACGCGATCATGGCCTTCTGGGTGCCCCCCTTCGCCGAGCCGGCCGAGCAGGCGCGGCTCGCCTGCCTCGCCGCGCTCGACCAATGCGATGCGCTCGACCGTTTCCGGAGTGAGATACCCGATCTGATCGGCATGCGGCGCGATCTGCCGTCGATCGACATGCGGATCGGCATCGCGACCGGCGAGGTCGTGGTCGGGTCGGTCGGGTCCGAACATGCGCGCAGCTTCACCGCCATGGGCGACACGGTGAATTTCGGCGCCCGGCTCGAAGGCGTGAACAAGGTTTACGGTACCCGCATCCTGATCGACGCAATGACCCGCGCGATGGCGGGCGATGCGATCGAGGCGCGCGAGATCGACACGGTCCGCGTCGTCGGGCGCGAGGAGCCCGTGCTCATCCACGAGCTCACCGGTCGCTCTGGTGCGATCGATCCGAAGCTTTCTGCTATCCTTGCCCGATATGCAGAAGGCCTGGCGCTCTATCGCGCGGGAAACTGGGCAGAGGCCCGGCCGCTGTTCGCGGAAGCGGCCGTCGACGACGGCCCCAGCCGGGCGATGCTCGCGCGGATCGATGCGCTGAACTTACGGCCACCAGAAAACTGGACGGGCGTCTGGAAGCTCGCTGCGAAATAGGGCGGGCCGGGCACCCGGCCTGCGATGGCCCGACTAACCTCGGGATCAGGGGGCAGCGCGCTGCTCGCTGGCTTCGGCGAGCATGAGCAGGAAGTCGTCTCCCGCATCGGTCCACATCCCGGCCGGAGCCCAGCCGGCGGCCTGCAGCAGCAGCCGCGCCTGATTGGGCGTATATTTGTGGCTGTTCTCGGTGTGAATGGTCTCGCCGGCGGCCATGCGGAAACGCTCGCCTTCGATATGAAAGACGACATCCTCGACCGCCTCGAGGTGCATCTCGATCCGGCTCCAGTCCGGGTTCCAGCGCGCGACGTGGCGGAAGGCCGATAGCGGCATATCGCCGTTCAGTTCGCGATTGATGCGCGCGATCAGGTTCAGATTGAACGCCGCAGTGATGCCGCGCGCGTCGTCATAGGCGGCGAGCAGGCGATTGACGTCCTTCACGCGATCGAACCCGATCAGCAGGAAGGATGCATTGCCCAGCGTCGTGCACATCGACCGCAACAGGTCGATCGCGACGCGGGGGACCATATTGCCGATCGTGGAGCCGGGGAAGAAGCCCAGCATCGGCATGTCGCGCACCTCGGCGGGAAGGTGGACCGGTCGGGTGAAATCGGCCTCCACCGGCAACACCGGCAGCTGCGGGAACCTGGCGGCAAGCGCCTCGCTCGACTGCCGCAGGAACTCGCCCGATATGTCGAGCGGCACATAAGCAGCGGGCGCGATCGCGCGGATAAGCAGCGGCGTCTTGAGCGAGCTGCCCGATCCGAACTCGACGACAGCACGCCCCTCGCCCACCACGGCGCCGACATCAGCGCCATGGCGCTCCAGCAGCCCGATCTCCGTGCGCGTCGGGTAATATTCGTCGAGCGTCGTGATCTGCTCGAACAGCACGGAGCCCTCGAGATCGTAGAACCAGCGGGCCGGGATCGCCTTTTGGGTCTGCGCCAGCCCGTCGAGGACATCCTTTCGAAAGGCCGTATCCACCTGGCGCCGCTCGCCCATCGGCAGCTTGATCCCTTCGATGACGCCCATGTCAGATATCCTTTGCCAGGCGCAGGCCGGTGAACTGCCAGCGCTGATGCGGGTAGAAGAAATTGCGGTAGGAATGGCGCAGATGGCCGCGCGGCGTGGCGCAGCTGCCGCCCTTGAGGACGAACTGTCCGCTCATGAACTTGCCATTATACTCGCCCACCGCGCCGGGGGCGGTGCGGAAGCCGGGATAGGGCCGATAGGCCGAGCCGGTCCATTCCCACACATTGCCGAACATCGCCGGCGCGCCACTGCGATCGGCACAGGGGCCGACCGCTCCAGCCAGATCGAGCTGCACGCCCGACGCAGGATCATGCGCGCTCGACGCGAGTTCCCATTCCTGTTCGGTCGGAAGCCTCGCCCCCGCCCAGCTGGCGAAAGCGTCGGCCTCGTAAAAGCTGATATGGGTTACGGGCGCCGACAGGTCGAGCGGCTGCCAGCCCGACAGGGTGAACTGCTCCCACCCTCCTTCGACCCGTCGCCAATAGAGCGGGCCCTGCACCTCTTCGGCATTCTCCCAGGTCCAGCCGTCGGATAGCCAGAGATTGGGCGTCGCATAGCCACGATCTTCGATGAACGAGAGCCATTCACCGTTGGTGACAGTCCGATCGGCCAGCGCGAAAGGCCGCAGGAAAGTCTGATGGCGCGGACCTTCGTTGTCGAAGGCGAAGCCGGGCCCATCATGACCCACGCTCACCAGCCCACCCTCGTAGCGGATCCAGCGCATCGGAGCGACGTCGACGCTTCCCTCAGGGCAGGGAGCGGGTCGCGGCCAAGCCGATGGGCCGAGCGGGTTGCAGTGGAGCAGATGCTTCAGGTCCGTCAGCAACAGTTCCTGATGCTGCTGCTCATGATGAAGGCCGAGTTCGACGAGGGCCATCTGCTCGGGTGCCAGCCGATCGAGCGCGCCCATAAGCGCTTCGTCGACCCAGCTACGATAGGCGATCACCTCGCGCAATGACGGGCGCGTGAGCAGGCCCCGCTTGGCGCGTTCGATGCGTGGCCCCTCGGCCTCGTAATAGCTGTTGAACAGGAAGGGCCAGCGATCGTGGAACAGCTGATACCCCGAGACATAGTCACGCAGAACGAAGGTCTCGAAGAACCAGCTGACATGGGCAAGGTGCCATTTGGCAGGCGATGCATCGGGCATCGACTGGGCGGTGGCGTCGGCATCGGAAAGGCCGGCGACGAGATCGACGCTCAGCTGCCGCGCGCGGCGATAGCGCTCGGCGAGCGACAGGGCGGCGGAAGACGGCTGGTCCGATAGGCTTGCCACGATGGTCGATAATCCCCGCCTGATGTCGCACCTGGACGGCACGACAGCTGTAACGAGCGAGACGGGATTAAGTTACCGGGCGGGCGAGATAATCCCCGACCGCTTCTCCCAGCGCCTTTCCATTGCCGCACGTTCCGGCCTTGGGCGGGTAGCGCGCAGGCAGAGACATTTTGATGACCCTATTGACCCTGTTCCGGCCAATAGCCGGATCGCGGCGGATAAACCCCACCGCGTCCCCATCGTCAGCCGCAATAATCGGGGGTGATCGACTCCGAGCCTTGGCGCTTCTTCCAGGCGCCGTCCTTCAGCTTATAGGCCTGCCCCGGCTTGACCGCGCGAAGCGTCTGGCAGGCCGTCGTCTGGGCGAACTGGTCGACGGTCACGTTGCGCGACGCGGCGATCTGGGTGTAGCCGGCCCGCCGCTTGATGTTGATCGCGTCGACCGCCGCCTTCAGGTCCGACGAGGGCGCCGAGACGAAGCCGAGATAGCCGTCCCATTGCTCGCCGACCGCACCGGCCGACAGGGCCTGCTCGACGACCGGATCCGCCGCAAGCAGCGGCGAGGCCACCGCCAGGGCGGCAGCTGCGACAATGGCCGTACCGAATATCTTTCTCATTGCGGAAACAGCTCCGGATTGTTGGCGATGAAGTCCTCGGCATCCTTCTGGAGCCGGACCACCACCTCTTGCTTTACATTCACGTTCAGGTTGATCTCGATCGGCTTGTCGGGGGCGGCGACCTGGATGCAGCCCGCGAGCATCAACCCACAAGGCAGGATCGCCATCGCCGCGACACGGCCATTCGCTATCGTCATCATCCTTGTCATTCCGGGACGCTCGCACCGCGCGTCCCGCTCGTCAATCTGGCAGAGGTCATGACATGCTCCCGCTTTACCTTGGCTGAATGGGGGGCTGAATGGAGGCCGGCACCGGAACGATCACAGCGTCCGAGGCCGGAGGGGTCTGTTCGGGCGCGGCCGTGGCGCCGTTTCGAAGCAATAGCGAGGGATCGACGAAGGTCTGGGCGGAGTTGACCAGCCCCCGGAACGGCGCGGTGATCGTGATATTGAAGCGGAAAGGCAGTCGCGTCAGCGGCGCCAGCAGACGTCCCATGATCCCATTCCGCGTAGCCGTTTCCTCGGGCCGATCGTTGGTCCCGTCGAAGCGCACGCGGCTGACGATCTCGCCGTCGAGCTGGCCGTTGAGATCGATGATCAGCCGGTCATAGCGCATCGACTTGAGCGCATCGAAGGCAAGGCGCGCATAGCGTCCGAGATTGGCGTTGGTCACGTCGCCGACATAGGACAGGGTCCCCCCGCCAGGCCGCACGCGCAGTTCGCCATTTTCGATGCGCCCGCCCGAGGAATCGAAGATGATCGGCAGAACCCCGTCGAACTTGCCGGTCACCGCCAGATTCTTGAACTCGAGCTGCTGAACGAAGGTCGCCGCGTCGAGGCCGTCGATCCGGAACGTGAGTCTGCGGGCCACGGGCCGCGCCATGTCCAGCACGCTCGGCTCCAGCGTCAGCGTTCCGCCCGCAAAGGGCCAGTCGCCCGACTGGATCGACAACTGCCGGTCGGGGAGGATGCGATAGCGGATCAGACCGTTATTGACGGCGATGCCCGGATTCACCTCGGCCAGCATCACCTTCTGGTCGGGCGCGGTCACCAGGCCGAGCAGGTCGACGAAGTGGATCGTGCCCTTGAGCCCGGTAACCGGACCGAAGGCGGCCGCGAAATCGAGCTTGTCGGTCGAGAAGCTGCCACGGCTGGTGACGTCGCCGCCGCGCCACTCTATCAGGCCCTTGCCCGAGACGCGGCCCTCGACATTGGCGACCATGCCCAAGGTGAGCGGCGTTATCGCTTCGGGTTGGAGCCCCTTGCCGAAGGTCAGCGCATCGACCGACAATTCCGCCCCGCCACGGCTGGTGGAAAGATCATGGTTGAGCGCAACGCGGGTCACCGTCGCCTGCGACCTGGGCTCCTTCAGCGTCGCCTTCGCCGATATCCTGCCGCCGATCAGATCCAGACGGACATCGTCCGATCGCAGCGGGTGGAAACGGGGCTCCACGGTCTGGGCATCCGCGACCTGCAGGCCCCCCTCTACCGAGAGGCGGCTACCGGCCAGGCGCCAGCGCCCCTCGCCTTCCGACATGAGCAGGGGCACCGATGCGAGCTTCCCGGAAAGCGTCGCAAAGCTGCCCGCGATTCCCCGGGCGTCGACGCGCCCGTCCAGCCGGACGATAGCGAGCCGGGTCGGGTCATCTTTGCCGCCCAGCCTTACGGCAAGGCTATCGAGGCGGAAGCCCGGATTACCAACCGACGCGGTCAGCGTTCGCCCTTCGATCGACAGCGGCTGCCCGCCGATCGTGCCGCGCAGCCGAGGCGCCTGGACAACCGCCCCACCTGAGAGGGCGCCGTCGCTGGCTCGGCGGAACAGCGCGCCACCGACGGGGCAAAGCGGCAACCGGCTCGGGCCGATCGTCGTGCCGGCGATGGCGAGGCGGGACCAACTGAGCGGCGCGCAGACGCTGTTCACGACCATTGCCCCACGCTCACCGATCGTGAACCGCAGGGGAAGACGAGCATCGTCGACCCGACCGTCAGCGAGGGGACCGCTCATCCGCACGCCGGTCGTGACGAAGACTATGCCACGGCGATCCCGCGTGAAGGCGATCGGATCGAAGGCCAGCGAAGCCTGACCGGTTTGATAGGGTGCGATGCTCGCCGAGCCTTCCAACGGACCACCCGGAACGGTCTGGCGCGCGGTGGCCAGCAGATGCGGCAGGCCGCCGCCGGACACTTCGAGACTGCCATTGGCGGAGACGCCTTCGGAACGGCTCCATCCGATGCCGGCAGCGCCGGTCGGGCGGAGGAGGAGCCTCGCCCCGCTCCGGCTATCGGCGGCGACGCGAAGAACGCGCAGTTCGGCCTCGTCGCCGCCCAGGCTCGCACGAATATCGGCCTTCACATCGGCCTCAGCCCCCGCCCTTGCGAGAGCCCGTGCCCACGCATCGACAACCGGTCCCGGCGGAAGCGGGTCCAGACTTGCGCCCATGCCCGCCAGAGCAGTAGTCGAAGCCGGCGAAAGACGCGCGTCCGATGCGCTCACCTGCCCATCAAAATCCGCATCGCCGCGCGAGGTGACGCGGTATTTTCCGCGCACCCCCAACGCACCGACATTACCCTGTGCCATGGTGATGTCCCCGGCGCGCAGGTCCGCGTCTCCGGCCACGCCGGCACGTCCGGCCGTGAAGGCGAGTTGACCACCCAGCGTGCCGATCCGCGCTCGACCGACAAGGACCGTCCCCTTGGTCGGCTTCAACATCCCCCGCCACTGCGTCAGATCGGAACTGCCCCGCAGATCGGTCTCCACCATGGCGTCGGACAGCCGGACACCGGCGCAATCAATCGTGGAGGCGCGAAGCGGGCCTGAAAGGCGGGGAGCTCCGTCCGCCGTCGTCACTTGCAACGCCGCGCCCAATTGCTCTGCGACGCAGTCTTTCGCGACCAACCGCGGCGCGGAAAGCGTGACCCGCCCCCTGAAACCGTCGTCCAGACGACCGGCGCCATCGAGCATAAGCGACACCAGCCCGGCAGGGCTCGCGATATCGGCCCGTACCGACCGAGCCGTCAGCGAAATCGCGGGCAAGGCGAATGGCGCATCGCCCTGCCCTTCCGGCAACAGACGATCGACGGCACCCAGCGACAGCTTTCCGCTGACGAACCGCCCCTTGATCCGCAGCCCGCCTGCGTCGACCGCGCGAACCTGGACGCCGCGCAAGCCGAAGCCCAGTTCGACCTCCGCCCAGTCCGCCACCAGATCGGGCGAGCGCGGATCGCCGATCACGACATTCTCGATCCGGTGGGTCCGCACGCCTATCTTCGCAAGGCGATAGCGCGCGGCCACGCCCTTCTCGCGTAACATGGCATCGATGTAGGAAGCGGCGATCGGAGTCCGCTCCGACCACAGCCACACGCCACCGGTCGCCAGTGCCACGGCACTGGCGCCTGCCACGATCAGGGCATGCTTCTTGCGCGGCGACGCAGCCTCCATAGCGCGGGGCTTAGTCGTTCAGGACGATGGCGTCACCCCGCTGGCGACAGAGCGTCGCACGCGCGGGTGGGGATCGATCCCCGAAAACATGGTTAACCAACCCTCAACGCTTTCCCTCTATCCACGACAGGGTCCAAACCTTCCGCCGTCCGGCATTGTTCCGCCACCGGCTCGTTTCCGGGACCCGGGCGGAACCTGGTTCGCGTCCGGCGGTCAGGCCGGCTGTCAGGAGTGTCGCGTGTCGATTCAGATTGCAAATGCACTGGTGCAGCGGCTCGGCCCCTGCGTGATCGAGATCGACCAGGCGGCCCATCCGGAACTCGCCTGCGAACTGGCGCTGATGGGCTGCGGCATCGCCGCCCCGGGTGCGAAATCCTCTTCTCTCAACTCGGCTCATGCCGGCTATCTGGCCTGGGCCGGCTCGGGCGCGGGGCCCAGCTTTGCCAGCGCAATCGCCCCGTTCGCCGGAGCGGGAACGCTCGCGCTGCACAGCACCGGCCAACCGCGCGAAGCGCTCGAGGCGCAGCTCTTCGCGCATGGCTGGCGACGTCACCCGGCGTCGATGATGCTGCACGAATATGGCGACTGGACCGCCGACTGCCTGCCCGCGCTCACTTACTGGCAGCATGACAGTGGTCAGCGCGATGGCTGGCTCGACAGGGGCTTCGAAGCGGACGCCGTGATCGCACGCTTTGCGATGGCCGCGACGCATGTCCGCACGGGTGACCGCGTTCTTATCGACGACGCCGGATCGGACGATGCCGCCGCAATCATCCTTGCGCTCTCGCGCGCCGGATCGGTGCTGTTTGCCGGCGCACATGGCGACTCCCGCTGGGAGACGACGGGACCTGCGCTCGACGCCGTCCCGGCCCAGTCGATCGACCTGGTGATCGCCTTCGACGCCGAAGCCCCGGAGGGCTGGCAGTCGCGCGTGGCGGACTATGCCCGCCTGCTGAAACCGGACGGCCGTGCCGTGCTCGGATGGCGGCGCGACCGGGGCGATGGCAGCCGCCCCCGCGACTGGGACGCGATGGACGACGCGGTATCCGAATGGCTGCTCCCGGAGGTCCGCTACGCCCAATGCGCGGCAAGCCCCGATGCCCGGGGGCCGCACATGATGCTGCAGATACCGGCCGAACAGGCGGCCGATGTCGACTGGCTGCTGATGGTCGCCTCGGCCAACCCGCTGCTCGGTGCTGAAGCCACGCTGGAATATGAAAATCCCGCTTATCCGCTACGGCACGGAACCCCGCCGGCGCTGGTCGATTTCGGCTCGGCCTATGACAATCCGTGGCTCTATCGCTCGCTCGTCCAGATGGGCGAGCGACTGAATCACGAGGTCAAGCTCGCCCGCCTGGCCGAATGCGTGATCGAGGATTCGCGCCCCGACTCCGCCGACCGCGGCGCGGCAATCGCAGTGCTCGGCTATCGCATCCTGGAGATGCGCCGGGCCGATCTGGCCGCAGTGATCCTCCCGCCGATCGAAGCCTATGTAGGCCAGCCCGTCACCTCGGAGACGCCCGTCCACGTCCGGCGCTGGCGCATCTCGCTGGCTTTTCTCGCCGGCCGCCTGAGCGAACTGAGCGAAAAACGCGAGGACGCCGCGCGCTGGTACCGGCAGGCCGCCGAAGCCAATTGGTGGGATTTCTCGCCGCTACTGGCGACGAAGAGCATCGCCGCCGCCTTCTACGAGGCACGGCTGCACCTCGCGGCGGGCAACGCCCAGACCGCGCTCGCCTGCTTCCGGCAGGGTATGGAGACATCGCTCAAGGCAGCCGCCAGCGCCCATGATGCGCAGATGGGCCCCGACGGTCACCCCCTGCCCTTCTATCTGCAGGAACTGGCCGAGGTCATCGACATGGGATCGCAATGCGCCAATGCGCTCGCGCATTTTCACCTGTGGCAGCGCGATCCCGGCCTGTTCTGGCGTCAGGTCGACGTCCGGCGCTTTGGTCTCGCGTCCTGGGCCCGCGATCTGGAACATGAGAATCAGCGGCTGCGGGCCGCGTGAGGAGACGAGCATGAATGCCCCCGTTCACGGCTTCGACATCGCCGATGTCCATGCGATCGATGCCCATGGCCATCTCATCCGCTACTTCGGCCAGGGCGCCGGATGGCGCTTCGCGACGCTTCTCGAAAAGGAGCCCGAGACGATCGAATGGATCGACAGTTTCGAGCCGGGAGATCTCTTCTGGGACATCGGCGCGAATATCGGCATCTATTCGATCTACGCGGCGGCCCGGGCCATCCGGACATTTTCGTTCGAGCCGCACTTCGCCAATTATGGTCAGCTCTGCGCCACCATCGCGCTGAACGATGTCCAGCATCTCGTCACCCCGCTGTGCCTCGCCTTCGCCAGCGGCAAGTCGGTCAGCGAGATGAACCTCGCCAGCCTCGATGTCGGAACATCGATGAGCAATTTCGGGGCCGCGCTCGATTTCCGGGGCAATGCCTTCAATCCCGCCTTTCGCCAGGGCATGGTCGGCTATGACATCGACAGCTTTGTCGCCGACTTCGGGATGGAGGTTCCGACCCACATCAAGATCGATGTCGACGGGATCGAACTCGCGATCGTCGAAGGCGCACGCCGCACCCTGGCGGATCCGCGTGTGCGCTCGGTCTCGATCGAACTGATCGACAGTGACGAGCGTCAGGTGGCCGCCGTGACCGAGATATTGGAGAGCGCCGGCCTGCGCTTCGTCCATAAGAGACAGAACGCCGCCTTCGCCACGCCCGAAACGCGGGACGTGCTCAACTTCCTTTTTCACCGCGACCCCGAAGCCTATCGGGCCCGCGCCTTGCCTACCGCATCGCCAGATCCGGCCGAGTCCGAAGATGCGTTGGTTACGACCGATCAGATCATCGACGGGATCGTTGCCCGCATCGCCTCCGCCGATCTCGACGACGACCCATGCGGCAACATCTACGTCCAGGATCTGCTGCCCGCATCGGTCTATCGTGAACTGCTATCGCGACTGCCCGACGACGGCGTGCTGGACCCGATCGAGCATCCCGATGCCATAGACGAGTACGGCCAGGTGACCCGCCTGCTGCTCGACCTCACGCACGAGACGCTGTGGCGGCTTCCCGAAGATGACCAGCCCTTCTGGGAGGCGATGATCGAGGTGTTCACATCGCCGCGCATCGCCGCCGCGATTACCGCCAAATTCGGCGGAACGCTGGCCGATCGTTTCGACGGCCAGATTCCCGAGTTGGTGGCCGTCCCGATCCTCTATCGCGACAAGCCCGGCTACCGCATCGGCATTCACCCGGACGCGGCCACCAAGGTGGCAACGCTCCAATTCTACCTGCCGCAGGACGAGAGCCAGTCCCACCTCGGCACCGTCTTCCACCGCCGGTCGGGCGAGGCATTCGAGCGCCTGAAACAAAATGCCTTTCTGCCCAACAGCGGCTATGCCTTCGTCCGCACCGAAGAGAGCTGGCACAGCGTCGATCGCCTGGGTGCCGAAGAGCGGGATCGCAACACGATCGCGCTCACCTTCTACATCAAGGGTCAGGAATATCGGTCACAGCCCTGCGCAACCGGTCCCGTGCGCTGGTCGGCACATTATACGCCGCAGTTCAGCCGAGCGATTCAGTCGCTGACGGCCGGTTTCGAACGCCGCGACGATGTCGCGTCCCTCTTCGCGGAAAACGGCGTCGGCGTCGAACTCGGGGTCGCGGCAGGCGATTTTTCGGAGCGGTTGCTGCGCTTCCCGCACATCGCGCATCTGTACAGCATCGACATGTGGGCCGGCGACCGTGGCCATGGGATCGACCAGTATCGCGAAGCGGTGATGCGGCTCGATCCCTATCGGGAGCGCAACAGCGTCCTGAAGATGCGCTTCGACGAGGCGCTTCCGCTCTTCCCGGACGGTTCGCTCGATTTCATCTATGTCGATGGCTATGCCCATGATGGACAGCTCAATGGAGCCACCTTCCGCGACTGGTTCCCGAAGCTGAAGCCCGGCGGTGTCTTTTCCGGCGACGACTACTCCCCCGAATGGCCGCTGGTCGTGGAGGCCGTGAATGCTTTCTGCGCCGAGCAGGGGCTGGAACTGCATGTGATCGACTGCCAGGAGGATAGCTGGAACTCGCGCTATCCGACCTGGTTCGCGATCAAGCCCTGACGCACATGGCATCCTTGCCCCGACAGATATTGGCCGCGCCGCAGAGGCACGCCCAAACGGCGGCGATCCTGGCGAGCGGGCGGCAGGTGATCGACCTCGAGGCACGGTCGCTGTTCCAGCTGCGTGATGCGCTGGACGAGACGTTCGCCAATGCCGTGTCGCTGATCCTTGCGACCCGGGGACGCGTGGTCGTCAGCGGCATGGGCAAGTCGGGGCATGTCGCGCGAAAGATGGCGGCGACCTTCGCCTCGACCGGCACCCCTGCCATCTTCGTCCATCCCGGCGAGGCGGCGCACGGCGATCTCGGCATGCTCCTGGCCGGAGACCTGCTGATCGCGCTGTCCAATTCCGGTGCCACGCCGGAGTTGCGGCCGATCACCGACTATGCGCGCGACATCGGCTGTCCGATCGTCGCGATCAGCGCGCAGCGGCATTCGCCGCTCGCCCAAGGCGCGACCGTCCCGATCATCCTGCCGCCGGTCAGGGAGAGCTGCCCGGTCAACATCTCCCCGACCACCTCGACCACCCTCATGCTCGCGCTCGGCGACGCGCTCGCGGTCGCGGCGATGGAACAGCGCGGCATCACCCGCGAACAGCTCGAACGGCTGCATCCGGGCGGTTCGATCGGGCTGCGTCTTCTGCCGGTGAACGAGATCATGCATGGCGGCGAACGGCTGCCTCTCGTGGGGGCAACGACGCCGATGCGCGATGCGATCGTCGTCATGACCGAGAAAAGCCTGGGCATTGCCGGGGTCGTCGATACTGATGGGCGCTTGGTTGGAACGATCACCGATGGCGACCTGCGGCGCAATGTGGACCGCCTGTTCACCAGTCGCGCTGCCGACGTGATGACGCGCGGCCCCAAGACCGTGCCCGACGGCACCTATGCGGAGGATGCGCTGTCGATCCTGACGACCAACAAGATCACCGCCTTGTTCGTCATGGATCATGTCGATCCCGATCGCCCCGTCGGACTGGTCCACATCCATGATTTCCATAGGCTGGGGATGGTCTGACGTCGACTGCACGCCACGGGCTGGCGGCGGCGGAGATTTGCGCTAGCCTGTCGCGGATGGACCGACCGACGACCGATCCCGCCACCGATGCGAGCGGCCACCGCGCGCGGCTGCGCAAGCGGCTGATCGAGGGTGGCCCCGATGCCCTGCTCGACCATGAGCTGGTCGAATATCTGCTGGCGCTGACGATCCCGCGTGTCGACACCAAGCCCACCGCCCGGAAATTGCTCGACGAATTCGGGGGTCTCGGCCCGCTGCTGTCGGCCGACGCCGAATCGCTGCGCCGGGCGGACGTCAGCGATGCAGCCATAGCAGGCATCAAGATCGCCGAAGCCGCCGCCCTGCGCCTGCTTCGCAGCGAGGTGAAGGATCGCCCGATCCTGTCCGACTGGCAGGCACTGGCCAACTATCTCCATGCCGACATGGCGCACCGCATGGTCGAGCGCGTGCGCGTCCTGCACCTCAATACCAAGAATGTCCTCATCCGCGACGAGCTGGTATCGGAAGGGTCGGTCGACCAGGCGGCCGTGCATGTGCGCGAAATCATCCGCCGCGCGCTGGAGCTTGGCTCGGCGGCGCTGATCATCGTCCACAACCATCCCTCGGGCGATCCGGAGCCGAGCCGGCAGGACATCGCCCTGACCCAGGAACTGGTCGCGGCGGCCCGTCCGCTTGGGATCAGCATCCATGACCATATCGTCGTCGGCACCAGAGGGCAGACGAGCCTCCGGAGCCGTGGCCTGATGGGATAGAGCCGCCACGCGATTGCCGCCTGCGGCGCCCTCTGCTAGGCGCGCCCGCATATCGGCACTCGAACAAGGACAGGCTATGATCCCGCGCTATTCCCGCCCAGAGATGGTCAAGATCTGGGAACCGGAAACCCGCTTCCAGATCTGGTTCGAGATCGAGGCCCACGCCACCGACGCGCTCGCCGAGCTGGGCGTGGTGCCGAAGGACGCCGCCAAGGCGATCTGGGAGAAGGGCAGCTTCGACGTCGCCCGCATCGATGAGATCGAGGCCGAGGTGAAGCATGACGTCATCGCCTTCCTGACCAGTGTCGCCGAACATGTCGGCGAGCCCGCCCGCTTCATGCACCAGGGCATGACCTCGTCCGACGTGCTCGACACCTGCCTGGCAGTCCAGCTGGCGCGCGCATCCGACATCCTGATCGCCGATCTCGACAAGCTGCTCGAGGTGCTCAAGCGCCGCGCGATCGAGCATAAGATGACCCCGACGATCGGCCGCAGCCACGGCATCCACGCCGAGCCGGTCACCTTCGGCCTCAAGCTCGCCCAGGCCTATGCCGAATTCGCGCGCAATCGCGAGCGCCTGATCGCCGCGCGCGCCGATGTCGCGACATGCGCCATTTCGGGCGCGGTCGGCACCTTCGCCAATATCGACCCGCGCGTCGAAGCCTATGTCGCGGAGAAGATGGGCCTGACCGTCGAGCCGGTCTCGACCCAGGTCATCCCGCGCGACCGCCATGCGATGTATTTCGCGACGCTGGGCGTGATCGCCTCGTCGGTCGAGCGGCTTGCGATCGAGGTCCGCCATCTCCAGCGCACCGAAGTGCTCGAGGCAGAGGAATATTTCTCGCCGGGGCAGAAGGGCTCGTCGGCGATGCCGCACAAGCGCAATCCGGTGCTGACCGAAAATCTGACCGGCCTCGCCCGCATGGTTCGCGGCTATGTGACGCCAGCACTCGAAAATGTCGCGCTGTGGCACGAGCGCGACATCAGCCACAGCTCGGTCGAGCGGATGATCGGCCCCGACGCGACGGTGACGCTCGACTTCGCCCTCGCGCGGCTGACCGGGGTGATCGACAAGCTGCTCGTCTATCCGGCGCGGATGCAGAAGAATCTGGACCGTATGGGCGGCCTCGTCCACTCGCAGCGCGTTCTGCTTGCGCTGACCCAGGCGGGGATCAGCCGCGAGGATGCCTATCGCATCGTCCAGCGCAACGCGATGAAGGTATGGGAGTCGGACGGCGCCCTGTCGCTTCTCGAACTGCTCAAGGCCGACGAGCAGGTGACGGCCGCGCTGTCGCCGACCGAGTTGGAAGAGAAGTTCGACCTCGATTATCATTTCAAGCACGTCGACACGATCTTCTCGCGCGTCTTCGGTTGAACCCGATCGAGCGATTGTCATGAATGGGATTGCCGGGCATCTGTTCGGCAATCCCCGCTCATACCGAGCGGTGATGGCATAGGGGACCGCCGAGCCATGCCGGTCGCACCGATCCTGGTGCTCATCGTCAACTATCGCACTGCCGCGCTGACGCTGCAGGCGCTCGAAGCGCTGCTGCCCGAGGTCCGCGCGCGGGGTGATGTGGAGATCTGCATCGTCGATAATGGCTCGGGCGACGGATCTGCAACGGAATTGGCTGGGGGAATCGCAAGGCTGGGCGCCGGAGACTGCTGCCGGCTGCTCGCGCTGCCCGGCAATGGAGGCTTCGCTGCGGGCAACAATGCGGGCCTGCTGGACTACAGGGAGCGCGCCACCAACGGCGCACTCCCGCGCCTCACCTGGCTGCTGAATCCCGACACGATTGCGCAACCCGGCGCTTCGACGGTGCTGGCCGACTTTCTCGACGGTCATCCGGGCGCGGGCCTCGCCGGTGGCCGCTGCCACCGCCCCGACGGGTCGATCCGCCACAGCGCCTTCCGCTTCCACAGCCCGTTGAGCGAGTTTCTGTGCGAACTCGACTTCGGGCCGCTGCGGAGCCATTTCTCGCGCTATGACGTGGCGCTGCCGCTGTCCGATGAACCGTTCCGGGCGGAGTGGCTGTCAGGCTCGAACCTGATGATCCGTGACACGGTGTTTGAGGCGATCGGCCTCTTCGACAGCGGCTATTTCCTCTATTTCGAAGAGACCGATTTCTGCGCGCGCGCGGCCGATGCCGGCTTCGAGGCCTGGCATGTCCCCGACAGCGCGATCGTCCATCTCGGCGGTCAGGCGACCGGCTTCACCGAAGAGCGCCCGAAGCGCCGCCCCCGCTACTGGTTCGCCTCGCGCGCGCGCTTCTTCCTGCGCCGCCATGGCGTGGCCAAGACCCATCTCGCCAATCTGCTGTGGCTGATCGCCCACCCGCTCGGCCGCCTGATCGCCGC
This sequence comes from Rhizorhabdus antheiae, assembly GCF_049889055.1. Taxonomy (NCBI): domain Bacteria; kingdom Pseudomonadati; phylum Pseudomonadota; class Alphaproteobacteria; order Sphingomonadales; family Rhizorhabdaceae; genus Rhizorhabdus; species Rhizorhabdus antheiae. The sequence goes on along the minus strand of NZ_JBLTWO010000003.1, from coordinate 17,205 downwards.
CATGCGCGGACGCCCGCGCCATGATCCACCGCGGCTCTGGCTCGACTTTCTGACCTATCATTATGGCCCCGGCGGCCTGATGTATCGGTCGCGCGGGGTGTCGGCTTGACCGACGCCGGGCTGCCCCATTTCCTGATCATCGGCGCTATGAAGGCCGCGACGAGCACGCTGCAGGCGCAGCTCGCTGCCCAGCCCGGCATCTTCATGTCCACACCGAAGGAACCCAATTTCTTCAGCGACGACGAGCAATGGCTGCGGGGAATCGACTGGTATAGCAGCCTCTTCACGGCAGCGCCCGCCGACGCGGTCCGGGGCGAAGCCAGCACCCACTACACCAAGCTGCCCGATCTGCCGCTGGCGGTGCCCCGCGCCCGGGAAACACTCGCCGCGCCGCGCCTGATCTACCTCATGCGCCATCCGATTGAACGGCTTATCTCGCACTACAGCCATCTCTGGCTGGAAAATGGCGTGGCGGAACCGATCGAGCAGGCGATTGCGCGACGTCCCGAACTCGTCGATTATGGTCGCTATGCCATGCAGCTGCGCCCGTGGATCGCCGCCTTCGGCAAGCAGGCGATCCTGCCGATGTTCGCCGAGCGACTGGCCACACAACCGCAACAGGAACTGGAGCGCGCCGCCGCCTTCATCGGCCATCGGGGACCGGTCGCCTGGCGAGCCGATCTGGCGTCGCGCAACGCATCGGGCCAGCGCCTGCGCGACGATCCCCTGCGCGACCGGATCATCGATCAACCGCTGCTGGCCGCTATCCGCCGGACAATGATCCCACAGGCCGTCCGCGATCGCGTCAAGCGGCTCTGGCAGATGCCCGCCCGTCCCGTCCTGTCAGCCGAAACGCGCGCCAGCCTCGCCCAAATCTTCGATCCGGACCTCGCTTCATTGGGAGAGATGCTGGGCTGCCGCCTCGATTGCGCCAATTTCGTCGACTCCGTGCAGGAAAAGCCGCTCGACTGGGCCTGACGTCAGGCCTTGCGCGCCGCCGCCGCCAGTTCGGCGTTGCGGCGGGCCGATGCCGCCAGCGTGTCGCGAAGAAGGGACTTCAACCGGTCATCGGCGTCGAGGACGTTGAGCCCTTCGCGTGTGCTGCCGCCGGGGCTGGCGACGCGGTCCGCGAGCACGTCCGGCCCTTCATCGGACGTGGCGGCGAGCAGGCCGGATCCCTTCACCGTCGCGGTAGCAAGCCGCAACGCCTGATCCGCAGGCAGGCCCAGCGCCTCGCCCGCCTGTGCCATCGCCTCGATGAAACGGAACAGGAAGCCGGGTCCGCAACCCGACAAAGCGGTGACGGCGTCGAACAGCCCCTCGTCGTCGATCCATTCTACCAGCCCGAGCGGCGCCACGAGCGCGGCCGCTTCGTCGCGCACATCCTGCGGCGCATCGGCCGAATAGAGCGCGGTCACCCCTTCACCGATCGAAACGGGAAGGTTGGGCATGGCCCTTACGGTCGATGCCGCGCCAAAGCCATCGCTCAGCGTGCGCGTCTCGACGCCCGCGAGGATCGACAACAACAAACGCGGCGAACGCTGCCTGCTAGCGAAGCTCGGCGTAACGGCATCCAGCTGCTGCGGCTTGACCGCGAGCACGAGAATGTCGGGACCGTCTCCGTCGGCGGGCAGCGTACGGAGCAGATCGACACCGTCCGGCACGTCCGCAACGAACGGATCGATCACGCTGATCTTGCCGTCAAACCCGGCCGCCAGCCAACCGCGCAACATCGCACCGCCCATATTGCCGGCACCGACGAGCCAGAGGCTCTTGCCCCCCGCCATGGCCTCAGGCCTCGCCCTGGGTATCGATCATCGCCGCAGCGATCGCTTCCTGCGGCGTCTTGTCGCTCCACAGCACGAACTGGAACACCGGGTAGAAGCGCTCGCATTCGTCGATGCCCGCTTCGATCAGCGTCTCTGCCTGGTCCAGGCCCAGCGTGGCATCGCCCGACTGGCTGTCAAGCAGCGCGGCATGGCGAAACAGCACCATCGACGAGCTTGTCCACATCTCGAAATGGCCGAGCCACAGCTGCTCGTTGATCAGCCCCATCGTCTCGTACATCGCACCACGCTTGTCGGCGGTGACGCGAATATCGGGCAAGACGAGGAACTGCAGGACGCGATCTTCCTCGCGCCACACGGCGCGCAGCTCATACTGCGCCCAGCTCCCTTGGAACTGCGCGACGATTTCTTCGTCCCCCGCGCGCTGATATTCCCATCCCCGCGCGGAGAAATAATGTTCGAGCATATCGATCGGCGCGCTTGCGTCTCGCGCGGACTCGAAATCATCGACGTCCATCAGGGGCTATACTCCGTTGCCCACCAGAGGGTCACTCCGTGGCTCGGAATGCCATGCAATTCAACCCGCAAGGGCCATAAAGCTGTGGATAGCTGTCAGGGCTTCGCCATGCCGGCCGCCGCTTCCAGCGCCGCGATGCGGGCCTTGAGCTCTTCGGCTTCGTCGCGGGCGGCGGCGGCCATCGCCTTCACCGCTTCGAATTCCTCGCGGCTGACGAAGTCCATCCCCGCGATCCACTCGCGCGTGCGCTCCTTGAAAGCGGACTCGGCTTCGCGGCCAACACCGGCCAGCGTCCCCGCCGCGCCGTTCATCAGCTTGACGAAATCGTCGAAGAGGCGGTTTTCGGACTGCATGATCAATTCCTCGTCAAGCCGCGCTGGGCGGCGTCACTCTATGACTATCTGGGTGGTGCCGCCATTGGAAACAAGGGCGCCGCCACTCGGATTGAGTTCATGGATCTGCCAGTTGAGCATACCGGCGAAGATCAGCCAGGCGAGATACGGGAGCATCAATATCCCTGCAACCGGCCGAATCCGCCAGAAAAGCCAGGTCGCGGCGGACGCCCAAAGGAAGATGAAAAGGATCAGCCCGAAGGCCAGCATGATCCTGTGCATGGCGAAAAACACCGGCGACCAGGCCAGATTGAGTCCCAGCTGGATCAGGAACAGCGTGACCGCAACGCCGCGGCCCTTCGCGCCACGGGCATTGAGGATCATCGATAAGGCAACGCCCATCAGGATATAGAGGATCGTCCAGGCCAGGCCGAACGCCCAGCCGGGTGGCATCAGCGCCGGCTTTTCCAGCATGTCGTACCATGGATTGCCCATGCCCGCTCCCGAGCCGCGGCCGGACACCGTACCCAGCAGCACGATCGCAGGCACCGTCACCAACGCCCAGCGTATCCAGGACATCCGCAACTGGCCCGCCGATGCGATCTCACCCATCACTCTGCTCCTCGCCGGCGCGAACCGCGCCGATCAGAAATTCGACATTGCCTTCGGGGCCGGTGATCGGGCTGCGCTCGATTCCCTCCACGGCCCAGCCTTGCGTCTCTATCCACGCCCGGACCTCGGCACAAACGCGCTCATGCACGGTGCCATCCCTGATCACCCCGCCCTTGCCCACTTCTTCGCGGCCGGCCTCGAACTGCGGCTTGATCAGCGCCACCAACCGACCGCCGGTCCGCACGAACGACAAGGCCGCAGGCAGGACCTTGGCGAGCGAAATGAAGCTGGCATCGCATACGACGATGTCGATCGGCTCGGGGATATGCCCGGGGCTCAGGTGCCGCGCATTTGTCTGCTCCAGCACCACCACACGCGGATCGGAGCGCAGTTTCCAGGCCAGCTGGTTCGTCCCGGAGTCGACAGCATAGACGCGCGACGCCCCGCCGGTGAGCAGCACATCGGTAAAGCCGCCCGTCGACGAGCCGACGTCGATGGCGACGGCGCCCTCCGGCGACCAGCCGAAATGGGAAAGGCCATGTGCCAGCTTGATCCCCCCGCGCGACACCCAGGGATGATCGCGTCCCCGCACCTCCAGCGGCGCATCGAGCTTCATCGCCTGCCCCGCCTTCTCAATCTTGCGCTCACCCGAAAAAACCAGCCCCGCCAGGATCATGGCCTGCGCCCGCGACCGGCTCTCGACGAGGCCGCGATCCACGAGCAATTGATCGGCGCGGGTGGTGGACAATCTGACCAAACCTGAGGAGAGGCGTCGCAACGCTGATCTGGTGGGCGGTGACGGGCTCGAACCGCCGACCCTCTCGGTGTAAACGAGATGCTCTACCAACTGAGCTAACCGCCCGAGGGGACTGCGTTTAGGGATTTTTTTCCGCTACGCAAGACGCGATTATGACGAAGTCTCAATTAGGGATTAAAACCTTCGACAAGCAGAGTTCGTAGGTGATGTCCGAAGCCCGTCGCGTATTGCCTTCGCTAGAATGGCACTCAAATCGCTTGCTCTCATTGACCAGCAACTTTAACCCACCTCGGCCTGGCCGGGGGTATTTAGATCTGATGGCCTCAGGAGCAACGATGGATCGCGCCAAACTGCGTAACTGCGCCATATTGGCAGCAGCGTTTTCGATCTTCGCTCTCCTCTTTCTTTACCCATGGGTTTCAGGCTGGAAAGCGCGATATGTGCGCTTCGGCGTTCCTGCCATCACTTATCCTGGCGCTGACTCGCGAACCATCCAGGTGGCCGCCTATTGCGGCAACCACGGCTTTTCCTACTCCACCCCAAATGATTGCTCACGGCAGGCAGCAATCGTAACGTCGATCTACCCCGAAGCACAGATTCCACCGCTCAACTATCCTTCGCTTTGGCCACGTCTTTATGGCGTTTTTGGCGATTTTTCGGAATCCTTTTTCCGCGTCTTCTGGACCGCCAACGCGCTGCTGTTCGTGGCCACCGTTGCACTGCTCTCCTGGCGCTACTCGGCGTTGACCTTCCCTCTCGCGATCTTCAGCCCGATCTCGCTGCTCGCAATAGAAAGAGGGAATATCGATGCTACCGTCTTTTTTGTGACCTTTGCACCCCTCGCCATTCTGCCGCTCGGTGCAAAACGATCTCTCGGGTTCCTCTTTGGCCTGTCGACGGCATTAAAGCTTTACCCGGTCTTCTCGCTGATGGCTCTACTGCATCCCCAAAAGCCGTGGCTCGACAGACGCCTTCTCCAAGGCCTTGCTATTGCCGCTCCATTGATCTTGTTTTCGTTCACCGAGATGCCCGAGATGGTCGCAAGAACGACTCAGGCGTTCTCGACCGCCTACGGGCTGATGTCTGCCCGCTTCGCTCCACATCTCGGCTCCTATGCAAACTGGTCCTATGGGGCAATACTGGCCTATTCGGCGATCTGGCTGGTCGCGATCATCAAGCTGCCGTCAAAGCTCAAGTCGTGCGCCAGCTTCTCGGACGATATGGGAAATCTGGATGAAAGGGCCGCGACCATAGCACTCGTTTCCTTGTGCATCTTTCTGGGAACCTTTTTGGTTTTCACCAACTGGGCTTACCGCCTGATCTTCTTGATCCCGGCCTTCATTGTGATGGCAGGTAGGTTACGTAGCCCGGTGCCGAGAGTGATTTGTGCCAATATACTCTTCGTGTTTTGGATTCCGATCGTCCCTCATGGCTGGTTCTTTGAGAATATTGGCTGCTACTCCCTCGCTTTGCTTAGCTCGATATTAGCGATCGCAATGTGGTCCTACAAGCGGGCCAAGGCGAGCCAACTCTAATGCACACTGGTGGAATGCTTGGGCCACTCGGGACGCGGCCCATATAGCTCTGCCACCGGCATTAATCATTCCGCAGAAAATTTACATGCCACTCTAGGCATAGATGAATTTGGCTATATGTGCATTGATCGAGAATCCCGGACTCCTGTACTGTCCAAGTCTAATTGTATTGAAAGATTCCGTTCCCGATATTGACCCGAATCGAGTACCCATAGCCCTAAATTGGACGAGATAACTGTCCAGATCGTAGGTGATCGATACTTCAACGGGTTCAGCAGTTTTTGGCAAGCTAGAGACATTCGCGACAACGCTGGAATATGCCTTGGCGAAGAAGTTTAATGTTGTTGGCGAAGAGCGATAGATCTCGACAGAATTATCGCCTAATCCGTCGTCAATACAGACGATTTCTCCGTTTGCGCCCCGCGGAAATTCACTGATGGTTTTAATGTAGCCATGTCCCTTTGCTAGCAGCGCAGCAGCACAGATCGGAGGTACGACCGCCAAATCCATCATCCGCGTCGCCGCCCCACTGGTGGTCGGAATGTAGGACGTCGCAAAGCCCCCTGCCTCAAGCTGTTCGCCCCACAGATGCAGTCCGGACGCTCCATCGCCAGCATATGTATCTCCTCCGTCGGCCGTCGCGCAGGACAAGGAAACCGCCACCGCTCCGGCCGTGGCGGTGAAGCTCAGCGAGACCCGGAACCAGCCATTGCCAGCGGGCTCGATCGCGGCGATCGGCGCACCGGTTCCGGAGACACTGCCCATCCCCCCCGTAGAAAGGTTGCAATAAGCGATCGCCAGGCCGCCGCAGGCCAGCTTTGCCCAGCTTCGGCCCGCCGCCTTCAGATAGACCGACCGCGTATAGGCGCCCGCGCTCAGCGTCGCGGTCTGGCTGAAACCATGGACGCCAGTCGTCCCATCTTCGACGATCCTCGCGGCGGTGGCGCTTCCCCCCGGCGTTAGCGCGGTGGTCGCGACAACCGAACAGCGCGTCTTCGTCCAGCTGGATGCGTCGAAATTCTCCGAATGCAGCAGCACATTGGTCCGCTGATCCTCGACCAGGAGACCGCGCGGACGCAGCGTCACCGGATCATGGCTGAAGCGGGGCTGGTGCGCGCCCACCGTCTCGACATGCCCGTTGGCGTTGATCCGGGTTGCGGGCGATGCGCGGGTGAAGCTGATCCGGCTGTCGAGCGCCGAAATCGTCGTGAAGTCAAAGTCGAGCAGCGCTCTCGGTCCGCCCCCGGCGGACAGCCCCAGCCCGCCGCCGAGATGCATATCGGGCAGTCGGAGTCTGGCGGGCAGCATCATGACATTGTCGTCGGTCATCGGTTGTCCTCTGCGATGGCGCGCCATGCTTCCGCAGTGGCGCGCTGGCGGATTGCGCATTCGGCATAGGAAAGAAGCAGGTCAGCCTCCCAGGCCGCCCGCTCGGGGTCGATCGCCGGCACCGGCGGCACCGTCCGGCACACGCTCGCCAGATTGGCCGGCAAGGGCGGCATTGGCCCGGGCGCGGACATCCTCGAGCAGGCGCAGCACGTCAGGCCGTACAGCGCAATCGGCAGGCAGCGGAGCTTCACGATAGACCTCCATGATGCGGGTGCGGACCTGCGGACGCTGGGTGTCCAGCACGCTGCGTTCGGCTTCGAATGTCTCGGACGCCCGGTCGAGCGCCCGCCGGGCCACCAGCCGGTCCTGAGCAGCGCGCGCCGCCGCCCGCGCCTCGGCCCGGTCAGCGATCAGGTCGCGGACGGACCAGCCGGCGCCGAAGGCGCTCACGACCAGAATGGCGGCGCCCGCCAACAGCAAGGGCGGGCTCATGCGGCGCCCTTCCCGCCGGGTGTCGGCAACAGCGCGGCGACAACGCCGGCCAGGATCGCCAACCAGCTATAGGGGCTCGGCAGCGCCGCGGCGGCGGTCACGGCAGCGCCGATCGCCACCCATGTGGTGCGTTCGCGCAGGCGGCAGCGGAGATAGCCGATCATGCTTCATGCTCCGACGGTCGGTCCGCTCCATCCGGGCCAGGCACCAGCGGGCTTGGCAGCGGCACCGTGCCCGGCCAGCGACAGCCCAGCATGCGGTTGCGCGCGAATTTCGCCTCGCACACGCGGTCGCCCTGATTGCCGCCTATCCCCCACAAAAAGCCGGGCGATGCGCGCGTGACGAAGAAGACATGCCCGCCACCGGGCCGTTCGAGGACGCACAGCGCACCATAGGTCGGCGCACAAGGCACGCCCCAGTCGAGCCAGGCCCGTGCCCGATACCAATGCCGGGGCAGCGGCAGGCCTGCCGTCTTCAGGACATGCGCGACGAAGGTCCCGCACCACGGCGTCTCGTCATCGCTCCACCACGCCTTGAGCCGGCTCAGCCAGCCGACGATCGACGCATTGTGGCGCGGCCCCGGAATCTCGCGCACGCCGATCAGGGACAGGGCGTGCGCCATCCAGGCCAAAGCAGACTCCGGCATGCGACCTCCGATATTCTGGGAATTTAGGGAAAGTGACGGTCAGGCCTCGGCGGCGAAGGTCGCGCCGCAGAGGGTCCGCGCCTGGCGGAGCGCGGGCGAGTCCGGCGCCCTGGCCCCCAGATCCGACAGGGTCAGCCGCAGCACCAGCTCATTCCTGTCGCAGCGCTGTTCAAGTCGCGCGGCCTTTTCGGCACAGGTCGCGTTCTCCCGTTCCAGCTTGTCGATCCGTTCCAGCGCCTGCCGGAGCAGATCGGAGGCGAGATCGCCTGCGTCCTTCCGCCGGGTGACCATGGCGGGTACGAGATAGCCGAGTGCCGCGCTCAGCAGCGTGTTGCCGCCCAGCAAGGGGATCAACCAGTCAGGCTGTGACGCGACCATCTCAGGCGATCCTGTTGAAGCCGATGACGATCGTGCTCGATGTCGCAGTCGCGCCATTCGCATCGGTCACCTCGCAGCGCGCGGTCGTGCTCTGATATTCGCCGACCACCATATCGCTCCACTGGACCCGCGCACGCTCGCTCTCGGCGTCGAGAAGCACCGTCTTGTTGACGCCGTTCTGGCGGCTCCAGCGATAGCGATAGGGCGGCGATCCGCCCGATCCGTTCGCGTCGAAATAGCGAAAGCCGCCTCCCGGCAGGACATCGCTGGTGCCGGACGCTGTCGACACGTCGACCGGAACGGAACCGCCGATCACCGATGCGCTGGCACTAAGCGGTGGCGACGGCGGCGGGGTGGTCCGGGCGACAAGCATCTGCAGCAGGCCCGCCATCACGACACCCCTGCGCCAGCGATCACCCACTCGTCGGTGCCGATCTTGATGACGGTGCACAGGCCGCGCGCGCTCAGCGTGCGGCTTCCGGTCGATGTCGACCCGGCGAGGCGCAGCGTAACGCCCGCCGCGCCCGAGATGGTCCGGCTACCCGAGGCATTGTTGTAGATCGAAACCGCGTCACCAAGCGAGAAAGCCACCGCTGCATTGGTCGGCAGGGTGACATCCCCCGCCGACAGCGAGAGCAACTGCCCCACATCGCTCAGCGACAGCGTCTGGCTCGATGCGGCCGTGCGCAGCGGGACGTTGCGATAGCCGATCCTGCGCGCGGTCCCGCCCGGATCCTTGATCGTCGAATCCGCGCCAAGATCGCTGATGGCGCCCGTCATGGCGCCCCCGCTCTTCGGCAACAGCGCCGCGATCGGCCCGTCCCGCCACGCGGCGATCTGCGCCATCATCTCGCGCAGAGCATCGTTGAGGCCTGCGGCCGGGCAGCCTTCGGCAATGTTGATCCCGCCGATGTCGCTATTGTTGGCGGCGACGACATCGAAGGCCGCCACGTTTGACTTGGGCATGATGCCTCCTTCTCATTGGGGATGCGGAGCGCGGCAGGCTACCAGCCGAAACTGCCGCTCAGCTTGCTGGCACCTGCCGTGCCCAAACCACCGCCGAAACTGCTCGCAAAGCTGCCGGCGGCGGACCCGAGCAACTGACCGATGCCGGGGCTGCTCGTTTTGGTCACGGTGTTGTAGCCGTTCGAAGCCTCGCGGATCTGCCCGTTGAGCGCCGCCGTGCCGACATAGGGAATGTCCGCCGCGCTGTTCAGCAACGACAGCGCCGGAGCGATGCCACTGTAATCCGCATTGCGCAGTTCGCCGGTCAGCCCCAGCGCCTGCAGCATCTGCGCGACATTGCTGCTGCCCGCCGCGTCGGACGCTTTCGCGGCCTCCAGCGCACGATCCTGTTGCTGCCCATAGTGACCGGCCAGAGACTGGGCAGCGCCCAGACGATTCTGCGCGTCGGCCCGCGCGGCTTCCAGGGCGCGGTTCTGCGCCGCATCGTAGTTGCTCGACAATTGCCCGGTCGCGGCCCCCATCCGGTCGCGCTCGCCGCCCCAGGCCGCGTCGGACTGGCCTGCCGCCTGCAATTGGCGGTTCGCCGCGTCATTGTAGTTCTGGTAGCGAAGCTGGCCTTCGCTCTCTGCCAGGTTGCGCGAAACCACATCAGCAAAGGCAGAGGATATCCCGCTACCCATGCCCCGCGCGCCGAACATTCGGTTGGCCTGCCGCGCGACATTGGCGTTGCTCTGCTCGATCACGCTGTCGAGATAGGGATTGCCTCGCAAAGCCTCGGGCGCCAGCATCGAGGCATAATAGCCGGCCGACGGCTGCGCGTTCAGATAGCCGCCCTCCGCCGTCCGCCGCGCATAGGCATCGCCGGGATTGGGCCCGCCAGATGCGATAGCAGCAGCCACCGGGCTGCCGGTCGCCATCCGCGACAGCATCCCGCGCGACGGATCGACCGCTTGGCCCACCGCGCCGACCGGGATCTTGGCGGGCATGTCGCCGGTCCCGCCGCGCCCGCCGGCTCCGGCCATCAGCTGGTCATAGACAGGCTGGCCCGATCGAACCGTGCGTCGTCCCTCGAAAATGTCGCGGGCGGCGGACTGGGCGGCGCCAACATAGGGGTTGGGCGTCTCGAAGGCGGTCTTGGCGACGTCCAGAAAGGCGTCCTGCGCCGTCCTCGACATCTCCTGCAGGCGCGGCTGATTGGCATCGAAGACGCTCTGCGTCTGCTTCATCCCGTTCAGGATATAGGGCTGTGCCGGCGCCCAGGGTTCGGTCTTCTGCTTGCTCTTGCTGCTGCCCATGATGCTTGTCCTCGGTCAGGGGTTTGCGGAGAATGACGGCGGTCTGGCGATAGTCGGGCAACACCCGCTTCCACCCGGCCCGTCCGACAATCTCCATCGCTACGCAGCCATGCTCGCGCGCGGCCGCTTCGATGGTCTTCAGGAAATGGAGCCATGATCGGCGCCCGGTCCCACCGGTCAGCCAGATCTCGCAGATCGCTCCCTCCAGGGTGCGCCTGATCCGCGTCACCACCGCCACGCGCGGCACGCCGTCGGTCGCGATCCATAGCTGCGCCCGTCCCTGCCGGATTTCGGCCTGCACTTCGTCGGGCCGATGATCGCCACCCCGCCGGATCGCCGGCAGCAGCAGGTCGCACACCTCGTCCCAGCGATCGGCTTGAACACAGCCGAACCTCATGCCGTATCTCCCATCGCGTCGAGCCACTGGCCTTCCTCGCTGTTCCACCAGACCGGACGCTTGAGCGTGCGGTCGTAGAAGAGCTGCCCGTCGGTCGGGCTCGGCGGCCGTTCGCCGCTGGTGCCGACACCCGTCAGCCGCCGGATCAGCATGTTGACCGCGTCGCGTGCCTTGCGGTTCCACTCGAGCTGGCTGCGCTCCTGCTCCTTGATCAACAGCGTCACGGGCGCCCTCCCGCTGCGAAATCGACGTCATAGCCCTGCGCATAGGTCCAGGCGGTCGCAGCCGGGATCGACAGCTTCACCGAACAGAAGCCGCAGCTGCGGCGCATCCGGTGGACGCCGGATGCCGTCCGCATCTCGTGGCTCGTCTCGTCCAGGCTGTCGCTCAGACCGTCGGCGCCCAGCAGGCCGATGGTCGTCAGGGGCGCATCGGTCAGCGGCCGAACCGAGCGTATCCGCGCCTTGCCGCCGGGTACGAACTCCTTGAGCCCGTCGACCAGCGTCGCCGCCATGTTCGGACCGCTCAACGTGCCGAGCCGGTGGCTGCCATCGAACAGCATCAGCAACGGATAACCACCACGCAGCATCGCGCTGTCGATCGACCAGCCTCCGGCATCGACGCTGCCATAAGCGGCGTCCAGCGCGTCGAGACTCACGCTCTGCGCCAGCGCCGGAAAGATCCGCTCGCTGGTGACGCTCGCGGTCGTCCAGCGCCTGAGCGCGAACTGGTAGAGATAGACCTGGGTCGCCGGGTTCGCGCTCGGTACTGACACGATGAAGGTCGACGAACGTGGATCGACCGCAGCCGACATCCGGTCGAGATAGGTTCGATCGAGCATCGATATGAAGGCGCGGTCGACCGTCTCGATCCCGATCGCCTCGACCATTACCCCGTCGCAGGCCATGAACCCCTTGTTCGACAGGAAGAAGCTCAGCTTGCCGTATGTCGCCAGGCTCCACGGAGCGATGCAGCCGATGTCGGTCGCGATCTCGTCGAACTGCCAGATCGCGTCGTCGGCGGTGTAGCTCATCCGAACGATCCGGTTCTCCTGGAAGATCAGCCCATATTCGCCGCCGACGATGCCGGTGATGTCGCCACCCGATGCCATCAGCTGAAAGCCGGCTTCGCCCGTCCCCGCCGTCCAGTTGGCAGGGTCGCCATTGTCCGACCAGGCGACCCGCAGCGCATCGTTCGCGGCATAGCCGGCAACGACGAAGCCGCGCACCACCGCCAGGAAGCGCGCTGTCGGCGCTCTGGCCGCAAGCGGCGTCATCGTGGTGGGGGCGGCCGGATCGAATGTCTGGATCGGATCCTGCCCGTTGGTGGCGAGCATCAGCCGGTTATAGGCGCAGAAGCGCACGCCCACGTCGGGCGAGGACGACAGGCCACTTTTGATCGCCACATGCCCCGCCGCGCCATAGCGATAGATGCTGCTGGCGGTGGCGGCGAAGACATGGACAGCGTCGCTTGTGCGATAGGCGCCGGCGCCCACGCATGGACCAGCCAGGGTCCCGCCGGGTGCCGCCGCGAAGGACGGCAGCGGCGCATAGCCATTGGCGATCGGTAAGACACCATGGGCACGGACGAGCCCGTCCTGCAGATGCGCGGGCTGGTCGGGTTTCCACTCCCCGAATATCTGCCGCATGGGTCAGCCCTCCCCGCTCAGGAAAGCGGTCTCGCCCCAGGAACCAGACACTGTTCGCGACAGCGGCAGGTCATGGGTCAGCACCGCATGGTCGGCGGGCGCCGGATAGAGTGCGACGATCCCGTCCACCGCCTGCGCGAACAGCGCCGCGAAGCTGGTCATCCGGGCGTCGTTCCATCCGAAGAGTTCGGCCTGCGCGAGCGCACCGTAAAGATAGGCGTTGCGGTGACTGGCCAGCACCCAGTTCGACACGGCCTCCGCCGACAGCGGCGGCACCCGCGAATAGCGCGTGAAGACCGCCTCCACCGGGACGATGGGCGCGGGCAGGAAACGCAATTGGCCGCCGCTCACCGCATAATGACTGGGCACCGCCTGATCGGCACCGACGCCCCACATCGCGCCGCGTTCGGCCAGTCGCCCGGCGGAAGTGAAACGCACCGTCCTTCGACGGCCATCGACATCGATCTCGATCGATACCGGCAGGATCGTCGCGCCATCGGGCAGGTCGACATATTCGCCGTCGATGGTGATCGTGCTGCGCTCGATCATCGGCCGGATCGCGGCGCCCTGCTGCAAGGCCGCGCCCAGCCGTGCGTTGAGTTCGTCCTCGCACAGCGCGATCAGATCGCTTTCGCGTCCTCCCAGGTCCGAACCGTCGAGCCAGGCCGACAGGGCCTCGATCAGCCCCGCATAGGATGTCAGCGCCATGATCTCGCTCCATGAAAAAGGGGCCGATCGACGACCGGCCCCTGTCAGTTTTTGCTTGTGGGACGAACGATCAGGCCATGCCGCTGATGCGCGTGGCAAGGCGCGGATCGATCGCCTTCAGCCCGTAGAGCACGTCGAGCCGCAGGGTGCTGACGTCCGACGACCCGTTATAGAAGGGGATCATGCGGACGCTGACGCCCTTGTAGCTCTCGCGCGCCACGTCGACCGCGCCGGGCGGCGACACCATCGGCACGATCGCCAGCGCAAAGGCATTTTTGTGGAAGGCCAGATTCTGCGCATAGCTCGCGCCGGCCGCGCCCAGGAAGGTCACCGCCTGGTTGTTCAGGTCGCCGGTCCCCACCACGTCGACATTCTTGAACGCGCCCGACCAGATGATCGCGGGATAGATCTGCACGTCGGTCTCGTTGCTCGTGCAGACCGCGTCCGCCACCACGGTGAACTGCTTCAGCCAGGGCAGCCGCGTCTTGGTCACCGGGTTGACCGCATAGACCCCGGCGATGGTGAACACCTCGCCCGCCTTCACCGTATCGCTCGCGGTGGCGAAGCCGTCCATGTGGATCGTCTGCACCATCATATCCTTGACGGCGGCATAGTCGATCGTCGCCGCCGTGATGCTCAGGTCGATCAGGATCGATCCGGCGCGGCTGCCGGTCGTCAGCGTCTGGACATTCTGCGACATGAAGGTGTCGACGCCGCCGATCCGGCCCAGGTCGCCCTTGCGATAGGCATCGTTTGCCGCCCCCTGGATATAGAGATTGGTCTGCGTGCCCAGCATGCCCCAATGATCGGCCGGCGACAGGATCGCGGTGCGCCCGTCCGACATCACCGCCTGTTCGTCCAGCCGCTGCGGGGCCGGCGCGAAGTCCTGGAAGCTGTTGATCAGCTGGCCGGGCGTCCCGACCCAGTTGGGTACCTTGGTGGCCAGCGCGAGCACGTCGCTGTCGATCCTGTTCGCCAGCTGCACCATCGCCGGCTTGATCACGCGCTCGGACAGATCCTTGATGTTGAGCGTCAGCTCCTGCGAGGTGAAGGCGAAGTCGACGCCCTTCTGCTGGTCGACGGTGATCGTGGTCGATCCCTCGACCACGTCCTGCACGGACGCGTTGCTGCCCGACCGCACCGTGAAGTCGGTCGGCCGCTTGATCGTCACGGTCGCGCCGGTCTGATAGCCATTGCGGCCATTGCCGAACTCGGACTCAAGCCCGCGGTGCACCCGCTTCGCCGCGACCAGTTCGTTCTCGAGGACCATCAACGCCTCCTTGGCGATGACGTCGATCGTCAAAATGCTGTTTGCCATGGTTCGGATTTCCTATTTCTGCTTGGCGCGCCAGGCCCGGTACTGGGACATGGACATGCGCGAGGGATCGGAGGGGCCGCTGCCGGCAGCGCCGCCGACTTCGGCCGCCGGTCGAAAGGCGCCCCGGTTGGCGGCGCGCTGCCGCTCCAGCTGCTGGGCGCCCAGAAGGGCCAGGTTGAGCACGCGCATCTCGGCTGGCGACGCATGGCCGAGATGGGTGTCGGGTATGCCGAGGGCGACGGCGAAGCCCTCGAGCATCTGGCGGCGCTGCGGAGACCAGTCGCAGATCTCGCGCGCCATCATCGCGTCCGTCTCCGCCCGCGTCCTGGCAGCGTCCTGCTGTTCGCGGAGGGATTTCGCTTCATTGTGCTGGCCCAGCAGATGGTGAAGCGCCATCTGTTCCTGGGCCATGTCGCCGACCATGGCGCGAAGTTCGGCCAGATCGGGATCGTCCGGATCGACGCTCGACCAGTCATGTTGCGCGAGCTCGTCGAGTTGCTGCTCGATCTCGTGCAACCGCTGGCTCGCCTGAAACTCTTCGGCGGTCATCGCGTGCACCTGCTCGAGCGCCTCGCGATCCGCCGCCAGCGCCCGCCGTTGCTCGGCCAGCGCCATCGTCTTGCGGGTGTAATCGGCCTGCCGCAGCAGCGCATCCTTCAGCGGCGCCGGCACCTCATAGACGCGGCCCTCATATTCGACCTGCGCGATCGCGTCCGCGTCATCGTCGAAGCTGTCATCCTCGGAAGAGCCCTCGTCGCCGCCTTCATCCGGCTCATCGGGCCAATGGTCCATGTCTTCCGAAAGCTCGCCAGCCTCCGCCGGATCATCGCCGGCTTCGAACATCTCCGGACGCACGTCTTCGTCGCCGGCCTGGCCGGACGTCATCTCATCATCAATCATGTGAACTCCCCGAATGAAATCAGGCGAAAGGGGCAAGCTGCAGTGCTGGGCAAGGCAAGCGCCAGCAAGTCGGGCCAAGCGAGCGCATCCGCCCGCGGCCCGCTAAAATTCTATCGAACAGGCAAAAGGAGCGAAGCCGCTTACCCCAAGCTTTGCGAATCCTAGCCGAAAACCTTACGGATCACTCTGTCGAAGAGCTTGCGCAGCGGGCCCTTGTTCAGCTCATATTGCTTCCAGAACTCCTCCTTCTCGCGCAGCAGGAGTTCGGCAATGGCTTCTCCGCTCATCCCGGCGGCGGCGTCGCCCAATCCGGATCGGGCAGCCCCGCGCTGCATCAACAGGTCGAAGTCCTCATATATCTCGCCGGTCGGCTCGAAATGGAAGGTCAGGTCGCCATGATCCACCGCGATGACCTTCTCACCGCGCGCCGTGTAGAAGCGCATCTCCGGCACCTCCGCGCACCAATGCTCGAAATATATAGCGGCCTCTGCAACCGTAGCCCAGACTTCCAGATCGCCAGGCAGGCTCTCGTCGATCAGGCTGCCTTCGTTGGAAACGAAGAGCGAAGCGTCAAAATCTGCCCCTAAAGCCTGCGCCATGGACCGAAACCCTGCGATTGAGCGTTCTCTTTTTGTATTTGCGAGACAGGGGCCCTGTCCAGAGAGCGGCCACAACTAAGCCGTAAACTCATAAAGGCGGCCTGTCGGCTTTCGACCCACTTCTCGTCGTTCGAGCCCCCGTCGCGGTTTCCCAAAAACGGACGCGAGTAGCTGTCATCGCGACCAATGCGTGCGCGGCTCTTGCAGAGCGAGCGCAATGGTCTTTTCGTCTCGCTCCTCGATGTCAATTACATGCTTGGCCGAGAAGGGTAGCTCAGTTCCAAGCCAAAATTCGTCGTTCTCAGCAATAGCATCGGGTTCGTTATCAAGTATTCCGAGATAGCCGTGCGGTGTCCGCTCTCGAACAATAACCCACATGCGCTCTGCGGAGACATTCTCGTCATCATTGTCGACACTGATGCGGAAGATGAGCTTAGCAAGATCACCAGCTTCCAGACCTTCTCGCTTTCCTCGCTCTGGTATCCAGAAGGTGTCGGGTGCTTCGGCATGGCGGGCCTCTCCATCCTCAAGGCACCACCCGTCGATCTCGAAATCAGGCTCACGCATGAGACCAGCTTAGCCCCTCGACTGACGCCTGCAATAGCGGACGTTAGCGGTGCTTGAAAGTCCAACTTCGATCTTTGCCTGGCTCGCCGTTGAAAAAGTAAGTAATTACGTCAATCGCACCTTCTGGGTAAACCACAAGTTCGCATTCGTTGATGAAGTCGATTTGCATCGTGTCGCCGATTGTCGAGGCATCCCAAACGAGCGTCAGTTTGTCGCCGGGCTCGAGCTCAAAGCACTCAGGCCAAGGCTCGACGGAGACATAGATCGGGCCATCCTTACTGTTTGTGAAAGTCTGCTGAGTGCGCGCCATCGGGGCAGGATAGCTCCTCAATGAGTCGGAAGCCAGTGGCAGCTAACCACCCCATTTCGGTCGCACTGAAGCCAAGTGCGGGACTTCGAAACCTGCACTTCCGAAAGCGACC
>NZ_JBLTWO010000002.1:0-685355 GCF_049889055.1 Rhizorhabdus antheiae | reverse complement strand
CCAGTGTATGTCTGCTGGCCCGCTATATTCTCTCGGTAGTGCTCCGGTTGTGGGGCTGACGATCACCTTCGAGGATGCGCGCTTGGTGAAAGTTGCCAGTATGGTTCCTTCAACTTCGTATGCGGATCTTCTTGAAGTTCTTAGCGCAAAGTACGGTCCACCCGATGTAGCTGAGGTCCGGCAATGGCAAAATGGGTTCGGTGCTCTAGTCGGTAATGCGGTTAAGTCATGGATGTTCGCGGATGGCGTTCTACAGCTCAAGCAGAGTGGCTCCAGGCTGAACGTCGGAGAATTCCAATTTGTAGCGAATAGCCTGCTCAAAGGGCGCGAGGTGCCAAAAATCAACTTTTGATCAAGCGTTGTTCAATCGAGCCGATTGCAGGTGGAGAAGGACGTGTTTCAACCTTCCAGCGTTCCGGCTCGCTGCGATCGAGACGAAGCGTCCGGCTCTCTGTGACGGCCTGCGGCTGGCTGCGCTCGCAGGCTTTCGTCGATCCGATCTGGTCTCGCTCACATGGGGTCATCTAGGCGAGGTTGCCATCGTCAAGACGGCGATGAAGCGGAGCCGGGGCAAACGGCGAAAGGCCGTAGTGCCTATGACCGAAGCGCTAGAGAGCTGCTGGTGGAACTCCGCACGCGTAAGCGTAAAGACGGAATTAACACGGTGCTGATGAACGAACGCGGGGCGTCTTGGACAGCGAGCGGGTTCGGCGGCAGCGGCAGTTTTGGAATGATCCGCGACAGGGCCAAAATAGCCCACACCGAAGAAGGCGAAGACGGTCAGCGGCCCAAACACCTTCACGACGCACGCGGCACCTTCTACACGCTCTTGTTGACTGAATGCGAGCTAAGCGACGAGGGTGCAGCCCGGATTATGGCTTGGTCTCCCAATCGCGTTGCTCGTATTCGGAGCACCTACGTGGACACCGCTGCCGTGGTAATTTCTCTCTCCGAACGGATGCGGGCGAAACAATCTAGCGGCGAAGCGCGAAACGGCGGAAAGCCGGTGGAGCGGGTGAAGGGAATCGAACCCTCGTCGTAAGCTTGGGAAGCTTCTGCTCTGCCATTGAGCTACACCCGCCCGGCGGGGACCGGATGCCACAGGCGGTCGGCGGCGGTCAATGAAATTGATCGCGGGCGGGGTTCGCGGGGGCGGGCGATCTGCTATGGGTCGGGGATGAACCGACCACCGACCGGCGGCGAGCGCGATCTGCGCGGCGCCATGTTGCGCGGGCTGCGCATGCGCTGTCCCGCCTGCGACGGGGCGCCGCTGTTCCGCCGCTATCTGAAGCCGGTGCCGCATTGCCCGTCCTGCGGGCAGGACTGGACGCTGCACCAGGCGGACGACATGCCGGCCTATCTGGTCGTGCTGATCCTGGGCCATCTGCTGGTGCCGATCGTCGTCATGGTCGACTCCCATTATGATCCGCCGCTGATGATCGAGATGTTCCTGTGGCCGGCCATCGCCCTTGTCCTCGCGCTGCTGATGCTGCAGCCGCTGAAGGGCGGGGTGATCGGCTTTCAATGGGCGCGGCGGATGCATGGTTTCGCGCGGGGCTGAACGCCACGCGGCTTGAGGGGCGCGGGCGGGGCGGCCGGAGGGGCCGTCGCCCGCGAAGACGGGGGATGGGATGAAGACGATTTTCGGGTTCCTGGCGATCGCGGCGGCGCTGCTGGTCGGGTTGCTGTTCGTGCCGCTCGCCACGGCGGTCGACGTGCTGCAGATGCGCAAGCTGGGCTTCGAGGCGGCGCAGATCGAAGGCAATTTGTGGGAGGGGCGCATCTATGACGCCAGCCTTGCCAAGGTGAAGCTGGGCGACGTGATGACCCGCCTGTCGTTCGAGGACCTGACCAAGGGCCGGCTGCGCCTGAACATGGAGGGCAGCGACGAGGTGTCGCGGCTGAAGGGCGTGTTCAGCTTCGGCTGGGGCGGGCTCGGCATCGACGACTTCAACATCGGCCTGCCGATGATGGCCGGGCCGCCGCCGATCGGCAGCGTCACCCTGATCGTCGACGGGCTGAAGGCGGGCTTCCCCGGCGGCGAATGCCAGGACGGGCGGGGCGAGGTGCGCGCCTATCTGTCGGGCGCGCTGCCCGCGGTCGGCCTGCCGAGCGAGATGAGCGGCCCGGCGCTGTGCCGCGACGGCTATCTCGCCTTCGACCTGGCGAGCCCGAGCGGGCGCGAGCGCGAGGAGGTGACGATCCTGGCGCCGAACAAATATCGGGTGAAGCTGTTCATCAAGCCGGTGTCGCCGCGCGTCGAGCAGGTCATCCGGGCCAAGGGCTTCGTGCCGAGCGAGGACGGCTATGCCTATGAGGAAGAGCGGACGATCTGAGCCGGCTTCCCTCCTGGCCGCTTTCCTCCGCCGCGCGACGGGGCCATAAGCCCGGCATGAAGACCATCCTGCCGATCCTGTCGCGCTGCGTCGCGCTGTTCCTGCTGCTGCTGGGGGCCGCGGCTGCGCCCGCCGCGCATATCGCGGTCAAGCTGGTCGCCGAGAGCAGCCAGCCCGCGCCGGGCGCGCGCAGTGCGGTCGCGCTGTCGATGACGCCCGAGGCGACATGGCATGGCTATTGGGAAAATCCGGGCGATGCGGGCGCGCCCGTCACGGTCGAATGGACGCTGCCGCCCGGCGTCACCATCGGCGCCTTCCGCTATCCGGTGCCCGAGCGGCTGATCGTCGCGGGCCTGATGAACTATGTCTATGAGCGGCCCTATGCGCTGATCGCCCCGCTGTCGGTGGCGAAGTCGGTCGCGCCGGGCACGCGGCTGCGCGTCACGGGCAAGCTGCGCTGGCTGGCCTGTTCGCCGACGATCTGCGTGCCCGAGCAGGGAACGGTCGCGCTCGATCTGGTCGCGGGCAGCGGCGCGGTGCAGCCGGCGCAGCGCCAGAGCTTCGATGGCTGGCGCGCGAAGCTGCCGTTGCCGCTGGGCCAGACGGCCAGCTTCGAGAAGCGCGGCGAGAAGGTCCGCATCGCCATTCCCTTCCCGCGCGGGCGGACTGTGGTCGCGCCCTATTTCTACCCGTCGACCGACGGCGTGATCGACTATGCCGCCCCGCAGGCCGTCAGCCGCCGCGACGACCGGCTGATCGTCGAGACCAAGGCCGCGCGGGGCAGCGCGGCGCCGCAGCGGATCGAGGGCGTGATCGCGATCGGCGCCGATCGCGGCCTGTCGGTGGTCGCGCGTCCCGGCGCGGTGCCGGCGGCGGGCGTGCCGATCGCGGGCGCGGGCGAAGAGGCTCCGGCCGGGGGCTGGCGGCTGTTCGCGCTGGCGCTGGGCGGCGCGATCCTCGGCGGGCTGTTGCTCAACGCCATGCCCTGCGTCTTCCCGATCCTGAGCCTCAAGGCGCTCAGCCTGGCGCGCAGCGGCGAGACCGACGGACAGGCGCGGCGAGAGGCGCTGGCCTATGCCGGCGGCGTGATGCTCAGCTGCGTCGCACTCGGGCTGGTCCTGCTCGCCCTGCGCGCGGCGGGGACGACGGCGGGCTGGGGCTTCCAGCTGCAGGATCCGCGCATCGTCTTCGTGCTGCTGCTGCTCGTGGTCGCGATCGCGCTGAACCTCGCCGGCCTGTTCGAGCTGCGCGCGGTCGGGATCGGCGATGCGCTGACGCGGGGATCGGGCGCCATGCCCGCCTTCTGGACCGGCGTGCTGGCAACCGTGATCGCGACCCCGTGCAGCGGCCCGTTCATGGCGGGCGCGGTGGCGGCGGCGCTGACGCTGACGCCGGCGGCGGCGCTGGCGGTGTTCGCGGGGCTGGGGCTGGGGCTGGCCTTGCCCTTCCTCGCCATCGGCTTCGTGCCCGCGCTGCGGCGGAAGTTGCCCAAGCCCGGCGCCTGGATGAACCGGCTGCGGCGGATATTGTCGGTGCCGATGTTCCTGACCGCGCTCGGCCTCGCCTGGGTGCTCGGGCGGCAGGCGGGGATCAATCCGCAGGTGATGGCGCTCGGCGCGGCGCTGCTGCTCGGGCTCGCGCTCTGGTGGGTCGGGGCGCGGCAGGCCGAGGGCAAGGCGCGCAGCTGGTTGCCCGTAGCCCCCGCGCTGGCGGCAGCGGTGGCGCTGTTCCTCGCCCTGCCGGCGCAGGGCGGCGGCGCGGCGGCGGGGCAGGCCGAGGCGGCGACGGCAGAGGGGCAGGGCGAGGCCCGTTTCGACGAGACGAAGCTCGCAGCGCTGCAGGCGGCGGGCAAGCCGGTCTTCCTGTATTTCACCGCCGACTGGTGCCTGACCTGCAAGGTCAACGAAAATGCCGCGATCGCCCGCCCCGCCGTGCGCGATGCCTTTGCCAGGGCCGGCGTCACGGTGATGGTCGGCGACTGGACCAATGGCGACCCGGCGATCAGCCGCTTCCTCGAGACGCAGGGGCGTTCGGGCGTGCCGCTCTACCTCTTCTACCGGCGCGATGGCGGGGTGGAGACGCTGCCCCAGTTGCTGACCCCCGGCATGCTCACCGCGCTCGCAGCCTGACCGGCCTTCATGGCGATCGAGTCCCCCTGTACCGGTATCTGCCGGATCGAGCCGCGCAACGGGCTATGCGAGGGCTGCCTGCGCACCATCGACGAGATCATCGCCTGGCCGACCGCCGACGATGGGACGAGGCTGGCCGTGCTCGATCGCTTGCCCGAACGCGCCGCTGCCGGACGCGAGAGCTTCAGGACAGACTGAGCGCCGGCCGACCGCGCTCGACGCTGGCCGTCGCCAGGGTTTCGATCGGGGAGCCCGGTACGGTGACCTTGTCGACGCCCCGGAACCGGGTCTGCCAGAGGTCGCGTCCGACCTCACAGACGGCATAGCCGCGCCGGTCGCTCGAATAGGCCAGAAAATCATTGTTGCGGCGGATCGTCTCGGCATTCTCCGGCTTGATCCAGCGGTCCCCGCCCGAGCTGATCGAACTGATCACGCATTCGACCGCGACGGCCTTGCCCCGTCCGGCGTCGCGGCGCAGCACACCGGCGAAATTCTGATGCTCGTCGCCGGTCAGGACGACAGCATTGCCGAGCCCGTCGAGGGTCGCCAGCAGCCGCTCGCGCGCCGCGTCATAGCCGCCCCAGCTGTCGAGGTTGCGCAGATGCGGACCCGCCGCGTCGGTGCGGCGGTCGAGCGGCATCACCATCACCTGCTGCGCGAGCAGGTTCCACCGCGCGGTCCCGCTCTTGAGATCCTGCGCGAGCCATTTCTCCTGCGCCTCGCCCAGTACCTGCGCATCCTTGCGCGCGACATCGGGGCAGACCGGCTCGAACCCGCCATTGCAGGGCAGGGGCGAGCGATATTGCCGCGTGTCGAGGAAATGCGCGTCGAGCAGGTCGCCGATCCGCGCCTTGCGGTAGAGCTGCATCGCGCCGCCCGACGGCATCGAACTGCGCCGCAGCGGCATATGCTCATAATAGGCCTGCATCGCCGCCGCGCGGCGGAAGGCGAACAGGGCGGGGTCGCGCTGATAGGGGCTGGTGGCCGAGGTCCAGTTGTCGACCACCTCATGATCGTCGAAGGTGGTGAACCAGCTGTGCTGGCGGTGCGCGGCCTGCAGGTCCGGATCCAGCTTATACTGGGCGTAGCGGCGTCGATAATCGCCGATCGTGTAGCAATCGGTCCCGACATGATCGCGGACATGGGCGCGCGGGCTGCCGTCGCGCTCGTAATTCACCTGTCGCGGGCGGTCCTCGTAGATATAGTCGCCATAATGCCAGACGAAGGCGACATCCTCGCGCGACAGATGATCATAGGCGGTGAACAGCCCATCCTCGTAATTCTGGCATCCGGCCACGCCGAAACGGATGCGGTCGAGCTTCGCACCCGGTCGCGGAAGGGTGTGCGCGCGGCCGAGCTGCGTCTTGTCGCGCCCGGCGATGAAGCGGTACCAATAGGGCCGGTCGGGCTGAAGGCCGCTCAGTTCGACATGGATCGAATGGCCGGTCTCGGGCCAGGCGGTCTCGCGGCCCTTGGCGGCGACCCGCTTCATCCCCTCGTCCTCATAGACATACCAGTCGACCTCGACCGGGCCGGTGGGCATGCCGCCATGCTCGTCCACCGGATCGGGGCAGAGCCGCGTCCAGATCACGAAGCCGTCATGCGAAGGATCGCCCGAGGCGATGCCGAGGCGGAAGGGGAAAGCGAGGAAGAGCTGCTGCGCGCGCACTATGGCGGGAGCGGCGAGGAGGCCGGCGGCGGAACCGAGGATGAGCTGACGACGCGATATCATGGCTTTTCCCTGCCCAACACCGGTTGCACCCTTATGACGGCACCCGGCGAGCGACAAGAAATTGAGCGAGGGGGTCGCCGGGAAAAAATGTCACGCCGGTCGTCCTCGGACGACCGGCATGACAGGCGGGGGTAAGCGATCAGATGCCGAAGCGGGCAGTGACCCGGATGTCGCGGCCGGCGAGCGGTGCGAAATCCTTGAGGTAGCTCGCATGGCGGCGGGCATCGACGTCGAAGATGTTGTGCGCGGACAGCGACAGCGTCGTGTCCGGGCGGTCGGTGAAGGGACGCAGCGTCAGCGAGGCGTTGACCATCGTATAGCTGTCGGTCGGTGTCTCGAAGACCGCCAGGCGGCGCGCCTTGTCGGCCCATTCGACTTCGACCCGGCCCTCGATCATGTCGCTGACGGCGCTCAGGCCCCCGAGAAGGCGGAGCGGCGGGATGCGCGGCGCGGGACCGAAATTGGTGATCTTCGCGCGGACGATGTCGCCCAAGGCGTCGGCCTTGATCGTATAATCGCCGAGCGTTGCGAGATCGGCGGTCGCCTCGACCTCGGCGCCATAGAAGCGCGCCTTGGCCTGCTGATAGACGAAGACGGGCAGGCCGTCCTCGATCTGGCCGTTGAGGTTGTCGAAGATGAAATTGTCGAACCAGTTATAATAGACCGAAGCATGGAAGGTGTAGCCCTGGCCCTGGCCGTGCAGCACGCCCTCCAGGCCCCAGCTGCGCTCGGTCTTGAAATCGGGATTGCCGATCTCGAACGCCTCGGTGCCGGCGTGGGGGCCGTTGGCGAACAGCTCTTCGGCCGCCGGCGCGCGTTCGGTGCGCGACAGGTTCGCGCCGATGCGCCAGTTCTCGGACAGCTTGTAGGAGGCGCCGAGCGAGCCCGACAGCGTGTCGAAGTTGCGCCCGCCGGAGAAGAATTGCGGCTGATCCTCGAACGGGCTCGCCGACAGCCAGCTCTTCTCGTAGCGCAGGCCGCCTTCGATCTTGAACTGGCCGAAGTCGAGCTGCTGCAGGGTGAACAGGCCGATCTGCTGGGTCTGGTTGCGCGGCAGGAAGGCTTCTTCGCCGACGACGTTGAAATCGCGGACGAAGAACTGGCCGCCGGTCGCACCATGCCAGATTCCGCGATCGGCCTGGACCAGCTCGACGCGGCCCTCGAGGCCGTTATTGTAGAACGCGGTGCCGACCGAGCCGTCTTCCTCCAGCTCGAAATGGCGATAGCGCGCATAGCCGAGGCGGGCGCGGACCGTCTGGATCAGCGATCCGCCGGTGTCGATCTCGGCGCGCGCGTCGATGCGGTTCTGGACCAGGCTGAGCCGGGGCCCTTCCTGCTCCTCGCCGGGCAGCGTCGCGTAGCGCACGGGCACGCCGTACAGGCTGTCATAATGGCTGTAGGAAATGCCATAATGGCTGTCGCCGTCGACATAAGCGAGGCCGACGCCGGTGGTCCAGGTCTTGGCGGCGCTGTTGGGCAGCTTGCCCCGGATCGCGGCATTGGCGGCGAAATCGATCGGCTCTTCCGCGTCGGGGTCGGCCGGGAGCTGTGCAGAGGCGAGCGCTTCCGCGCGCGCTTCGGGGCTGAGGGCATAGCCACCGATCCGCATGTTCCCGGTCTTCAGATAGCTGCCGTCGACATGGGCGACGAAGCCGCCGCCGATCGGCGCATCGACCGCAGCCGCTGCAGAGCGCTCGTTCGACGCGCTGCCATAGGTCAGCAGCGCGTCGGCGTGGATCGCCTCGGGAACGGTGCGCGGAATGCGCTTGTCGAGGACGTTGACGACACCGCCGATCGCGCCCGAGCCGTAGAGCAGCGCCTCCGGGCCTCGCAGAATTTCGATACGCTCGGCGAGGAGCGGGTTGATCGCGACGGCATGGTCGACGCTGGTGTTCGATACGTCGATCGACCCGATGCCGTCGGTCAGCACGCGCACGCGCTCGCCCTGAAGGCCGCGCAGGATTGGGCGCGACGCATTGGGACCGAAGGAGGTTGCCGAGGCACCCGGCGTATGCTCGATCGTTTCGCCGATGGTCGGACGGATCGCGATGGTCAGGTTGGTTCCGGTCAGTACCGATGTGCCCGACAGCACGTCCATCCGGCTGCTCTGAAGCGGAGCGGTGACGATGATGTCCGATGCGGGTTGGCGGTGAAAGCTGTCGCTGGCCTCGTCGGCGTGGGCGACGGAAGGCAGGATGGCGAGGGCGATTGGCGAAACCGAGAGCACGAGCCGCGCTGTGAGCGTCATGATATACTATCCCTTTACCCTGTATGGCGCCGGGGTAGCGTGGAGGTGATATCATATCAAGCCATTATGCGGCGGTGCGAAAAACTTTAATGTGCAACCATTCATCGGGGGTTAAGGGGTTGGGGCCGGGTGAAAACACATGCACTGTTGGGGTAAGCATCCGCACTTCCTCCCTGGGGGATAATGTTGCCTCATGAATGATCCCTTCCGTCGCCCCTCCTCCTTCGTCGGTATCTTCTATCGCGACCCCATCGCCGCGCTCGACTGGCTGGAGCGGGCTTTCGGCTTCCGGCGGAGCATGATGGTCACCGACGCGGCCGGCGGCCTCGTCCATGCGGAGATGCGGTTCGGCGATTGCCTGATTGTCGTCGACGGAGAGTGGTGTGACGAGGTCGCCAGTCCGATGTCGACCGACGGACGCAATACCCAGTCGCTCTATATCAGGCTGGATGAAGGGCTCGACGCGCATCATGTGCGGGCGGCGGCGGCGGGTGCGCGGATCGTCGAGGCGCCGGCCGATCAGGTTCAGGGCGACCGCCTCTATCGGGCAATCGATCCCGAGGGACATCTGTGGACGTTCCTGCAACCGGTGCGCGCGGTGTCGCGGACGGAGGTGATCGCCGCGACGGGGTGGTTGATCGAGGGCTGGCACGACGACTGACCACCGGCCGGGCTGCACGCTATTCTTCGAGCGCCTATAGCCGCCGCAGGAAGGCCCAGCCCAGCGCGGGCATCCGGATCGTCTTGCGGTTGGTCGTGATGCCGGGAGCCGAGCTGCGTTCGACGAAGGCGGTGACGAACTCGGGCGGCAGCGGCCAGTCGCGTGGCTCGCGGCTGAAATTATACAGGCAAAGCAGCTGTTCGCGGCCGTGGCTACGGACGAAGGCGAGGAAATCGTCGTCCGTCTCCACGAAGCTCAGATCGCCGCGCTGCAGCGCCTGGCTGTTGCGCCGGAAGGCGAGCGCTTCGCGGTAATAATTCAAGACCGACCGGCGGTCGGCTTCCTGCACGGCAACAGCCCGGGCCCGATGTTCGGCTGGAACGGGAAGCCAAGGCTTTCCGCTCGAGAAGCCGCCATTCTCACCATCGGTCCACGGTATCGGGGTGCGGCAGCCGTCGCGGCCCTTGAACGCCGGCCAGAAGCGGATGCCATAGGGGTCGCGCAGATCCTCGAAGGCGATCTCGGCCTCGGGCAGCGCCAGTTCCTCGCCCTGATAGAGGCAGATGGCGCCGCGCAGCGCGATCAATATGGCGAGCGCCATCCGGGCGATGCGCGCCGGGTCGTCGCCCTTGCGCGCGAAGCGCGTGGCGTGGCGGGGCACGTCATGGTTGGACAAGGCCCAGCAGACCCATCCATCGCGCGTCGCCTCGTCGAATTTCTCGACTGTCGTCCTGAACAGGACGGGGACGAAGTCGCTGCCGAACAGGTCGAAGGTATAGCAGAAATGGAGCTTGTCGCCTCCGCCGGTGTAGAGGCCGACCGTTGCGGGGGAGCGGTCCCCGTCGCCGACCTCGCCTACAGCCACGCTGCCCGGATATTCGTCGAGCAGCGCGCGGATACGCTGAAGGAAGGGCAGGTTCTGCGGCTGGGTCTTGTCGTAGAGATGCTCCTGAAAGCCATAGGGGTTGGTGTCGGGCACGTCATGGCCCGCCGCGCGCGGGGCAGGGGGATTGTCGCGTAGTGCCGCATCGTGAAAATAATGGTTGCAGGCATCGAGACGGAAGCCGTCCACGCCCCGGTCGAGCCAGAAGCGCATGATGTCGAGCAGCGCGTCGCAGACGTCCGGATTGTGGAAGTTGAAGTCGGGCTGCGACGCCAGGAAGCTGTGCATATAATATTGCATCCGCGTCCCGTCCCATTCCCAGGCGGGACCGCCGAAGATCGACAGCCAGTTATTGGGAGCGGTGCCGTCGGGTTTCGGATCGGCCCAGACATACCAGTCCGACTTCGGGTTGGTGCGATCGCGGCGGCTCTCGCGGAACCAGGCGTGCTGGTCCGAACTGTGGCTGAGCACCTGATCGATGATCACCTTCATGCCGCGCGCATGGGCTCCGGCGAGCAGTGCGTCGAAATCGGCGAGCGTACCGAACATCGGATCGACGTCGCGATAGTCGGACACGTCATAGCCCATGTCGGCCATGGGCGACTTGAAGAAGGGCGACACCCAGATCGCGTCGACGCCGAGCGAGGCGATATGGTCGAGCCGGGCGGTGACGCCCTTGAGGTCGCCGATGCCGTCGCCGTCGCTGTCCTGAAAGGAGCGCGGATAGACCTGATAGATGACGGCGCCGCGCCACCAGTCGGGATCACTGCCGGTCATGCGATATCCTCTTCGGCGAAATAGGCGACGCTGCGCGGCTCGACGGGCGCGGTCGGTTCGAGATCGGCATCGAGCCGCACCCAGCGCCGGCCCTCGTTGCTGGGAATCTGAACGGGCGCGGGATCGGCCGAGCGGTTGATCGCCACGGCGATGCGGGCCGGCTGCTCGGGCAACTGGACCAGCATGACGATCCGTTCGGCCGCAGGATCGTGCCAGTTGCCCGCTTCGAAGGGACGTCCGCCGAAGTCGAGCCAGTCGACATCCTCGGGGGTTACAAACAGCGGATCGGACAGTGCCGGATGGTCGCGTCTGATCTGCGCGAGCCGGGCGACATGCGCTTCGAGTGCCGTGTCGCGATCCGCCCAGTCGAGCCAGCTCAGCGCATTGTCCTGCGCATAGGCATTGTTGTTGCCCTGCTGGGTCCGCCCGAACTCGTCACCCGCCGTCAGCATGATCGTTCCTCGCGAGGCGAACAGCGTCGCCAGCAAAGCGCGCAGATCGCGGCGGCGGGCGTCGATCACCGCCGGGTCGCTCGATGGCCCCTCGACACCGTTGTTCCAGCTGAGATTGTCGTCATGGCCGTCGCGATTCTGCTCGCCATTGGCGTCGTTGTGCTTGTGGCGAAAGGCAACGAGGTCGGCCAGCGTGAAGCCGTCATGCGCGGCGATGAAGTTGACGCTGCGCGTATGCGTTCGCCCCGGCCGGGCGAAGATGTCGGAAGAGCCGGCGAGGCGGGTGGCGAGGTCGCCGATGGTATAGGGATCGCCGCGCCAGAAGCGGCGGACATCGTCGCGATAGCGGTCGTTCCATTCGAGGAACTCGGGGGAGAAATTGCCCAGTTGATAACCGCCGGGGCCGATGTCCCAGGGTTCCGCGATCAGGACTCGGTCGGCCAGCAGCGGGTCGCCCCGCATCGCCCGGAACAGCGCGGCGTCGGGCTCGAACCCGTCGGGTACGCGACCGAGGATCGGGGCGAGGTCGAAGCGGAAGCCGTCGACGCCCGCTGCCGCGACGAAGTGGCGCAGGCTGTCGAGGATCAGCCGCCGGGTCGCCGGGTGATCGCAGGCGAGCGTGTTGCCGCAGCCGCTGTCATTGGCGAGCGATCCCGGTTCGTCCCGCAGAGTGCGGAAATAGGCGCGGTTGTCGATCCCGCGCAGCGACAGGGTCGGGCCGTGCCGATCGCTCTCCCCGCTATGGTTGAAGACGACATCGAGGATCACGCCGATCCCGGCCTCATGGAGTGTACGAACCGTGTCGCGCAGTTCGACCAGGCCGCCGGGAGCAAGGCGCGGATCGAGCGCCATGAAGCTGACCGGGTTGTAGCCCCAGCTGTTGGTCAGGCCGAGCGGGGGCAGGTGGCGCTCATCGATCCAGGCGGTGATCGGCATCAGTTCGATCACGTCGACGCCGATCCGCTGGAGATGGGCGATGATCGCGGGGTGGGCGAGCGCGGCGATCGTTCCGCGCTGCGCCGGGTCGACCTCGGGATGGACCTTGGTGAAGCCCCGGACATTGACCTCATAGACCAGCCCGCCGGGCCGGAAGAGCGGCGGCGACCGGCGATCTCCAGTGGGAATATCGGTGACGATCGCCTTGGGCATCAGCGGCGCGCTGTCCGCGCCCTGATCGCGTGGCGCGGCAAGGTCAGGGTCGTAGCGATAGGGGCGGTCGATCTCCCGCGCATAGGGATCCATCAGCAACTTGGCGGGGTCGAACCAGTCGCCCTGCGAGGGGGCGTAGGGTCCGTCGGTGCGGAAGCCATAGCGTGCGCCCGGTGCGAGGCCGGGCACGAAGGTTTCGAATATGTCGGCAGGGCCGCGCGTCATCGCGATGCGATCGGTCTCGACATCGCCCGCCGCGTCGAACAGGCAGAGCCAGGCTGCGGTCGCGCGCTCGGTCCACAGCGCGAAGCGAACCCCGTCGCCCTGCGGCAGAGCGCCGAAGCGGTGGAGCGGCGCGTCGATCATCGCGTTGCGGCCTGCGCAACGAGGTCGGTGTAGAGCGCCGCGTAGCGCGCGCTGCTGCGCTCCCATCCCCAGTCGGCGCGCATGCCCTGCCGCCGGATCGCCTGCCAGATGGCGGGAGCGGCGTAGAGATTGGTGGCGCGCGTGATCGCCTGGCGCAGCGCGTCACCCGATCCGGGCTCGTGGAGCAGGCCGGTCGCACAGCCGGCGTTCAGCGCGGCGTCGTTGGCGTCGATGATCGTATCGGCCAGCCCGCCCGTCCGCGCGGCGACGGGGACCGTGCCATAGCGCAGGCCGTAGAGCTGGGTCAGGCCGCACGGTTCGAAGCGCGACGGGATCAGGATCGCATCGGCACCCGCCTGCATCAGATGGGCGAGCGGCTCGTCATAGCCGGTAACCACGCCGATGGCGCCAGCATGCCGCGCGGCAGCGCCGAGCAACGCATTCTCCATCGCGCCGTCGCCCGATCCGAGCACCACCAGGCGTCCGCCGAGTGCGACTAGATGATCGAGCGAGTCGAGGATCAGGTCGATGCCTTTCTGCCAGGTCAGGCGGCTGATCACCGCGAAGATCGGCCCGCGGCCGCGCTTTAGCCCGAAGCGCTTTTCGAGCGCGCGCCGGTTGGCGGTCCGGCCGCCCAGCGCGCGGTGCGAATAGGAGGCGGCGAGGGCCGGATCGCTCGACGGATCCCATTCCCGCGTGTCGACGCCATTGACGATCCCCAGCACGGCGTTGCCGCGTGCGCGGAGCAGCCCGTCGAGGCCCATGCCGCCCTCGGTCGTACGGATTTCGTCGGCATAGCTGGGGCTGACCGTGGTTACCGCATCGGCATATTGCAGGCCGGCCTTCAGAAAACCCACCCCGCCATAATATTCGACCCCATCGACCGCGAAGGCTCCGGCCGGCAGCCCGAGTTCGGGAAAGATTCCGGCATCGAAGCGGCCCTGAAAGGCGAGGTTGTGGATCGTCACGACGACCGGGAGCTCGGGGCGCCGACCATGGCGAACATAGGCGGCGCTCAGCGCTGCCTGCCAGTCATGCGCGTGGACGACATCGGCGCTCCATCCCTTGATCGCGCCCGTCGCGACATCGGCGGCGACGGCAGACAGCGCCGCGAAGCGTCGCCAATTGTCGCTCCAGTCCTGGCCGGCGATATCTGCATAGGGACCGCCGTCGCGGGTGCCGAACAAGGTAGGGGAGTCGAGCAGCAGCAGATCGTGGCCCTCATGCTGCCCGGCCATTATCCGCGCTGGACCACCGAACAGGGTCTTGTAGCTATGGACGGACCGCAGCCGGACACCGGCCAGCGCGCGCTGGACCTGCGGGTAGGCGGGTAGCAGCGAGCGGGTCTCGAGGCCATGGGCGGCCAGCGCGAGCGGCAGGGCGCCGGCCACGTCGGCCAGCCCACCGGTCTTGATCAGCGGATGAAGTTCGGACGTGACCGACAGCAGGCGCAGCGACATGGTCGGTCAGACCACCAACCGGTCGATCATGTCCTGGGTGATCAGGCAAACGCCCTTCTCGGTCCGCCGGAAGCGCTTCGCATCGGCGATCGGATCCTCACCGACGATCAGGCCCTTGGGGATCTGCACGCCCTGATCGAGCACGACCTTGTGCAGGCGTGCTTCGCGCCCAATGTAGCAATCTGGCATCACCACCGCCTCGGTGATCGAAGAGTAGCTGTTCACCCGCACGCCGGAAAAAAGCAGTGCGCGGTGCAGCGAGGCGCCGGATACGATGCATCCGCCGGCGATCAGCGAGGATGTGGCGGCGCCGCGCCGGCCGTCCTCATTGTGGACGAATTTGGCCGGCGGCATGACCTCGGCATAGCTCCAGATCGGCCAGTCACGCTCGTAGATGTCGAGCTTGGGAACCACGTCGGTCAGATCGATGCTCGCTTCCCAATAGGCATCGATCGTGCCGACGTCGCGCCAATAGGCCTCGGGCTCGCTCTCCGCGCGTACGCAGCTCTGTGAGAAGAGGTGGGCGACCGCCTTGCCGTGCTTGACGATATAGGGGATCAGGTCCTTGCCGAAATCATGGCTGGACGTCGCGTCGGCCGCGTCGCGGCGGAGCAGATCGGCGAGAAACTTGGTGCGGAAGACGTAGATGCCCATAGAGGCGAGCGCCGTGTCCGGCTTTCCGGGCATGGCCGGCGGGTCCTTCGGCTTTTCGACGAACTGGACGATGCGGCCTTTGGCGTCGACCTGCATCACGCCGAAGCCGGTCGCTTCCATACGCGGCACCTCGAGGCAGCCCACCGTCACGTCGGCGCCCGCATCGACATGCTGCCGCAGCATCAGCTCATAGTCCATCTTGTAGACATGATCGCCGGCCAGGATGATCATATATTCGGGATCATAAGCCTCGATGATGTCGAGGTTCTGATAGACCGCGTCGGCAGTGCCTTCATACCATTGGGTTTCCGACACGCGCTGGCTGGCCGGGAGGATGTCGAAGCTCTCGTTGCGCTCGGGGCGGAGGAAGTTCCAGCCGCGCTGGAGATGGCGGATCAGCGAATGCGCCTTGTACTGGGTCGCTACTCCCATGCGGCGGATGCCCGAGTTGAGCGCGTTCGACAGGGCGAAGTCGATGATCCGCGCTTTGCCGCCGAAATAGACGGCCGGCTTGGCGCGCCGGTCGGTCAGCTCATAAAGCCGGCTCCCGCGACCTCCGGCAAGGACATAGGCCATGGCGTCGCGGGCGAGAGGCTGGCTGCGACGATCGCTTCTCGAAATGCTTCCGGCCATCATTCTCCCTCCAGCATCAGGGTGGCGAGCGGAGGCAGGACAAGCGTCGCCCATCCGTCGCCGTCCGCATCGATACAGCCCTGGTTTCCGATATTGGCGCCACCGTAGAGGCCGGCGTCGCTGTTCAAGATCTCGCGCCAGCGCCCGCCATGCGGCAGGCGGAGGCGATAGGCGTGGTGAGGCACCGGCGTCATGTTGGACACCAGCACGATCGGCTTCTCGCCGGGCGCGCGGCGCTGCCAGGCGAAGACCGATCGCTCCGCATCGTCGGCCATAAGCCAGGCGAAGCCCTCCGGCTCGCAGTCGCGGGCATGGAGGGCAGGGTGCTCGCGATAGAGTCGGTTGAGGTCGCGGACGAGCAGTTTGACCCCGGCATGGGCCGGGGCGTCGAGCAGATGCCAGTCGAGCGCATGCTCCTCGCTCCACTCGTCGCGCTGCGCGAACTCCTGTCCCATGAACAGCAGCTTTTTGCCGGGATAACCCCACATCAGCGCGTAATAGGCGCGGAGATTGGCGAATTTCTGCCAATCGTCGCCGGCCATCTTGGTCAGCAGCGATCCCTTGCCATGCACGACCTCGTCATGGCTCAGCGGCAGGACATAATTCTCGCCGAACGCGTAGAGCAGGCCGAAGGTGATGTCGTCATGATGGTGGCGGCGATGCACCGGATCGCGCCCCATGTAGCGCAGCGTGTCGTGCATGAAGCCCATATTCCATTTGAAGCCGAAGCCCAGGCCGCCTTCATGGACCGGGTGCGAGACCTTCGGCCAGCTGGTCGATTCCTCCGCTATGGTGAAGCTGCCGGGATGCTGGCGGTAGAGTTCGCGGTTCATCGCCTGGAGGAAGGCGACCGCCTCCAGATTTTCACGCCCGCCATGCTCGTTGGGGATCCATTCGCCGTCCTTGCGCGAATAATCGAGGTAGAGCATCGAGGCGACCGCATCGACGCGCAGCCCGTCGATATGATATTTCTCTGCCCAGAACAGCGCGTTGTTGACGAGGAAAGCCGCCACCTCACGCCTGCCGAAATTGTAGATCGCGGTGTTCCAGTCGGGGTGGAAGCCCTTGCGGGGGTCCGCATGCTCATAGAGCGCGGTGCCGTCGAAGCGGGCCAGGCCGTGGGCGTCGGTCGGGAAATGCGCAGGCACCCAGTCGAGGATGATCCCGAGCCCGGCACGGTGGGCACCGTCGACGAAGCGGGCGAAGCCCTCGGGCGGGCCGAAGCGGGCGGTCGGCGCGTAGAGGCCGGTCGTCTGATAGCCCCAGCTCGGATCATAGGGATATTCGCTGATCGGCAGCAGCTCGATATGGGTAAAACCCATATCGAGCGCATAGGGGATCAGGCGCTCGGCGATGCGGTCCCAGTCAAGGAAGCCACCATCCTCGGCGCGCTGCCAGGACCCGAGGTGAACCTCGTAGATCGACATGGGCTGGCGCCGCGCATCGGCGCGCCGCCAATGGTCGCGGTGTGCATGATCGCCCCAGCGATGCGTGAGCGGAGCGGCGGTCAGCGAGGCATTGGCCGGCCGCAACTCGCTGCGAAAGGCGAAGGGGTCGGCCTTCAGCGGCAGAAGCTCGCCGTCTGCGGCGACGATCTCAAATTTATAGGGCTCACCCTCGCCCAGGTCGGGAACGAAGATTTCCCAGATGCCGGTGTCCCGGCGCAGGCGCATGACATGGCGACGGCCGTCCCAGTCGTTGAACAGACCGACGACCGAGACGCGCCGCGCATTGGGCGCCCAGACGGCGAAATGCATGCCGGTCGCGCCTTCATGCTCGATCCGGTGCGCCCCCATGCGATCGAACAGACGAAGGTGCGAGCCTTCGGCGATATAATAATCGTCCATCGGGCCTAGCACGGGGCCGAAGCTATAGGGGTCGGTCATGGACCAACTCGCGTCCCCCGCCGACAGGCTGTAGCGGAGCGGGCGGGGCTTGCGGATCGACAGGCGCCCCTCGAACAGCCCGGCGGGGTGGAGCATCGTCAGGCTGCCGATCCGGCGCCCCTCGAGATCGGCCGCCTCTGCCTTCTCGGCGCCAGGTGCGAAGATCCGCGCGACGAGCCCTCGGTCCGCTTTATGAACGCCGAGCACGGCAAAGGGGTCGGCATGACGGCCTTCGGCCAGAGCGGCAATCTCGTCAGAGGACAATAAGGTCACGCGATCGACTGCCTCACAGGCCCCGCGCGGGGCTGGAGCGTCATCATGGGCCCCACTTGGCGGTTGAGCAACAGCAGATCAGAGCACATCCCAGATTTCACGGGCATATTGACGGATGGTCCGGTCGGACGAAAACCAGCCCATCCCCGCTACGTTGCGGATCGCCATGGCGTTCCAGCTATCGCGATCTTCCCAGATCCGGTCGACGCGGCGCTGGGCTGCCGCATAGCCATCGAAGTCGGCGGCGACCATGAACCAGTCATGGTCGTACAGGCCGGCGACGAGCGCCTTGTAGCGATCGCGGTCGTCGGGCGAAAACACTCCGCCCGAGATCGCGTGCAGCGCCTGGCTGAGCTCCCGGGACGCTTCGATGATCGCGCGCGGCTGATGCCCCTCGGTGCGGGCCTTGCCGACGTCTTCGGCGGTCAGGCCGAAGATGATCATATTCTCTGCCCCGACATGGTCGCGCATCTCGACATTGGCGCCGTCGAGCGTGCCGATCGTCAGCGCACCGTTTAGCGCGAACTTCATGTTGCCCGTACCCGACGCCTCCATGCCGGCGGTCGAGATCTGCTCGGACAAGTCGGCAGCGGGCATCATGATCTCGGCCAGCGAGACGTTGTAATTCGGGACGAAGGCGACCTTGAGCAGGCCCTGCACGGCGGGATCATGGTTGATCACCCGGGCGACGTCGTTGGCCAGCTTTATGATCAGCTTTGCGTTGTGATAGCTCGGCGCGGCCTTGCCGCCGAACAGCTTTACGCGCGGCACCCAGTCGCGCTCTGGATGCGAGCGGATCTGGTCGTAGAGCGCGACCGCCTCGATGATGTTGAGCAACTGCCGCTTATATTCGTGGATGCGCTTGATCTGCGTGTCGAACATCGCGGCGGGATCGATCTTCAGCCCCATGCGCTCGCGCAGCAGGTTCGACAGCGCGACCTTCTTCGCGAGTTTCACCGCCGCGAATTTCTCGCGGAAGGCAGCATCCTCGGCGAAGGGCGTCAGCGCACGCAGCGCCTCGGCATCGTCGAGGAAGGCTTCGCCGATCGCCTCGCGGATCAGGGCGGTCAGCTCGGGATTGCACTGCATCAGCCAGCGGCGCGGCGTGATGCCGTTGGTCTTGTTGTTGATCCGGTCGGGATAGAGCCGGTGGAAGGCCGCGAAGACGGTCTCCTTCATCAGCTCGGTGTGGAGCGCGGACACGCCATTGACGCTGTGCGACCCGGCGAAGGCGAGATTGCCCATCCGTACGCGGCGCTCGCCGCCCTCGTCGATCAGTGAGATGGCCGAGATCGCGCCATCGTCGAAGCCATGGTCGCGGCGTGCTTCGATCAGCAGCCTGGCGTTGATCGCATAGACCAGTTGCATGTGGCGAGGCAGCAATTGTTCGAACAGATGGATCGGCCAGCTTTCCAGCGCCTCGGGCAGCAGCGTGTGGTTGGTATAGCCGAAAGTCCGCCGGGTGATCTCCCAGGCTTCGTCGAAGTCGAGACTGTGCAGGTCGATCAGGATCCGCATCAGTTCTGCGACCGACACCGCCGGATGGGTGTCGTTGAGCTGGATCGCCGCCTTGTCCGGCAGGCTGCGGATGTCGCCGAAATATTGGATGTGGCGACGGACGATGTCTTGCAGAGATGCCGAGGAGAAGAAATATTCCTGGCGCAGGCGGAGCTCCTGACCGGCCTGGTGCGAGTCCGCCGGATACAGGACGCGGGTCAGCGCCTCGGCCTTGTTGCTTTCGCGCAGCGCGCCGATGTGGTCGCCAGCGTTGAAAGCGTCGAGCAGGATCGGGTCGATCGGCTGCGCAGTCCACAGGCGCAGCGTGTTCACGCGCTTGCCGCGCCATCCGACCACCGGGGTGTCGAAGGCGGTGGCGATGATGCGGTCCTGCGGTTTCCAGCTGCGCGCATGGTCGCCGCTGCCATCGGCTGCCGCGAGATCGACGACCCCGCCGAAGCCGATCTCGTAGCTCGCTTCGCGGCGCTCGAATTCCCAGGGATTGCCATGGGCGAGCCAGGTTTCGGGCAGCTCGACCTGCCAGCCGTCCGAAATCTCCTGCCGGAACATGCCGTTCACATAGCGGATGCCATAGCCATAAGCGGGGATATCGACCGAAGCGAGCGACTCCATGAAGCAGGCGGCGAGCCGGCCCAGGCCGCCATTGCCGAGCGCTGCGTCGGGCTCGAGCTCGCGGATCAGATCGATGTCGACGCCGAGCGAGGAGAGCGCCTCGCGCATCTCGTCCATCAGTCCCATGTTCGAGATGGCATCGCGCATCAGCCGGCCGATCAGGAACTCAAGGCTGAGATAATAGACGCGCTTTCCGCCATTTTCGTAGGTCTCGCGCGTGGTCTCGATCCAACGGTCGATCACACGGTCGCGGATCACCAGGATCGACGCGGCCAGCCAGTCATGGCTCTTGGCGGCGGCGGCATTCTTGCCGATCCGGTAGGTCAGCCGCTCGATGATCTCCTCGGCGAGCGCGTCCGGCTCCGTGCTGCGCTGGGCGGGCTTGGGCAGGGTGGCACTGCTGTTGGCGCGGTTCATGTCGCGACTCCCCGAGATTATGTGTGTCGAGCGTGAGTTTATCGCGCCAAAAGCCCGCCGCAACTGATTTGCTGCACTGCGACAAAATGAATGCGGTCAGGCGGGTTGTCGGTTCTGGCGCATCAGGAACCAGACCGGCAGGCCGATGATCAGAAGAAGTGCGCCCCACAGATTGGCTTCAAGGCCGGCGCCGACCAGCGCCCACGCGCCATAGATGCCGGCCGCTACCGCGACCCAGCGCTTGACCCCGCCGATGCGCAGCGCGGCGACAGCGACGACGATGTACATCACGAGAGCGGCCGTGGTCGCGATCAGGGCGACGAAGGTGAACAGGCTCACCGTCGTCTTGCTCGCATTGAGCGCGAGAATGGCGGTGACGAGGCTGCTCGACAGGAGGTGCGCGCGAACCGGCACGCCATTGGGCGCGAGCTTGGCGAGGCCTCGAGGAAAGACCCCGCCGGCCGCCATCGCTGCCGGCATCTCACCCTGCAGCAGGATCCAGCCGTTCAGCGCGCCGAGTGCGCTGATCATCGCGAAGGCGGCGACGATATGCGCGGCATTGGGTCCCCAATACCGCCCGATCACGTCGGCGAACGGCGCGGCTGACCGGGCGGCGGCTTCGGGCGCCAGCAGCAGGATGACGGCGGTGCAGGCGAACAGATAGATGAGCCCTGTGACGGCGGTGCCGCCGAAGGTCGCGCGGGGTATGGTCTTTTCCGGCTCGGACACCTTGCCGGCAGGGACTGTCGCGGATTCGAGGCCGAGAAAGGCCCAGAGAGTAAGGGTGCCCGCCGTGGTAATCGCGGCCAGCCCGATTTCGGGACGGTGCGGATCGGGCAGGGAGAGGCCCCCCTGCGGCGCCGCAATGGCAGCGATGAGCACGACCGCGATCAGCGGCAATATCTTGAGGAGGGTCGAGACGAGCTGGACCCAGCCGGCATTGCGCGTTCCGCTGATGTTGATCAGGGTCATCGTCCAGACCAGCAGGATCGTTATTGCGGTCGACCAGAGGGCGTTGCTGGCGAGCGCCGGGATGAAGGACGAAAGGTAACTGACCGTCGCGACCGCGATCGCGCCGTTACCGACGAACAGCGAGATCCAGTAGGACCAGGCTATGAAGAAGGCGACGTCCTTCCCGAACGCCGCCCGCACATAGACATAGGGACCACCGGCCTGCGGCATCTGCCGGCACAGGCCGGCAAACACCGCAGCGATGGCGAGACTGCCGGCGATCGTGATGCCCCAGGCCGGAATGACGTTCCAGCCATAAGGCGCCAGACTTGCCGGCAGCATGTAGACGCCGGACCCGATCATGTTGCCGACGACCAGCGCCGTCGTCATCACAAGTCCGAGGGGACGGGCGGCGACACCTGTAGGTGCGCCGCCCGAGCTGTCCTCCTGCCTCAATATTCGAAGCCGAGACGAAGGCCCAGTGTCTGCGGTCGCACGAAATAGGCATAGGGGCGGATCGTGCACTGGCCACAAGGCACCGCGCGGGTGGTCTGGCCCCGGCTGTCGAAGGCGTTGGTCAGGAACAGTTCGGCGTTGATCGCGCCGAAGTCCATGCCCGCCGAGAAGTCCGCCGTCGTGTAGGATGGCAGCCGACCGACGGCATTGGCAAAGGCCGTGCGCAGGTCGGACGAGGCCGAACTGGCATGGGTGACGACGCCCTGGACATGCGCCTTGTTCGCTCCGACAGTGAAGTCGTATCGAGCCGTGCCGGTGGCCTTGAACTTCGGTGTCACGGGAAGGCGGGTGCCCTTGGCAGCGAGAATCGAATTGCCTGTGGCCGGATTGCAGACGCCGGTGGGATCGTCGGTCGCGCAGAGGTTGTTGCGTGTCTTTGCGTCGAGATAGGTGCCGCTTGCGACCAGGGAGAGCCCCTGGATCGGGCGCACCGTCACGTCCATTTCGATGCCCTTGATCCGCGCGTCGGGTCCGTTCCTGATCTCGGTGAAGCTATTGGCGCCCAGATAGGAGAATTGGAATTTCTTCCAGTCCTCGATAAAGACGGCGCCATTGACGCGCAGCTTTCCGTCGAGCGTCGTGAGTTTCCATCCCAATTCGTAGTTGGTCAGATAGTCGGCGCCATAGGGCGCCACCGTCGCGCGGCGGTTGATACCACCCGGACGGAAGCCCCGCGACCAGGTCGCATAGACGAGCGCGTCGGGCGTGATCTTCCACGACAGGTTCAGGCGGTGGGTCGTGCCATCGCCCTTCGCATGCTTCGGACGAACCTTATTGCCGGAGACGTCGCCAAGATTGGTGCAGGGAGCGCCGTCGATGATGGGACCGAGGAAGGCTCCATTGGCGTCGCGATAGCAGGCGGCTACGCCGGTGCGGCCGCTGAAGCCGGTGCCGAAACCGAAGAAGCCGAACAGCGAGTTGTCATATTTGAAAACGCGCAGACCGCCGGTCGCTGTGAGGGTAGGGGTGATGTCGTAGCTCACTTCGCCGAAGGCGGCATAGTCGCGATCAATGCGCTTCTGGTTGGTCAGCCAGATCGTGCCCGGCCGGCCGTTGACCGACGTCGCTGGATCGAGGCCGAAGATCTTGTAATCTTGCAGGATTGCGTGGGTCTGCCGCTGATAGAACAGGCCGCCGATCACCCGGAACGGCTTGTCCGATGGCGAAGCGAGGCGAAGCTCCTGACTGTGCTTCTTGTAGCGATCATTGCCCAGGATGTGCTGCGACGGATCGATGAAGGCGCCGGCGCTGTTTGTGAAGTAGCTCGAGAAGCTCGCCGCCGGGGCATAGAGGATGTCGTAGGCGACCGCGTAATCGGTGTAGTCGCTGAACTGGTTGATCTCGCGGTCGAGATAGGCGGCAGCGTAGGTCAGGTCGAAATCGGCGATCTTGCCCTGTACGGTCAGAGCTGCCTGCCAGAAGCGGTCGTTGCGATATTCGTCGCCGAAATGCTGAACCGCGAGGTCACCGACCTGGGCGTCCGAACCGAAGAAGCCGTTTGCTTTGGTTTTCTGGTAGAGGAAGGTCGGCGTTACCGTCCAGTCGTCATCCAGGTCGATCTGCAGGGCCGCGCGGCCGCCATAGCTTTCGACCGTGTTATAGTCCTTATCGACATCGGCAGTGTTGTTGATCGTAACGCCGCTGGTGAAGGTCCGGGTGCCTGGGACATTGTCGATGAAACCCGCATCCTTCTGGTAGAACCCTACCAGACGGATCGCGACATCCTCGTTGATCGGCTGGTTCACATAGCCTTCGAGCTTGCCGCCGGTTCCGCCCTTCTTGACGTTATTGATCTCGGCATCCGCTCCTGCTGCGAAGCCGCCGGTATCGGGCTTGTTGGTGATGATGCGGATCGTCCCGGCTTGCGACGACGCGCCGTACAGCGTGCCTTGCGGGCCCGACAGTGCCTCGATCCGCGCGACGTCGTAGATGTGGACGTCGAGTGTGCCACCGATTGTCGTGATCGGCTGCTCGTCGAGATAGACGCCGACCGAAGGCAGCGAGCCCGAATGGTTGCCGTCGCCGCCACTGGCGACGCCGCGGAAATAGACGGTCGTGCTGCCGGGCTGCAAACTCTGGAAGCTGACGCTGGTCAGCAGCTTCTGGTAATCCTGAAAGCTCGAAACATTGTAGCGCTCGAGCGTCGCGGTGCCGAGTGCGGTGATCTGGACCGGCACATCCTGCAGATTTTCCGATCGCTTCTGCGCGGTGACGATGATCTCGCCGTCATCGGCGACGGCCGACGATGGCGCCTCCTGGGCGAAGACCGGCGTCAGCGCGGTGGTGGCCATCACCGCCGCACAGGCTCCAGCGAAGCCGCGGAGCCGTCTTGTGTTCATGTCTCGCATTGCAAACCCCTTTTTGTTTCGTTCTTCTGCGATTCTCTTTTTTGTTATGCTTATCTCTTTGCATAGACATCCGGCAGGCTGCCGAGCGCTTCGACCAGCGGTCCGAGCCGGTCGACGAAACGCTGCCACTGGTCGACCGCATCGCGGAAGATCGGCTGGCGCACCTGTTCCGAACTGGGCGTGCGGATCGCCCGCTCGGTCCGGTGGAATTCGAGGCAGGCCGGCTCGAAGGGCAGGCCGGCAAAGTCGAGGAGGCTGGCGATCTGCGCGGCGGAATCGTCGACCATGTCTTCATAGAAGACGCGATGCACGGCGCCCGGCAGCACGCGATCGAAATGCGCCATCAGCCGCACATAGTCGGCATAATAGCGGCCAAGGTCGGCAAGATCGTAGCCATAGGCCTGTCCGCGCGCGAAATTCTGTTTGAAGACCGACCAGCAATTGCCGATCGGATGGCGCCGCGTGTCGATGATCGTGGCGCGCGGCAGGATCAGACGGATCAGACCGACATGCGCCCAGTTGTTCGGCATCTTGTCGATGAAGCGCGGCCGGTCGCTGTGCCGTTGTACCCGCGTCCGTTCCAGATATTCCTCGCCCAGCGCCCGCACCTCGTCGCGCGACAGTTCGGCGAGTTTCTCGGGATAGAGCGACGGCTGCCCCCGCCGGGCATGGCCGCTCAGCCGCTTGGCGATCGCGCCGATGTCGGGCAGCTCGGAGGTTCCCTCCACGGCGCTGTGGCTGGCGAGGATCTGCTCGAGCAAGGTCGAGCCCGAACGCGGCATACCGAGGATGAAAATCGGATCGGCCGCATCGCACCCCCAATCCTCGCGCCCGGCGAAGAAATCCGGGGTGAAGAAGGCGATGGCTCGGTCGACCTGCTCGCTCGTCTCCTCGGCGCGATAGGGCACCATGCGGCGGCGGAGCGTGTTGCCGGCGAGATAATGATCGAAGGCAGGGCCGTCATCGCCACGATCCTCATACGCCTTGCCCAGAGCGAAATCGAGCTGGGCCCGATCTTCCGGCCGGAGAGCGGGCGACGCCAGCGCGGCCTTCATTGCGACGATGTCGGCATCGTCGAAACGGAAGGTCTTGAGATTGGCGAGGCTCCACCAGGCTTCACCGGTCTCCGGACGCAGCGCCACGGCACGACGATAGGCGGCAATGGCCTCCGGCGTGCGGCCGACGGTCTTGAGCCCATGTCCGTGGCTCAGCCAAAGCCAGGGATGTCCGTCATGCTCGGCGAGCAGCTTTTCATAGAGCGCGATCGAGCGGTCATGCTCGCCGAGTTGCGCCAGTGTCGCGGCTTGCAGGTTGAGCGCGGCGCGGTCGGCGGGGTTCTTGGCCAGCAGGCGATCGACTTCGACCGCGGCATCGGCGGGGCGGGCCTGGCGGAACAGGATCAGCGCGAGATTGTGCCGGGCCGCATCGAACTCCGGAGCCAGTTCGAGAGCCCGGCGCAGCAATGTCTCGGCGTCGCGGTAGCGGCCGATGCGACCCGCCACTTCGGCCAGCATCCGGATCGCGGCTATGTCTGTCGGACGTTCGCGCAGCGTCTGCCGCAGCAGGGCTTCCGCCTTAGGAATATCGTTGGTGACGAGCGCGTGTCCTGCCTCGATCAGGCGCGGATCGGTTGCGGCTGCCGCCAGTTCGCGAGCGGTAGCGGCCTGCGCGGCGGCATCGTCCCCGGCGGCGCGCTGGAGGTCGGCGATCATCCGCCAGGCGGGGGCATGGTTCGGCACCTGCGCAACAAGACGATGGGCTGCCGCAAGCGCGCCGTCCGGATCGCCGGCGCGCTGGCACGCCTGGGCCAGAAGCAGCAGGGCATCGGGTTGGCGCGGGATGACCTTCAATATCTCGCGGGCCTGTTCGGCGGCCATGGCGGGCGCGTCGCCGAGCATGCTGCGAGCATGGCCCAACGCCGTTTCGAGATTGGACGTCGTCGCTGTGGCCCCTGAACCCACGCATTGCCCCGCAAGCTGTAGAGACGACAGAAGAAACCGGTGCGGGGGGAGTGTCAACAAGGATGTTAGCTGTTGCGGAACGCGGTTCGTCGCCGCACAAGGCCGTGATGCAAAAGACACAGTCAGGGAGATCGATGATGCGTCACGCCTTGTTCGCCGGAGTCGCGGCAATCCTGCTTTCGGTGGCCGGTCCGGCTGCGGCGCAGGAAGCGAAGCTGGTCGCGATCAAGGCCGGACGGCTCGTCGATACCGCCAAGGGCGTGGTGCTGACCGATCAGGTCATCCTGGTTTCCGGCGCCAAGGTCATGGCGGTGGGCCCGGCGGCTTCGACGGCGATTCCGGCCGGGGCGGCGATGATGGATCTGTCGGGCAAGACGGTCTATCCGGGCCTGATCGACACGCATACCCATGTGACGGGCGATCCCACGACCAGCCCCTATGAAAGCTACCATCTGTCGGTTCCGCGTCAGGCGGTGACCGGCGCCGCCAATGCCCGCAAGACGCTGCTTGCCGGCTTTACGACAATCCGCGACGTCGGTTCCTCGGGCTATTCGGACATCGCTCTGCGCGACGGCATCGACGCGGGCGAGATCCCCGGACCGCATATCTTCGCCTCGGGTCCCGCTCTGGGCATCACGGGCGGGCATTGCGACGATAATCATCTGGCGCCCGAATATAGATATGAGGAGGAGGGCGTAGCCAATGGCGCCGATGCGGTGCGCGCTGCCGTGCGGCGCAACATCAAATATGGCGCAGACCATATCAAATATTGCGGCACCGGCGGCGTTTTCTCGCGCGGAGACAAGCCGGGCGCGCAGCAATATACGCAAGAGGAAGCCAACGCGCTGATCGCCGAGGCCCATCTGCACGACCGCCCCGTCGCGGTGCACGCGCATGGTGCCGACGGCATCAAGGTGGCGATCCGCGCCGGCGCGGACTCGATCGAACATGCCAGCCTGATCGACGACGAGGGCCTGAAGATGGCCAAGGCCGCTGGAACGGTCCTGTCGATGGACATCTACAACACCGAATATACCCAGTCGGAGGGGCGCAAGAATGGCGTGCCTGAGGAATCGCTGCAGAAGGATCGCGACATCGGCGATATCCAGCGGGAGAATTTCCGCAAGGCGGTGAAGATGGGCATCAAGCTCAGCTACGGCACCGATGCCGGTGTCTATCCCAATGGCGACAATGCGCGGCAGGCGGCAATCATGGCGCGTTACGGTATGACGCCCATGCAGGTGCTGCAGTCGGCAACGGTGGTGGGCGCGGCGCTGGTGCGCAAGCCGACGACGCTCGGTCAGATCGCGCCGGGCTTCTCGGCCGACATCGTTGCGGTCGACGCCGATCCGCTGGCCGATATCCGTGCGATCGAGAAGCCGAGCTTCGTGATGAAGCAGGGCGACGTCTATCTGGGCGACGCCGCGATCTGCGCGGCTTCGCCGTCGCGCTGGGGCTGCGCCGCACCCGCGCGCTGAGCGGGTGTTGCATCCGGCGCGACGCTTTTCCGGGCGTCGCGCCGTCGATGCAACGAAACCGCAACAGGATCTTCATGCG
This sequence comes from Rhizorhabdus antheiae, assembly GCF_049889055.1. Classification (NCBI taxonomy): domain Bacteria; kingdom Pseudomonadati; phylum Pseudomonadota; class Alphaproteobacteria; order Sphingomonadales; family Rhizorhabdaceae; genus Rhizorhabdus; species Rhizorhabdus antheiae. The sequence goes on along the minus strand of NZ_JBLTWO010000002.1, from coordinate 657,836 downwards.
CACGTCACTCTGAGAGCCGAGAGGCGCCTCCCATAGGATTTCGAGGGAGGCAGATATGTTCAGGGATATGTTCGGCGCGAGCCGGGCCGTCATTGCGCTCGGCTTGATGGCGTCGAGTGGTGCCATGGCCGGCACCATCGTCGGTATGGTTTCGGACGCGTCGGGCACGCGCGCGCTGGAAAGCGCGCAGGTTCGCATCGTCGAGTTGAAGCGCGTCGCCGAGGCGGGGCGTGACGGCAGTTACCGCTTCGCCGACGTGCCGGCGGGTACCTACACGATCGAGGCCCGCTATGTCGGCGCCCCCACCGTGACGAGCAGCATCGTCGTTCCCGAGAGCGGCGAGATCCGTGCCAATCTGGCGCTGGGCGGCGATGAAGCCGGATCGATCATCGTGATCGGGCAGCTGGCGAACCAGGCGAGCACATTGTCGCGCCAGCGCGCCGCGGATGGTGTCGAGAGCGTCCTCACCCGCGATGCGATCGGCCAGTTTCCCGATCAGAATGTCGCGGAATCGCTGCGCCGTCTGCCGGGCATCAACATCCTGAACGATCAGGGCGAAGGCCGCTTCGTCTCGATTCGCGGCCTCGACCCCGAGCTCAACGCCTCGACGGTCAACGGCGTGCGGCTTCCGGCACCGGAATCGGACGTCCGCTCGGTCGCGCTCGACGTGATTTCCAGCGACATCATCGAATCGATCGAGGTGCGCAAGTCGCTCACCCCCGACATGGACGCCGATACGATCGGCGGCTCGATCGACATCAAGACGACCAGTGCCTTCGACCGCAAGAAGGACCTCTACAAGATTTCGGCCGAGGGCAGCTATAATGAGCTGACCGACAAGACCTCACCCAAGGGCAGCCTCGACTTCTCGACCCGGATCGGCGAGGATTTCGGGATTTCCGGCGGCCTGTCTTATTACCGGCGCCGCTTCGCGACCGATAATATGGAGATGGATGGCTGGGACATCGACGACGCCGGCAACGCCTATGCCGACACGGTCGAATATCGTGACTATGACGTGACCCGTAAGCGCATCAGCGCCTCGCTGTCGTTCGATGTCCGCGTCGGCGACTACACCAAGCTCTATGCGCGCGGCCTCTACAGCCAGTTCGACGACCAGGAATATCGCCGTCGCCTGATCTTCGAGATGGACGAAGCGCCGAGCAGCAGCACCGCCAATGGCGCGACCTTCCTGTCCGATGATGGCGAGATCAGCGTGCAGCGCGACCTGAAGGATCGCTTCGAATCGCAGAAGATCCGGACGCTGTCGCTGGGCGGCGAGACCGACACCGGCGTGTGGAAGGCCGTCTATTCGGCGAGCTGGGCCAAGTCTTCGGAGCGCGAGAATGGCTCGATCGATCCGGTCGTGTTCGAGCGCAAGTTCGAGGATCCCGGCGAGTTCGGCGTCGCCTTCGACTATAGCCGTCCGAAGTTTACCGGTTACAGCATCACCACGGGGCAGACCGCATTTCTCGACCCCTCGGAATATGAGTTCGACAAGGTCGAGCGTACGACGCTGAGCGATTCCAAGGACGAGGAATTCGCGATCAAGGGTGATCTGTCGCGTGAGTTCGCGATGGAGAACGGCGTCTTCACGCTGCAGGCGGGCGGCAAGCAGCGCTGGCGCAAGAAGAGCTACAACGCGCAATTCGACATATATGATGGATATCCAACCGACCTGACGCTCGAGGACTTCCTTGGCGAGCAGGACTATGGGCTGGCGTCGATCGATCCCGTTCCGGCCAAGCGCAGCTTTCGCGGCTTCTTCTCGAACAATCTCGGCGCGTTCGAGCTCAATGACCTCGATACCATCCAGGCGTCGGCGGAGTCCGACTACAGCGTCCGCGAGGACATCACCGCCGGCTATCTGCTCGGCCGCTGGGACAGCGCGAAGCTGCGTCTGATCGGCGGCGTCCGCGTCGAGCGCACCCGCAACCGGATCGGCGGCAACCAGGTCACGCTGGTGGCCGAGGGCGACGAGTTTGGCGGTGTGACGGTCGATGAGGACAGCGTTTTCGTCGACGCGCAGACCTTCAAGCGGACTTACACCGACTGGCTTCCCAGTTTTACCGTCCGCTATGAGCCGGTCCGCAACCTGGTGTTGCGGGCGGCCGGCTATAAGAGCCTCGTCCGCCCGAAGCTGTCGCAGCTGGCGCCGCGCGCGATCATCGAGGATAATGAGGGCGAGTTCGGCAATCCCGCGCTCAAGCCCTACAAGGCCTGGAATGGCGATCTGGCCGTCGAATATTATTTCGGCCGGAACGCCGCGATCACCGCGGGTGTCTTCTACAAGAATATCAAGGATTATGTCGTCGAGGTCGTCAATCAGGACGTCCCCTATAACGGCCTGATCCTCGACGAGGCGACCACCTTCGCCAATGGTCCGAAGGCGACGGTCAAGGGCTTCGAGTTCAGCTACAGCCAGGCCTATACCTCGCTGCCGGCGCCGTTCGACGGGCTGCTGACCCAGATCAACTACACCTATACCGACGCCACGGGTCGCGTGGGCACCGATGGCGACATTACCGATCTGCGCCGTATCCCGCTGCCGGCTTCGTCCAAGCACACGTTCAACGTCGTGATCGGCTATGAGAAGGGCCCGCTCAGCCTGCGCGCGGCCGGCACCTTCCGCGACAAATATCTCGACGAGCTGGGCGACGATGCGACCACCGACCGCTATGTTTCCAATCACTTCCAGCTGGATCTGAGCGGAAAATATCGGATTACCGACAATATCCGCATGTTCGCCGAATGGGTCAACGTGTTCGACCGACCCTATTTCGCCTATCAGAATCTCGACGACCGTCGCCGGCTCCTGCAATATGAAGAATATAGCTGGACGGCGAAGTTCGGCGTGACGGCAAGCTTCTGATGCGCGGTTTCAGCCTAGCCTTGGTAGTCCCGCTACTGGCGGGATGCGCGGCGCGGGAAATCCCGGTCGAGCAGCGCATCGCGATGGCGGCTCCCGCCGCGACGGTCACCGCCAAAAGCGAGACCGTGCCGGTGGGGACGTCGAACGCAGATGCGGCCGACGATCCCGCCATCTGGCGCAACCCGGCATCCCCGGCGGACAGCCTGATCGTCGGAACCGACAAGAAGGCGGGGCTCTATGTCTACGGGCTCGACGGGAAGAGCCGGGACTTCGTCGATGCGGGCCGGGTCAACAATGTCGACCTGCGCGATGGCGTGGCGATGCCGGGTGGACCGGGCGTGCTGGTCGTCGCCAGCGATCGCAACGACGTCACCCAGGCAAAGCTCGCGCTGTTCCGGCTCGATACTGGCACCGCCAAGCTGACCCCGCTCGGAACGCTCGCGGCCGGCAGTGGCGAGGCTTATGGCGTCTGCCTTTATCGCGAGGGGATCGTCCTGCACGCCTTCATCGTGTTGAAGGACGGCACGATAAACCAGGTCGCGATCGACGCCAGTGGCGCCCAACCGACGGGCCGCATCGTCCGCACGATGAAGCTCGGCACCCAGTCGGAGGGTTGCGCCGTCGACGATCGCTCCGGTCGGCTCTATGTCGCGGAGGAGGATATCGGCCTGTGGCGTTTCGATGCCCATGCCGCCGGGGCGACGACGCCGGTCAAGGTTGCGGCTGCGGACGGGCGCAACATCGTGACGGACGCCGAGGGCGTGGCCATCGCGGCGATCGGCGCCGATCAGGGCTATGTGCTCGTGTCGAGCCAGGGCGATAATGCCTACGCCGTGTATCGCCTGTCCGACGACAGCTATGTCGGCCGCTTCCGGATTGCGCGCGGTTCGGTTGGTTCGGTCGAGGAAACCGACGGCATTGACCTGATGCTGGGCGACTTCGGACCGGATTATCCGGGTGGCCTGTTCGTCGCGCAGGATGGCCACAATGATGGCCGGGCGCAGAATTTCAAGCTGCTTGCCTGGCGTGACATCGCGGCCGCGCTTGGGCTGACCGACTGACGGCTTAGAGGGTGCCGCGCTCGGCGAGCCGCAGCATGACGAGCGTCGAGAGCATCGCCCGTTCGGGCAGGCTCTCGACGATCAGATATTCGTCGGCCGAATGGATCGCGCCGCCGCGCACGCCCATCGTATCGACCACCGGTACCCCGCAGGCGGCGATGTTGTTGCCGTCGCAAACCCCCCCGCTCGGACGGTGACCGATCGGCCGACCCAGCAGCGCGGCGCTGTCCTCGACCAGCGCGAACAGTCTCTCCGCTTTCGCATCGAGCGGTTTGGGCGGCCGGCCGAAGCTGCCGTGGCGATGGATCGACACCCCGTGCGCGGCCTCGACCTCGGCGATGATCGCGGCCATCAATGCCTCGGCGTCACGCTGGTCTTCGGGCAGGGCGGGACGGAGATTGACGCGCAGCACGGCGCGGTCGGGGACCATGTTGTTCGGCCCGCCACCGTCGATCTTTGCGGGATTGATCGACAGGCCCGGCCGCCTCGCCTGATAGAGCCGCAGCGCCAGATCGGCAGCGGCGACGACCGCATTGCGGCCATCCTCGGGATTGCGGCCGGCATGGGCCGACCGGCCGCTGACGATCAACGAGAAGTTGCCGCTGCCGGGCCGGGCGCCTGCCAGCGTACCGTCGGGCAGGGCGGAGGGTTCATAGGTCAGTGCGGCAAGCTTGCCCAGCGCGGCGCGCGCGATCAGCGCGGCGGAGCCGGGCGATCCGATCTCCTCGTCGGAATTGATCACGACCTCATAGCCGATGCGGTCGCGCAGGGGGGACGCCTCGACGCCGCACAGTGCCGCCAACATCACCGCTATGCCGCCCTTCATATCGGCGACGCCGGGGCCGTTGAGGACAGAACCGCCTTCCAGATCGGTCAACGTCTGGAAGGGGTGATCGACCGCAAAGACCGTATCCATATGGCCTGTAAGGATGAGCTGGACGGGGGCTTCCGGCCGCACGCGCAGGTGCAGATGGCGGCCATAGGCGACCGGTTGCAAAGATCCGCCGCTGTCGACGCTCTCGCCGGAGACGGCCTCGACGAGATCGAGTGCGCCCGGCAGGATCGCGAAGGCATCGGCGAGCAGCGACGCCTGAATGGCGAGTCCCTCGAGATTGCGCGACCCGCTGTTGATGCTGCTCCACTGCCGCACCTGCGCCAGCATCGGCGCGGCGGCGGCGACGTCCAGCGCCGCGCGGTGCGCAGCGACGATGGCAGCGCCCTCGCTCACAGCAACCGGTCCCCGAGTTCGGAGGTCAGGTCGATCACCGCGTCGGCCTCGAAGCTGGCCACCGGATAGGCGCAATAGTCGGCGGCATAATAGGCGCTGGGCCGGTGGTTGCCCGACTGGCCGAGCCCGCCGAAGGGCATGTTCGCGGCAGCGCCCGTGGTCGGCCGGTTCCAGTTGACGACTCCGGCGCGCGAGCGGTGGAGGAAGCGATGCCAAAGCTCGGGATCTTCGCTCAGCAGTCCGGCCGACAGACCGAAACTGGTGGCGTTCGCCGCCTCGATCGCCGCGTCGAAATCCGGCACGCGGACGACCTGCAGGATCGGCGCGAAAATCTCCCGGTCGGGAGCGGCGATGCCCGTGACGTCGTACATGCCGGGCATGACGAAGGCTTCACTGCGATCGAGCCGCTCGAAGGGGAGGAGCGGGCGGGCGCCCAGCGCCTTGAGCGCATCGACCGCGTCGAGCGCGTTTCGTGCGGCTGCGGGCGAGATCAGCGGCCCCATATAGGGTTCGGCGGGATCGTCCCACGCCCCGATCCGCAACCGGGCCGCCAGCGTATGGACCGCCTCGATGGTGGAATCGCCTTCATGGCCCTCGGGGATGATCAGCCGCCGGGCGCAGGAGCAGCGCTGACCGGTGGTGACGAAGGCCGATTGCACGATCGCCGCCGCCATGACGTCGGGGTCGCCCCAGGCGATCAGCGGATTGTTGCCCCCCAGTTCGAGCGCAAGCACGACATGCGGACGATCCACCATCGCGCGGCGAAAATGGCGTCCGGTTTCGGCCGAACCCGTGAACAGAAGACCGTCGATGTCGGCATCGACCAGCGCCGCGCCCTGATCGCGGCCGCCCTGCACGATATGAAGGACGTCCGCCGGCACGCCCGCGTCATGGAGCGCGGCGATCATGTTCCCGCCGGTCAACGGCGCTTCCTCGGACGGCTTGAAGATGACCGCATTGCCCGCCAGCAGCGCCGGGACGATGTGGCCGTTTGGCAGGTGCCCGGGGAAGTTATAGGGCCCCAGCACCGCCATCACGCCATGGGGACGATGGCGCAGAACAGCCCGCCCGAAGCCGGTATCGGCTTGCCGGCTGCCGGCGCGCTCCGCCTGCGCCGCGATCGAAACTCCGACCTTGGCCGCCATCGAGCCGAGTTCCGCGCGGCTTTCCCAGAGAGGCTTGCCTGTTTCGCGGGAGATGTCGCGCGCGAGCGCTTCTGCGCGCTCGCTCAATATCTCGGCATAGCGTCTGAGGATCGCGATGCGGTCCTCTAGCGGCCGGTCGGCCCAGGCGGGAAGCGCCTTGCGCGCAGTCTGAACGAGCGCCGGAACCCGCTCCGGGGGCATTGCTTCGCCTTCCCAGACGGTTTCGCCGGTGGCGGGATCCAGCGAGCGCATCACTGCCTGACCCTCACCATATCTCCGTCGCCGATGCGCAATGCGTCCATCGTTTCACCGTCGAGCATCGCCGCGTCCGCATCGATGCGCACTTTGGTACGAACCGCGCGGAACGTGCCGATGGCGTCGACCGACACGAGATGCTCGGCTGCTTCGCCGGGATCGCCGCGCCTTGCGGGCAGCCGCGTCGAACGCTCGATCGTGCGGATCGCATCGCGCGGCGCGGAATAGGTCGGTCCGCCGTCGAATATGTCGACGAGGCCCGAGCCGCGAAACCCCTCATGGTCGAGCATGGCGCGCGCGGCCTCGCCCTCGACATGGACGCGGCCGATCGCCTCGGCGGCGCTGTCGGGGATGAGCTCGACATAGATCGGGTGCCGCGGAGCGAGGTCGAGGATGAACTGGCCATCGGTCGACATCACCATATGATCGGCTTCGTCGAAAGGCAGACGGAAGAATTTGCTCGCGACGCCGTCCCAGAAGGGACAGGTGCCGTCCGGTGCGAAATAGCCGCGCAGTTCGGCCATGACGGTTTCCGAGAAGCGCTTGGGCTCGGCACCGATCAGCATGTAGCGCGAGCGGGCGAGCAGGCTGCCGGCGCCGCCCGAGCGTCGCTCGGGGCGCAGGTAGAGCGAACCGACCTCGGTCCACCCGGCGCATTCGTTGACCAGCACCAGCGCCTGATGGTCGAAGCGCGTGTTGATCGCCGAGGAGAATTGCGCGAGCGTCATCACCCGGAAGGAGAAATGCGGCCGACCGACGCCGACCGCCGCGCGAACCCCACACAGCCCTTCGATCCGTCCAGTCGCGCTGTCCTCGAGCATCAGCGTATACCAGGCTTCGCGCGGCGCCATTTCGCCCCGGAAGCTGGCTTCCGACAGGGTCAGACGGTGGAGCAGAGTCGCCTCATCCTCAGGCAGGCTGGTGAAGCCGCGACCCGACAGGATGGCGAGTTCCATGAGCGAGCCCAGGTCCGGCGTCGCAGCTGGGCGGACGATCAGCATGGGCTAGCCGCGCGGTGGCAGGGGCGTTTCATCATTGCTCGCTTGTGCGTCATTACGCGTCCGAGTTCAAACCCGGGCCAGCAGATCGTCCAACGCATCATGGGCCCGGCCGATGCTGTCCCAAAGGTCCGGGAGCGCGAGATCGGACGTGCCGATCTGCTCGGGCCAGTGGCGGTCGACCACCGCGCACAGCGCGTCCCAGCGCCGCTCGTCGAGCAGGAAGCGCGGGTCGATCGCGGCGCGCTGCGCTTCCGTGACCGGAACACGCAGGCGCAGGCAGGCCGGGCCGCCGCCATTGCGCATGCTCTCGCGCACATCGACGACGATTGCCTGTGCAATCGGGTTGTTACCCGCGACGATGCCTTCGACCGCCGCCCAGACGCTCTTATGCTCTTGTGCCTCGGAGGGGAGAATCAGCGCCATGCTGCCATCGGGCAGCGTGATCAGCTGCGAATTGAACAGATAGGAGCGGATCGCATCGTCGAGCGTGATGCTGTCGACCTCGACCGGCACGAAGCCGGGCACGTCGCGTGCCAGGGCCGCAAACAGCCCATCGCGGTCCTCGAAGGCCTCGGCATGGGCCAGCAGGACATATTCGTTGGCGACGGCGACGACATCATTGTGGAAGGCGCCGGCGTCGATCGCGCGCTGCGACTGCAGCATATGCAGCGCCGGTGCGCCCGACAGACGCGCAACCGCTTCGCCCGCTCGCCGCGCCTGGCGTTCGGGAAAGCGGCTGCCGCGCTGGGTGCCGTGGATGAAGACGTTGATTCCGCGCGTACCATGCGACGGCGTCAGCCGCATATGGTTCGCTGCACCCTCGTCGCTGAAATGCTGCGAGGCTGGGAGCGGGGCGTGGACGGCGAAATGGGCATCGTCGGCGAAAATGCGGCGCAGCATGGCAAAAGTGTCGGCCGCCTCGAAACTCCGGTGGAGCATCGTCGACAGATTGGCGGTCACCAGATGCACGCGCCCGTCTGCGCTGTCCGCCGGAGCGATCACGGTCGCGGCATTGGCCGCCCACATGGCCGAGGCCGAGCAGATATTGTTGAAGAGCAGCGGGTCTTCCCCTGCCGCCGACGACAGGACTTCGCGGTCCGTCCCCTCGAACCCCAGAGCGCGCAGCGCCGGCACTGCCGGGCGGCGAGGTGGAGGAAAGAAGCCCTGTACGAGGCCGAGGTCCATCAGCCTGCGCATCTTGCCCAGGCCTTGCAGCGCCGCCGCGCGCGGGCGTGAAACCGCACCCGCATTGCTCGCACTGGCGATGTTGCCCGGCGACAGACCGGCATAATTGTGGATTGGCCCGACAAGGCCGTCGAAGTTGATTTCGATGGTGGTCATAGCGCCAGATATCCGATCGGGTCATGCTCCGCGAGGCCCAGCACATCGGCGCTCAACCGGTCGGTGCGGATATGCCCGCCGGCAGCTTCCACCGCTGCGGGGACGCAGCAGAAATCGGCGCCGCTGCCTTTGACCAGCATATGGTCGCGCACCGTATCCGTGATGGTGCCGCCGGCGAATGTTGCGTGATGCAGATCGCGGACGGCGCGCAGCTGGTCGATCTCGGCCACGAGTGTGGGGCCGGCATCGAATATGTCGACATAGCCTTCCTCGCGGAACCCCTCTTCGAGGAGCAGCGCGCGCGCTGCACGGCCATCGTCATGGACCTTGCCGATCACTTTCTGCGCGTCCGTCGAGAGCATGTTGACGTAGATCGGCGCGCGCGGGCCGAGATCGGCGATGAACTGGTTGCCGGTCGTTGCATTGATATGGTCGGCCTCGGCAAAGCTCATCGCATAGAAGCGGCCGCCGACCGCGTCCCAGAAGGGCGAGCGGCCGTCGTCGAGCCATCCGCGCAGATCGGCCACGACCCGATCGCCGAACAACGCGCGGTGGGTGGCGATGAACAGATAGCGGCTGCGCGCCATCATCCGCCCATAGCCGCCCTTGCGCAGTTCGGGGTCGACCATCAATCCACCGACCTCGGCGCAATCCTCCAGATCGTTGGTGAGGGTGAGGACGGGGAAGCGTACCATACGCCCGTCGATACTCGACCGCTGCGTCATATGGCTGATGCGGTAGCTGTAGAAGGGCCAGTCGACGCCCAGGCGGGGAAAGACCATGCCGCATCCGCGCAGCCGGCCATCGATCTCCAGCCCGAGTATGATCGCACCGCCCAGCTTTTCGCCCGACAGCAGGCGGCGGCTGCAATTGATCTTGCTCTCCAGCGTCGCGCGGTCGGGGGGCAAATTGGTAAAGCCCGGACCTGCCAGCCGGGCGAGGCTCATCAAGGCCTCGAGATCGTCGGGCCGTACCGGCCGGATGCGGGGGATCGTCATGGAGTCGGGCATTGCCGGACGACAGTAACAATCGAAACGATCAAGTCCATATGCCGCCGGGTGCGATGGCTTGCCTCCCGCGCCGTTCCATAGGACAGCGGGCCATGGACATGCCCGATCTCCTCATGGTGCGCTCTGCGCTGCCGATGCTCGACATTTTCGGCATCGCGATCTTCGCGGTCAGCGGCGCGCTGGCGGCGGCGCGGCGCGGGCAGACGATCGTCACTTTCACCTTCTTCGCGGCTGTAACGGGAACCGGCGGCGGGACGTTGCGGGACCTGCTGATCGGAGCCCCGGTCTTCTGGATCCACGATAACCGCGCACTCGCGGTCTGCTTGCTGGCGGCGCTCGCCGTCTGGATGACACCGACGCGGATCTGGCCGGTGCGGGCGCTCGAATGGTTCGACGGGGTCGGGCTGGCCGCCTATGCGGTCTTCGGCTCATGGAAGGCGCTGGCCTTCGGCATTCCACCACTCGGCGCCGCCACCATGGGGGTGGTGACCGCCTGCATGGGCGGCATCGTCCGCGACGTGCTGGCGGGGGAGCCCTCGATCCTGCTGCGGCCGGAGCTGTATGTGACCGCAGCGGCACTGGCTGCAGGACTGTTCGTCGTCCTCACCTTGCTCGGCGCGCCCCTGTATGTGGCTGCAGCTCTGGCGGCGGGCGCCGGCTTCGCTTTGCGCGCGCTGGCCATCGCCCGTGGCATTGCGCTGCCCGGCTACCGCGACTGAGGCACGTTCGACCGATCCCGTTCAGGAACCGGCCCTGCGCTGAGACGTAGTTAAGGGCCTGTAACGGTAAGGATGTAGAGATGCGTAAAGTCACGATCGCCTTGTCTGCGACGCTGGTCCTGCTGGCCGGCTGCGGGCCGAAGAAGCTGGCGTTGCCGACCGACCCGATCGACCGGGCGGCGACCTGCGCCGTCGTCAGTGCGGCCTCCGCACGGGCGGGGAACAGCAACGTCAAGGCCGATCTGGATTTCCCGGCGCAGACCCGAATCCTCCATTATGCGATGCTCGCCGCCTCGGACGGCAATCGCTTCGACACGCCCACGGCTTCGGCGGTAGTGTCGCGCATGAGCGAACTGGAAGGCGACGTCACCGCAGGCAACTGGCAGGATCTCGTCCAGCCATGCAACCAGAGCTTCCCGCTTGCGGCGAAGATCGGCGGCGTCGAACTGCCTGCGCAGCGGTTCGAGGCGGCCATCGGCTGCTATGCGCTGGGCGATTTTCTCACCAAGTCGGTGACGAGCAAGGAGCCAGCCACTGAGAAGATGATGTCCGAGCTTATGGCGATGCGGCGGAACCTCGATGCGACGATCGGCGATGGGCTGAAGGCGCGCGGCGCGAGCAAATATGAAAGCACGCTCGAATTGAAGCAGGAGGCGCTGGTCCGCATGACCCGCCTCGGGCCGCCGAACGAAACAGCCCAGGCCTGCACGGCGCGGTTCGGCTGATCCGCAGGATCCGGCTGGCCTAGCGAAGCAGCCAGGCCAGCAAGCTGCGCGCCTCGCTTATGTCCTTGGCGCGCGGCGCGCCGGACAGGCTTTGGCATTCGAGGCAGCGCACCTGCATCGAGGGACCCGTCAGCAAGGACTTGGCTGTGCCGACCGCCTGCAGCATCTGCCGCTCGGGCCGACCGAGAATGACGGCCCAGGGATCGGTCGCAACCTGCGCCTCACGGCTTTCCTCGGGGGCAGCGAAGTCGCGCAGCAACTGACGCCAGGGCGACAGCGGTTCCTCGATGTAGAGCGGGTGGACATTGGCGGGGTCGAGCTTGGCAAGCTTGGCGGCAGCGGCGACGGCATCGTCGACATTGCCGAAGCTGTCCACGAGGCCGATCTGCCGCGCGGCGACGCCGGACCAGACGCGGCCCTGCGCGATCTGGTTGACCCGCTCGGGAGTCATCTTGCGCGACTGCGCGACGAGACCAACGAAGCGACCATAGATGTCTTCGATCGAGCCTTGCACCATCGCATCGAACTGCGGGGATGTGCCGCGCAGCACGTCGGGCTCGCCTGAAAGGGGGGTCGTCTTTACCCCGTCGGCACCGATGCCGAGCTTTTCGAGCGATCCCTGAAATGTCGGGATGATACCGAACACACCGATCGAACCGGTGATCGTCGAGCGGTCGGCGATGATGCGATCGGCAGGGGTCGAGATCCAGTAGCCGCCGCTGGCAGCAAGGCCGCCCATCGACACCACGACGGGCAACCCCATCGCCTTGGCTTCGAGCACTGCCGAACGGATGCGGTCAGCCCCGGTCACCGAGCCGCCGGGCGAATCTACCCGCAACACCAGCGCCTTGATGCGCTTGCGGGCCAGTTCCTCTTCGAGCAACTCGGCGATGGTCGTGCCACCGGCAGTGCCCGGCGGGGCATAGCCGTCGACAATTTCTCCGGCGACCGTCAGCACGCCGATGGGCGTTCCGGCAGACTTTTCCGGGTTGGAAGACACCCAGCGATCGAAGTCGATCGTCTTGAAGCCGTTGGGAAGGTCGCCGGCATCCTCGCCCGTGATCGCGGCGATGCGCGAACGGAAGGCGTTGCGGTCGCCGAGCTTGTCGACCAGGCCATTGTCGACGGCGGCCTGCGACATCCTGCCCCCGGATGCGCCGATCAGCGCGGTCGGACGGGCGATATAGTCGGCGATGCGGGCCTTCGGCCGTGCCTTGCGGACGTCAGCCTGCCACTCGGCCCAGATCGCGCCGTACAGCGCCTGGCTGGCCTCGCGCGCCTCGGGTGACTGATCGTTTCTCAGGAAGGGTTCGACGGCGGCCTTATAGGTGCCGACACGGTATATCTTGGCGGTGATGCCAAGCTTGTCCATCAGCCCCTTAAAATAAGGCTGCGATCCGCCGGGCCCGGCGATGGCGACGGCGCCGAGCGGGTCGAGCCAGATCTCCGTAGCGTGGGCCGCGAGGCGATAGCCGTCGTCTGCATAGGCCGTGGCATAAGCGAAGACCGGTTTGCCGCCGGCGCGGACCTTGTCGATGGCGGCGGATGCGGCGGCGAGTGTCGCGGGTTCGGCGCCTATGAAGCCGTCGAGGTCTAGCACCACCGCTTTTACGCTGCTCGAACGCGATGCAGCGGACAGCGCGCGCTCGACATCGCGCAGGCGGGTTTCGCGAACGAGGCTGTTACCGCCCGACAGCAGCGACAGCGTATCGGTCTCGGACGGCTGTTCGACCAGGCTGCCCGCCAGATCGAGAACGAGCGCGCCGGAGGAAGGCAGGGCGCTGTTCGGTTTCATCGACAGGGCGAAAGCGAGCGTGCCGAAGAACAGCAGCATGGCGATCAGGACGAGCGCGTCCTTGATCCCCACGAGCAAGGCCCAAAGCCCCCGTACCAGTTTCATCGCGCGATCAACCTTCGTTCCGTTATGCGGAGGCAGATAGGGACCCCGCGACGCGGCGTCCATGGGATCAGCTGTGATATTGCGCCTGAGACATGCTGATGTCGACGCCCACGTTCATCACCTCATGCCCGCCGCCGACGCGGGCGCCCGAGATCGGCGCGGCATCGCGGAAGTCGAGGCCTTTGGCGACGCGGACATAGCGCTCGTTCGGGCACATGTCGTTGGCCGGGTCGAAGCCGATCCAGCCGAAGCCCGGAACGTCGATCTCCGCCCAGAAATGCGGGGCATGGCGATGCTCCGGATCGGGAGATTCGCGATAGATGTATCCGGTGACGAAGCGCGCAGCGAAGCCCGCAGCGCGCGCGACCGACACGAGGACATGGGCGAGGTCCATGCTGCAGCCATGTCCCGCCTCGATGATCTCGGCGACCGATCGAACCTCGGTGCTGCGCTGAAGATTGCAGCGGAAGAGCGCTGCCACGGCAGAATTGAGTGCATGGGCGCGGGCAAGATCGTCACCGGTGGTCCCGCCATGGCGCTCGGCCAGATCGACCAGCGGCTCCGGTGCCTTGGTGAGTTCGGTCGGGCGTCGAAAAATGGCCGCCGGTAATGTTTCGGCGGTCCCGGTAACGACCCCGGCGCGATCCTCGGTCAGGACCTCGCCCGAAACCCGCATCCCGATCCGCTCGATCGGACCCGCCAGATAGAGCATCGAGACGACATTGCCGAAACCGTCGCGCGAATGTTTCAGGCGCGCATCGCAATCCACGTCGATATGCCAGTTGACGATATTCTGCCCGACATGGCTCGTCGGTGTCATGCGCAGCATCTGCACCACGCGCGACTGCGGGATGGTGAAGCGATATTCGGTCTGGTGCTGGATCAGCAGGCGCATGTCAGGAGAACCGGAACTGTTGACCGACGGCATGGTGGATCCGCGTATTCTCCCGAATGAACGCGGTCAGCCATTCGTGCAGGCCCTGGTTGAAAATGGCGTCGATCGATGTGCGCTCCAGCGCGTTGTGGCGGACGCGCGCGAGACGGTCTGCCTCGCCCTGAAGGCCGGTGCGCTTCCCGATCGCGTTGAGGTGACCGATCGCCTCCTCCGATGAGGCGATGAGCGAGCGTGGCAACTCCCGGCGCAGGCTGAGCAGTTCCGCCACCAGCCAGGGCTTCAGCCCCTCGCTGTACAGCCAGCGATAGGCGGTCACCGCCGAAACGGTGTGGAGGATGGTCGTCCACTGATCGCGGTCGATCGGTCCGCCCACCTTCTCGCCCTCGGGCAGGAGGAGGTGATATTTGACGTCGATCAGCCGGGCCGTGTTGTCCGCCCGCTCCATCGCCGCGCCGAGGCCTATGAAGGCATAGGCTTCGTTGCGCAGCATGCGGTGCAGAGCGCCCTCGAAACCGCGCGTCTCCGCACGAATCTGTTCGACGAGGCTGAGCGTTGCCTGGCTGCCCCCGGTGGAAGCGCGGCCACGCAGGCCCAGCCAGGCGCGGTTGATCGCTTCCCAGGCATCGCGGCTGAGCGCCGTTCGCACCGACTTCGCATTGCTGCGCGCAGCATCGAGGCAGGAGCGCACCGAATTGGCATTGTCGGTCGACAGCGTCAGGTAGCGGCTGATGGCGAGCGGGGTCCTGGTTTCGCCGGTGAGCGCGAAATCCTGGTCGGCGGCAGCGACGAGCAGTGCGCTGTCCCAGGCGCCCTGGCCCGCCGGGCGGGCGGACAGGGCGTCGAGCCTTATGGTGGCCTCGATCAGCTTGGCGGTGAACTCGGCCCGTTCGACATAACGGCCGATCCAGTAGAGCGAGTTGGCGGTACGCGAGAGCATCAGGCGCGCACCTCCCGGCCGGTCAGGATGAGGCTGTCCTTGGTGCCGCCGCCCTGGCTGGAGTTCACCACCAGCGATCCCTCCCGCAATGCCACGCGGGTCAATCCGCCCGGCGTTATGGTGACGCCCCTGGCGCCCGACAGGACGAATGGCCGGAAGTCGACATGGCGTGGTGCCACCCCGGCTTCGGTGAGGGTGGGGACGGTGGACAGGGCCAGCGTCGGCTGTGCGATGTAGCGTTGTGGCTCGGCGATCAGGGCGGCGCGGAACTCTTCGATCTGCGCCTTGGTCGCGGTAGGGCCGACCAGCATGCCGTAGCCGCCGGATCCGTCGACCAGCTTGACCACCAGCTTGTCGAGATTGTCGAGCGTATAGCGCAACGCATCGGCCTCGCGGCAGCGATAGGTCTCGACATTCGGCAGTTTGGCGTCGCTCCCCGAATAATAGCGGACGATTTCGGGCATGTAGCTGTAGATCGCCTTGTCGTCGGCGATGCCCGTACCCGGGGCATTCACCAGCGCGACATTGCCCGCCATATAGGCGGCGATGATGCCCGGCACGCCCAGCAGCGAGTCCGGACGGAAGACCAGCGGGTCGAGATAGTCGTCATCGATCCGGCGGTAGATCACGTCGACCTGGACTCGCCCCTCGATCGTGCGCATCCAGACCTTGTCGTCGTCGACCTCCAGATCGGCAGCCTCGACCAGTTCGATGCCCATCGAATCGGCGAGGAAGCTGTGCTCGTAAAAGGCCGAGTTGAAATGGCCTGGGGTCAGCAGGACGCAGGTGGCACCAGCGCCCTGATTGCGCGGGGAGACCGACTGGAGCGTTTCCAGCAGCGCATCGGGATAGGAGTCGATCGGGGCGACCTTGAACTGCTCGAACAGTTCGGGGCAGAGCCGCAGCATCGCCTCCCGATTTTCGAGCATGTAGGACACGCCCGAAGGTGTGCGCGCATTGTCCTCGAGCACCCAGAAATCGTCGGGCCCGGTCCGCACCAGATCGATGCCGCAGATATGCGCGAACACACCGTGCGGCGGCTTGGCTCCCGCGAGCATCGGACGGAATTGCGGATTGGACAGGATCAGTTCTTCGGGAACGATCTTGTCGGCGAGGATCTTCCGGGGGCCGTAAATGTCGGCGAGGAAGGCGTTGATCGCCTCGACGCGCTGGACGAGGCCTTCGGAGAGATTGGCCCATTCGCGGGCGGTGAAGATACGCGGGACGATGTCGAAGGGAATGATGCGCTCGGCGGATTCGTCTTCGCCGTAGACGGCGAAGGTAATCCCAAGTTGTCGGAAGGCGGCTTCGGCGGCCTTCTGTCTTCGATCGAGTTCGCTAGACGGCGTGTCCTCTATCCATTGCAATAACTCCGCGAACTCGGGTCGTCCTGCCGGGTCGCCCGGTGTGCCGCGGATCTCGTCGAAAGCGCCTGTCCCTGCCATACAGCTCCGTTATTGTTCGTATCGAACAAGTGGATGGTGCATCGCTTTGTTGCGACGCACAAGAGGTTTTGCGGCTTCATGGATATGGCATGTTTCCAGCCCGCGCGAGCGCGTACAACGCGGCAGATATTGTGCCAGTTCCATCAAGGACTTGGCGCAAAGAAAAAGAGAAAAACGCGGCTGATCAACCTGGCTTCGCCTTGCCGAGATAGCTCGAAAGACGATTCCGGTTGGAGCCGCGCGCACGGGCCGGGTTGAGCAGATCGTAGACCACGGCATTCTCCAGCACCTTCTGCACATAGCCGCGCGTCTCGGCGAAGGGAATCGCTTCGATCCAGTCGACCACGTCGACGCCCGGCAGGCGTGGATCGCCATTGGCGCGGATGAACTTGTTCACATTGCCCGGACCGGCATTGTAGCTGGCGACCGCCAGCACATAATTGCCGCCATAATGACTGAGCATGCGATCGAAGAAGGCCGATCCGATCGTGACGTTGTAGCCGACCTCGCCCAACCGGACCGGATCATAAGGCAGTCCCATGCGCCCGGCTTGCTCGCGCGCGGTCGCCGGCATCAGCTGCATGATGCCGCGCGCACCGGTCCTGCTGGTGGCTTCCCGATCGAATTGGCTTTCCTGGCGTCCGATCGCGTGGATCAGGGTCCAGTGGTCGCGCATCGCCTCGGGGACCGGGACTTCGGGAAAACCGATCCGCAGCGGGTCGGGCGTGCCGCTGGTGCGTGCATTACGGGAGACCATGACGCCCAGATCGGGCCGGCCGATCGATCGGGCCAGTTCGCCCGCGAGGATATGGTCGGCATCGCTCGAGGCATTATTGGCGATGAGGCGGATGAACTGCGTCTGGTCCTGCCATGGGCCGGTCCGGCCCAAAAGGCGGGCGGCGCGAACGACCTCGCTCGCCTCGAAGCTGGCGCGCGCCTGATTGGACACCGCCGCCTTGGGCGGCTCCGGCGGCAGCGCGATTTCGCGACCAAGGCGTTCGGTTGCGAGCTGGCCGTAGAATTGATCCACATGGACGGCCGCCTGGCCGAGATAGCTGCGCGCCCAATCGGGCTTGCCGCCGCGTTCGGCTGCGCGGCCGGCCCAGTACCAACCTTTTGTCTGTGTGCCCGGTGTCTGCGCGGCCCGCGAATAGCGGTCGAACATGGTGACCGCATCGTCATAGCGGCCGAGCTTTTCCATCGCCACGGTGCCCGCCAGCCACATCAGGCTGGTATAATCGTCGCGTTCGGCGAAGGGGCGGTCGCGGATGCGGGTGCCCGGCGGGAAGGCCTGTTCGGCATGTTTGGCGATGGCGAGCGCAAGATCGAACTGGCTGTCGGCGCGCGCCGCCTGCGCGAAGCTCAGCAGATTGTCGAGGAAATAGGCCGTGTCGAACGGTGCGGCCGTCAGGTTGCGCGACTGGGCGAGCCATATCCGCGCCGCCATGCTGTCGCCCTTGTCGCGCAGATAGCGGGCGCGCTCGATCATGAAACCGGGATCGTGGTTGATCGCGTCGCCGGCGGCATCGATCTGCGCCTGCACGTCGGCGTCCTGCCGGACGAGCGCGAGGCGCGCGGCATAGAGCGGTCGTCGGGCGGGCGAGGTATTGGCGAGTTGGCGTGCTGCGGGCGTCGTCGCGCGATCGAGCAGCAGGCGCTCCATGCGGCGATCGTGATCGGCCGCCGTCATGCTGGCGCCGAACCGTGCGGTCAGCCTGGCCTCGTCTTCCTGCGTCAGGCCTTTGGTAACCCAGGCGGCTGCCGCATTGCGCCGCGCCTCCGCCATCCGGCCGGTCGTCGCAAGCGCCTCGGCGAAGCGGGTCTGGCCGGCGGCGGTGAGTGGCGGGAAGCGGGTGAAGAAGTTGATCAGATAAGCGGCGTCGAAGCCGCCGGCATCAATGCGGCGTTCGGCCGCGCGCCGCATCGCGCTTTCGCCGGGCCAGCCGGGATGGGCCATCAGAAAAGCGGCATAGTCGCGGAAGGGCGGGGAATCGCTCTGCTGGAGGCGTCGCCATTCTGCGATCACACCTTGCAATATATCGTCGCGCAAAGCGGGTGCACTTTGGACAGGCGACAGTGCCGCGGGCGGCGGTGCAGCCTGCGGCACGATCGTTGCGGCGATCGCAGCGGTGGAGACCAACAGCGCGACGCTCAGAAAAAGGCGGCGTGAGCGTCTGGACAGGGGAGGGGGCGCGAACCTATGGGGCGCTGTCGTTTCTCGGACGGACGTCATCGGGCCACTATGGCCATTGCGGTTGCCGAGGTGAAGGGAGTGCGTGATGTTCAGCGGGTCGATTCCAGCCTTGGTGACGCCATTTCGCGACGGGACGTTCGACGAGAAGCTCTTTCGGACCTTCGTCGACTGGCAGATCGCGGAGGGATCGAGCGCACTGGTGCCGTGCGGTACGACCGGCGAGAGCGCCACGATGTCGATCGAGGAGCATAATCATGTCGTCCGGGTCTGCATCGAGCAGGCGAAAGGCCGCGTTCCCGTCATTGCGGGCTGCGGATCGAACGATACGCTGGTCGCGCTCGAACATATGAAGTCGGCGCAGGCCGCCGGCGCGGATGCGGCGCTGGTCGTTCTGCCATATTATAACCGCCCCAATCAGGACGGCATCCTGCTCCACTATCGCTATCTGGCCGAGCATTGCAGCCTGCCGATCGTGGTCTATAACGTCCCCGCCCGTACCGTGACCGACATCATGCCGGAAACGCTTGGAAAATTGTCCGAACTTCCCGGTATCGTCGGGATCAAGGATGCCAGCGGGAAGGTCGAACGGGTTTCTGCCCAGCGGCTGCATTGCGGCCCCGATTTCTGTCAGTTGTCGGGCAATGACGACATGGCACTTGGATTCATGGCGATGGGTGGCCGGGGCTGCATCTCGGTCACCGCCAATGTGCTGCCGGGCCTGTGCGCCCAGTTCCAGACGGCCTGCCTCGAAGACCGCTGGAAGGATGCGCTGGCGCTGCAGGACAAGCTGTTTCCGCTGCATGCCGCGCTGTTCAGCGACGCCTCTCCGGGCCCGGTCAAATATGCGCTGAGCCGCACCTATCCCGACTTCCCGCCCGAGCTGCGCATGCCGATGACCTGGCCGTCCGAGGCGAGCCGCGCTGCGGTCGACGCGGCGCTGCGGCACGCGGGCGCATTGTAAGGCCGGGGCGGCTTCGGGAACAGCTTGCGGCCGGGCTTCGTATGCCTACTTTACAACGACGACACGCCGGTTGTTCCGGCCGGCGCGGTCGTCTTCCTCGATAAGGCCCGCCGTTCGCGGGTAGAATGAGATTTATGGCCCGACCGCGTCCTGTAGAGTTCGAGAAGAAGAAGGTGGTCGCCGAGAACCGGCGGGCGCGCTTCGACTATTTTCTGGACGAGTTTTTCGAGGCCGGCGTCGCGCTGACGGGCACCGAGGTCAAATCGCTCCGCTTCGGCGAGGGATCGATCGCGGAGAGCTATGCCGAGGTGAAGGACGGCCAGGTGTGGCTGGTCAATTCGAACGTACCCGAGTTCAGCCATGGCAACCGTTTCAACCATGAGCCCAAGCGTCCGCGCAAGTTGCTGCTGCATGAACGCGAGATCGAGAAGATGCGCAACGCCGTGTCGCGCGAGGGCATGACGCTGATCCCGCTGTCGATCTATTTCAACGGTCGTGGGCGGGCGAAGGTCGAACTGGCGCTGGCCAAGGGCAAGAAACTTCACGACAAGCGCGATACCGAAAAGGCGCGCGACTGGAAGCGCGAGCAGCAGCGCCTGCTGCGCGATCGCGGCTGAGGGCGGGCGGGGGATGTTCGACCGAATCGGCAATTGGTGGCGGAAGAACGCGCCGACGCGGGAATCGCTCGAACAGGTGCGGTGGCTGCAGCCATTTGCGCACCGCATCCTTGAACCTTCGCTCTGGCGCTTTACCCGCCGCTCGGTTCCGCGCGGCGTCGCGCTCGGCCTGATCGTCGGGATCTTCCTGATGATCCCCGGTATCCAGATCATCGGAGCGGCGCTGCTCGCATTGCCATGCCGAGCGAACGTCCCGATCGCGGTTGCCATGACCTTTTTGAGCAACCCGGCGACGACGCCCTTCATCCTCTATTTGTCGATCGTCATCGGCAACCGCTTCGTTCATTCCTCGGCCGATGTCGGCACGGTTATGGTGATGATCAATCAGGGCGCGACCTTGGCCGACTGGTTCGCCTGGCTTGCCTCGTCGGCGGCGCCCGCACTGGTGACCGGCCTGTTCGTGATCTCGGTCGTGGCGGCGGCGATCGGTTATCTGCTGTCGGGATGCATCTGGACCGCGTGGGTCGCCCATAAGTGGAAGCAGCGCGAGCGTCATCGTGACGAGGCTGCCCCCCTCGAGGTTTGATCCTGACATTCTTGATGGTAAGCCTCCCGTCATAGTCAGATCATACACCGAGGTTTTCATGAAACGCTTTGCAATCGCGCTAGTCGCCGGCTCCGTGCTGGCAGGGGCCCCTTATGCCGTCTGGGCGGCGGATGCTGGCAAGCCGGCCTATGGCAGTTTCGGCTTCGACACCCAGGGCATGGACAAGACGGTCAAGCCTGGCGACGATTTCTACGCCTTCGCCAATGGCAGCTGGACGAAGGCTACGCCGATCCCCGCAGACCGCTCCAATTACGGTATGTTCACGGTGCTCGACGAACTTTCGATGAGTCGCAGCCGCGCCATATTGGACAAGGCGGCGGAGCGGCCGGGTTCGCGGATCGGCGATCTCTATGCCAGTTTCATGGACGAGAAGGCGGTCGAGGCCGCCGGCATCACCCCCTTGAAACCCATGCTCGACTCGATCGCGTCGCTGCCCGACAAGTCTGCCGTCGCCGCCAAGATGGGCGATCTCGTCCGCCAGGGGATATCCTCGCCCTTCGCTGCCTATGTCGATCAGGACGACAAGAATCCCGATGCCTATATCGCCATGCTGCGGCAGGGCGGGCTCGGCATGCCCGACCGCGATTATTATCTGAAGGACGACGCGGCGCTGACCAAGACGCGTGGCGAATATCAGGCCTATCTGGCCCGGCTGCTGAGTCTGGCCGGGGAGCAGCAGGCGGAAGAGCGCGCCGCGCGGATCGTGGCGTTCGAGGCCGACCTCGCGCGGGTCCACTGGACCAAGGTGGACTCGCGGGACAGCACCAAGACCTACAACAAATGGAGCCGCGCCGATTTCGACGCGAATGCGGCGGGCTTCGACTGGGACGCCTATCTGAAGGCCGCCGGCCTCGACCAGCAGCAGCAATTCCTGGTGGGCCAGCCCAGTGCCTTTGCCGGCACTGCCAAGGCCGTCGAGGCGGCTCCGCTGGGGGTGCTCAAGGACTATCTGCTCGTCACGGCGCTGAACGCCTATGCGCCCTATCTGTCAAAGCCGTTCGTCGATGCCGAGTTCGGCTTCAATCAGACGGTGCTTTCGGGGACCCCGGAGAACAGCGACCGCTGGAAGCGCGGCGTGACCCTGGTCAAGAATCTGGTCGGCGAGGATCTGGGGCAGGAATATGTGAAGCTGCATTTCACCCCGGAGACCAAGGCCGCTGCGGACGAACTGGTGCGCAACGTCATCGCCGCCATGGGCCGGCGGATCGATGCGCTCAGCTGGATGTCGCCGGAAACCAAAGTGAAGGCGCGCGCCAAGCTGGCGGCCTTTACCCCGAAGATCGGCTATCCGAGCAAATGGCGCGATTATTCGGCGCTCAAGATCGACCGAAGCGACCTCGTCGGCAATGCGATGCGCGGCAATGCCTTCGAATGGCAGCATAATCTCGACAAGCTCGGCAAGCCGATCGATCGGACCGAGTGGCATATGACGCCGATGGAGATCAACGCCTACGCCAATTTCGGGATGAACGAGATCGTCTTCCCAGCGGCTATCCTGCAGCCGCCTTTCTTCGATCCGAATGCCGATCCGGCGATAAACTATGGCGGGATCGGCGCTGTCATCGGTCATGAGATCAGCCATCACTTCGATGACCAGGGCGCCAAATATGATATGCATGGGCGGCTGTCGGACTGGTGGACCGAAGAGGACGTCAAGAAGTTCGCGGCGCTCACCGACCGGATCGTCAAGCAATATGACGCCTATGAACCTTTGCCGGGCCTGCATGTCCAGGGCGCGCTGACGCAGGGCGAGAATATTGCCGACCTTGCCGGCCTGACGGTGGCGCATGAGGCCTATCTGATGTCGCTCGGCGGCAAGCCTGCTCCGGTGATCGACGGCTATACCGGCGATCAGCGCTTCTACCTCGGCTGGGCCCAGGTCTGGCGGCGCAGCTATCGCGAGGCCAATCTGCGGCAGCGGCTGCTGACCGACCCGCATTCGCCGTCGATCCAGCGCGCCTGGGTCGTCCGCAACCTCGATCCTTTCTACTCGGCCTATAAGGTTCAGCCCGGCGAACGACTCTATCTGTCGCCGCAGGATCGCGTCAGGATCTGGTAAGCGCCGCTTGACGGCGGACAAGGGGCAGGGGAACTAGGCGGCATGTCGACCTTGTATCCCGCCAAGCCCATTTCCGCCGGCACAGGCCGCTTCATGTTCAACGCGCTGCTGCTGTTGCTGACGGCGGTTGCGTCGTTGGGCATGGCCGGAATGATCTGGGGCGCGACCGACGATCTGATGATCGCGGGCCTGTTCATGCTCGCTTTCTGTCTGGGCATCGGCATGATCCTGTTCGTGGCGATGCTGCGGTCGCAGATCCACGTGCGCCCGATGCGGCATATCGACGTGTCGCTGCTGCGTGGGATCGTCGAGGACGGCGACGCGGGCATTGCCGTGACCGGTGGGCGTGGCGAACTGATCTGCGCCAATGGCCAGTTCGAAAGCTGGTTCGGCGGATTGCCGACGCCCCCGGCGCTGCCGCTGGATGAGGACGCCCGAAAGCAACTGGCCGCCGCCGCTGTGGCCGCCCGGCGTGACGGGCACGCGCAGATCGCCAATCTGGCAAGCGACCGAGGGTTGATCGACGTCGTCGTTCGTCGGGCCGGCAGCACCGACGACCATCTCGTCTGGCGCTTCCGCCGGTCCGGACGGTTCGACATGATCGGCGACGTCATGCGCCTGCTGACCAGCGATGTAGGACGCCGCGTCGGCAGTTCGGGCGTGATGGCTGCGCTCGTCGACGGCAATGGTATCGGGCTGGTCGCGAACAAGGTGTTTCTGCGCCGCGCCCTGGGGTCGGCCGAGGCGCCTTCGTCCGGTTGGGCCTTCGCCGATCTGCTCCGCAGCGACGGCGACGTTATCCGCCTCGCCGCAGAGCCGGCTTCGGCCGATCCGATCCGGCTGATCCAGATCCCGCTGGGCGATCAGGGGACGATGAAGGCCACGTTGTTCCTGATGCTCGACGATGCGTCGGCGGCGGGCGACAATCGCAGCTATGCGACGGGCGATCTGCACGCGCTGCTCGGCATGTTGCCGATCGGTCTCGCGCTGGCGGAGCGCGACGGGCGGGTGGCGTTCATGAATTCGGCTTTCCGCCGTGCCGCAGGGCTCGGCCCGGATGCCACGGTCGTCTATCCGAGCGATTTGGTGGTCGAGGAGGACAAGGCGGCGGTTTCGGACGCGGTGCGCCGTTTCTCGGCCGGGCGCGGTTCGGCGAGCGACCTGTCGGTCCGTCTCAAGGCCCGCTCGGAGGAGAATGTCTCGCTGACCATAGCGGCGGCCAAGGGACTGGGCGCCACGGCCTCCGTGCTGCTCAGTCTGAAGGACAATAGCGAGGAGTCGAAGCTCAAGCGGCAGGTCGCCCAGGCGATGAAGATGCAGGCGGTCGGCCAGCTCGCCGGCGGCGTCGCGCATGACTTCAACAATATCCTCACCGCGATCATCGGCCATTGCGATCTGATGTCGATGCGCCACATTCCGGGCGACAGCGACTATGACGATATCCAGCAGATCAAGCAGAATTCGAACCGCGCGGCCGCACTGACCCGCCAGCTGCTGGCCTTCTCGCGCCAACAGACGCTGCGCCCGCAGATATTGCAGATCCCCGACATCATCTCGGAAATCAGCAACCTGCTCAAGCGACTGCTCGGCGAGACGATCCGCCTCGAGGTCAGCCATGGGCGCAACCTCGGCACCGTCCGTGCCGACCCCGGGCAGCTCGAACAGGTGATCGTCAATCTCGCGGTCAATGCGAGGGATGCCATGCCCGAGGGCGGGGCCCTCTCGATCCAGACCTATGCGGTGTCGCAGGCCGACGTCCGCGCGCTGGGTATCGAGATTATGCCTGTCACCGAATATACCGCGCTCCGCGTGACCGACACCGGCACCGGCATTCCGACGGACAATCTCAACAAGATCTTCGAACCCTTCTTCACGACCAAGGAGGTGGGCAAGGGCACTGGTCTCGGCCTGTCGACGGTGTACGGCATCGTCAAACAGACCGGCGGTTTCATCTTCGCCGAGAGCGAGATCGGGCGGGGGACCAGCTTCGTCATCTACCTTCCGGTACATCAGGCGCCCGCCGGGACGGCCGCGCCAAGGGCGGCCGTGAAGGAAGTCAGCACGGAATTGTGGGGCACCGGCACGATTCTGCTCGTCGAAGACGAGGCCATGGTGCGCGCGGTGGCCGAACGGGCGCTGGTCCGGCAGGGTTACAAGATCCTCACCGCGACCAATGGCGAGGAGGGGCTGGAGGTCCTCGAGGACCGCATGCAGCAGATCGATCTCGTGATCTCCGACGTGGTGATGCCGACGATGGACGGTCCGACCATGGCGCGCGCGGCGCGCGCGAAGCGGCCCGATCTGCCGATCATCTTCATGTCCGGCTATGCCGAGGAGCAACTCCGCAAATCGATCGACATCGACAATATCGGCTTCCTCCCCAAGCCCTTCTCCGTCCAGCAGATCTGCCAGGCGGCGCGCGAGGCGCTGGCCGATCATGTGCGAGGCTAGGGCTGGAACAAAATAAGAAAGTTCTTCTCTTGTTCTCATGGAACATCTGCGGTACGTAACTTCCAGTTTGAGGTTTCGGATGGCCCGCTCTACGAGGGGAGAACGCACAATGTCGGCGCAGTTGAAGCTCATCGGATCCGAAAAGGAAGCAGCTAATATGGACAGGCAGAAGGCCCTTGAAGCCGCGCTGGCGCAGATCGATCGCGCCTTCGGCAAGGGCTCGGCGATGAAGCTCGGCAGTCGCGAGACGATGCAGATCGAGGCGGTTTCGACCGGCTCGCTCGGCCTCGATATCGCGCTGGGCATCGGCGGCCTTCCGCGGGGCCGCATCGTCGAGATCTTCGGGCCGGAAAGCTCGGGCAAGACGACGCTCGCGCTTCATGCGATCGCCGAGGCGCAGAAGGCCGGTGGTACGGCCGCCTTCATCGACGCCGAACATGCGCTCGATCCCGTCTATGCCAAGAAGCTTGGCGTCAACATCGACGAACTGGTCGTCTCGCAGCCGGATACCGGCGAGCAGGCGCTCGAGATCACCGATACGCTGGTGCGCTCCAATGCGATCGACGTGCTGGTGATCGATTCGGTCGCCGCGCTGGTTCCGCGGGCGGAGATCGAAGGTGAGATGGGTGACAGCCATGTCGGTCTGCAGGCGCGGCTGATGAGCCAGGCGCTGCGCAAGATCACCGGTTCGATCAGCCGGTCGCGCTGCCTTGTCATCTTCATCAACCAGATCCGCATGAAGATCGGCGTGATGTATGGTTCGCCCGAGACGACGACGGGTGGCAACGCACTGAAATTCTACGCATCGGTGCGTCTCGACATCCGTCGCACCGGCGCGATCAAGGACCGCGAGGACGTCGTCGGCAACACGACCCGCGTCAAGGTGGTGAAGAACAAGGTCGCCCCGCCGTTCAAGCAGGTCGAGTTCGACATCATGTATGGCGAAGGCGTGTCGAAGGTGGGCGAGCTGCTCGATCTCGGCGTCAAGGCCGGATTGGTCGAGAAGTCGGGCGCCTGGTTCAGCTATGACTCGATCCGCATCGGGCAGGGTCGCGAAAATTCGAAAAATTATCTGCGCGAAAATCCCGAACTCGCGGCGAAGCTCGAAGCGGCCATTCGCGGCAATGCCGAGGATGTCGGCGAGGCGCTGATGGCCGGCCCGTCCGAAGACGACGATGTCTGATCGCGCGCCAACCGCGCGGCTGAACTATGTCGAGCTCCCGACGGCCGATGTCGCGGCGAGCCGGCAGTTTTTCGAGGCGGCCTTCGGCTGGTCCCTGACCGTCTTCGGTCCGGCTTATGCCGGTACCGTCGCGGCGGGAGCAGGGGGCACCAGCGATCTGGGTCTGAACGGCCATGGCGAGGATGCGCCCTCCGCTCCCTTGCCCATCATTGAGGCAGACGATCTCGAAGCCAGCCTTGCTGCCGTGCAAGGCGCGGGCGGGGTGGTGACAAGGCCGATCTTTGCCTTTCCGGGCGGGCGGCGCTTTCACTTCCGGGAGCCTTCCGGTAATGAAATGGCGGTCTATGTGAACGAGCCGGGCTGACGGGGGCGGAGCCGGTTTTCATCGCCGGAGCCGTATCTTGACCATCATCGTCCACCATCTCGAAAATTCGCGGTCCCAGAGGGTTCTCTGGATGCTCGAGGAGCTTGGCCTCGCTTATGAGGTCAAGCGTTACGAACGCGATCGCAAGACGATGCTGGCGCCGCCCGAGTTGAAGGCCGTCCATCCGCTCGGCAAATCCCCCGTCGTCGAGCATGACGGCCGCATCGTGGCCGAGACCGCGACGATCCTCGAATATCTCGTGGCGCTGGCAGGGGGGCAACTCGGTCCGCCCGAGGACGCCGATGGCGCGCTGCGCTGGCGCTATTTCCTCGACTATGCCGAGGGTTCGCTGATGCCACCGCTGCTGCTCAAGCTGGTCATCGACCGCATGGGGCCCTTTGGCTGGCCGGCACGCAAGATCGTCACCGGCATGGCGATGACCCATATCGACTATGTCGAAAGCGAGCTGGTCCGCCACAGCTGGTTTGCTGGCGACAGTTTCTCTGCCGCCGACATCATGATGAGCTTTCCGCTCGAGGCGGCGCGCCAGCGGCTGAAACTCGATGGGCGGCGCCCGAACATCTGCGAGTGGCTCGACAAGATCCACCAGCGACCGGCTTATGCTGCCGCCCTGGAAAAGGGCGGCCCCTATGCCTATGCCTGACGCTGGTCGGGCAAGCGGGTCTATCGTGTCCGGCTTCTCTTCAAGATGATCGCTGCCTGATAGGGCAGGCTTGCCAGCTTGGAGATGTGGAGGGGCCTCTCCGAGTGCCGCTCCAGGATCGAGACCTGCAGCTCCCGCGCATCGATTTCGTCGACGAACTCGGCGACATCGAATCCAGCGGCCGCGATCTGCCCGGGCGACCATTCCATCACGATCGACAAATTCCGATTGTCGCGGATGACATCGGCGGCACCACGCAGCGCCAGAGGTTCGGCCCCCTCGACGTCGATCTTGATGAAATCGACCCGGCCGCCGAGCCGATCCGCAAGGTCGTCGATCTTGCGGCCCTGCACGGTGAAAGGCTGGGACGGCTGTTCGCCCATATGGGTGGTGAAGCTCTCCCCCATATCGACGATGCTCGTATTCCCGGACCGCGACATGCGGCGGTACAGGGTTATGTCCTCGTTGCGATCGCACGCAGCCGCCCAGATGACATCGCCTCTTTCGTGGAGGCCGTTGATGAACAGATTGTCCCTTGCCAGTTCGGCGATGTGGCGATCGGCCTCGACGCCGAGGACGCGGCCCGCCGGACAGAAGCGCGCCATCAGGCAGCTATAATAGCCGAAATTGGTTCCGACATCGATACAGTGACTGTCCGCACGAAGGTGTCGGAGCAGATAGTTGGTCACCTCGGTTTCGAACTGTCCTGTGACGATGAACCAGGGACTGAGCAGCCGGTCGTCTGCTTCGACATAATAAGCGATGGTGCGGTCGCCGACGCGGGTCCCGACAAGTACGCGGTTGTTGCCGACATAGGTCACGGTCGGCCGGAATTCGGCAGCGAGCCGCTCATTCATCAGGGTTAGCAGCATGTTCAGTCGTCCGGCCGTTCCATCATCGCGCCGCCGCATGAAGTTCCGTACGCGTTGTAACATCACCCGCCTTTCCTGCTGATCCGCCGGTCGGGCATGAACCTGTCACCGGCGTTGAGCGGCGGCGAGCCCGGCTTCGCGAATGGGCGAGCGGGCGAACTGGCGAACGGTACGGCAAAGCCACTTGCCGTCAGCCCACGCTTTGCAGCAATGATGCACTGTGGAATCGAGCGACCTTCTCAAGCGCCCCGAGCGATGGGCCAGCGTCCTGGGCTGGGCGACCCTGGCCGGTCTCGAATTCGGCCTGCTCGGTCCTTTCGGTAGTTATGAGTCGGACGTCTTCCGGCGAATGGCCTATTGGACCTGCCTGTTCTGGATCGGCAGCCTCCTTCTCTGGCCGGCCATGGTCGCAGCGCTGGACGCCGGGCGGCGGCGGGGCTTTCCGGCACTTTTCTGTTTCTTCGCGGCGGTCATCGTGACGAGCGTTCCGCTGGCCCTGCTGGGCGCGCTCCAGACCTATGCCTTCTGGCCGCGCCGCGCCGCCGCCATGTCGATGTTCGACTGGTATGGTCTCACGATCATGGTCGCCTTGCCGGCAATGGCGGCCCTGACCTGGATCGAGATGGGCCGGAACAGGCCATCCTTCTGGCGGGCGGGTGGCCCCTCGGTATTGACCGCCATGCCTCAGCCGGGGCTGTCCGTACCGGACAACGCCCCTGATCCGCTCGCACTCGATCATCCTGCAGCTCTGCCCGATCACTTGCTCGAACTCGCGCTGTGCTTGCAGATGGAGGACCATCATGTCCGCGTCCATCTTCCTGGCCGATCCTATCTGCACCACGGGGTGTTGCGGGACGTTGTGGCGGCGCTCGACGAGGAGCGCGGTATGCAGGTGCACCGGTCCTGGTGGGTCGACCGCCGCGCGATCGACCGGTGGGAGCGGGATGGCCGCTCGGTCGTGCTGCTGCTGACCAATGGACTGCGTGTGCCCGTCGC
Organism: Rhizorhabdus antheiae; assembly: GCF_049889055.1. NCBI lineage: Bacteria > Pseudomonadati > Pseudomonadota > Alphaproteobacteria > Sphingomonadales > Rhizorhabdaceae > Rhizorhabdus > Rhizorhabdus antheiae. The sequence goes on along the minus strand of NZ_JBLTWO010000002.1, from coordinate 628,334 downwards.
CAGAAACCGCATCGCCCATCTGCGTGAGCGGGGATGGCTGGACGAGCCGGCATCGGCCGCCTGATCGGTGGCTTCCCGATCCGTGACGGCATGGCGCCGTCGGGACGAGCATCACCGACATCCCGCGAAACCACCATCACCGCTTGAGAAGCGGTCGGCTCTCGCCTAAGTCGCTGGCATGACCTCGACCAACGACATCCGCCGCTCCTTCCTCGATCATTTTGCGCGGGAGGGCCACGAACTGGTCCCGTCGGCGCCGCTGGTGCCGCACAACGATCCCACGCTGATGTTCACCAATGCGGGGATGGTGCCGTTCAAGAATGTCTTCACCGGTCTCGAGAAGCGCGGCTACACCACCGCGACGTCTTCGCAAAAATGCGTGCGCGCCGGCGGCAAGCACAATGACCTCGATAATGTCGGATATACGGCGCGGCATCACACCTTCTTCGAGATGCTCGGCAATTTCTCGTTCGGCGACTATTTCAAGGAACGGGCGATCTCGCTGGCCTGGAATCTGATCACCGGCACCTGGGGCATTGCCCCCGACCGGCTGACGGTGACGGTCTATCACACCGACGATGAGGCGTTCGGGCTGTGGAAGAAGATCGGCATGCCCGAAAGCCGGATCATCCGGATCCCGACCTCGGACAATTTCTGGTCGATGGGCGACACCGGGCCCTGTGGTCCCTGTTCGGAAATCTTCTACGACCATGGCGACCATATCTTCGGCGGTCCGCCGGGCAGCCCGAACGAGGATGGCGATCGCTTCGTCGAGATCTGGAACCTCGTCTTCATGCAATATGAGCAGGTCGACAAGGAGACGCGGATCGATCTGCCCAAGCCGTCGATCGACACCGGCATGGGGCTGGAGCGCATCGCCGCCGTGATGCAGGGCGTCCACGACAATTACGACACCGACACCTTCAAGACGCTGATCGCGGCCTCGGGCGAACTGACCAGGAGCGCCACCGACGGCGACTTCAAGGCCTCGCACCGCGTCATCGCGGACCATCTTCGCGCCTCGGGCTTCCTCGTCGCCGACGGCGTCCTGCCGGCGAATGAAGGGCGCGGCTATGTGCTGCGGCGGATCATGCGCCGGGCGATGCGCCATGCCCATCTGCTGGGTGCGGCTGAGCCGCTGATGCACCGCCTGGTGCCCAGCCTGGTCGCCGAAATGGGCGCGGCCTATCCCGAACTGGTCCGCGCGCAGCCGCTGATCGAGGAGACGCTGAAGCTGGAGGAAACCCGCTTCCGCCAGACCCTCGCCAATGGCCTCAAGCTGCTGGATGAGGCCACCGCCGGCATGAAGGCCGGCGACGTGCTGCCCGGCGAGGTGGCGTTCAAGCTCTATGACACCTTCGGCTTCCCCTATGACCTGACCGAGGACGCCCTGCGCGCGCAGGACCTGTCGGTCGATCGCAGCGGCTTCGACAGCTCGATGGCCGAGCAGAAGGCGGCAGCCCGCGCCGCGTGGAAGGGCTCGGGCGAAAAGGCCTCCGACGAGATCTGGTTCGATATCGCCGAAGAGTTCGGCGGCACCGAGTTCACCGGCTATGTCAGCGAGGAAGGCGACGGCCAGTTGCTCGCGATCGTGAAGGACGGGCAGCGCACGGACAAGGCGACTGCCGGCGACGAGGTCGTGCTGATCACCAACCAGACGCCCTTCTACGGCGAGAGCGGCGGCCAGATGGGCGATGCCGGCACGATCACCGGCGACGACGGGCTGGAGATCGCGGTCGAGGACACCGCCAAGCCGCTCGGTCGCCTGCACGCGCATCGCGGCCGGATCCTGTCCGGCAGCGTCAAGGTCGGCGCTGCACTGCACCTGTCGGTCGACGGCGAGCGTCGTGCGCGCATCCGTGCCAACCACTCGGCGACCCATTTGCTGCACGCAGCACTCCGCAACCGGCTCGGCGGCCATGTCACCCAGAAGGGCAGCCTGGTCGCCGCCGACCGCCTGCGCTTCGACTTCTCGCACCCCAAGGCGTTGACCCCCGAGGACATCGCTGCGGTCGAGGCCGAGGTGAACCGCCACATTCGCGAGAATGAAGAGGTCACCACCCGGTTGATGACCCCCGACGCGGCGATCGAGGCCGGCGCTATGGCGCTGTTCGGCGAGAAATATGGCGATGAGGTTCGCGTCCTGTCGATGGGCGCGCTGGGCGCCGACACGCCCGGCAAGAATTACTCGGTCGAACTGTGCGGTGGTACCCATGTGTCGGCGCTTGGCGACATCGCGCTGTTCAAGATCGTTGGCGAGAGCGCGGTGTCGAGCGGGGTCCGCCGCATCGAAGCGCTGACCGCCGAGGGCGCACGCCAGTGGTTCACCCAGCGCGACGAGAAGCTGAAGGAGGCTGCGGCCGCGCTCAAGACCTCGCCCGACGAGGTTCCGGCGCGCATTGCCGCACTGGTGGAAGAGCGCCGCCGGCTCGAACGCGAACTGGCCGACGCCAAGAAGGCGCTGGCGCTGGGCGGCGGCGGCAAGGCCGAGGCTGCAGGCCCGGAGACGGTCGGTGGCGTCGCCTTCCTTGCGCAGCATGTCGAAGGGCTCGACCCCAAGGGCCTGCGCGGGCTGGTCGACGATGCCAAGGCGAACCTCGGCTCGGGCGTTTCGATGATCGTGGCCGTCAACGAGGGCCGCGCGAGCGTCGCCGCCGGGGTGACCGCCGATCTGGTCGAGCGGGTCAGCGCCGTCGATCTCGTCAAGACCGCAGTGGCGGCGCTGGGTGGGCAGGGCGGCGGTGGCCGTCCCGACATGGCGCAGGGCGGCGGTCCGGACGGGGCGCGTGCGGCAGAGGCGATCGACGCGGTTCGCGCGCAGCTGGCGCAGCTTTCCGACTGATTTCCAGATCGACGCGCCGGCTTGGCAGGCGCGTCCCCATCTCCTATGAGGCTTGCGAACCCGGCGCCCTGCGTCGGGCTCGACAGATCGCGCCGGTGCCCGAAAGGGCTTAAAATGGGAACGCGGTGAGGAAGGCTCCCTTCCGAATCCGAGGCTGTCCCTGCAACTGTAAGCGGCGAGCGCGATGCGCAGCGCGTCTTCTCCGGGAAGGCGCAGGCCACTGGATGCCGCAAGGCGACTGGGAAGGCCGCGCATCGTGCCGTGACCCGTGAGCCAGGAGACCTGCCGGCGCTCGGTCGCTCTTGCCTGGTCCAGGGGATGGCCATGGCACGGTTTTCTCTCCGTCTGAGCGACGAAGCAGTGCGGCAGGGGCCGCGCGGTCGGTCTTCCGTGGGCGCGTGCGCCTGCCCGGGGAGGACGGCCGGTCGTCGCGCGCCGGCTTTCGCCGGCCAACGATGCTCGCCCCCGCCGATCGTCGTCGGCGCACGGGGAATGAGCATGACCGAACCCGCCTATCATCCGATGTCCGCTTCGCCGGACGAAGCTTCCTCCGCTTGCCGGGAGGTTGTCGCATGAAGACCCGCACCGACGAGGAGCATAAGGAGAAGATGGTCAAGCTCCAGGCGGCCCAGGCGCGCAAGATCGCGACCAAGACCGTCGAGAAGGGGCTGATCATCGTCCACACCGGCACCGGCAAGGGCAAGACGTCCGCCGCACTCGGCATGGTCATCCGCGCGATCGGCCACGGCATGAAGGTCGGCGTGATCCAGTTCGTGAAGGGCGCGATGGACAGCGGCGAGAAGGTCGTGTTCGATCAATTTCCGCAGCTCGTCGAGTTCAAGCCGATGGGCGAGGGCTTCACCTGGGACACGCAGGACCGGTCGCGCGACATCGCGGTCACGCGCACGGCCTGGGAAGAGGTCAAGCGCATGATCGCCGATCCCAGCTATCGGCTCGTGCTGGCGGACGAACTGAACATCGTGCTGCGCTATGGCTATCTGCCGGTCGAGGAAGTGCTCGAGGTACTGCGGACGAAGCCGCCGATGACCCATGTGGTCGTGACCGGCCGCAACGCGCCGCAGGAACTGATCGACATGGCGGATCTCGTTACCGACATGGGCTCGATCAAGCACCCCTTTCGCGATCAGAACGTCCGCGCCCAGCCCGGCATAGAATATTGACCATGCCGATGTCGTGCCCGCCGGACCTGCCGGGGGCGCTGGAGGAACTGCTGCTCTGGCGTCGCGATGTCCGGCACTTTCGCAGCGATGCGCTGGACGAGGCGCTGGTCGAGGATCTGCTGCGCATCGCCCAGCTGGCGCCCTCGGTCGGCAATGCCCAGCCATGGCGCTACGTCCGCATCCGCAGCACGGATCTGCGTGCGGCGCTTGCAACCCATGCCGACGAACAGGTCCGGGCGGCGGGCGATCGGTACAGCGATCCCCGCCTGCGGGGGCGTTATGACGCGCTCAAGCTGCACGGGCTGCGCGAAGCTCCGGAGATCGTGGCGGTCTTCTGCGACGAAGACGGACCCCGCGGCCGTGGGCTCGGGGCTGCGACCATGCCCGAAGCGCTGCGCTATTCGGTCGTGCTGTCGATCCACACGCTCTGGCTTGCCGCGCGGGCCCGCGGGATCGGACTGGGTTGGGTGTCGGTTGTGCGGCCGGACCATGTGGCGACACTGCTCGGGGCCGAGCCGTCCTGGCGCTTTGTCGCTTTGCTGTGTCTCGGACAAGCCGAGCGTGAAGATGATCTCCCTGAACTGCAGCGACGCGGTTGGCAGGCGCGGGTGCCGTGGCAGGAGAATGTCAGTGTGCTGTGATCGCAGCCGCAATCGCCCGCGTCGCGCGGACATAGTCGGGGGTGCCGCACACCGTCCAGGCCTGCGGGATGCTGATCCGGGGAATGTCGCGCAGCGCCGGATGGTGCAGCATTTCGGTCCCCTGATCGGTGATCCGGTCCGTCGCGCTCTCGACGATCAGGAAGTCCGGGTGGGCAGCCACCATCTCCTCGACGCTCAGCTGCGCCAGCGCGGGCTTGCCGAGGCGGCCGGCCAGATTGACGAGGCCGACGCGCCGCATGATGTCGTCGATCAGCGTGCCGGTACCCGTCATGAAGCCGCGGCGCTGATAATAGGCGGCGACACGGCCGCGCCCGGCGGACTGGATGCCGGCCAGGCCGCGCTCCATCTCGGCGATCAGCATCTCGCCCCGTTCGGGATGGCCGACCGCTTCGGCCGTTGCGCGGATCGACGTGTATATCCCGGCAAGGTCGTCGGCAGTCTCGAGATCGAGCAGCTTGTATTTTTGCGAGCGCAGCATGCGCATCGCGGCGCTGCGGCGGGCGGGCATGCCGACCACCAGATCGGGATTGATCGTCAATATCCGTTCGGCCGAGTTGTCGGCGACCGGCAGGCCAACCGCCTTGCTCGCCATCGCCGACATCTCGACGTCGGTGGCGTTGCGCGTCAGCCCCGCAATCTGGTCCCGATCGGCCAGCGCCAGCACCAGCTGGTCGGCGCACAGATTGAGCGACACGATCCGCTTGGGCGCGCTCGCGGGGCGTGCATCGGCCATGGTGGCGGGGATCAAGGCGAAGGCCAGGGTCGCAAGACCGGCGAGAAGAGCAGGGCGCAGGTGCATGGTGCCGGCGCTCATAGACAGAGTTTCACGGCAGGCAAGCCGCCAGAGGCAGGAGCGCTCTTATGATAAGCGCGACCAGACAACGCCATCACCCCGCGCTGATGCCGATTCTCTTGCTGCTGCTCCTGATGGCGGCTGTCGGTTCGATCGCGCTCGGCGCTGTGCCGATCAGCCTTGCGCGCATGGCGGCGGTTCTGGTCGGCAAGGGCGATATGGTGGCGCGCATCATCCTGATCGATCTTCGACTGCCGAGAGCCCTGGTCGGGCTTGCGGTCGGAGCGATGCTGGGTCTCGCCGGGGCGGTCCTCCAGGGCTATCTGCGCAACCCGCTCGCCGAGCCCTCGGTGCTCGGCGCGTCGAACGCGGCGGCGCTCGGGGCGGTGGGTGCGATCTATTATGGCTTGTCCGAATGGAACGTCGTGCTGCTGCCGCTGATGGCGATCGGGGCGGCGCTGATCGCGCTGGCGCTGCTCGTCTTCCTGGCCGGCCATGGCGAAAGCCCGCTCACCCTGATTCTGTCGGGCATCGCGATCGCGACGCTGGCGAGTGCCGGGATCAGTCTGGCGCTCAATCTGTCGCCCAATCCCTTCGCTGCGATGGAGATCATGACCTGGCTGCTCGGATCAGTCGAAAATCGCTCGATCGAGCATGTCTGGATCGCGCTGCCCTGCGTCGCGCTCGGCGCGTTTCTTCTGCTGCGTGACGGTCGGGTGCTCGATGCGCTGGCGCTGGGGGAGGACGGCGCCCGCTCGCTCGGCTTCGATCTCGGGCGGAGCAGGCGTCGGCTTTTGCTGGGCGTCGCGATCGGCGTCGGCGGTGCGGTCGCCGTGTCGGGGGCGATCGGCTTCGTCGGACTGATCGTGCCGCATCTGGTCCGTCCCTTTACCGACCGGAGCCCGTCGGCGACGCTGGTGCCGTCGATGATTGCGGGCGCAACGCTTTTGACCCTCGCCGACATATTGGTCCGCCTGCTACCGACGTCCAACGAACTGAAACTGGGCGTGGTGACGGCCTTTCTGGGCGTGCCGGTCTTCATCGTCCATCTTCTCCGGGAGCGCCGCGCATGGTGACCATCTCTGTTCGCGATCTGGTGCTCAGACTGGGTGATCGCGCGGTCGTCGACGGCGTCAGTGCCGATCTGCAGGGTGGATCGCTGATCGGGATCATCGGGCCCAATGGCGCCGGCAAGTCGACCCTCGTGCGCGGCATGCTGGGCCTGCTCGGCGCTGCGTCGGGGGAGGTGCGGATCGACGGCCGTGCGATCGCGGATATTGCGCCGTCCGATCGGGCGAAGCGTCTGGCTTATCTGCCACAGGGGCAGAATCTCCATTGGCCGCTCAGTGTCGAACGCCTCGTGGCGCTCGGCCGCTTGCCCCATATGGGCCCTCTGTCGCGCATGAGCGACGCCGACCGCGCTGCGGTGACCGAGGCGATGCAGCGGACCGAGATCGAGCATCTCGCCCAGCGCACCGTCACCGAATTGTCGGGCGGTGAGCGGGCGCGGGTGATGATGGCGCGGGCTCTCGCCGTGGGCGCAGGTGGTTTGCTGGCGGACGAACCCTTGGCAGCGTTGGACCCCGGTCATCAGATCGACATGATGGTGCTGCTCGAGCGGGAGGCGAAACAAGGCGCGCTGGTCGTCGTGGTGCTCCACGACTTGACGATGGCGGCTCGCCATTGTGGTCGGCTGCTGCTGATGAATCACGGAAAGCTGGTTGCCGATGGGTCACCGGAACTTGTGGTGACTTCGAGAAACCTCTCGGAAGTCTATGGAATTAAAGCGCATATGAATGAGGCGGACGGAGTTCGCTCCGTCGTGACGGCAGGACGTGGATAGACGATTGACGCCCGCTGCCGCACTGCGGTAACGACCCGGTTGCGACAGGTTCCCCGGAGACGGGGATGAAAAGGGAACGGGGTTCGAGACCCCGGCTGCCCCTGCAACTGTGAGCGGCGAGCCATCGGGCCACATGCCATTGGGATCTTTGCGATCCTGAGAAGGCGGCACGAACACGGCGTTGACCCGCAAGCCAGGAGACCTGCCCGTCGCGGTCGTCCTTCGCGCGGACAGGGTGTGCCGAGCGGACGGGGGTAAACCCGAGAGACGACATGTCTGGACCGTGCTTTGCGCGGGGATATGTCGTGCCTTCTTGGCCCGCTTGTCCCCCTGCGGGTGCGGCTCCTTCGTCATGGGGTGCCCATTCGTGTTGAAACAATTGTCTCTGTTCTGCCTGCTTCTGACCTCCGCCACCTCGGCCGCACTGGCCGACGACGGTCAGGAGGCTCCGCCGCCCGACGCCGCTGCCGATGTGGACACCATCCTGGTCACGGCGACCCGCCTCCCGCTGAGCATCGAGCGCGTGCCGGACTCGATCACCCTGCTCGACAAGGCCGCGATCGACCGCAGCCAGGACATTGGCGTCACCGAATTGCTTCTGCGCACGCCCGGCATCAGCATCGCCCGCAACGGCGGCTATGGCACGTCGACCTCGCTCCGCATCCGGGGTGCCGAGAGCGACCAGACCGTGGTCGTGATCGACGGCGTCAAACTCAACGATCCCTCGTCCACCGGCGGTGGCTATAATTTCTCCAACCTGCTGGTCGGCGACGCGGCGCGGATCGAGGTGCTGCGCGGGCCGCAGTCGATCCTGTGGGGCAGCCAGGCGATCGGCGGCGTGGTCAACATCGTCACCCCGCTGCCCAAGGCGCCGCTCGAAGGCAGTTTCGACATTGAGGCCGGATCGCGCGAGACCGCCAGCGCCCGGGCCGCATTGGGCGGCAAGCAGGGGCGGCTCACCTGGCGGATCGGCGGCCAGGCCTTCACCACCGACGGCATCTCGGCTTTCGCCTCATCCTTCGGCGGGCGCGAACGCGACGGTTATACCAACCGCAACCTGTCGGGTCGCGCCGAACTGGAGATCAGCGACAATGTCCGTGCCGATGTTCGCGGCTATTATGCGCGCGGCCGCAACGACTTCGACGCAGTGGGGGCGGATAACCCGGCTTATGGGACGAGCCGGGAGTTCGTCGGCTATGCTGGCCTGAACGTCGACCTGTTCGACAAGCGGCTGCGCAACCGCTTTGCTTATGGCTATACCGACACCAACCGCGACAATTATGACCCGCGCAACCAGCGGGCCAAGACCTTCGATGCCGCCGGGCGCAACCAGCGGCTCGAATATCAGGGCAGCTTTGCGATCAGCGAGCGCGACATCCTGATCTTCGGGGTCGAGAATGAGCGCTCGCGCTTCCGCAGCGTTTCGCCTCCGGCCTCCTTGTCGACGCCCATCCCAGCGCCTGTGAGCGGCAAGAGCGAGATCACCGCAGTCTACGGACAGCTCAGCCTGCAGCCGATCACGGCACTCACGCTCAACGCCGGGGTGCGTCGTGACGATCACGCGCGCTACGGCGCCAAGACCCTGTTTTCTGCCGGCGGCGTGGTCAATTTGTCGACCGGCACGCGGATCAGGGCCAGCTATGGCGAGGGGTTCAAGGCGCCGACGCTCTATCAGCTCTATTCGGAATATGGGAACGACGCCCTGTCTCCCGAGCGGGCGCATGGCTGGGAAGCGGGTGCCGAACAGCGGCTGTTCGGAAACCGCGCGCAGATCGGAGCGGTCTGGTTCGAGCGCACCAGCCGGGACCTGATCGTCTATATCGGTTGCTCGAGCAGTTCGACCACGCCGCTCTGCTTCCAGCCCGGCACAACGATCCGCCGTTTCGGCTATTATCAGAATGTGTCGCGGGCGAAGGCCCAGGGCATCGAGGCGCAGGCCAGTCTGACGCCGGTGGCCGGCCTGTCGATCGACGCCAATTACACGTGGACTATGGCCGAGGACCGGTCGCCCGGAACCGCCAATTTCGGCAAATGGCTTCCCCGCCGACCGCGCCAGCAGGCCAATGGCTCGATCAGCTACGCCTGGCCGATGGGTCTTACCACCGGCGTCGCGCTGCGCTGGTCGGGACATAGCTTCGACAACGCATCGAACAGCCAGCGGCTCGACGATTACACGCTGGTCGATCTGCGCGCCGAATATGCGCTGTCCGATCAGCTGCGCCTGTTCGCCCGCGTCGAGAACCTGTTCGATGAGGGCTATATGACGGCCTATCGCTACGGCGCTCTCGGTCGCAGCATCTATGCCGGCGTGCGGGGACGCTTCTGATGCGAATCTCCCCCGCATCGAGGATCTCGCTTCGGCGGGGGAAGGGCGGCGGTCGCATCCTGAGGATGCGGCCGCTTCCCGCTGCCGTCCAATATAGAGACGGGAGGACGGCATGACCTTTCAACCGGTCGGATCGGGCCTCTCGATCGTCGCGTGCAGCACCTGCAGATTGTCCCCGGAACAGCGCGGAGAGGGCGACGGGCGCGGCGGCGGTGCGCTGTTCGGTCAGATGCTGAAGACCGTCCGCGACTGCGACCCGCGCTACCAGGGGATAGACATCCAGGCGATGCCCTGCCTCTTCGCTTGCGGTGAGCCTGTGGCGGTGCATCTGCGGGCGGCGGGCAAGTTCAGCTATGTCCTTGGCCGTTTCGCGCCGGATGAAGAATCGGCAAGGGCGATCCTCGACTATGCATTGCTCTACGCCGACAGCGACCTCGGCAGCGTGCGCTATGCCGACTGGCCGCAGGGCGTGAAAGGCCATTTCCTGACCCGCTCGCCCCCCGAAGGCCATATCCTGCCATGATCTATGCGTCGGTCGATGCGGTCGACAAGGCCCTGCGCGATATCGGTGAGGCGGATGCCGACGCGATCGCGGTGGCGCGTCTGCGTCAGGACAGTCTGACCAAGCCGAGAGGATCACTCGGCAGACTGGAGGAACTGGCACTGTTCATGGCCGGTTGGCAGGGCAGACCGATCCCGACGTTCGACAAAGGGAAGGTCGTAGTCTTCGCGGGCAATCACGGCGTCGCCGCCCGCGGCGTCAGCGCCTTTCCGGTCGCCGTCACCGCACAGATGGTTGCGAATTTCCAGGCAGGCGGGGCGGCCATCAATGCGCTCGCCTGCGCCGCAGGTCTCGCGCTGGAGGTCGTCGCGATCGAACTCGATCGACCGACCGCCGACTTCACCGAAGGGCCGGCGCTCTTGGTCGACGAATGCCTCGAAGCGCTGTCGATCGGTGCGGGGACGGTATCCCCGGACCTCGATCTGATCGTGCTCGGCGAAATGGGCATCGGCAATTCGACGGCAGCGGCCGTGCTCGCAGCGCGCAGTTTCGGGGGCGCAGTAGCGCTGTGGACCGGGCCAGGGACCGGCGTCGACGATGCCGGGATGGCACGCAAGATCGCGGTGGTCGAGGCGGGGCTGGCGCGGCATCGCGACGCTCCGTCCACGGCCTTCGAGACGCTGCGTCGTCTGGGCGGTCGTGAGATCGTGGCGATTGCCGGCGCCGTCCTGCACGCGCGGCAATTGCGCGTCCCCGTCCTTCTCGACGGCTATATCTGCTGTGCCGCCATCGCTCCCCTTGCAGCGGACAATCCGGCGATCACGGCCCATTGCCTCGCCGGCCACCGATCGGCGGAACCCGGCCACATCCGCCTGCTCGAGCGGCTCGGCCTGCGCCCCTTGCTCGACCTCGACATGCGCCTGGGAGAGGGGAGTGGCGCGGCGCTCGCGGCGATGCTGGTCCGGGCGGCGCTCGACGCCCATGCCGGCATGGCGAGCTTCGCGGAAGCGGGGGTCGCTGACCGCGCATGAGACCGTTCGCGCTGCATCTTCTGCGTCACGGGGCGACCGCCGATGGCGGGCGGTTCAACGGGCGCACCGATGTGGTACCGACGGCGTCCGGAATAGGCGATTGCCTCGAACAGGTTGCGGACCTGAGCTTCGACCTGGTGGTAAGTTCGGACCTGCAGCGCTGTGCCGTCGCCGCCGAACGCATCGCTCAGGCGTATCGCGTCGACCTGCGGATCGATCCGGCCTGGCGCGAACTCGATTTCGGGCGCTGGGACGGGTTGGACGCTCGCGACCTCGATCCCGCCGCTTTGTCCCGCTTCTGGGACGATCCCGATCGACATCCGCCGGATGAAGGCGAGCGATGGTCCGATCTCGTCCGCCGCGTGGCGGATGCGCTGGCCGATATGGAGCGCCGTTCGACCCTGGTGGTCGCCCATGGCGGATCGATCCGCGCAGCGCTCGCGCATCTTTGCGGCTTCGACATGCGGCAGGTCTGGGCCTTCCAGCTGGGCAATGCCGCGCTGATCAGCCTCGAAATCTGGCCGGGCGATGGTGGCGTCGCGCAGATCGTGGGATTGCGCGCATGAAGGGGCTCGTTGCGGCCCTCCTGTTCATGACGCGCCTGCCGCTGCCACGGCGCATCGCGCGCATTGCGGACTTCGACCGGCTCATGCCCTGGTTGCCTGCAGCCGGGCTGGTCGTAGGCGTGCCGGTCATGGCGTCGGGCTTGTTGCTATACCCCCATGATCCCTGGGTCGCCGCGCTGTTCGCGCTGCTGGCCTGGATCGGTATGACCGGCGCGCTGCACCTCGACGGGCTGGCGGATGTCGTCGACGGCCTCGGCGCGGCGCATGGCGACCCCGAGCGGCTGTCGAAGGTCATGGCCGACCCGCATATCGGCAGCTTCGGCGTCGTCGCCATCGGGGCGCAGATCGCGACGAAGCTGGTCCTGCTGCACGCTGCCATTGTCGGCGAAGCCTGGCTTCCTCTGCTGTTCATACCCGTCGTGGCAAGGATCGGCCCGATCTTCTGGACGTTGAGCCTGCCGCCGCTCCATGGCGGTCTCGCGAGCGGCCTCCGCAGCGGCACGAAGCCTCGGCATCTTTTGATCTGGCTGGGTCTGCTCGGGCTGTCCTCAATCATCGCGCCGGTTCCACTGGCTGCGCTTCCTGCCCTGATCGCCTGGCATGTCTTCGTATCGCGCAAGCTTGGCGGCATTTCGGGCGACAGCCATGGCGCCGGGATAGAGCTGACCGAGAGTTGGCTGCTGCTGTGCGTCGTCGCTGCGGGCTGGGTGCGATGATCGAGCGCTGGACCTGGCATGGCGGCGCCATCACGGCCGCGCGCGACCGTTTTGGCGGCGCGGAAAGCGATTGGCTCGACCTCTCGACTGGTATCAATCCACGGCCCTGGCCGATCCCGCCATCGCTGTCGATCGACTGGGCACGGCTGCCTCACGACGAGGCGCTGGCCGGTCTGGAAGAGGCTGCTGCAGCATATTTCGGATGTGATGCCGCTTATGTCTGTGCAGTTCCGGGCAGCGAGATCGCACTTCGCCTGATCGGCGGCCTGCTGGACGGGGCGGGCACAGTCGTCGAACCCAGCTATCGCACCCATGTCGAAATGTTCGACCGGGCGGAATGCGTCACTCTCGTTCGGGCGATCGGCGGCGCAGGCACGGGCATGGCGATCGTCCTCGCCAATCCGAACAACCCCGATGGCAGGATCATCGACCGCGGCATCCTGCTTGCCTTGCAAGACGCCAAGAGTAGCCGCTGGCTCGTGGTGGACGAGGCCTATGCCGATACTCGCCCGGAGGTAAGTCTCGCCGGGGACATGTCCTCGCACCGGAAGCTGATCGTGCTGCGCTCCTTCGGCAAATTCTTTGGCCTGGCAGGTCTGAGGCTCGGCTTCGTGATCGGACCTCCGGATTTCCTGTCCCGTTTGCGTTCGATGCTCGGCGCCTGGCCAGTGAGCGCGGCGGCTGTCGCCATCGGCAGCCATGCCTATCGCGATCGGCTGTGGATCGCGGAAACCCGGGCGCGGCTTCCGGCCGATGCGGCGCGGCTCGATTGCGTTCTCGAACGACACGGCCTCGCACCGCGCGGCGCTTGCCCGCTTTTTCGGCTGGTCGAAACCGAACGGGCTGATAGCCTGTTCGAACATTTGGCGCGTCGCCACATTCTGGTGCGCCCCTTTGCCGAACATCCGCACTGGCTGCGCATCGGTATGCCGCGCGACGATGCCGCCCTCGACCGGCTCGATCGGGCGCTTGCCGGTGGCTGAGCCGGTCGCGGTTCTCGCGCTGGCGCTTGACGCTACGCTGGGCTGGCCGGACCGGCTCTATCGCCGGATCGGCCACCCGGTGGGCAGCTTCGCGCGGCTGATCGCGCTGTGCGAAGGCCGCTGGAACCGGCCCACATGGAGCGCAAAACGTCGTCGCATCCACGGGGGGCTGACGGTGCTGCTCCTCGTCTTGCTGGTCGGCGCCGGTCTGATCGCGATTGAAAGCCTCTGTCGGATCGTGTTCGGCCGTGCTGCGTGGATCGCCCTCGCGTTGCTCGGCTGGCCCGCGCTTGCGCAGCGCAGCCTGTTCGACCATGTCCGCCCGGTCGCGCAGTTTCTCGAGACAGGCGATCTGGCCGGCGCTCGTGACGCTGTCGGCCGGATCGTCGGCCGCGACGTGCAGGTCCTCGACGAGACAGGCGTGGCGCGCGCGGCGATCGAGAGCCTCGCCGAAAGCTGGTGCGACGGCGTCGTCGCGCCCTTGTTCTGGCTGATCATCGGAGGGCTTCCTGGCTTGTGGATCTACAAGGCGGTCAACACCGCCGACAGCATGATCGGCCACCGCGAGGAGCGCTGGCGCGCCTTCGGCTGGGCGGCGGCGCGGCTCGACGATGTGCTGAACCTGATCCCGGCACGGCTGTCGGGCCTGCTGCTCTGTCTGGCGGGCGGTGGGGGATGGCGGGCGCTGGGACGCGATCATGCCAAGCATGCGTCGCCCAATGCCGGATGGCCCGAGGCAGCAATGGCCGGCGCACTCGGTCTGCGCCTTGCCGGGCCCTTGCGCTATGACGGGCAATTGCTCGACAAGCCATGGATCGGTGACGGGCGGTCGGACGCGACGGCGGCCGACATTCGCCGCGCGCTATCGCTCTATGCCCGGGCGTGCGGACTTCTCTGGATCATTGCAGGAGGATGGGCATGGCTGCGCTGATGCTGCAGGGCACGGGTTCCGATGTCGGCAAGTCGGTGCTCGTCGCGGGGCTCTGTCGCGCGCTCGTCAACCGGGGCTTGTCGGTGCGGCCATTCAAACCCCAGAATATGTCCAACAACGCCGCGGTAACGATCGACGGCGGCGAGATCGGCCGCGCGCAGGCGCTTCAGGCGATCGCCTGCCGAGTGCCGCCGCACAGCGATTTCAATCCGGTGCTGCTGAAGCCGCAGGCCGACCGCACGTCGCAATTGATCGTCCATGGCAAGGTCCGGGGTACGCTGGGCGCCGCCAATTTTCGCGAGGCGCGCCGTCCGCTGCTAGACGAGGTGATGCAGAGCTTCCGCCGGCTCGAACGGGACTGCGACATCGTCCTGGTCGAGGGCGCCGGTTCGCCGGCCGAGATCAACCTGCGTGCAGGCGACATCGCGAATATGGGCTTCGCACGTGCGGCAGACGTGCCGGTGCTGTTGATCGGCGACATCGATCGGGGCGGGGTGATCGCGGCGATTGTCGGCACCCGCACGGTGATCGATCCCGAGGATGCGGCGATGATCCGGGGCTTCATCATCAACAAGTTTCGCGGCGATCCCGCCCTGTTCGAGGATGGCTATCGCCAGATCGAGATGCTGTCGGGCTGGAAAGGCCATGGTGTGCTGCCCTGGGTTTCGGCCGTCGCGCGCCTGCCGAGCGAGGACGCGGTCGTGCTGGAAAGGGACGCCACCGCAGGGCGGCAGGACCGTATCCTGATCGCCTGTCCGATCATCCCGCGCATCGCCAATTTCGACGATCTCGATCCGCTGAAGGCCGAAGCCGGGGTCGAACTGGTCATGGTTCCGCCGGGACGTCCGCTGCCGGCGGAGGCGGCGTTGATCGTCCTGCCCGGATCGAAGGCGACGATCGCCGACCTTGCCGCCTTCCGCGCCGAAGGCTGGGACATCGACCTGCGCGCCCATGTCCGGCGCGGCGGTCATGTTCTGGGTCTATGCGGCGGCTACCAGATGCTCGGCCGGTCGATCGAGGACGCGGACGGGATCGAGGGGCCGGCGGGCCGCGTCGAAGGACTGGGGCTGCTCGATGTCGACACCTGCCTCGCGCCGCACAAGATGCTGCGCGAGGTCAGCGGGACCGCGTTGGGGGCGAGGTTGAGCGGCTATGAGATGCATATGGGTGTGACGCAGCGATCGGCGGGCGTCGTGCCCTTCCTCCGCTTCGATGATGGCGGCGAGGATGGCGCGATCGATCCGACGGGCCGGATCATTGGCAGCTATGTCCACGGCCTGCTCGCAGAGGGCGGCTTCCGCGTGGCGCTGCTCGATCGTCTCGGTGCAGCATCGGACGGTCTCGACCATGGGCAGCGCGTCGATGCTGCGCTGGACGAGCTCGCTGAGGCGATCGAAACGCATCTCGACGTGTCGGCCATGATCGATCTGGCGCGAGCGGGCGGGGGGAGAGCGGCATGAATGCGCAGCATCTGCTGGTGATCGGCGGCGCTCGATCGGGCAAGAGCCGTTATGCCCAGCAGCGCGCCGAGGCGACCGGATTGCGCCGCATGTTCGTTGCGACTGCGCAGGCCTTCGATGCGGAGATGCGCGACCGGATCGACCGCCACCGCGACGATCGCGGTCCTGACTGGGAAACCGTCGAATGCCCGCTTGCGCTGGCAGAGGCGGTCACAGCTCATGCCGCGCCGGATGCTTTGCTGCTCGTGGACTGCCTGACCTTGTGGACCAGCAATCTGATCCTGTCCGATGCAGATTGCTTCGCTGCCACGACCCTGCTGGTCGAGGCCCTGGGGCAGGCGGATGGCCCCGTCATCCTTGTCACCAACGAAGTCGGCCTCGGCATCGTGCCCGACAATGCTTTGGCCCGGCGCTTTCGCGACGAAGCGGGCATAGTCAACCAGCGGATCGCCGCAGCGGTGCCGGAGGTCCAGCTTCTGACGGCGGGCATAGCGCTGTGCCTGAAAGGCTGAACCGTATCCGTGTCGTCGCTGCCGTTCGCCTGTCGGACATAGTCGCAAGAGACCTGCCCGAGACGCATTGGGCCGCGCGAAGCAGGAGGTTGCACCCTCTCAAGGAGACGCTTCCATGCCCGCATGGTTCATCATCACCGCCCATGTCCACGACCTTCAACGCTTCGTGTCGCGCTATTCTCCGGCGGTGGCGAAGCTGACCGAAGAGATGGGCGGGAAATACATCCTGCGCGGCCGAGGCGGGCTGGTGCTGGAAGGTGAGGGGGCCGATGGCGCGGCCGGCATCGTGATCGAATGGCCCGACAAGGAAAGCGCGCTGCGCTTCTGGAACTCGCCCGAATATGCCGAAGTGAAGAAGCTGCGCGAAGGTCTGGCCGATATCAGCGTGACCCTGGTCGAAGGCTGACCGCAGGGCGGATAGAGGCCAATGCAGGTCTCTCCAAGGCCTTGTCAGGCGGCAGTCTCTGCTCATCCAAGACAGCGCGGAGCACCAGCATGGGCGAAGCCAGCAGCCTGATCGACAAGTCTTCGCGGCGCTGGGCGATCCGTGCAGGTTCTTTCCTGGTGCCCGTCGCCCATGCGGCCGGCCAGAATGTCGTCACGGTCATGGGCCTGCGCTACCTGACCGACAATCTGGGCATGGCTGCCGGCGCCGCCGGGCTTATCTTCGCAGGCGTCAAGATCTACGACGGTTTCCTGGATCCGGCGGTCGGTGCCTGGAGCGACAACGCCCGGACACGCTGGGGCCGGCGTCTTCCTTTCCTGCTGGCCGGTGGCTTCGCTATGCCCCTGGGTCTGGCGCTGCTGTTCGGCGTGCCCGACCTGGGGTCGATCCTGCTGACACAGATCGTGGTGACGCTGGCGCTCGCGCTCCACGCGTCGGGTTTCACCCTGCTCACGATACCGGGCTTTGCGATGGTCATCGAAAGCTCGGCCGATCCGCATGAGCGGACGCGACTGATGGCGTGGCGCACTTATGGCAATGCCGTGGGGACCTTGCTCGGATCGACCCTGCCGGCCTGGATGCTGGCGCGTATCGGGGCCGACCGTGCCGGGCATCTGGCGATGGCGCTGACGGTCGGCGCGGTCGTCCTTCTCGCGACCACGCTCGCCGTGCGGCTGCTTGCGAGTGCGCCGCGCACCGTGGCCGCGCCCGATGCCCCGCGCGGCATCGATCTCGCTCGCCAGGCGCGTCTGGCCTGGGCGAACCGGCCTTTTCGCATTCTTGCTCTGGCGCATGTCCTGCTGCTGTTCGGTACCGCGATCGGATCGGCGGCGCTCGCCTATTTCAGCCGCCACGTGCTGAAGGTCGGCGACGGCCTGCTCGGTACCTATTTCATGGCCTCGACCGTAGCGCTGGTGGCATCGATGCCGATATGGGTCAGGCTGTCGCGCACCGTTGGCAAGAAGCCCTGCTACATCACGGCGATGGCGCTGTTCGCGGCGTCGCATCTGTCGTGGATCCTGGCCGCACCGGGCGAGGGACAGGTGGCGATCATCGCCCGCGCGCTCGTCAGCGGTCTTGCCGGCGGCGGCATGATCCTGTGCGCCTATGCAATGCTGTCGGATGCCGTGCGCTGGGACTATGTCCAGAGCGGGCAGCGGCGCGAGGGCGCTTTTGCCGGCTTCACCACATTGTTCGACAAGCTGTCGTCCGCCGCCGCACTTGCCGCGATGGGCGGCTTCCTGTCAGCCATGGGCTATGTCTCCTCGGCCGAAGCCGGTGCCGTGCAGGGCGAAAGCGCCATCCTGGCGATCAGGCTGTGCGTGGCGGCTGTTCCGGCTGCCGCGCTGTTTGCCGCGATCCTGGCGGTGCTGCGCTACGACCTCGACCCCGTCGCTCTCGTCGCCGCCGAAGCGGCAATGCTAACCAACGGAGAAACCGTGCAATGATAGGGAAGGCCCTCTTGGCGCTGGCGCTGCTCTGTGCTGCGCCTGTCGCAGCCCAGTCCACCGAGGGCGAACTGCCCCCCATGCCCGTCTGGCCGAAGGGCGTGCCGTCGATGAAGGGGTGGCCGGGCCTCGCGAAGGTTCCGGTGCAGGAGGACGTGCGCGACAAGGGCGAGACGGTCTGGAACGTCACCGTGCCGACGCTTCAGCCCTTTCTGCCGGAACCAGGCAAGTCCAACGGCCTGGCGGTGGTGGTCGCGCCGGGCGGCGGCTTTCGCCTGCTCGCCATCCACCATGAGGGCACGCGCGTGGCCCGCTGGCTGGCGGCGCACGGCGTCGCGGCCTTCGTGCTCAAATATCGCCTGATCCAGTCGCCGCCCGGCGAGAGCAACGATGCGATGCGCAAGCGCGTGCAGGAAACGCTCGAGCCCGGCATCGGCGGCAATCCGGGCGTCGAGGATGCGATCGAAGCGCTGAAGATCGTCCGCGCCAACGCGGTCAAATGGCGGATCGATCCGCACCGCGTCGGCATCATGGGCTTTTCCGCCGGTGGCCATGTCGCGGGGATGAGCATGTTCGCGGCCGATCCGGCGGAACGCCCGGACTTTGCCGGGCTGATCTACGGCTTTCCCTTCGGCAAGGTGAATCCGCCCATTCCGCCCGCCAATCTGCCTTTTCCGGAAGGCACGCCGAAAGAGCCCTGGCTTCAGCCCAAGCCCACGCCCGCGCCCGGCCGCCTGCCTCCCATGTTCCTCGCCATGGCGCAGGACGATCTGGCCGTAGGTGTCGGCTTCCGGACATTTTACGATCAACTCTTCGCGGCAGGCTATCGACCCGAAGTTCACCTCTACGAGCGCGGCAACCATGGTTTCGGCATGGCCGCGCGCGGAACCACGGCGGACCACTGGATCGAGGAATTCGGCTGGTGGCTCGACACGGAGATGAAAAGCAAATGACGTTGAACCGTCGCCAATTCCTCTCCTCCGGCGTCGCCGTCGGCGCCGCCATCGGCGTGCCGCGCATGGCGCTTGCCGCCGAGAAGGCCGATGTCGTCATCGTCGGCGCGGGACTATCGGGGCTGCGCTCGGCCGAAATGCTGGTCGAGCAGGGCCTCAAGGTCGTCCTACTCGACGCGAACAACCGCGTCGGCGGGCGTGTCCAGACGGTCCAGACCGTCGACGGCCCGATCGACGTGGGCGCGAGCCAGGTCGGGCGCGGCTATGCCCGCGTGCTCGACGCGTGCGAGCGGCACGGCCTGAAGCTGATCAGCGAAGACCGCGACCTGCTGACCTTCGGCAGCCATTTTTCGGGGGAGTGGATCGACGGAAAGAACTGGGCCGCCAATCCGCTCAATCAGTGCGTCGGCGACGAACGCAAAATCCCGCCGAACCTGATCGGACAGGCGCTGTCGGCGAAATATAATCCGCTCCAGGAGCTGGACGACTGGCTCGACCCGCGTTTCTCCGAATATGACATCTCGCTGCGCGAGCTTCTGACCCGCAAGGGGCACAGCGCGCAGGCGATCGAACTTGCAGCCTATTCCGCGCCCGGCATCGGCATCGACGAAACCTCGGTGCTGCGGATGTGGCAGGAAGAAGTGCGCGGGCGGATCGAACGGCGCATGAGCGAAGCGGCGGCGACCCCATCGGCCGAGAGCGGTGCCAAGCGCGACCACGCCTTCGGCGAGGCCAACGACCACAAATCCGTGGGCGGACTGGCTGCGATCAACAATATCGTCGGTGGATGCAGCGCACTGCCGCTCGCAATGGCCTCGAAGCTGGGCGACCGGGTGCGCCTGGGCAAGCGCGCGGTCGGTATAGCGCTGTCCGATACGGGCGGCACGGTGACGTGCAGCGACGGCAGCGTCTATTCCGGCCGCTTCCTGATCTGCACCATCCCTTTCTCGATGCTGCGCGAGGTGGAGATCACCGGCAACGCCAATCCGATCGCGCGTCAGGCGATCACGACCATGCCCTATGCCAACACCGCGCGTCTCTACGTCACGGTCGAACGACCCTTCTGGAAGGAGGATGGCCTGCCGCCCTCGATCTCAAGCGACGGTCCGATGGGGATGTTCTGGGCGATCGACAACCATAGCGGGGAGGGCGCGCATCGCGGCATGTTCGTCCTCGTCGGTCGCACCGCGCAGGCGGTCTCGGTGCTGGACCGGGCCGACGCCGAAGCTTTGCTGATCGGAGAGCTCGCCCGGCTGCGCCCTGCGTCCAGGGGCGCGATCCGCGTCGCGACGTGGAAGGACTGGCTGCGCGATCCGCTGCAGCGCGGCTGCGGGTTCAGCCTGGCGCCGGGGCAGGTCAACGCCTTCGCCCGCGACATGATCAAACCTTGGCAAGTCATGCATTTCGCGGGCGAACATACGCGACGCACCGATTTCGGCATGGAATCGGCGATGGAAAGCGCCGAACGCGCCGCAATCGAAATCCTCGAGCGCACTGCGTGAGCAACCCGGCGCTCGACAACGGCTATGATGAAGTCGTCGTCATAGTGGCCGACGCCGAGGCCACGGCGGGCCGGCTCGGCGTGGTGCTGGGCTATGTGCGGGAATCGTGCGGCAATCCGGATGCCAGCTTCCTCGACCTGCACGCAATTGCGCCCGCCGATGGCTGGCAGGAACTTGTCATCGTGCAGCCGCAGGCGGGGCGGGGGCGGATCCGCCTGTTACAGTCGCCCGGTTCCGTGCCGCCGGTCCGGCGCATGGGCGCTCGGCCCTGGGACATTGGTGGCTTTTTCGACATTTCGCTGCGTTCGCTCGGACCGATCGACGATCTGCTTGCTGGGTTCTGCCGCAATGGCTTTGCGGCCCACGCGCCCGTCACGCGCTTTTCCATGGGCGGAACCGATGTTCTGGAGGCGCTGGCCCATGATGGCGACGGCCTGTGCTTCGCGATGGTGGAGCGGCTTTCGCCCCCGCTGACGGGATGGGACCATATTGACGGACCTGCCAGCAACCCGTTCAATTCGGTCATTCCTGTCGACGATATGGAGGCAGGTCGACGCTTTGTGACCGAGGTGCTGGATTGGACGGTTCTGGTCGATACGGTGCTGACACATGAGGGTGGGCGGAATGTCATGGGTTTGCCCTTGGATATGGCGCGGGAGTGCGATGTCGCGGTGCTGATTGCGCAGGCGCGAGGCCAGATGGAGGGTTCGGTCGAGCTGATCCGCTATCCGTGCGAAGCGCTGGACTTTCGAAGCGACCGGCCGGATTGGCGCGGCTTTGCGTCCTTGTGCTTCCCGGTCAGCAACCTGACGACGCTGCTCGCTCGTGCAGAGAACAAGGGGGCCGAAATCGGGGCTGCGCGACAGGTTCGCTGGGGATCGAACATGATCGTCCGGGCAGGTTGGGTGATGACACCTTGGGCCGCGCGGCTGATATTCTATGAGGGTCAAGCATGAGACTGGGACTGATCGCAGCCATGATCGCGGGGGTGGTGGGGACGACGATCTCCGCCGCCGAACCGCCGGCGCCGGATTATGCGCAGGGTCGCTACTGGAGCACGGTGACCAGCCTGCCGCAGGGCGCAGCATCGGTGAAGGCCATGCGCGGCGTCGACATCTTCTGGATTCACCCGACCACCACGCGGTCGACGACCGACTATAACCATGATCCGCTCGATCCGGCCGTGCTGAAGTGGACCGAAGAAAGCGCCGTGCAGCGACAGGCGAGCGCATTTTCGGCCTGTTGCCGCATCTTCGCCCCGCGCTACCGGGCGGCGACGAGCAAGGCGCTGATGGACCCGGCCCGCCGGGACGCGGCCTTTGCCCTGGCTTATTCGGATGTCGAACGCGCCTTCGACTGGTATCTGGCGCATGAAAACAAGGGCCGCCCCTTCATCATCGCCGGTCATAGCCAGGGCGGGGCGCATAGTGCATCGCTGCTCGAAAAGCGGATCAAGGGGACGGCTCTGCAACGGCAGCTGGTCGCGGTCTACATCATCGGGATCAACCTTATGGACGGCGATCTCGCTCCCCGCTTCGCAGGCGTACCGCTCTGCGCGGAACCGGCGCAGACGGGTTGCTTCGTCCAGTGGAACTCGATCCTGGCGGGAAGCGACCTCACGCCGAACCTGAAGGCCTATGCCGCCGCCTTCGCCGCGCAGAATGACGGCCGGGACGGGGGAAGTCCGCTGTGCGTGAATCCGGTCACCTTCGACAGGCGTCGTCCCCGCTCGCCAGCGTCGGAAGCCAGGGGAGCTGTCGCCGGCGATCCAGGCTTCGGGGCGATGGGAGCGATCAAAGCCGGGGCAGTCGCCGCCGAATGTCGCGATGGCCTGTTGCTGGTTCAGCCGGCGGCGGAACTGGAGCTCAAGCCATTGCCCGGAGGATCGATGCATTTTCACGATGTCGGCCTGTTCTGGGCTGATATTTCCGCCAATGCGACGCTTCGTGCGCGCAGCTGGCTCAAGGCGCATAAGCGCCGCTAACCCATGGAAGACACACGCATGCTGAAACTCACTGTTCCTCTTCTCGCTCTCGCTACGCTGTCCGTGCCGGCCCACGCACAGGATGCCGCCGCAGGCAAGCGGGCCTTCCTGAAATGCGCAGCCTGCCATTCGATCAAGCCGGGCGATCCAAACAAGATCGGCCCGAACCTGTCGGGCGTGGTCGGGCGCAAGGCCGGCACGGCCCCGGGCTTCCGCTATTCGGCGGCGATGAAAGCCAAGGGGGCGGGGATCAGATGGGATGCCGCGACGCTCGACAAATGGCTGACCCGCCCGTCGGCGCTGATTCCCGGTACCTCGATGGCCTTCGGCGGCATTCCCAACCCCACCGAACGCGCGGCGCTGATCGCCTATCTCAAGAAGCCGCTCCCCTGATGATCGGCCTCACGCTCGATCGCCGCGCCCTGCTCGCCGGGGCGGGTGCGCTGTTCGCCGCCGCACCAATCGCAGCCGCCTTCGGCAAGCCCGTCGCGGAACGTCGCTTCATGCTGAGCGGCCCGGGCGGGCGGGAGATCAGCGTCAGCGAATGGAAACCGCGTGGACGGACGAAAGCGCTGCTGCTGTTCAGCCACGGCGCCGCTTCGTCGCCGCGCTTCTACGAGGCGCTGTTTGCGCCCTGGCTCGACGCCGGCTTCCACATTCTGGCGCCGCTCCATGTCGACTCTGCCGAGCATCCCCGGATCAAGGATTTTCCCGGTCTTGCCAGCTGGAAGGCGCGGATCGAGGACATGCGCACCTTGTCCGCGCATGTCGGCGACCGCCCCTGGATTGCAGCTGGACATTCCTATGGCGGGCTGGTCGCGCTGACCATGGGCGGGGCGGCGGCTGTGCCGCCCGAGGGGGTTAGCGGGCCGCTGTCCGACCCGAAGGCCCGGGCCGTCGTCGCCTTCAGCCCGCCCGCGCCGATCCCCGTGCTGTGCACGGCGGACGGCTATGCGAAGCTGGCGATGCCTGCGCTGATCCAGACGGGCACCAAGGATATCGTTCCCGGCATTACGGGCACCGACAGCGAGGGCTGGCGCGGCCATCTCGTACCTTATGAGGCGGCGGCACCCGGTGGCGATCGCTACGGGCTCGTGCTCGAAGGAGTCGACCATTATTTCGGCGGTGCGATCTGCCGCTATGATCTGCCGGGGCCGAAGCAGGTCGAGCGGCTCGCCGATGCAGCGCGCATTTCGGCGCTATTCGTCGACGCCCATGGTCGCGGCGACCATGCGGCCGTCAAGCGCTTGAATGCGCTCGTGACCGACGCCCTGCCGAGGCGGCTGCTGCACAAATAGAGCAGGGTGCCCTGCCAACGAAAAGGGCCGCGCCGGGATATGCTCCGGCGCGGCCCTTTTCTTGATCGGCTTCTCCGCCGTCAGTCCTGCAGCGCGATCTCGGCAATGGTCTGGTTGAAGCCCTCGGCGGTGTGCGCCTGCGCGGCTTCATCGGCGTCCTTCAGCTGGAGATAGAAGAGCCGGCGCAGGAAATCCTGGCGGCGCTCCTCGCGCTCCTCCAGCGCAGCCTGATCGAGTTCGAGCGTTTCGATACCGGCAGCCAGGTCCAGACCCGAAGCCTTGGCGACGCGCTCCGCGCTGTCGAGCCGATCGCGCAGAACCGACAGTTCGTTGGCGAGCGTCATGATCATAGCCATCGCATGATCGAGACCGGGAGTGTCGTAGAAGTCAGGGCGCTTGCCACGGGCGTGGCGGATCACGTGGGGGCGTTCCTGGGTCATGTCATGGGCTCCGGTCATGCCGCCATCTTCTTTTCGAGGGGTTTGCGGGCGATCAGCACCTCCCAGCCACCACCGGGCGCGAATTCGCCGGCGGTGAACTCGCGCTCGGCCACGGCCTCGCTCGCTTCCTGGCTATAGCCTTCGGCGGCGGCGGCGAACTCCATCACCGCCATCGGTGCGGTGTCGAAGCGGACGTCGGCGCGGTCGAAGCCGGCCTTCTCGGCCAGAGCGAACTGGTCCATGTCGCGCATTGCGCCCCAGAAAGGCTCGTTATTGTACCAGGTCTCGTTATCGAGGATGAACTGGGTGAACGGGTCCATCAGGTCGAAGGGCGGAAGATCCGCATGGATCATCAGTCCGCCGGGCGCGAGCAGGCGGTGCGCCTCGGCAAAGATCCTGGGCATGGCCTTGCCCGACGTTTCGTGGAGCAGGATGTGGCTGACGACGAGGTCGAAATGGTCGTCGGGGAAGCTCGTCTCCTCCGCGCTCATCTGCGCATAGTTGACCTCCAGCCCCATGCCGGCCGCACGGGCATGGGCATAGCGCACGCAAGGACCGCCGACATCGATGCCCCACACCTCGGCCTCGGGAAACAACTCCTTGTAGGGCAGGGTGGAGTGTCCCACCGTGCACCCCATGTCGAGGATCCGGCGCGGCTTGAACTCGGGCATGTGGCGCTTGAGATAGTTCACCACCGAGCGGCCCATGTCGTCGTTGTTCGGGCCGGTATAGCCCATCGAGTAGAGATAGACGCCCCGGTCGTAGAGTGCACCGACCGACACATCGTCCTCGCAGACCTCGCTGCAATAGCCGCCTGGCATGCAGTGAATGTCGAGCGCTGTGACGTAACGCGGCGGCGTGAAACCTTCCGGGATGACAAGCTGCGCCTTGGCGGCTGCGGACAATTCGCGCGCCTTGGCGATGAGCTCGGGCAGCTGACGATCGATCGAACCGTTGACCGACTCCCATAGCAGTTCCTGGGCGATCCGGTTGGCGGCCGCATAATGCTGGAAGTAGATGTCTTCGACCATGCCGCTGCGAATGTCGCGGCGATCGGCGGGCGGGCGGCCATGTGTCCTCTCGAACTTTTTGGCGACGCGCGTCTGATAGACCGGGGTCAGGCCGGGCAGCAGGGTCGACTGAATGAAGCCCTTGAAGCTCTTCGCGAACTCCTGCCGCGCCGCTTCGTCTGCGGTGGCCTTGGGCAGGATCGGATGATCCGCCTGCTGAAATGTATTGAGCATGGAGGCGACTCCGTCTGGATCCTTTGCGCGGCCGGAACATGGCGCTTCTTGATGGCTTGCGGCAAGGCTTGGCTCGAATGGCTGTCCGCGTGGCGGATAGCATAAGGCCGGACGCTGCGGAGGATTTGATATCGCGCAACTTTGACCATAGAAATTCCCCCCAACCCCGAGGAATGGGCGCAGATGGACGATCAGAATTTTTCCCGCCGCGAGAGCCTGGGCCTGGCAGCCCTGATGGCCGGCATGGTGGCGTTGCCCGGAACCGCCGAAGCTGCGGCGACCAAGGGCGCTAAGCCCGCCGGCAAGCCAAAGATCGACTTCATCACGAAGATCGACTTCAAGGATCCGAAATGGACCCGCGATACCTATGCGCGGATCGATGCCGACATCGACCCGACCAGGGAGAAATGCGGCTGGATCAAGGGCAAGGCTTACGGCGTGCGTCCGAACGAAAAGGTCCGTCCGCTGTTCGGCGTCGAAGGCTTCAGCTTCGTTCGCGTGAAGAAGCTCGAGGACGGCTCCTATCGGCGCATGCTGCGCGAGGTCGTGTTCTACCGGAACCTCGAAACCGGCGAGATCATGAAGGAATGGGACAATCCCTACACCAATGAACGGGTGAAGGTGGTGCCGATCGCCAATGATCCGTTCAACTTCACGATCAGCGAGTTTCAGCCCGAGGCGCCTTCCTATGGCGGCTTGCAGAAGAGTGAACCGAAGAAGATCCCGTTCCTGCAGGATTGGGAATATGGCCCCAACGGGACGATGATCCTCCACACCGGCATCGACATGCAATATCCGAACGCGCTTCAGCCTGACAAATGGGTGCGCGAGAGTTCGGGTGTCATGAACCGCGTGTCCGAGCACTTCATCTATGCGGTGAAGAAGGAAGACGTCGAAAATCCCCATCTGACCCACATTCCGCACATCGGCGCGTGGAGCCGGATCACCCCCTGGCTCCCCTGGATGCTCATGGGACAGGCTGAAGGGCATATCAGCTACTTCACCCATTTCCAGACTGCGGAGAATGGCGAGAAGGACTTGCCGGCGGACCTCGTTGCCGCTGCCCGGGCGATGGACGAGAAATGGCTGCATGCCCCAACCGAGGATTATGGCCCCTCGCTGTCGAGCCTCGAAAATTATGCGCGCGAGCAGAAGCCCGCTCCGGTCCCTGCGGGGTGGAGCCCGCCGAAGCCGCCGGCTCCGCCCGCGCCTTTCCCGGTGAAGGCGCCCGCGTGATCGATTATCGGACGGTCCCCTCTCTTGCCGTCCGACCGGGCCTCCGCGCGACCGCTTTGGTCGCGCGGAGGCCTTTTCCGTTTTTGCAGACTTAGGGAATGGCCGCGATGGCGCATGGACTGACCGCCGAGGGACGACGGGAACTGGCGGCCGGATGGCCGATCATCCTGGCCGCCGCGCTCGCCATCGGCGTCGGTATCATGGGCATCGGCTTCTATTCGCTGGGCCTGTTCGTGCAGCCGCTCCAGGCCGAGTTCGGTTGGAGCCGCGCCGAGGTATCGGGCGCTGCGGCCAGCCAGCAATTCGGAATCTTTCTGTCCGCACCGCTGGTCGGGTGGCTGGCGGACCGCTGGGGTGCCCGACCGATCGCCATCGCCAGTTTTCTGGTGACGCCGGTGGCGCTCATCGCCTTGTCGCGGGTCGGCAATTCGGTCGTGGAATGGGATCTGCTGTGGCTTCTCGTCTCGCTGGCCGGGGCGGGAACGACCCCGGCCATCTGGGCTCGGATCGTCTCGCTGCGCTTCGATCATTCCCGTGGACTGGCGCTGGGCCTGATGCTGATGGGCACCGGCACGGCGGCAATGCTCGCACCGGCGCTGCTCGGCCCGGTCTTTGCGGACGAAGGGTGGCGAACGGCGGTGCTGGTCATGGCGGGAGCAACCCTGCTGGTCGGACTTCCGGCGAGCCTGATCGTCGGCACGGCTGACCGCCCGGCTCCCGGTGAAAGGCTCCGCGGGCGCTTCGAGGCGAACCGGCAGACGCTAACGCTGCTCGTGATCGCCTTTCTGCTCGGCCTGATCGTGGCCGGGCTCATCGTCCATCTCGTGCCGATGCTGGTCGATCGGGGCATGGCCCAGGCCGATGCCGCGCGCATGGCGGCTGCGGTCGGCGTCGCGGTGCTCGTCGCCAGGCTCGTGGTGGGCTATCTGTTCGACCGCTTCCACGCGCCCTATGTCGCCGCGCTTTTCCTGCTTTCGCCGGTGATCGCTGCGCTGCTTCTGCTGGGGGGCGGGCCGGTGTTGATCGCAGCGCTCATGCTCGGTCTTGCCGCAGGCGCCGAGGTCGACATGCTTGCCTATTTCACTGGCCGCTATGCGGCGCTCCGCAATTATGGCGCGACCTATGGTGGCGTACTCGGCCTCTTCTGCCTGGGGGCGGGGCTGGGACCGATGCTATTCGGTAAGGCCTATGACGCGCTCGGCGGCTATGATGCGGCGCTGTCGATCTCTGCGGCAGCGCTGCTGGTCGTGGTCGGGATGATCGCGACCCTCGGACGCTACCGCGCGCCCGCGGACTGAAGCGCCCGCTTCAGAGGCCCAGCGCGCCGGGGTTCATCAGGCCCTGCGGATCGAGTTCGCGCTTCACCGCGCTCAACAGGCCCTTCGCCCGGTCCGACAGGCGCGACTGATAGGGGTAGGCGCGGCCGATCTGGAAATGCCCGGCACCGAAGCGCTGGAGCAGGGCGACGATGGCTTCCTTGACCTCGTCGGCATAGACTTTCGCCTCGGCATTCGCCGGATAGTCCTTGATGCTCGCAATATGGTCCGCGCCGAGCGTCGCCAGATGATAGTCGGTGCGGGCATCGGGCCAGTAAAGCGCGATCTCGTAGAGGAAGCCCGAGGGACCGACCGGCGAGAACATCGTGCCGGTCCACACGCCGAGACGGTCCATCTCCGCCTTGCGCTCCGCCAGCAGAGCGTGGAAGGCATCGTTGAAGGCGACCGCCTGGTCATGCGCCAGCACGCCGTGGATCGGCACCCAGCGCTCGCCGCCTGGCCCCAATATGTTGAAGAGCGGCGCGAAGGGCACCGAGCGGACGAAGGTCGGCACGGTATTGGCGATCTCGCGACCATAAGCGCCGACGATGCGGCGCAGCTGCACCGCCTTGTGCGCAGCATCCTGCGCGTCGAACCCCTCGACGATGAAGTGGCACATATACTGGCCGGCGCGCATCGGGTTCTCTCCCGCCAGCGCCATCTTCATCAGGGTTGCCAGGCCCTTCAGCTTGTCGGGTGCCTTCTGCATGACCTGCAGCGCGATCTTCAGCCGGGCGCTCATCCCTTCCTGTCGGGCGATCTGCCCCTGCGACAGCGCCAGGTCGAGGCCGAAATGGCTGTCGTCTAGCCGAGCCAGCTGTGCCTTGCGAACACCGGAATGATAGTCGGCGAAGCTGTCGAAGGCGAAGGACACCGCCTCGGCATGCTCGAGGATCGGCAGCAGGGGCAGGCGGATGTGCGCCTTGACCCCGAACGCACCGCAGTCACCGGTAAACAGGCCGGTCAGGTCGGGGCCATAATGGCGCATCGCGTCGCAGGCATTGGTCGTCAGCAGGTCGCCATTGGCGAGCACCACGTCGAAGCCGATGACCGACTGCGCGGAAATGCCGTGCGCGGTGCTTCCATGGCTCAGCGTGTTCTGGCTCATCGACCCGCCGACGGTTGCGGCCAGGCCCGAAAAGGGGCCCCAGAAGGGCGTGCGCAACCCCTTGGCGTCGAGTGCTGCCTTCAAATTGGCCCAGGTCACGCCGGCGCCGACGGTGACGACCGCATTGGTCTCGTCGATCGATATGGCGTCGAGCGCGCCCGTGTCGATCAGCACATGGCCGCCCTCGGGACGGATATAGCCATCGGTATAGGACGCACCGCCACCGCGCGGGATCATCGCGACCCCTGCCTTCGAGCAAAGCCGTGCAAGCGCTTGAAGATCATCGACACTTTGCGGGCGTACCGCTGCGAGCGGCAGGCCGCCGGTGCGATAGACGTCATTGGCGAAATAGCGCAGCCGGTCTTCGCCGGTCTCCACCGCGTCGGCGCCCAGCGCCTGCCGGAGAGAGTGGATAAGGTCGGTCATTGCCATGCGCCCCGTGTCTAGCCTTTGGATATCTCATGCCATGCGACCCGGCGGAGCGGAACCGGTGGGGTATTCTATCCGGTCTGCGGACAGATATGGTTGGCTGGCTGAGACACCGGACCGCAGGCGCATCATGTCGCATCGGTTCGACGGGAATCATGATGACGACGGCACCCGAGATTATCGCTCTGACCATCGAGGCAGCGACGCCCGAGGCGCTAGCGCCCTTCGGTCAGATTGTGGGCCGGGTGCCCGGCGTCACGCCCATATCGGTCGATTTCTACAAGGGGGCTGTGAAGATGAGCTATCCGGCGCGCTTCACC
Source organism: Rhizorhabdus antheiae (assembly GCF_049889055.1). Classification (NCBI taxonomy): domain Bacteria; kingdom Pseudomonadati; phylum Pseudomonadota; class Alphaproteobacteria; order Sphingomonadales; family Rhizorhabdaceae; genus Rhizorhabdus; species Rhizorhabdus antheiae. The sequence continues at coordinate 598,263 of NZ_JBLTWO010000002.1, read as the reverse complement.
AGCGAGCATCCCGTCGAGATCACCGTGGCGCAGATGGACCGTCGCCCCGGCGAGGTTCGCTATATGGAGCGGCATTTCCAGCACACCCAGGTGTTCATGCCGCTGGGCGGCAAGCCTTTCGTCGCGGTGATGGCGCCGCCATCGGAAGGCGATCTGCCCGAACTGGACCAGGTCCGCGCCTTTTTGTTCGATGGCAGTGCGGGCTTCGCGCTGCATCTCGGCACGTGGCACGAGTTCCCCTTTGCGGTACAAGACGGGACCGACCTCGTCGTGATCCTGTCGAGCCAGACCGGCTATGACCTGAAGGGCAAGGACGCGGTGACCGAGGAGGCGCATGGGCCCGACCTCGACAAGAAGGACATCGTGGCGCGCACAGGCCACGTCTTCCGTTTCGATATTCCGGAGTAGAATGATGGCCGATCGCATCAATCTCGACCGCAAGGTCTTTCCCAAGGGCAGCCAGCCTGTAGTCCTCGGCGACCAGACGACCGACGCCCTCGCAGGCATGGTGCTCGCTCTCCTCGGCGAAGTTGTGGTTCTCAAGGACCGGCTCGACGCCAATGAGCGGCTGTTGAAGGCTGCCGGGCTGCACGGTCCGGCCGACATCGACGCTTTCTCGCCCGACGCCGAGGTGCGTGCGCATCGCGGCGGCTATCGCCAGGCGATCTACGATCGGGTGCTCGGCGTGGCGCGCGACCGGCTGCTGCCCGAGGCGCTGGCCGAACACCAAGCTTATGAGGGCGAAGTCGCCCGCGTCGCCGCCGACTGATCTCCGGAGGAAATATTCATGTCCGAGATGAACCATCAGCATTTCGGCCACGCGGTCATGCCGCAGGCCACCCATGACGAGCAGGCGATGGAGGATCATTTCCTCGCCATGCGCATGTGGACCAACCGCAACCTCGATCCGCTCGATCGCCGCCTGCTCGACGAGGTGATCGTGCCGCAGATCACGGCAAGGACCGGCGCGCCGCCCAAATCCAGTGCGCAGGTGCGCCAGGCGCTCGAAGCGCATCCGTTTCACCAGCTCTGGCTGACCCTGTCGCTCTTCTATCAGGATCGTATCTGGCAGGTGCTTGACGGCGCGATCGACCGGCAGTTCGACGAACTGGCCGCGAAGGTCGAGGCCCAGGTCGCATCGCCCAAAGGCAGCTTGAGGCTGAATCCAGATCTCGAAATCCCGCGCTACATTGCCGCGATCGACCATCATCGCATGCCGGGCAGCTATACGGTCGACACGGCCGACAAGGATTTCCGGGCGGGTGCGCTCTATGATCGCTTCGCCTCGACCTATTTGCGCAACCTCAACGGCGGGTGGAAGAATGACGGGCGTGGCCACACGCTGGCGAGCCATGTCCATGATTTCTATCCGGATCTGAAGCCCCGCCGAATCCTCGATCTCGGCTGCTCGGTCGGCCATTCGACCGTCGCCATCGCCCAGGCCTTTCCGGACGCCGAAATCCATGCGATCGACGTCGGCGCGCCGATGCTGCGCTATGGCCATGCCCGCGCCGAGGCGATGGGCGTCGCGATCCATTTCAGCCAGCAGAATGCCGAAGCGACCGACTTCGAGGACGGCTATTTCGATCTCGTCACCTCGTCCGCCCTGATGCACGAGACCTCGGCCAAGGGCATGCGCGCGATCATGAAGGAATGCTTCCGCCTGCTCCGGCCGGGCGGAGTCATGTGCCATGTCGACGTACCGCCCCGGCACGAGCATCTGTCGCTGTGGGACCAGATGCGCTGCGACTTCGAAAGCCATTACAACAACGAGCCCTTCATGACCTCGCTGGCGCGGACCGACTGGGTCCAGGTCGCCGAGAAGGCGGGGTTCGAGCGGGAAGCGGTCGCCGCCGGCTATCGCAAGGGCACCTTCTTCCTGAAGCCCGAGCGGTCGGACTTCTTCACCGAGGGCGATCCGAACGGACGGACGCTGCTCGGCTCCTGGTATGCCTGCTCCGCGGTGAAGTGACATGCCGGTAGAGATTAACGGGCTGCTCAACCACAATATTTCGAGCGAGACCCATCCGCTGCCGTTCGAGACTTTCGATCCCGAAGGCATAGCGCGGATGGCGCGGCTCCATGACGAATGGGGCTATGACAAGGTGTTGGTCGCCAATGCGGCGTCGATGCCCGACAATTTCACCATTGCCGGCTATGTGGCGGCTCAGACCAAGCGCCTGGGCGTCATGCTGGCGCACCGGCCCGGCTTCATCCCGCCGACCATGGCGGCACGGATGCTGGCCACGCTCGACCGGCTCATGCCCGGCCGGGTCGGGGTCCACATCATCACCGCCGCGAGCGACGAGGAAACGCAGGCCGACGGCGACTATCTGAGCAAGGTCGAGCGCTACGACCGCGCGCGCGAATATATCGGCCTGCTCCGGCGGATGTGGACCGAGCAGGCACCGTTCAGCCATGACGGGGACTGGTTCCGCTTCACCAACGGCTTTGCCGTGGTCAAGCCGACCAACCCGCAGATCCCCGTCTATTTCGGGGGCATGAGCCCCGCCGCGCTCGCCGTCGCCGGGGAATGTAGCGACTGCTTCGCGACGTTGTCGGACACCGTCGAGGGCATGACCGAGGTGGTGGCGAAGGTTCGGGCCGAGGCTGCGCGCCATGGCCGCGATCCGCGCTTTCTGATGTCGATCCGCATCGTCATCGCCGATAGCGAAGAGGCGGCCTGGGGGCGCGCCGATGCGATCCGTGACGCGGTCGCGGCCAATATGGGCAAGCTGGCCGTCAACGCGCCGGCGGCCAAGGCCGATGGCTTCCGCCGGACCGAGGCGCTTGCGGCACGCGGCGACCGTCTCGAAAAATGCTTCTGGAACGGCATCAACCAGCTGCGCGGCGGGCAGAGCAATTCGGGTGCGCTGGTCGGCACGCCCGAGCAGCTGACCGATGCGCTGATGGATTATTACAAGGCTGGGGTCTCGGCCTTCATCCTGCGCGGTTTCGATCCGGTCGAGGATGTGATCGCGATCGGCCGCGACCTGATCCCTTCGCTCCGCGCCGCGGTCGCGCATCACGATCTGGAACTGGTGGCCTGACATGCTGATCGATACGATGACCGCAGTCGTGACGCGCCGCAGCCTGCTCGGTGGGATCGGGGCGGGAGCAGGGGCTGCCCTGCTCGGCGCTCCGGCCGTTGCGGCCGGCGGCAGCGGACCGACACGGCCGCTCGACATCAAGGATCCCCGCGAGAACCTGTACGGTTTCGCCAAGATGTGGGGAACGATCGGCCCCAAGCCTGTCATCAGCGCCTATCAGGGCGTCCAATATGCCGTCGTGAAGGGCAAGCGCGCCAAACCGCTGTTCGGTTTTCAGGGCTTCGCCAATATCCGCAACCTGATCCTGCCCGATGGCAGCGTGAAGGTGATGGGCAAGGAATGCGGCTATTTCACCGACCTTGCGAGCGGCGCGATCATCGACGTCTGGGATAATCCCTGGACCGGCGAGCAGGTGCAGACCTGGCCCTTCCTCAACGACAAATTCCGCGGAACGCTGGGCCTCACGCGCAAGGTCTATGAGGTCAACGGCAGCAAGACCGTCAACAATGATGCGCAGGGCGGCAGCGATGCCGAGCCTTTCCGGCTACCCTGGCAGGTCATCGGCGACCAATATCTGCTGGGTTGGGACTATGCCCATGAATATGTAAACCCGGTCACGCCCGAGGGCTGGCCAAAGGCTTCGTCGGGCCGGGTGGTCAATCCGTCCGAGCATTTCGTCCTCTACACCCCGCGCGCGGAGATCGACGACCGATCGGTCCTGTCGGCCCGTTATCAGGGCGGCTTCATGCGGCAGGGGCCGTGGTGGCCGTGGATGAAGATGGGCCAATCCGGCGTGGACGGCGTGCTGATCGGCCGCATGCACTCCTACAAGATCACCGGCACCCATGCCGACATCCCGCGCGCGGTGCTCGATCGCGTCGAAAGAGACCGGCCCGATCTGCTCGGCGAACCGACCGATGGCCCGGATGCCGGCGTGGTCGATACCTTCGGCAAATATGCGCGCGACATGCCGCCCGAGGTTTCGGGTTACAGGAAGCCCTGACGCATCAGTCGCGCGCTACGCGCTTGATGAAGGGCATCGCCTTGTCGAGCGCGCGGGCCGGGCAGTCGAGCGGCATCATGTGACCGCAGCGTTCGACCACCACAAGTTGCTTGTCCTTCGCGGCGACGAGCTCCAGCGCCTTGGTTCCTTCGCGATCCAGACGGGTCTCATGGTCGTCGGCCGACCACAGCAACAGCGTGGGGGCGGTGATCCTCGGCAGATCGTCGGGTGTCCGGCTCGTCGGGGTGGACTTTGCTGCTGCCATGGCGGCGCCGGGGACCTGCAGGACCCGGTTGTTGAGCAGCGTCCATTCCTCGGCCAGCGCGGGCGTCACGACCGTCTTGTCGGTCACGTTGTACAGCAAGATCTGCCGCCAATATTCGGGCATATGCCATCCCGGATGCCGGGCGTCGTCGGCAAGCGCGTCCTTGAGCGTCTGTGGCATGCTTGCCATGTCGAACCTGACCGGTCCGACGGCGATATTGTTGAGGATGACGCCTGTCACGCGCTCCGGACGCGCGGCGGCATAGGCCGCTGCAGGCACGCCAGCGCTCGACGTCCCGACGATGAGAAAGCGCTTGGCCCCCGCCATGCCGGCGAGTGCATCGATCACGCGATAGCGATGCTCGAGCGAATAGTCCGCACTGGGATGGGGGCCGGACAGGCCCATGGGCGACTGATCGTAGCGAATGACGGTGTACCGCCGACGCAGGCGCTCGGCCCACAAATCCCACTGACGCAGGCTGGCGAAGGAGCCATGGAGCAGCAGGATCGCCGGGCCATGCCCCTCGATCGCATAATGGACCGTCTCTCCGTCGATCTCGGCAAAGCGGGACGCGGGCACCGCATAGCGCGCCCGCAATTCGCTTTCGCTCGGGCTGGCCGGCGGAGGGGCAGAGGGCTCTACCACGGGAGCCTGGCCGGTCAGCGCGCCGAACGCCACCACTGCCGTCAACAATCGCCGCATCACAGTCGCTCCGCCTGCAGCCGCATGATCACATAGCGTCCGTTGTAATTGCACGAGGAGCCCTCCGCACGGCTCAGCTCGGTGGAGAAAGTCAGCTGGGAGAGGCCGAAAAATTCGTGTGATGCGGTCGCTTCATGCTCGGGATCGGCTTCATAGCCATAACGCAACCGCCAATTGCCGTCGGCCTGGCGCTCGAACTTCTCGGCGAAGCTCAGCGAGCGCGAGTTGCGACCGCCACTGGCGCCACCCTTGGTCGAGATGATGACGGCGGGCGAACCGTCGCGACGAAAGATCTCCATATCGGCGTCCCATTCGTAGAGCGTCGAGCCATCGGGTGCCAGGGTCGTCCCGTGCAGCGCCCACAGACCATAGATGTCCGGGGTCACCTTCATTTCACGGTCCTGTCGAGCCAGGTCCGCAGATCCTTGGCGGTTTCGCTAGGCAGTTCGAGCATCGGATAATGACCGACATCGGGATAGTGGATCACATCGACCTTCGCCTGCTCGAACTGCGACACCGCCTTGCTCGCCAGCGCCTTGGGCAGCACCGGATCGCGGTCTCCCCATTGCAGCAGGATCGGCGCGGTGACCTGCGCCGCGTCGTCTGCCGCGCCCTTGGCCCAGACGGCTTTCTTGTTGGCTTCCCAATATTCCTTCACCCGCGCGAAACCGCCGGGGATGGTGTTGGTCTGGTAATACCAGTCGACCGTCGCATCGGTCAGCCGCTCGGGCCGCCCATAGAGCTCCGAGAGCGACTGGCGATAATAAGCGCGCGGATAATAGTTCGGGACGATGTTTTCGTGCGTCCAGATCATCGCCCACATCAGGCGGCTGAAATCGGTCGGGGGCGGGGCCTCCAGGGGGAGGGCGGACAGCGCCAGCGCAGTGACCTGATCGGGGTGGCGGGCGGCATAGAGCGTCGAAATCGTCGCCCCGCTCGAGGTGCCGACCATGGCGAAGCGTTTGAGCCCCTTGGCCGCGACGACTTTTTCGAGCAGCGCCACCACCCCGGGCATGCCGGTCGACGGGGCGGTTTCGATCGAAAGGCCATAAGGTGGCCAGTCGAAGCGGATGACGCGATATCTGTCCTTCAGCGCGTCGGCCCAGCCATCCCACTCGCGCAAGTTCGTCATCGAGCTGTGCAGCATGATGACGACCGGCCCGTCGCGCGGGCCTTCGTCGCGCATGTGCAGGGTTGCCGTGCCGACTGTCTCGAAGGTCGACGGCGCCGTCGCCTGCGCGCTGCGGACCTTATCATAGGACGGGTTCCACCAGCCCGCGCGCATCGAACCGAGCAGAAGGGCGGCGGCGATGAAGAGCAGTCCGACGAGCTTTAGCAGGCTTTTCATCGTTCCTCCGGGCTGAGCCGTGTACCTTTACAGCCTATGACCTGGCGGTCTCGCCGCGATCCGGCTTTGCCGCCTGTCCGCGCGTCGGATAATCCGGCGGCGAAGCTGGCTGCTGTGGAGTGGCGGGAACAGCCTGACATCCGCAATTGCTTGCGTGGAGGAGCCGATATGATCGATCGTCGCAACCTGTTGACGGGGGTGACCGCGTCGGCCGCGATGCTGGCCCTCGCGGCACCAGCAGGCGCGGCTCGGCCCAAGTCCGATAGCGCTCTTGATGTCGAAAGCGCCGACGGGCGGCTGCACACCTTCATCATGATGCGCGGCGCGCTCGACGAAGGGCTCGTCACGAGCTGGGTGTCCGCACGCTATTATGGCGTGATCGACGACCGTATGGACCCGCTGTTCGCGGTCGTCTCGGCTGTCTATTCGCGCTACCGGCAGGTTGCGGATGGCTATGAGGCGGTCAATTTCGAGCTGGCCTGGTTCACCGATCCGGTCACCGGCAAGGCGCTCGATATGTGGCGCAACCCCTATACCGGGCAGGACTGCAAGGTGCCGACCGGCGGACTGCCGCCATCGAAAATCCGCTTCGGACGCGATCTGTCCTTCCACATCGCGCGCGAGATCCCCGGCCTGTCGATGGAGCACGACATATTGCCGTTCGACGTGCGCGGCGACGATGTCTGGGTGACCGAGCGTTCGCGCACCGCAATGACCTTTCCCGGCGCTGCCAGGCCGTTCCGTTATTCCGAAAGCAACACCTTCCACGCCAAGCGTCACGACCTGACGCGGCCCGGCGCGACCCGCGTGACCAGCGAGGTGAGCTTCACCAATGTCTGTTCCTGGCGGCCGTGGATGGGGATGGGCGATCGCCCGGGGCACCTGACCGCCACCGGCATCGGTCGTCAGAATGCGAACCCGGACTCGCTGCCGCCGGCCTTCGTCGAAGCGACTGCAGCGCGGCGGCCCGAGGTGTTGAAGAACCCGGCGGCTCTGCTGCAGCCCCTATGGGACGCGAAAGCCTAACAGGCCTCAGGACTGAGCTCGCAGCTTCATGTTCCTTGCCGCCAGCGCATAGAGCAGGCTGGCGCCGACCACGCAGGGAAGCACCACCATCGCGATCGACCAGCCGACCTTGGTCGGGTCGCCGAAGACACGTTCGGTCAGCGTTGCCACGAGCAAAGGCCCCAGCGTCGCGCCCAATAGCGTGTTGAGCACGAGGGTGAGCGAGATCGCGCTGCCGCGCATGTTGGACGGAACCAGCGTCTGCAGCGTGGCGAACATCACCGTGCCCACGCAGGCAAAGACGGCATTGGACGAGGCGATCAATATGGCAGCGAGGCGAGGGTCGCCGGCAAGCACCGCCAAGCCCGATGGGATCGCACAGAGCGGCGCCAGTCGGAGGATCGCGAAGCGCGCGCCATCGCGCCCCTGCTGCATCGCGCGATCGAGCAGCCAGCCCCCGAGCAGTGGACCCGTGGCCGAAAACGCCATGGCGAAGGGTCCGAGCCAGGCACCGAGAAAGGCGGGGCTCACTCCATAGCCGCGAAGCAGCAGACTGGGCGTCCAGGCGCCGGCGCCATAGGCGGCGGTGAAGCAGATGGCGAAGCCGAGATAGAGCGGCAGGGTGACGCCGCGATTGGCCCACAACCAGCGCAGTTCGGCAGCGCCGGCTACGCCCTTGGCCGAGGCGGGTATGGCCGCGCCCTTGCGTTCGGGCTCCTGGGTCAGCAGCGCGATCGCGGCTGCCACGCCGATCCCGCCAGCCCCGAACAGGACGAAGGCGATACGCCAAGGCGCGAGCGCTTCGAGCAGGGGGATACCTGCAAAGGCGCCCTGGGCCGCATGGGTGAGCACGAGCCCGGTCAGCGTGATCGCGAGGCCATTCGCGAGACCCTGACCCATCATGTACAGGCTGATCGGTCGGCCTCGCCGGTCGGCCGGGAACAGGTCGGCGATCAGCGAGATCGCGCAGGGGCCGAGCGCCGCCTCGCCGAGGCCGACCATCAGCCGGGCGGCAAAGAGCGAACCGAAGCCCTGCGCAAGGCCGCTGCCGATGGTCGCGACGCTCCACAGTGCGATCCCGGCAGCCACGAGTCGCTTGCGCGATGTCCGGTCGGCGAGCAGCCCCATCGGCATGCCCATCAGCGCATAGAAGAGCCCGAAAGCGAGCCCCTGGAGCAGGGCGATGCGTTCGTCGCCGATGCCGATATCCTGGCGCACCGGATCGACGACGATCGCCAGAACCCCCCGATCGATGACCGAGAATATCCCGGCCAGGAAGAGGAGGGCGACCATAGCCCACGCTTGCGCGGGGGATGGCCAGCGGCTTTCGCTGTCGCTGCTCACAGCAGGCCCGCGGCGCGGGCGCGCGTCTTTATATAGTCGCCGAGCCAGTCGAGGTTGCGGAAGCGCAGCGTGCCGCGTCCGACCGCCGTCGAGCTGTGCGCCATACCGGCGACGAGACGGAGCGCCTTGGCCATCAGGAAAATCTCGCCGGCGGCCACTTCCTCGGGTGTGAACGGGCGGATCGATTGATAGCCATTTTCGAAGGCATCGCCATAGGCCGGGTCGAAGCCGTAGAAGAGATTGCCCCAGACGAAATTCTTCACATCCTGCATCAGGAAGTCCTCGCCCGCCGCGTCGAAGTCGAGGAGGGTGATCTCGCCATCGTCCGCGACATGGACGTTCGACGGGTGAAAATCTCGGTGGCAGACGCCGAGGGGTACCTTGCCGGACGCAGCAAGTTCGTCGAGGCGTCGGTCGAGATTGGCGGCGATCACCGGATAGTCGTGCGGGTCGTCGGGCCGATCGTAGACGAAATCGATCAGCGCCGGCATGCAGATATTGTAGTCTTTTGCCGTCTTGGTCGTGAAGACATGGTGGGCCCCCGCCCAGGCATAGCCGGCCAGATGCATGTGCGCGAAAGCCTCACCGATGCGATGGGCCGTGTCGGTCGACAGGCGTTCGCCGAACTTCACGCCGGGCGCCCAGTCATACATCGCCACCGCGCGCACCCCTTCGGGCGTGTCGGCCTTGAAGTAGAGCGCACCGTCGCGTTGCGGCACGGCTACCGATGCCGGGAAGCCGTGCACGCGCAGATAATCGAGAAAGCCCAGCTCATAGGCAACGTCGTCGGGTTCGCGATAAGTCTTGCGCCAGACCCGCAGCGCATATTTCGCTTGTGCGTCCTGAACCAGATAGACGTCGTTCATCCCCCGGTAGAGCAGGAAAGCGGTGACATCGCCCGCCATCGGATAGCGGATGCGGACCTGGTGGGCGATCCAGTCCGGGTGAAGGACCGAGTGCGAGACCTGCGCCTGCGGAAGGTGGAGGTCAGTTGAGGAAAGAGCGAATTTCATGGGCCAGTATCTCCGGCGCGATATCGAATATGTCGCGGTCGAGATCGGGCAATTCCCGCACGACCGCATCGGGAAGGAGCCGGGCCGCCTCGAGCGAGACAGCGCGCAGATCCTCGGCGGGTTGCAGGACGAGGACGGGGCATGAGACATGCTGGAGGCGGGTAAAGTCCCACCCCCAGACGCCCTTATAGGCCCAGGTGAAGCGATCGAGCACGGCGGCCTTGTCCGCGAAGTTCAGTACAGCCTTGGCCAGCGGCACCCGGTCGTCGCGCGAGGCGACGACATAGGTCCACAGGCGCTGGAGCAGGTCGAGTATGACCTTCCCCTCCTCGTCCGGGGGCGGGAACCCCTCGGCTTCGGCCAGCTTCTTCGCGCGGCTCGGCGCATCGTACATCGGAATGCCGGTCATCACCGCCCTGCGCACCCGTTCGGGTCGCAGGATGGCGAGTTCCGCCGCCAGCAGCGTGCCGGTGTGGAACCCGTAAAGATCCACCTGATCCAGCCCGAGACCATCCAGCGCATCGGAGAAGGCCGCAGCATAGCCCGCCATGCCAGGAGCCGTGGGCGGAGCATCCGACATGCCATGACCTGGCGTGTCGAAGGCATAGACCCGGCGGTCGGTGGCAAGCTGTGCGATCAGCGGTTCATACTCGAAGCTCGAGGAGGGGTTCTGGTGCAGCATGACGAGCGCCGGCATGGCCGAGGCGATCTTCACGTCGTCCGGTCCTGCGGTCCGGTAATGCATGTGGCCGAAGCGGCACGCGGTATAGCCGCGCCGGATGAAGCGCGGATTGGGCGGGATCGAGGCGAAGGTCTGCGTCATGAGCCGGGCGGGAGGATGCCCGGTCCCGCCGATCCACTGCATCCCTTCGCGATTCTGTCCGCTGTTCGGGCAGTGCGGGCGGTTTGATTCACAAGAAAAGGGGCGGCACCTCTCGGTACCGCCCCCCAATCTCGACCGGACCGGCCGCTATGGTCAGAACTTGTAGCTGCCGCGGATGCCGACGGTGCGCAGTTCGGGCAGACCGACGTTGAGATAGCCGAAGGCGGCGCCTGCAAGGGCGAAGCTTGGTTCCAGAATGTTGTTCTGGGCGACGGCGGTATAGTCCTTGTTGTTGAACAGGTTGGTCACGAAAGCTTCGAGACCGAACTTGCCCTTGTTGAAGCCGATGCGGCTGTTCACCTGCACGCGGCTCTTGATCCAGGTGATGTTGGCCGCATCGACGAACTGACGCGACTTGTAGGACAGGTCGGAACGTACGAACCAGCCCATGTCTTCCGCAATCTTGCCGCTGTACTGCGCACCGATATTCGCGGAATATTTCGACGTGAGGGGGAGTTGGTTGCCCCGGAAGCCATCACCGGTAACCCCGGTAAGCCGGGTGATCGACGGGTCGGCGAAGGAGCGGATCGAGCTCTTGTTGATCGCACCCGACGCATTGATCGTGAGACCGTCGACCGGCTCAGCGTTGATGTCCAGTTCGAAGCCGCTGACGCGCGTCTTGCCGGTATTGGCAACGCCGCTGACGATCGAGGGCAGCGCATTCGGGACTGTCGTATCAAGGAAGATGACCGAGCGGTTATTGTGCTGGTCGGACCAGTCTGCGAGATAGGCCGCCGCCGTTACGTAGAGACGCCCATCGAGGAACTTGCCCTTAAGGCCCAGCTCATAGTTGGTGAGCTTTTCAGGGCGAACGATAACCCCAAGCCCGATGCTTTCGGCCGCCGCGAACTCACCTGCCGTGCCCGACAGGAAGGAGGTGTTGAACGAACTCAGCGTGACGTTGGCGGCCTTCGACCAGGACGCATAGACCATCATGTCGGGGGTCACGTCGTAGTTGACGATGACGCGCGGCATGAAGTTGTCGAACGACTTGTTGAAGAAGGAGGTGAGCGGAGCGAAAGTTCCGGCCGGCAGGCCGAATTTGCTGGCCGCTGCCGCGCCGATCGTCAGCGACCGACCGCCCGCATAGGCATAGACCTTGTCGCGCTGCCAGCGACCTTCAGCGCTGATGTTGAGCGCCTCGGTGACGTCGTAGCTGACGCTGCCGAACACGCCCCAGGTCTCTGCCCGGCCAGGAGGGGTCAAGGTGTTGGTCGCACGCGCAGCGCCGAACTGCTCTTCGTTGAACACGCTGAGCAGCGCGCCACGCGACTTGGTGTCGAGATAGCTGGCACCGAGCATCGCCTTGAGTGCGCCACCCTTGTCATAGGATGCGCGAACTTCCTGCGAGAAGTCCTTGTTCTTGCGCTCGACGAGGAAGGGGAACGTCCAGAAGGTGCGCAGGCCATTGGTTGCGTTTGCGAGCGGGTTCCTCAGCAGCGAGCTGTCATAATTGTCGAGGTCCGCCATCTGCGAATAAAGTTCGTTGTTATAGCCGGTCAGCGACGACAGCGTGACGCCGGTATCGCCGAGCTCATAGTCGACGTTCAGGTGAAGGTGATAATATTCGCGGACCAGGCCATAGCCCCGCGTACCCTTTTTGGGGTTGGTGACGCGCTGCGTCGGATTGGACAGGATGCGAGCGAGAAGAGCGTCTTCGGTGGTGTTCTGCGCGGGGCTGAAGCCGGCGGGCAGCGACGGAAGAGCGCCGCAAATGAACGGGTTGGTACCGTTGAGCGTGCAGTTGGCCAAGCCGGGGACGATGACCGTGCCATTGCTGTTGCCGCTGCGGGCGGGAATGTTGACGCTCCCGTTGTTCGCGCGGATTTCGTAAGCCGACAGCATGCCCTGGGCCGAAGGACCGTCATCATCCTCCGAATACATGCCCATCGCCTTGATCTTGAGCGAGTCCGAGGGAGTCAGCTCGAGCTGCAGCGTTCCGGTGCGGGTCTTCTGGTCGCCGAGGGTCTGATTGGGGTTCACGGCATTCTTGTAGGAGCCATCCTTGGAGAAGGTGCGTCCGGTGATCCGGAAGCTGAGCAGATCATCGACGATCGGGCCTTCGAGTGCGGCCGAGACGTCGTAATTGCTGCGGGTACCGCCCATGGCCGTTATCGAACCGCCGAACACATCGCCTGGCGTCTTGGTCACGACATTGATGGCACCGGCGAAAGCGTTGCGCCCGAAATAGGCGTTCTGCGGCCCCTTGAGCAGTTCGATACGGGCCGGATCGATCACGGCGTTGAGCGCGGTGCTCGATGCAACCGGAACCCCGTCGATAAAGCTCGCGGTCAAGGTCGACGTGGTGGTCGAGGGCGTCATGCCGCGCAGCGAGATCTGCTGGAAGGAGCGGTCGTTACGGCCGGAATTGGTGTTGGACACGTTGATGCCCGGCGTGTTGAGCACGACATCGTTCACGCTGGTGATACCGCGCTGCTCGATGTCCTTGCTGGTCAGTGCGGAGATCGCGATCGGCGTGTCCAGCAGGCTTTCCTCGCGCTTGCGTGCCGTCACGACGATCATGCCGAAGCCGGCGTCTTCCTCTGCGGCTTGCGGTGCTGCTTCTGCGGCTTCAGCTGCCTCTGCGGCAAACAGCGACTGGGGTGCGATCAGGGCGGTGCTCGCGATGGCGATCGACAGGATACTGAGCGAAGTTGAGGTGACGTAGCGCTTCATGTTCTTCCCCCTATTCGGCATCGAGCGATTTCGAAGCCGCAAGAATAGCCACCGGAAAACCCGGTTGTTTCGAATTGCGAAGCAGTTTACGGGCCGTGCAGCTATGAAGAAGCCGGCATCTCTTCGGTCCTGCTTTCGGATGTCGAGGCTCCGTCCGATCGCCTCCATTCACAACGCACAGACTAGTGAATATCCGCCAATCGGAGATTCCGCTATCCGCCGTCCGGTGGCGGACAATGCGCGGCAACGTGCCTCCATCCAAGGCAAGGTCTGGCGGGAACGCGATCCGCAACCGCTCTGCCAGATGGGGAGTTTCTCCGAATGTCGTTTACGGATCAAGCACATGGCGCGTCCGGCCTGACGAAGCCCACCAAGGCGGGATTTGCGCTTGGACAGGTTGCGGGACAGTTGTTCCGCGATGCACCATCGCTCCTCCTGCTTTTTTATCTTACCAATGTGATGGGTATCGCTCCCGCCATTGCGGGGGCCGCGATCTTCGTCCCCAAGGTTTTCTTCGGCGTGATCTTCGATCTGTCGATCGGCGTTACCTCGGACCGCATGGCTGCGCGCATGCCGCGTCGCCGCTGGTTGCTGATCGGAGCATTGGCCGCGCCGTTCGCGATGCTCGGCCCCTTCGCGGTTCCAGAAGCGGCCACGACGATCCAGGTGGCCTGGGTATTCGTTACCTTCAGCGCCTATATGGCGGTCTATTCGACCTTTTCGGTCCCCTATCTGGCGCAGTTCGCGGAGATGTCGTCCGATCCGGTCGAACGCACCGAGTTGATGGGATGGAAGCACGGCTTCACCGGGCTTGGCGTTCTGCTGTCCTCGTCCTTCGCGCCGATGCTCGTCAATTCGCTCGGCATGGACCGGCGCGCGCATCTGATCACGATGGTGGTGCTCGGGCTGATCTCGATGAGCTGCCTGCTCGTGGCATGGCGCTTCGCCGGGCGCATCCGCCAGCCTGCCTCGACCGCCAGGGTCTTTGCACTCAAGGATCTGCCCCGGGCCTTTGCCGACCGGCGGTTCGCCATATTGTGCCTGTCTGCCGTGGTCATGACGGTGGGGGCGGGCATTTCCTACGCCGGTTTTCCCTTCTTCGTGAAATATGCGATGGCGCGCCCCGAGCCGCTGCACGACATCGGCGTGATGTCGGCAATCATGGCTGTCGCCGTCATGGCGGGCTCTCCTTTATGGGTGATGGTTGCGCGCCGGATCGGGAAGAAGCGGACCTATGTCATCGCGGCCAGCGGCCACGGCCTTGTCACTCTGCTATGGGGACAGATGGCCGATGTGCCGATGCCGGTGGCATGGGGCCTGGCGGCCGTAATGGCGGCGTGCAATGCAGGTTGGGGGACCATCGTTCTCTCGCTGCTGTCGGACTGCATTGCCCATGCCCGCGACGAGCATGGCGAGAATCGCGCCGGGACCTATTCGGCAATCTGGTCGGTGATCGAGAAGGCCGGGATAGCCTTTGGCGGTACGCTGGTGGTCGGCGCGCTGCTGTCGGCCTGGGGCTTCGACGCCACCGCCGCACGGGCGGGCGTCGCTCAGTCGGCAGAGGCCATAGCTGGGACGATCATGGCCTATTCGGTCGTACCCGGCGTCACCAAGCTGATCGCCGCCTTCATCATCTGGCGCTTCGTCCACGAAAAGCCCGCCTCGACCGGGGAAACGCTCGCCCATGCCTGAACCCCTTGGCCTGCTGCTGATCGGCTGCGGTCGCATATCGGGTGCCCATCTGGCTGCGCTGGACGGCGCTGGGGACGCGCTGCGCCTGGTCGCGACGGTCGACAGCGACAGGGCCGCCGCCGAACGGGCAGGAGCCCCCTTCGCCGCCAAGCCGTTCACCGATCTGGCAGAAGCGCTTGCCCTGCCGGCGGTCGATGCGGTGCTGATCGCGAGTCCCAACGCGCTGCATGGACTGCAAAGCCTCGCCGCGCTCCGCGCCGGCAAGCATGTGCTCGTGGAAAAGCCGCTTGCGGAAAGCGGTGCGGAGGCACGCGCGCTGGCAGAGGAAGCCGAGCGGCGCGGGCTGGTGCTGGCTGCCGGACACACCTATCGCCATAATGCGGCCGTCGCGACGCTGGTCGACACCATGCCGCACTGGGGCGCTCTGCGCGCGGTGGAGGTCTCTTCCTGCGTATTCTGGGACGGTCCGCAAGCGCCCTGGTGGGCCGAACGCACTGCTGAACAGGGGCTGATCCTGTCTCTGTTCGCGCCGCACTCGCTCGATTTCGTCCAACTCGTCATGGGCGACGACGATCCGCTGGGGGTGCAGGTCGAGGCCGCGCGCTGGCAGATGGGCTGGCAGGGGGAGGATGAGGCGATGATCCTGCTCGGCTATCCGGGCCGTCGCATGGCGAGCGTGCACATCTCCTACAATCAGCGCCGGGTGTTCGACCGCAAGATCCTTCATTTCTCCGAGGGCGTAGCCGAGATCGAGGACGGCGAGATATTGAAGTGGAACGGAGAGATTCTCGTATCTCCGCCACCCGGTGTGCTGATCGAACCTACGGCTATGGGTGGCCGCAAGCTCGGCCATTTCTTCACGCAGCAACTGCGCGAGTTCGCTGCCGCGGTCCGGGGCGAGGCACATCGTTGCCCGACCGGGCACGACGCTGCGCGGCTGATCGACCTCATCGACCGGGTCAAGGCCGCCGCGCGAGCGACGAGCGCTGGTGCGATCGACCCGCCGATCGGAGCCTGACGATGTTTTTGCTGCTCGCGGCGCTCGCCGCCGCCACGCCGCCCGCCAATGGCTACATACCGCCCAAGGTCGCAGCGCCAGCGCCGCGCTTTCCCCCGGTGGTGGCGGGCGCAGCATTCGCCGACTGCCGCGACTGTCCGGAGATGGTGGTGATCCCGCCGGGCAGCTTCGTCATGGGATCGACGGCGGAAGAGCGCCGCACGCTGGGCGTGCTGGCGATGTTCGACCGGATGGAGGAGCCTCGCCACAAGGTTGCGATTGGCTATCGCTATGCGGTCGGGCGCTATGCGGTGACCTTCGACGAGTGGGACGCCTGTCTCGCCGATGGCGGATGCAACGGCTACCGCCCCGATGATGCAGGCTGGGGACGCGGCCGCCGTCCGGTGATCAACGTCAATTTTGCCGATGCCCAGGCCTATGTCGCCTGGTTGTCGCGCCACACGGGGCAGCGTTATCGCCTGCTGTCGGAAGCCGAATGGGAATATGCGGGCCGCGCGGGAACGGAGAGCTGGTATCCGTTCGGCAATGAAATCGACCCGTCGAAGGCCAATTACGGCAATCATCACGACCGCACCACGCCGGTCGGCTCCTATCCGCCGAACCGCTTCGGTTTGCACGACATGACCGCCAATGTCGCGCAGTGGGTCGACGATTGCCACCATGAGGATTATGTCGGCGCACCCGTCGACGGCTCGGCCTGGCTGAGCGGCTCCTGCACGCTGCGCAATGTGCGGGGCGGTGGCTGGAGCCTGTCGGGCTGGAGCGTTCGCGTCGCCCAGCGGATCGGCGATCCGCCGGGCGCGCGCAATAATCATCTCGGCTTCCGCGTCGCCCGAGACCTGCCGCAGGACTAAGGCTGCGTCGTCGCGAAGGCTTCGATCAGGTCGAGCTTCTCCTTGAACGGATCGAAGCTTGCCGTGGCGTTGCCGTTCATATCGTGCTGGAGCAGGGCCTCGTTCGCGCGGTCATAGGCGGGCCAGCGGGGCAGGGCCTTTCCGTTGGGATCGCCGGACTTCACGAAATTGACCACATAGGCGTTGGCGAGCGCGGCCGCCTTCCTGTCCTGCGCGGTCGTGTCGGTTCCATAGCGAGCGGCGACCGTATCGAAGAAATAGGGAATGTCGGTGGCATGGGGGGCGCCGGCCTTCCACTCGGCGCGCTTGCTTTCCGCGACATAGCCGAAGCGATAGACATAGGCTTTCCGACCGGCTGCCAGCGCATGGCGCGCTACGAAGCGCGCCGGTTCGCCCATATAGTGATCGCCGGTAAGGTGGCGGGAAAGGTCACGGAAATCGGCGCTGCCATCGGGGTCATAGGCCTTGCGGAGGGCCGGGCCCTGCGCGCCGAAGCTGGCGAACAGGGCGTCCTTGTCCCGTGCGAAACTGATCCCGGCGTCGGCGCTGGTCATGCCGATCATCACCGATACCGGCGCGATCTTGCCCGCATCCATCAGCTTGTCGCTCAGGCCGGCAAGCACCGCCCCTTCCGCCACGAAGCCACCGACATAGGTGGGCGGTGTCGCGAAGCGCTCGGCAAACAGGTTCGAGCCCTGCACCGTCGCAGAGGGGAGGGCTCGAAGGGCGGCGAGACCTCTGGCGCCGCTATCGGAAATTCCGTGGCGCGCGGCAAAGTCTATTCCGACCTGTTCGCCCTGGGCGATCGATGCGGTGGGGAGAAGCGAGCGCCCACCGCCGGACATGGCGATCGCACCGTGAAACAACCCGCGCGCCGACGGCATCGTCATCAGGTTGATCACCGCCGTGCCACCGGCGCTCTCGCCCATGATCGTGACGCGCGCCGGATCGCCCCCGAAGCCGGCGATGTTCCGCCGCACCCAATTCAGCGCCGCGACCATGTCTTCCATCGCGAAATTGCCGACCGGCTTGCCCGCCTCGGCGGCGAGCGCGGGGTGCGAGAAGAAGCCGAACCGGCCGAGCCGATAGTTGAAGCTCACGAACACTACGCCGGACCGGGCGAAGGCCGAGCCGTCGTAAATGGCAGGGGAGGTGCCGCCCGTTACGAAGGCGCCGCCATAGATCCAGACGAGTACAGGCAAGCCAGAGTTTGGCTTCGCGGAAGCGGGCTTCCAGACGTTGAGATACAGGCAGTCTTCAGATGGTGTCGTGCGCAGCGGCGCTTCGTCGCCGGGAGAGGGGTTCTGCATGCAATCATGGGCGAAGTCGGTCGCCGTACGCGCGCCGCTCCACGAAGCGGCCGGCTGCGGACTGCGCCAGCGATTGGTGCCCAACGGTGGGGCCGCATAGGGAATGCCGCGAAACTGCGCGACATCGCCTTCCAGCAGACCCACGACTGCACCGGTCGCGGTGATGGCCTGCGGACTCGCGGCGCCGACCGAGACTGGGGCGCCCAGCACCGCCAGGGCGAAGAGAAAGACCTTCATTCGTCAAGCTCCCTGTTTGACGACAAAAGGGCCGGACGTCTGCACGCCCGACCCAGCTTGTCTTTGCTATTCGTGAGATGGTCCTGATCTCAGAAGGCGACTTTCATCTGCACGCCTGCGGTGCGCAGTTCGGGCAGACCGACCAGCAGCGCCGAACTATAGGCGGTGCGCCCGAAGGTCGGAGTGAAGGTGAAGTTGTCGGCAATGCTCGTGTAGTTCTTGTTGTTGAACACATTGGTCACGAACAGTTCGAGGCTGACTTTGCCTTTGCCGACACCCGTGCGGAAGTTCACCACGTGGCGATCTGGCGTGCGCACGACGTTGGCCTGATTGGACCACACGCCCGACTTGTAGTTCCAGTCGGTGCGGGCAAACCAGGTGCCGTCCTCGACGCCGCGGATGTTGCCACCGAACTCGACCGCTGCGGTGGCCGAATATTTCGATGCAAGGGGCTGTTCCTTGCCGGAAAAGTCGAACACACCGGTCAACTGGCTGACCGCACGGCCCGAGAAGCGCTTGATGTCGCTGAGGTTGATGGCGCCTGCGGCGCTCAGCTTGATCAGATCGTTCACGCGCAGGGCAACGTCGCCCTCGATGCCGTAGAGATCGACCGCGCCCGAGTTCGCGTTACCGCTGACGAAGGTCTGATTGTTCGGATTGAGCACAGTGGGGTCGGGAACGATCACCAGGATCTGGTTGATCTGGTCGCGCCACTTTGCATAATATCCGGCCAGGGTGAAGGTAGCCTTGCCCCCGAGCGCACGCCCCTTCACGCCCACCTCATAGTTGGTGACCTTTTCCGGATCGACCGACAGCGTGATGCCGGCGGCCTTGGCCGCCTGCTGCACGGTTGCCGACTGGTTGATGATGCCGGTGCTGAACGATCCCGGATTCACGCCCTTGGCCGCCGATGCATAGACCATCAGATCGGGATTGATCTGATAGTTGACGATCGCACGCGGGAGAAAGTTCTTATAGGTGCGCTTCGTCAGCAACGAGTCCGCGGTATAGGTTCCAGCCGGGAGATAGATGCTGCTGTTCAGCGTCAGCCCAGCCGGGCCGACATAGGCATAGAGCGTATCGATCTGATAGCGACCTTCGATGCTGAGCGAGAGTGCGTCGGTTGCCTCGAATGTGGTTCCGAAGAAGGCGCCAATGGTCTTGGCGCGATCGAAGCCGCTGGCGGTCGGGAACACGCTGATGCCCAAGGCACCGTTGCCGCCACCGAGGTCCGAACGCACCTTGGCATCGAGCAGGCTGGCGCCGACCACGCCGCTGATCCGGCCAAACTCATAGTTAACCCGCCCTTCGAACGAATGGTCGAGTTGTTCGCGCTCGACGAGGAACGGGAAGTCGAAATAGCTGCGCGAGTTGGGGCCGCCAAAGGGGTTGCCAAGGGCGGTGGTGTCATAGCCGTCGAGATCGGACAGCTGGCTCCAATGCTCGTTGTTATAGCCTGCCAGCAGCGAGACCGAAAGCGCGTCGGACAGTTCGTAGTCGAGCGTGGTGTGCAGGTGGTAGGACTGTCGGAACAGACCGTAATCCTGCGTGCCCTGTGAGGGAGAGAGGATCCGGCCACGCGGAGAAGCAAGGAAGTTCGCGATGAACGAGTCCTTGAGCGTGTTCGACGAAACCGGGTTGACGAGGCCCGGCGTCACGCCGCAGAAATAGGGAAGCTGGATCGTTGCCCCACCGGGAAGACCATCGACATCACCCGTAAGGGTGCAGTTGGACTGGCCACGCAGCAACAGCGTGCCGGTGCTGTCGAGATAGTTGGGCGCGGTCGTCACATTCTGCGCGTTCAGCCGCGTATTGGCGGCGACGCCATCCTTATCTTCCGCATAGAAACCGAATGCCTTGATCGTCAAGCGTTCGGTGGGCTTGGCTACGATCAGTAGCGTGCCGCTCGTGCTCTGCTGGTCGCCCAGCGTGCCGCCATCATAAGCGTTCTTCCACGAACCATCCTTGGCCCAGCGATCGCCGGTCAGGCGGAAGGTAAGCAGATCGCCTAGGATCGGGCCTTCCACTTCAGCCCGCAGCCGATAGTTCTTGCGGGTGCCGAGCATCCCGGTGATCGCGCCTCCCCACTGATCGCTGGGGGTCTTGTTGACGATATTGATGGCGCCGGCAAAGGTGTTGCGTCCGAAATAGGCGCTCTGCGGGCCCTTCAGCACTTCGACCCGTTCGGGTGTGCCGACGGAGTTGAGCATCGAGGGCGATGCCACGGCCACGCCGTCGATGAACATCGAGGTCGTGGTGGAGAGTACGCCCGATGGGGTAAAACCGCGCAGGATGATCTGCTGGAACGACCGGTCGGCACGGCCCGACGCATTGTTGTTGATGGTGAAGCCGGGCGTGTTGGCAGCAAGATCGGCGACCGAGACGACAGCGCGCTTCTCGAGCTCCTCGCTGGTCAGCACCGAAAGCGTGACCGGCGTCTGCAGCAAAGTTTCCTCGCGCTTGCGCGCCGTGACCACGATTTCGCCGGCTGCAGTCGCGGACTCCGTTTCTGCGGCGCCTTCGGCATGGGCCGGCATGGCAACGCCGAGCGCCACCATCATCGAAACCGCCGAAACCGAAGCGAAAGAACGCTTCAGGATAGCATCGTTCATGATATTTCCCCTTTGTTGTTTGCCGGGCGACGGCATCGCGCCCGGGTTCGTCCCTGCTACGGCGCTTTGCGCGCTCTCGATCCGCTCCGGACGAGCGGTTTGGCCCGCTACTCGCGAGCGGTTGATGTGATTATGAAAAGGCAATAATTACTGTGGGTTGGTAGCCATATAGTCGAGCGTGTCGAAGCGCAGCTTGGTCCAGCTCTTCCGGTCGAAAATCTCCGGAGTGTGATCCTGCAGGCCTTTCAATGCCTTGGCAGGAATGTCGTCCAGTGACCGCACCTTCACGCCAGCGGCGCGACCATGGGTGCGGCCTGGCCGCGATCCCATGCCGAGCCACGGGTGCCAGGAGCCAAGATTCTGAAAATGGTGGAAGGCGTCGGCCGAGCTCACATTGTCGTCGAATGCCTGAGCGACAGCGGCGCCAATAGTCGAGATCGTGTCCCAATAAGCGATCGGGCCGGACGAGAATTTCGGATATTTCTCGGGGCTGATCGGGTTAGGTCGCGCCATGTCCGCCATTGCGCCGACGAACAACGTACCGCCAAAGGCCTCCATACGCATCGGTTTCGGGGTCAGTTCGGCACCCATCGCGACCATGCCATCGGGGCCGTGGGTTACCGTGAAAGGTCCGCCCAGAAACTGGAACGGCTTGCGAACTTCCCCCGTGATCGGGTTCTTCCATTCTTCGAGCACATCATCGGTGTCGAACGCGCAATAGACGCCACATTCGAAGGTCTTGGCCTGGTAGCGATTGCCCGGCAAAGGCGTCCACTCGTTCACGCTCAGATGGTTGAGCGTGAAGAAGGGCTCGAGATTGCCCTCGCCCGTGAACCCATAGATGTTGAGCCGGTAGAAGATGTTTACCGTTTCCTGCTCGCATGATCCGGCGACACGGGCCCGAACGCGGGCGCGGATGGCCGGGTCTTCGAGACGAGCCATGGCTTCGGCGTCCGAGATGAGCAGCGATGCCGCGCGCGCGCCCTTTGGGCCGGCTGCTCCCGCTATTGCCGGGACCGCGGCAAGGCCGGCCGCCAGTGGCAGGGCAGACATTAGGGAACGACGAGTCAGGTCGGCAGTCATCTGGCTGAATCCCTCTGAACGGCGCTTAAACTGCTGCTCTTGTTTGTTATAGAATGACGACATTTGCGTTCAGGCGACTGCGATAATGCGGCTCTGTCCGCCTGTCGGAACTGTATGGCAAACGGGGGCCTGGCCGGCGGCCGAGATCAGCGGCCACCGGTTACGTCGAGCGTGGTACCGGTGATGTAGCTTGCCTCGTCGGACGACAGGAACAGCACCGCGTCCGCGACTTCGCGTGCCGTGCCCAGACGGTGGAGAGGAGTCATGCGGATCGGCGAATATTCGAGACCGTCCTCGTGCATCTTCTTCAGATAAGGTCCCGCCAGTTCGGTATCGATCGGTCCGGGGGCGACTGCGTTGATGGTGATGCCGTCGTCCGCCAGTTCGATCGCGAGCGCGCGGACGAAGCCCGTGACGCCTGCCTTCGCCGTCGAATAGGCGCTCGCCCCGACATGGAAGGCATTCCAGACGGTGCCGTTGCGCGCTCCCGACGACAGGCAGACGATCCGGCCATAGCCCCGCTCGCGCATTCCGGGCACGAACGCCCGCGTGCACAGGAACATCGATCGCAGCGAGAGGATCATCGTATGGTCCCAGTCGGCAACCGACAGATCGGTAACCCGGCCGCTGCGGCCGCCGCCGACATTGTTCACGAGGATCGACACCGGACCGATCGCAGCGGCAGCCTCGGCCAGTCCCGCGACGCTCTGCTCGTCGGTCACATCGCACGGCACCGCCAGCGACGGGTGGCCAGCGTTCAGCAGCAGGGCAGCCACCTCCGCCAACCGTTCCTCATTCCGTTCGGCCAGCACGACCCGCGCGCCTTCCTCGGCGAGACGAAGCGCGGTCGCCTTGCCGATGCCCAGGCCTGCGCCGGTGACGACCGCAACCCGTCCGGCCAGCCGCATCAGGTCGCGAGCCCCCGGATGAACGCGATCGCTTCATCCTCACCGACGACGTCGGCATATTTGGCGTTCATGTCGAACAGATTGGCCTCATGCGGCGCGGCATGGCGATCGCCACAGGCGTCGGCAATCACGGCGGTTCGGAAGCCATGGCTCATCGCATCGACGCAGGAGGCGCGGACGCAGCCCGAGGTCGTCAGACCGGTGAGCAGCACAGAGTCTACACCCATCGCAGTCAGCGTCGATGCCAGCGACGTGCCGAAAAAGGCGCTCGGATATTGCTTCGACACGACCAGTTCGTCCTCGAACGGCTCGAGGCCGGGGCCCCAGGCGCCCATCGGGTTCCCCTTGACGAAATTGCGCAGCGGGGCGGCCTTTTCGAAGAAGCGCCCGCCGTCGATCGCCTGCGGGTGATAGACGACATTGGTCAGGATCACCGGCACGCCTGCGGCCTTTGCGGCGGCGCGTACCCGCAAGGCGGAAGCAATCGTTTCCTCGACGCCCGCGTAAAGTTCGCAGGCAGGATCGAAATAGCCCATGCAGAAGTCGATCAGGATCAGCGCGGGCCGGGCGCCGAACCCGACGCGCCGATCATAGGCCTTCTTGTAGTTGGCCAGCAGGTCTTCGGTCTCGCTCACAGGGTGCTGTCCTCGGGATAGAGCCAGGGCTGGACGGCGCGTTGACCTGCCTCGAACCGGTCGATGTCCCCGGCGAAGCGGGCAAGGACGAGATCGGTCTCGTCCCATCCGTTGAGCAGGGCGAGGCGTCGTTCCGGGGCGATCGAGAAGGTCACAGGCTCGGCACTGCCGACCGTTACGGTCTGCGCTTCCAGGTCGACTGTGAATTGCTCACCCGACGCAGCGGATGCCAGAAGGCCGGACGCGGTTTCGGACGGCAGAATCACCGGAACGATGCCGTTGCGCAGGCAGTTGTTGTGGAAGATCTCGCCCAGCGCCGGCGCGATCACGGCTCTTACCCCCAGGCCATGGAGCGCCCAGACCGCCTGCTCGCGGCTAGACCCCGAGCCGAAATTCGCGCCTGCGACGATCACCGGAGGATCGCGGAAAGGTGCCGTGTTGAGGACATAGTCTTCGATCTCGCTGCCGTCCGGCCGGTAGCGGCGATCGTGGAAGGCGTGCTTCCCCAGCCCCTCGCGCGCGGTGAGCAGCAGGAAGCGCGCGGGAAAGATGATGTCGGTGTCGATATTCTCTTCCGGCATCGCAGCGGCATGACCGGTGACGGTGGTGAAAGGGGTCATGCCAGATAATCCCTCGCGTCGGCGATATGACCGGCGATCGCGGCGGCGGCGGCCATCGCCGGGCTCATCAGATGCGTGCGGCCGCCGGCGCCTTGACGGCCCTCGAAATTGCGATTGCTCGTGGACGCGCACCGGTCGCCTGGCGCGAGCCGGTCGTCGTTCATGGCGACGCACATCGAGCAGCCTGCGAAGCGCCACTCGAAGCCCGCGTCGATCAGGATGCGATCGAGGCCTTCGCGTTCGGCGGCTGCACGGGTGGCCATGCTGCCGGGAACGACGATCGCCTTTATGCCGGACGCGACCTTGCGGCCCATCGCGATGGCGGCGGCGGCGCGGAGATCCTCGATCCGGCCATTGGTGCAGGATCCGATGAAGACATGGCTGACCGGGGTCCCTAACAGCCGCGCACCCGGTGCAAGGCCCATATAGGCCAGCGCCTTCTCCGCCTCGCGGCGCTCGGAGGGATCATCGATCCGGGCGGGGTCGGGAAGGGCGGCATCGATCGGCAGGGTCTGGTTCGGGCTGGTGCCCCAGCTGACCTGCGGCGCGATCTCGGCAAGGTCGAGCGTCACGACACGATCATAGCGGGCGCCGGGGTCACTCCGCAGGCCGTCCCAATAGGCGCAGGCCCGCGCGAATGCCTCGCCTTTCGGGGCAAGCCGACGCCCGTTGACGAAGGCATAGGTCGTCTCATCGGGCGCGACCAGGCCGATGCGGCTGCCCGCTTCGATCGTCATGTTGCACAAGGTCATCCGCTCCGCCATCGACATGGCAGCAATGGCGGGCCCGACATATTCGACCGCATGACCGACCGCGCCATTGGCGCCGATCCGTGCTATCAAAGCGAGCGCGATATCCTTGGCGAACACCAGCGGATGCCGTTCGCCGACCAGTTCGACCTTCATCGTCCTGGCGCGGGTCTGGCGCAGCGCCTGCGCGACCATTACCGTCGATTGCTCGCTCGCGCCGATCCCGAAGGCGAGCGCACCGAAGGCGCCATGGGTGGTGGTGTGGCTGTCGCCGCAGACGATGGTCGTGCCGGGCAGGGTGAAGCCCGTTTCCGGCCCGATGACGTGGACGATGCCCTGTTCCGGCCCATTCACGGCCGCATAGGGCACGCCGAACTCGCGCACATTGGCTTCGAGTTCGGCGATCTGCGAGGCGGCCAGCGGATCGTCGATGGTGCCGCGCTGGCTGGTCGGTATGGCGTGGTCCGCCACGGCGAGGTGGGTTTCCGGACGGCGCAGCCTGCGTCCTTTGCCGCGCAGCGCGACGAAGGATTGCGGGCTTGACACCTCATGGACGATGTGGCGGTCGATGTAGAGCAGGGCTTCACCATCGCCCAGATCGGCGACGACATGCGAGTCCCACAGCTTCTCGTAGAGCGTCCTGGCGGTCATGGTGCCCTGTTTCCTGCGAGCGGCACGCCCGCCTCGACATAGGTCTCGATCCAGCGCGCGAAGCGGACGGGGACTTCGAGCGGGGGATAGTGGCCGACGTCGGGCATCAGCACCTTCGATATGGTGGCGTTCGACAAATAGCGGGTGATGGCGTTGACGGCGGACTCGGGCAGTAGCGGGTCGCCGCTGCCCCAGACGAGGAAGGTCGGCGCCTTGATCTTCGCCATCTCGATCGCGGCCTGCTTGCCGTCACCGATCCGCGCGACCATCGCGATCGGATAGGGTTCGGGCGCGCGGCGGTTGAAGTCCCAATATTCGGCGCGCGTCTTGGCGCTGATCCGTGCCGGGTCGCCCGAGAAGAAGGACAGATACTGGTTCCAGAAGTCGAGGTCCTGATAGCCCGTCTTCCTGACGCGCTCCTGTGCGGCGAGGAAGGCCGGGGTCTGGACCATGTGGCTCGTGTCGACGGGATCGGACGGGGTGTTGGACAGGATCAGCCGCTCGACCATCTCAGGCCGCTTGGCCGCCAGATACATCGCCATCGTCCCGCCGCTCGACACGCCGATCGCTGCGGCTACGCGCTTCACGCCCAGTCCTTCGAGCAGCCCTTCTGTCACCTCGACCGGACGGACGGTCTTTGCAGCCTCCTCGGTCGCGGGCGAGGACAGGCCATAGCCGGGGATGTCGAAGCGGATGATCCGGTAGCGCGGCTTGAGAAGGGTCGTGATCCGATCCCAGGTACGCAGGCTGCTCTGCGAGCCGTGGATCATCAGCAGGACCGGCGCCCTGCGGGGGCCCTCATCCTTGTAATGGACCTCCATGCCCTTGATGGTCATGTAGCGGCTCTGCGCATCGCCATATCGCTGGCGCAGTTGCGCGACCGTCAGGCGCGGTGTCTGCGGCGAATCTGGGGCGGTGGCGGCGATCTGTGCCGGGGCGGGCGCGAACGGAACCGACAGCGCGATGGCGGCCCCACAGAACAGCACGTGCAACGGTTTCATGGCTTCTCCGGCGCAGGCGTCAAACATCAGGCTCGTCCCTCAGCTATCTGCCAATGGCGCATTTTCCGAAAGCCATGCATCTCTATCCGACTGGTGGTGAGCCATGCCCCATGGATCGACAGTCGAGCGCCGGCTGTGGCGATTGGTGCTATCAGCAAGCCCGTGATCCGGGTGCAGTCCGAGGGTTAGGCAAGGCAGATGATGATCGACCGGCGCACATTCTCCCTCGGCGGGCTTGGCCTTGCCGCTCTTACGGCAGGCGCGCCCTTGCTGGGCGCGAGCAAGCGCAAGGCGCCGATGCCGACCGGGCCGGACCGGCGGAAGCCGGGGCAAAGCGACGTCATCGTGCTGGGGGCGGGCGTTTCCGGTCTGCAGGCGGCCTGGATGCTCGAGCAGGAAGGCAAGACCGTCACCGTCATCGAGGCGCGCGAGCGCGTCGGCGGGCGTATCTGGACCCTGCTCGATCAGCCTGGATACCCCGAAATGGGCTTCAACTCGATGGCCGAGGGCTATGGCCGGGGCATCGATGCGGCCGGCCGGGCCGGCGTGGAGTTGCACGAAGTCGGCGCCCGCTATCGCTATGGCGCGCCGCCGCTGCTTTGGATCAACGGCAAGCCGATGACCCGCGCCGAATGGGCTGGTTTTCCGGGCAATCCTTTCCCGGAAAAATTCAAGGCGCTGATGCCCGGCGAACTCGTCGGCAAGATCGTCTCCGACAATAACCGGCTCAGCGACTGG
The DNA here is from genome assembly GCF_049889055.1 of Rhizorhabdus antheiae. Taxonomy (NCBI): domain Bacteria; kingdom Pseudomonadati; phylum Pseudomonadota; class Alphaproteobacteria; order Sphingomonadales; family Rhizorhabdaceae; genus Rhizorhabdus; species Rhizorhabdus antheiae. The sequence continues at coordinate 570,866 of NZ_JBLTWO010000002.1, read as the reverse complement.
ACGAGCTGGCACGACCCGGCCAACGCCGCGCTCGACATCTCGCTGCACGATTATCTGAAGGCGCAGGGGCTGTCCGACGCCGCGATCCATCTCTGCCACGATCTGGCCCCCTATTATGGCATCGATGCCTGGGGCGTTTCGTCGCTCATGATGGAATATAATGACGGCTTCATCAAAGCCCAGATGGGGGCAGGGACGGGCTCGCTCTCGGTCAAGGGCGGCAATATCCACCTCGCCACCGGCATGGCGAAGTTGCTCAAGGGCGACGTGCTGCTCGGGCGCGAGGTGGTGGCGATCGATCAGGATGGCGCCGGCGTCAGCGTTCACTGCGCTGACGGCTCCACCTTCAGTGCCCCCCGTCTGATCTGCTCCTTGCCCTTCTCGGCGCTCCGCAACGTCAAGCTGATGCCGGCGCTGGAGGGCGTGCCGGCTCGCGCTGTCGCCCAGCTGGGCTATCAGCCGATTTCGATGGTGTTCGTCACGGCGAACGCGCCCTTCTGGGAAGAGGACAAGCTCGCGCCCGGCATGTGGACCGACGGATTGCTCGGCAATGTGATGCCGCAGCGCTACGGCGCGACGCCCGAGGAAATCACCGGCTTCATCGTCCAGGCGCGCGGCAATCTCGCCCTCTACTGGGACCGCATGGGACCTGATTTGGCCAAGGCCATGGTCGTTGGCCAGCTCGAGAAATTGCGTCCCGCCGCCAAGGGCAAGGTCGCTGCGCACAGCTATTTCAGCTGGGCGGGCGAGCGCTTCAACGGCGGTGACGTGTCCTATTTCGGTCCCGGCCAGGTCAGCTGGGTGGACGAGATGATCCGCCCGGCGGGACGTATGCATTTCTGCGGCGAGCATACCGCGACGGCGGCGCGCGGTCTCGAAGGTGCGCTGGAGTCCGCCGAGCGTGTCGCGCTGGAGGTTTTGACCGCCTGATCCGTTCGGGCGACTGTCGGCCGTCTGAGACGGCAAGATATCGGAAGGTGAGTGTTCGATGGAATATGATTATGTCCCGCTGCCGCAGCGCAAGCCGCTGATCTGGCCGAACGGCGCCCGCGTCGCGCTGATCCTCACCTTCAATCTCGAAACCTGGGATCTGACCAAGGACACCGACAAGCCCTATTATGCCGGCGGTCCCGCGATCCTCCCGGACGTGCTGCCCGGAAACACCCCCGATTTCCCCAACTTCACCTGGCGCGAATATGGCCAGCGCGTCGGCCTGTGGCGGCTGATCGACCTGTTCGACGAACTCGGCGTCAAGGCCAGCTGCACGACCAACGCGGTCACCTTCGAACGGCGCAAGGCGATGACCGATGCCGTGCTCGAACGCGGTTGGGAGTTGCTGACCCACAATTGGGAGCAGGGCGAACTGCTGTCGAGCTTCGCGCATGAGCCGGCCAAGGAGCGCGACATCATCCTGCGCAGCCTCGACCAGTTCGAAAAGTTCACCGGACGCAAGTCGAAGGGCTGGCTGTCCTCGTCGCTGCGCGGCACGCTGCAGACGGCGGATATCCTCGCCGAATATGGCTGCACCTTTTACTGCGACATCATGAACGACGATCAGCCCTATCTGCTGCGGACCCCGCACGGACCGATCGTGTCGGTGCCCTATTCGAACGAGATCAACGACTTCACCTTCATCACGCGCAAGAATTACACGACCGACGAATATCGCGATGCGCTGATCGAGGAACTGAACGTGCTCCATGCCGAGGGCGCGAAGACCGGCCGGATCATGAACCTCGGGCTCCATCCGCACGTATCGGGGCGCGCCCATCGCATCCGCGCGCTGCGCGAGTTCATCGAACATGCCAAGTCGCTGCCCGGTGTGTGGTGGGCCACCCGCGAGGAAATCGCTAAATGGTATCTCGCCAATCATGAGAGCCATATCCCCGGCCAGCTCGACGGCGGCGCCAAGTGAGCAAGCCCCGTACCATCCTGGTCGTTGGCGGCGGCGTCGCCGGCATGACCGCCTCGGCTGCGCTGGCGCAACAAGGGTTCGAGGTCACCCTGCTCGAATCCGCGCCACAGTTCGGCGAGATCGGCGCTGGGCTGACGCTGACACCCAATGCGATGAAGGGCCTCGACTTTATCGGCATCTGCGAGGAGGCCGCTGCGGTCGCTGTCGAGCCGACCCGTCAGCGCATTCAGCATTGGCAGGACGGCCGGACGCTCGTCGCGATGGATCGGTCGACCCAGCGCGCAAAATATGGCGCACCTTATATCACGGTGCACCGCGCCGACCTGCACGGGGTGATGACCCGCGCAGCGGAGCGGGCGGGCGTGACGATGATCGCAGGCGCTGCGGTCGTGTCGAGCGAAGGAACGACCGTGACGCTGGCCGATGGCCGGACTTTCGGCGCGGATGTGCTGGTCGGCGCCGATGGCGTGAAGAGCGTCATCCGCCAGCGCTTCGGCAACGACAGCCCGCATTTCACCGGTCATGTGGCCTGGCGCTGCCTGGTGCCCGTTACCCCCGATATTCAGGATCTATCGGACTTTCCGGGTGTCATCATCGGCCCCGGCGCGATGATGAATCGCTATAATGTGCGCGGCAGCAAGGTGATGAACTTCGTGTTCTTCGCCCGCCAGGACGGCTGGAACGAGGAAGGCTGGATGACGCCTGCCGACCCGGCCGAACTGCAGTCCATCTTCGGTCACTGGTGCGCCGACGCTCAGCGGCTGCTCAAGGCTGCCTATGCGCAGCCCCTGTTCAAATGGGCGATCAACGCCCGCAAGCCGATGCCCAGCTGGGTGCTCGACGGCAATGTCACGCTCATCGGCGATGCTGCCCATGCGATGACGCCGTTCCTGGGTCATGGTGCGGCCAGCGGGATCGAGGATGCCGTGGTGCTGGCGCGCGCGCTTGCGGCATCCGACAGCGCCGCCGAAGGCCTGACTCGCTACGAGCAGGCCCGATACGAGCGTGCGACCTTCATCCAGCAGGAATCGAACGCCAATGCCGATCGCATGCAGGGGCAGGACACCGATCTGTTCGGCCTGGGCGAAATGAAGGACGAGGAGTCGCTCGGCCTGTTTACCTATGATCCGCGGACGGTGGAGATATGAGCGTGGCGCCGACGGCATTCGAAGGACACGCGATCTCTGCGCAGACCGCGACCTTCCTCGACGAAACGCACCGCCTGCTGATCGACGGTGAATGGGTCGACGGTTCGGGCGAGATGGAGACGCGCGACCCGGCGACGGGTCTGGTCCTCACGCGCTTCCACATCGGCGGGGCGGATGAGGTCGACCGGGCGGTCAAGGCGGCCCGCGCTGCATTCGAGGGGCCCTGGGGCAGTATGACGGTCGCCGAACGGACGGCGCTGATGCATCGCCTCGCGCGGGTGATGGACAGCCATGCGACGCTGCTGACCGAACTCGACATCATCGACAATGGCATGCCGCGCTTCATCGCCGGGCTGACCACGGCCAACTGCGTCGAGATGATCGACTATTATGCCGGCGCGATCATGCGGATCGAGGGCACGACGACCGCCCCGCCGCGCCACATCGCGTCGGAGACCGAGGCGCTGACCTACACGCTGCGCGAACCGGTGGGCGTCGCCGGGCAGATCGTGCCGTGGAACGTGCCGCTTTCGACCGCGATCCTGAAGCTCGCCCCGGCACTGGCCGCCGGGTGCACGGTGGTGGTGAAGCCGTCGGAGGAAACCCCGCTCTCGGCGCTCGCGCTGGGCCGGATGATCCTCGACGCCGGCATCCCGGCGGGCGTCGTCAACATCGTCAATGGCGTTGGTGCGCAGGCAGGACAGGCGCTGGCTGAGCATCCCGGCATCGACAAGATATCGTTCACCGGATCGAGCGCAACCGGCAGGCGGATCATCCAGGCCGCCCTCGGCAACCTCAAGAAGGTCAGCCTGGAGCTGGGCGGAAAGAGCCCGGTCGTGGTCATGCCCGATGCGGATCTGTCGCTCGCCATTCCTGGCGTCGCCATGGCGACCTTCTTCCTGCAGGGCCAGAACTGCATGGCGGGCACGCGCGTGTTCGCGCATGCCGCGATCCATGACGCGCTGATGGAGGGCGTCGCAGCCTTTGCCGGCCAGATGAAACTCGGCCACGGGCTCGATCCGGCCACGCTGCAGGGACCGATGATCTCGGATGCCCACAGCGCCAAGGTCATGGGCTACATCGACCGCGCCAGATCCGACGGGCTCACGCTGGTTGCCGGCGGCAATAGGCTCGACCGGCCCGGCAACTTCATCGAGCCGACGATCTTCACCGGCTGCGACAACGCCATGCCGCTGATGCGCGAGGAGATCTTCGGCCCGGTGATGGCGGTCCAGAGGTTCGAAAGCGACGACCTCGACGCCATCGCCGCGCTTGCCAACGATACGCCCTATGGTCTGTCGGGCAGCGTGTGGACGCGCGATCTGTCGACCGCCCACCGTCTCGTTCGGCGCATCCGCGCCGGGCAGGTGTCGATCAACTGCCATGGCGCTGTCGGTACCAACATTCCGTTTGGCGGTTATGGCCAGTCGGGTTGGGGGCGCGAGTTCGGGCAGGAGGGTCTCGACGCCTATCTCGAAACCAAGGCGGTGACGGCGCGCCTCTGATTGCGTTGGCGGCGCCATGCTGTAAGGCATGACGCATGGCCCGCAAACGCTCCCGCTACGACTATGATGACGAGCCCGCTGCCGACGAGGCACCGAAGCCCGTGGTTCACTGCTGGCTGTGCGGTCGCCCCACCGGCAGCACGATCATCTGGCACCACCCGATCCCGAAGAGCCGGGGCGGGCGCGATGTCGTGCCGATGCACGGCATCTGTCAGCAGACGCTGACGGTGAACTTCACCAATTCGGAGCTTCAGCGCGCGGGCATGGATGTCCAGCAGCTGCTGGACAATCCCGCCGTCCGCAAGTTCGTCGACTGGGTCGCGAACAAGGATCCCGATTTCACCGCGACGATCGCGAAGAAACAGCGCTGATCAGGCGCTGCCCATCGGGGCGTTGGACAGGTCGTAGCTGATCGCGGCCGCCGTCGCCTTCAGATCGTCGAGATAGGCTTCGAGCGCGGCCGACAGCTTCATCGCCGCGACGAAGAACACCATCGTCATCGCCGCTTCGAAATGGCCGTTGCGGAAGATCGGTACCGCGATCGATGAGGTCTTGCCCGGCGTCAGGTTGAAATGGTTGCGGCCCTGCACCGCATAGCCATCGGCGCGGATCCGCTCCACGTCCAGGCTGACTTCGGCGGTGGCCAGATAGTTGAGGTTGATGTCCTGTGAGACGCGCATGAAGCGCAGGATCATCTCGCGCTCTTCCGGATCGGCGAAGGCCATCGACACTTTGCCCGAGGCGCTGTCGAGGATCGGCAGGGTGAAGCCCGGATAATAATGTTCGAAGGTCAGCGAGGAATTGGCGTGGGTGCTGTCGCGCAGCATCATCTCACGCCCGACGCGGATCGCGATCGAGACCGGCCAGCCAACGCGCGCTGTCAGGCCCACGATATGCGGGCGGGCGATGCGGACCAACTCGTCGTCATGCTGGAAGCCGGTGGCCAGCGTCTGCACGAGGGCGGTCGGGCGGTAGCGCTTGCGCGAGGGTTCCTGCTCGATCAGGCCTTCGTAGAGGAGCGTCTGAACGATCCGGCAGGCGGTGGGGTAGGGGACTTCGGCGGACTTCGCGATCTCCATCATGGAGAGCGAACCGTGGCGATTGATCGCCTTGAGAGCGGCAATGGACCGTGTGATCGATCGGATAGGAACGCCTTTTTCCATGTGAACGACTCCCCTTGGCACCCAGATGTCGCAAGAGTGCCAAGAGAATGTCATATGACCGATTTGTTCAACAAATTATTCGCCTGCCGGATAAATGTCTCCGCAGATCGGAACACATCAGCGGGCCCGCCAATCACCAGCCCGGCACGATGACCTGTCGTACCGCCTTGCCCTCGGCGAGTTTGTCCATCAGTTCGTTGATCTCTTCGAGCGGGCCGACCGAGGTGAGCAATTTCTCCACCGGGAGACGACCCGAGCGCCACAAGGCAATGTAGCGCGGGATGTCGCGCGAGGGAATCGAAGAGCCCATATAGCTGCCCATCAGCGTCTTGCCTTCGGCGACAAGCGACAGCGCATTGATCTCCAGCTTTTCCGACGGGTTCGGTAGGCCGACCGTCACGATCCGTCCGCCGCGCCGTGCTGCTCTATACGCCTGAGCAAGAACGGCGGCCTTGCCGACGGTTTCGATGACGACATCGCTGCCGAACAGCGCGTCATCCTCGCCGGGCGCGACGGCGGCTGCGGCGCCGAGTTCGAGCGCGAGGGCGCGCTTCTCCGGGGACGGGTCGACCGCAACCACCGGCTGTGCGCCCGAGGCCAGCGCGCCGACCAGCGCGGCGAGGCCCACGCCGCCGAGGCCGTAGATCAGCACGCTCTCGCCGGGTCGCACCTGCGCCGTGTTCATTACCGCGCCGACGCCGGTCAGGACGGCGCAGCCGAACAGCGCGGCGATCTCTGGTGGGATATCCTTGTCGATCCGGACCAGCGAGCGGCGGTCCACGACGGCCTGGGTCGCGAAGGCCGAGACGCCGAGGTGATGATGCACGTGCGTGCAATGCTGGTGCTCGACATAGGAAAGGCGCGTCCCACCGCGTATGAGTTCGCCCTTGCCATTGGCCGCAGCCGCATTGGCGCAAAGATAGCCCTGGCCGGAGGCGCAGGCGACGCAGTGGCCGCAGGACGGGAGAAAGACCAGCACCACGCGGTCGCCGACCGACAGGCTGCCATCGCCTTCGTCGCCGAGCGCAAGCACCGTCGCGGCGGCTTCGTGCCCCAGCGCCATCGGCATCGGGCGGGGCCGATCGCCATTGATCACCGAAAGATCCGAATGGCAGAGGCCCGCCGCGTCGATCCGGACCAGCACTTCGCCGGGGCGCGGATCGGCCAGTTCGAGCATTTTCACCTCGAGCGGCCGGGTCTGCGCATAAGGCGCAGGGTTGTCGCCGCTCCGGGATAGAACGGCGGCAGCGATGCGACGCGACGCCATCAGCCGGCCTTGCCCCATTTGCGCTCGAACGCCCAGACGTCCTCGAACCCGATCAGCGAGCAGAATTCGGAGAAGTCGAACAGACCATCGGGCTGGCCGATGCCATCCTGCTTCAGGTCGACGAGCGCTTTCTCCATCGCGGCACAGGCCGCAAGGCTCGTCAGCGAGGGATAGATGGCATAGGCATAGCCGATCTCCGCCAGCACGGGGGCCAGCGGGACCGGCGTCTTGCCGTGGTTCGACATATTGGCCATGCAGGGCTTGTCGAGGGTTGCGCAAGCCTTGCGCATTTCCTCTTCCGAATGCAGCGCTTCGGGGAAGAGCACGTCGGCTCCCGCCTTGGAATAGGCTTCCATCCGGCGCAGCACCCCGTCCAGCCCTTCGCTTTCGCGCGCATCGCTCCGGGCGATCACGACGAAGTCCTCCGACGAGCGCGCATCGACCGCGACCTTGATCTTCTCGACCATGTCCTCGGTCGAGATCAGCCGCTTATAGGGGGTGTGGCCGCACTTCTTCGGGAATTCCTGATCCTCGATCTGGATCGCGGTGACCCCCGAGGCCTCATAGCCCTTTACCGTGTGATGGACGTTGAGCAGCCCACCATAGCCGGTGTCGCCATCGGCGATGACGGCGGCGTTGCTCGTGCGCGCCAGCGTTTCCATCCGGTTGCGCATTTCGGTGTAGGTCGCGATGCCCGCATCGGGCAGGCCCCAGGCCGACGCCGTCAGCCAGTAGCCGGTGCCATAGACGATATCGAAGCCGACCTTGTTGGCTATGACAGCCGCCAGCATGTCCTGAATGCCCGGCACGACGAAGAACTGGCCCGCTTCGAGCTTCTGGCGAAGGATCGGATTTGCCACTTGTATCTTGTCCTTATGCCTTGGCCCAACGCGGCGGGGTGGGGGCGGGGAGGCCCGTTTCCGCGAGGCAATTCCTGCGCAGCGTTTCGATGTCCGGGCCGAAGTTGAACACGCCGATCTCGCCGCGCTCGGCGCGCATCTTCGCGCGCAGGCTTTCTGTCGCGGCGCCGTCGACCTCCCCGTTCACGAGCACGACGCCATAACGCAGCGCGCCCTTTTCGGTGACGAGGCCCTGCCGCAATTCCTTGACCAGCAGCGCCGGATCGCGGTCGAGTGGATCGCCCCAACCGCCGCCGCCCCAGGTCACGAAGTGCAGGCGATCACCCGGTTCGACCGGATAATCCTCGATCTTGTTGCCGACGACGATCTCGGTGCCATCGGCCTTGATCAGCACCTTGCGCGCGCGTGCGCCCGGATCGCCGCCATTGACGCCCCAGGGCGGGACGAACCAGCGGTCGTCGTGGATCGCGATCGTGCCGGGCTCAAGAAAGCGATAGACCATGTCGATCCCGTTGCCGCCGCGGTGCAGGCCCGCGCCGCCGCTGTCGGGCACGGTCTCGTAGCGCTCGATGACCAGCGGGAAATAGCGCTCCAGAAACTCGTTGGGGACGTTGGTGAAGCCGGGGAACAGCGAATGGCCGTCGGGGCCGTCGCCGAGCGGCCGGCCGGGAATGCCGCCGAAGCCGATCTGGAAGAGCTGGAACCACTTACCGTTGCTGTCGGTGCCCGCATAGAAGAGATGTGGGCTCGACGAGAAACCGGCGGCGTTCAGGAATTCCGGCGTCTTCTGGCCCAGCAGGCCGCCAAGGATATCGAACAGCCGGCCCAGCACATGGGTGCGGCCCGACAGCGCGGCCGGGAATTTCGGCTTGAGCAGCGATCCTTCGGGGATTCGCACGTCGATCAGATCATAATAGCCGTCGTTGAACAGGATCTGCGGGTCGAAGATCATGATCATGTAGATGCCGAAGAACATCCGCATCATGTTCTCGTTGAGGAACATGTTGATCGACGCCTGGCTCTGCGGGTCGGTACCGGCAAAGTCGAGCACCACGCGGCCATCCTCGCGCCACATCGTGCACTTGATCTTGTAGGGGCCGAAGCCCTTGCCGTCGTCGCAGATATAGTCCTCGAAGCTGACTGGCTCCTCGCCGATCGAGCTTTCGATCAGCTGCTTCATCGCGCGGTGGTTGCGTTCCAGCAGCAGGTCGGTCGCCGAGACGAAGACATCGTCGCCGAAGCGCGCGGCCATCTCGATCACCCGGCGCGCGGCCACGCGGCACGAGGCGATCAGCGCGTTGAGGTCCGCCTTGCACCAGTCGGGGGTACGGGTCTGGTGCATCACCAGCTTGATCAGATCCTCGTTATACTCGCCCTTCTTCCGGATCTTGACCGGCGGGATGCGGACGCCTTCCTGGAAGATCGAGGATGCGTGGATCGGCATCGATCCCGGTACCATGCCGCCGATGTCGGACTGGTGACCGAACATCGAGGTGTAGGCGATCAGCCGTCCGTCCTTGAACACCGGCAGCAGCACCAGCCAGTCGTTGGAATGGCTGATGGCGCCGCCGACCGAATAGGGGTCGGACAGGAAGATCAGGTCGCCGTCCTCCACGGTGCCGTCGAACCCGTCGAGGAACGGGCCGATATAGGAGCCGAACTGGCCGACGATCATCTTGCCGCTATGGTCGGCGATCAGCGGAAAGGCATCGCCCTGCTCGCGGATGCCGGGCGACATGGCGGTACGGACGAGCGTAGCGTCCATCTCGATCCGCGCGTTGCGCAGTGCATTCTCGATGATGTCGAGCGTGACGGGGTCGACCGGAACCGTGGCGAAGGGCGTCTGGTTGGCCTGGATGATCTGTGCGGGCATGGTGCGATTTCCTCAGGCGAGATGGATCAGGATGTTGCCGACATGGTCGACCTTGCCGGTGCAGCCGGCTTCGATCAGCGTGGTGGAGTCCATCTCCACGACGATCGCGGGACCCGGGATGACGTCGCCGGCGCGCAGAAGCGAGCGCTCGTAGATCACCGCCGGCACCATCGCGCCATCGGCCCAGAGCTCATGGTCGCGGATCTTCGCGGCGGACGGATCGCCATTGCCCTGTTCAAGCGGAGGCGCGGGCAGGTCGAGCGCCGGCCCCATCGCCACGGCGCGCAGGTTCACCAGCTCGTGGGCGCTGTCCATGTTGAAGGTGAACAGGCGCTTGTGCTCGGCGTCGAAGCGATCGGTCACGCCCTTGAGGCCGTCGCGGCGCAGCACTTCGGCGTCGATCGACAATGGCACCTCGAAGGCCTGGCCTTCATAGCGGATGTCGAGTTCGAACTGGCTGGTGACGTCAGCCTCCGAAATGCCCTCGGCGGTCAGTTCGGCACGGGTCTGCGCAGCCATCTCGTCGAGCAGGGCGATCACATCGGCCTCGTCGGTCTGGTCGATCCTGCGGCTGAAGGAGCGAGCGGTCTCGGTCCGCATGCGGGTCGTCGCATCGCCCAGCGCGCACAGCACGCCGGGGCTGACCGGCGAGACGGCGGGCCAGCTGCCCATCAGGCGCGCGACCGCGTTGACGTGGAGCGGACCGGCGCCGCCGAAGCCCATCAGCGCGAAGTCGCGCGGATCATAGCCCTGCTGGACCGAGATCATCCGCAGCGCGCCGAACATATTCTCGTTGACGATGTCGATGATGCCGCGCGCGGCCTCCATCAGGCCGATGCCCAGCGCGTCGGCGATCGTCTGGACGGCCTTCTTGGCGCCCTCGCGGTCGAGCTTGAACGTGCCGCCAAGCAGATTTTCGGGCAGATAGCCGAGCACGACATTGGCGTCGGTGACGGTCGGCAGGGTGCCACCCTTGCTGTAGGCGACCGGTCCCGGAACCGCGCCCGCCGACTGCGGGCCGACGCGCAGCGCACCGGTCAGCTCGGGCACATAGGCGATCGAGCCGCCGCCGGCGCCGACCGTCTTCACGTCAAGCGCCGAGGCGCGAACCGACAGATGGCCGACTTCGGTGGTGCGCTGGCGCCGCGCCTCGAGATTTTCGATCAGCGCCACGTCGGTCGAGGTGCCGCCGACGTCGAGGGTCAGAATATTCTTGATGCCGGCATTGCGGCCGACCCAGATCGCGCCGGTGACGCCGCCCGCCGGACCCGACATCAGCAGCGAGACCGGATGCTCCTCGGACTTCTCCGACGACATCAGGCCGCCGTCCGAGCGCAGCAGCGAGAGCGAACCTGCCATGCCCGCGCCGCGCAGGCGATCGCGCAGGTTGCGGACATATTTGCCCACGACGGGGCGTACGGCTGCATTGGCGACCGTGGTCAGGGTGCGCTCATATTCCTGCATTTCGGGCAGGACCTGATGCGACAGTGAAATGGGCAGGCCCGGCATGATCTCGGCTGCCAGTTCGCCGATCCGGCACTCATGCGCGCCGTTGAGGTAAGCGTTGACGAGGCTGACGGTCAGCGCTTCGACCCCGCTGTCGCGCAGCGCGATCAGCGCATCACGGACCTGCGCCTCGTCGAGCGGGGCGAGCTCGCGGCCGTGCGCGTCCATCCGGCCCCGGACCTCGATCGTGTCCTCGAGCGCGGCGAGCGGCACCGGCTTCGGCCACACGATCCATCCCGCCAGACCGCCCGGCACGAAGCTGCGCGCGATCTGCATGACCTGGCGATAGCCGTCGGTGGTGATCAGCCCGACGCGCGCTCCCTTGCCCTCCAGCACCGCATTGGTGGCAACGGTGGTGCCGTGCAGGAAGAACTCGACGTCGGACGGGCTGATCCCGGCCTTCTCGCAGATCGCCGTCACGCCGTTGAGGATGCCCTCCGAACTGTCGTGCGGGGTCGACGGCGTCTTGTTGCGCCAGAACTCTCCGCTGCTCTGGTTGAACAACAGCAGGTCGGTGAAGGTGCCGCCCACGTCCACACCCAATCGATAGGTCATGTTATCCCCGATGGCTTGTCGCACGGCGGAATCGCCGCCTTGGTTTCGAACGATGTTGCTATGCCTCCGGCGTCGGCGCCGGATATTTTCGGACAGACTTATCCGCCAAGCGGCTTTTCGGATGCCGCATCTGCGCAGGTTAGGGGCCTTGGCGAGCTGCATAGGAGCCTTTGATTGCAATGGCTTGAGCCGGAAATATGAAGCGCCGTGCGATCTTCCGCTGGCCGGATAGGCCGGCTGTCGCCCGCTGAAGTCGCGGCGCAAGGCGTGCAGTTCGGGTCCGGACAGGAACAGGAGCGTCATCATGCCCGCATGGCTGGTCGTAACCGCAAAGCTCAGGGATCGCGACGCCTTCATGGCCTGCGGCTATTCCCAGAAGGCGGCCGAGATATTGGAGGCCCATGGCGGCCGTTATGTCGTCCGGGCACCGGGGGCGACCGTCCTAGAAGGCAGCGGAACGGATGGCGCGTCGGTGGTCGTGTCGGAATGGCCGGACCGGGAAGCGGCTTTGTCCTTCTACAACTCTCCTGAATATGCGGACGCCAGACGGCTTCGCGAAGGTCTGGCTGACATCGACATAGTGCTCGTCGGCGCTTGAACCGGCTTCCATAGCTCGCCGGGTGCGGGGCAGCATGAAGGCGAGGCGGTGGCGGAAGACGCCGAATTCGCGATCGATCATCCATTTTGTGACCGGTGTGCGAGCAGTTTCCGACAAGAGTCTGTTTCGATGCTTGCTGGATGGCGACGAGATCGATCACGGGCGCACTGTAAACTGGAATGCCCAGGGGGACTGCAAACCTCTGGTGGTAGATCAGCCGGCAGTAAGGGAGATTTCGGCATCATGCAGGAGATCGACTGTCCGTATTCGCTGGCGTTGTCGCTGACGGTCGAACCGGCCTGGCGCGGGAATGCCTGAATATTGTTGAACGGCTGCTGGAGGCGCAAGGCTCCGTCGGCCGTGGTGCCATCGAGAACTTCGAGCCGGACGCGCGTGCCGGCGAGGAACGAGGCATCGCCATGAGGGCGTCTATCGCCCGCGTCATGCGCGGCTTCCAGCAGGAGGTCGAAGCCATGGAGTTCCCGATCCACCGGTCACCGACTGGGTGGAGCGGCTCTCCCGAGGCTGACGCGCAGTGGCTTAGTGGCGGCTTCCACAGTTAAGGGGAAAGTCGTTGTTGGAAGAAGTATTGATCCTGCGCTGGGTCCACATCGTTTCCATGGTCTATTGGCTGGGTGGCGAGTGGGGGGTGTTCCAGACCAGCTTCAACATCATCAATCGCAAGCTCTCGATGGAGGAGCGCAGGCGGCACATGGAAACCGCCTATCGCATCGACATCCTGGCGCGGACCGGCATTATCCTGCTGCTCCCGCTGGGGCTGCACATGGGCCACATCTATGGTCTGCAGCCTTATGGCGGGAATTTCCTGACCGCGATGTGGGTGTTCGTCGCGGGCTGGCTCGCCCTCTGCTGGAGCGCGTTCATCAAGCGTGAGACCGATACGGGCGTGATGCTGACCAAGCTCGACGAGAAGATCCGCTGGGTTCTGATCCCGACGCTCTTCGTGGTCGGCATCTCGTCGCTGCTCGGCCATGGGCCGCTCGAGGCGGGCGAAGGGTCGCGCTGGTACGCCACGAAGCTGACGCTCTATGGCTTCACCCTGTGCATCGGCCTCGGTCTGCGCTGGATCATGCGCCTGTGGACGGTTCGTTTCCGCCGACTGGCGGAGGGTCCCAACCCGGCCGAGGAAGCCGCGCTGGAACGCGAGTTCCTCTATGGCCGCCTGATGGCCTATGTCTATTGGATCACCATTTCGGGGATCTGCTTTCTGGGAACGGTCAAGCCGTTCTGAGAAACGCGAGAAGCGCAAACGGGAAGGGGCGGTCCGATCGGGCCGCCCTTTTCAATTGGGCCTTCTATTGTGAGGTCGCATCCTCGCGCGCCAGTTCGGCATCGAGCAGCGCGGAATATTTGTCCGCCATGGCCTTGCAGGCGCCGGGCGCGCGCATCGGGTCGGGAGTGGCGCCTGATCGTCGCGCCATTGCCCTCAGGTCAGCGCCCGAATGCTCCGCATGGTTGGACAGAAGTATGTCGCAGGGTTCGTCGCGCAGCATCGCCAGGCTGCGGCGGAAAGCGGCGACGAGCTCGGGATGGTCGCGGTAACGGTAGCTGCCGGCCGTCAGCGAGTTGAGGCTGGCCGCGAAGAATATCGGGATGCAACCGGCTTTCGGGCTGCAAGAGCGCCATGACCAGCCCATCGATCCCGGCGTATGCCCGGGCATAGCCCGCGCCTTCATCGTGACGCGGCCGAAGCGCAGCCTGCGCCCGTCCTCGACCACGGTTACCCTCTCGACCCGAGGGTAGGCGATCAGGCTCGCCCGCTGCGGGTCCTCATCGCCGCTGAGGCCGCGTCGCAATGCGGCGGCGGCGGAGGCCGACGCATACACGCGCGCACCGCTTTCGCGCACGATGGCGGCGATCGCTCCCGCATGGTCATAATGCGGTTCGGTGACCAGGAGCCATCGGATCTGATCGATACGATAGCCGAGTTCGGCGAGATGCGCGCGCAGGACGGGCAGCCCCTCGGGCAGACCGGCGTCGATCAGGATGAGGCCCTGGCCGGTGTCGATCACGGCCTGCTTGACCCGCCTGGGCCCGACATAGCCAAGCCCCGGCAAAACGCGCAGCGGCGCGTCCGGCTCGAGCCAGCGCGCCGCGTCGGTTCCGGTGATCGGCCGGGTCAAAGGGTCGTCCCCGCCGGCTGCTCCCGCGAGGAGCCCGGCGGCGAGGGCGAGACCCAGCGCGCGGATCAATTGCGATAGTCTTCCTGCTTGAGGGTGAGCAGCTTCAACGGATCGCGTGCGCCGTCAGGATTGACGCGGGCGAGCATGGCCACCCAGTCCTTGGGCATGCCGGAATAGCTGGTTTCCTTGCGACCGACGCTGCGCAGACATTGCGTACCCATGCCCGCCGGCATCTTCCACCAGCGCGCATAGTCACTGAGGTCGGTGCCATAGCCTGTCGCGCTGGCACAGTGGACCTTCGGATCGAGCGCTTCCTTTGCCGGGCTGGTGATCATCGACATGTCGTTCAGGCGGCGCGACGGCAGGCCCGGTGTCTCGGTGACGGCGGCGGTATGGGTCTGGAAGCTGATCTGGTCGCCGATGTGGTAGAACAGCTCGGGGATATGCTCGACCGTGAACTTCGTATTGGCGATGGCGCCGTCGAAGATCAGGTCGTTGTTGGGCGTGTAGCGCACCGTGGTGGGGCCGACCGGAACGAAGGGCACGTCGACCATCTCTCCGGTCAGCGGATTGCGGAGCTGGTCGGTGCGCTCGCTGCTGCCCGGAGCGGTGCGAAAGCCGAGTTCATATTGCGTGGTTTCGAGGCCGCCGTCGGGCAGTGGCGTGACCTTCATGACCGCGCCGAACACCAGCTCGCAAAGCGGTGTCAGCTTGGCCCCCTGCTGGGCATAGTTGCGACCGCGGAACCACCAGTAGACGATGCCGGAATCGGTGCGCAGTCGCATCCGCCGCATCATCGCGATGCGGGCTGCGGGATCGGTCGGAATGCCTTCCTCGCGGGCGAGCGTCGCGGCAAATGAGGGCGCGGCGTCCAGGACGCCGGCTCCCGCGAGTCCCGCGCTGGCAAGCCCGACGCCGGTCAACATGGTACGGCGGCTGAGGAGGAAGGTCTCGTCGCTCGTGTCGGACTTGGTCATTCTGATGCTCCCCTCGATTTCGACTGAGTCAGGCCGTCTCCACGGCGCCCCGCTCGATCAGCGTCTGGATGCGCTCGTCCGGATATCCCAGGCTTTGCAGGATCGCGCGCGTGTCGGCGCCGGGGCGCGGCAGGACTACGCTGCTTCCGGGGCGCTTTCCGTCCATCTCGAGCGGGACGGTGGGCAGCCGGGTTTGTTTGCCGTCGTCGAGCACGACATCCTCGAGCCCGCCCGTTGCGAGTTGCGGATCGTCGAACATATCCTCGGGCCGACCGATCGGCGCGAAGGGCAGGCCGGTGCCTTCGAGCTTTGCGACGATCTCCGCCCGGGTCATCGACGCCATCAGCGCGCGGATGCGCGGCAGGATTCGCTCGCGGGCAAGAACGCGCTCATTGTTGCTCCGGATCTCTTCGTCCGCCCACAGATCATCGAGCGCGAACAGCGCGCAGAACCTCTCCCACAGGCTGTCGGACACCACCCCGATGAACACCGGTTCGTCCTTGGTCTCGAACACGTCGTAGATCGCCCAGGCGGAGATGCGCGCGGGCATCGGCGCCGCCGCCTTTCCGGTGACGGCGAACTGCGCCATATGCTGGCCGACGAGGTAGATCGTGGTTTCGAACAGGCTCGCCACGACCTTCTGGCCCTTGCCCGTACGATGCCGCTCCTCGAGCGCGGCGAGGATGCCGATCACGCCGAACATGCCGCCGGTCACGTCGACCACGCTCGATCCTGCCCGCAAAGGGCGTCCCGGAGGGCCGGTCATATAGGCCAGGCCGCCCATCATCTGCGCCACTTCGTCGAGCGCGGTGCGATCCTCATAGGGTCCCGGAAGAAATCCCTTTTCCGAGCAATAGATCAGGCGCGGATTGGCTTCGGACAGGGCATCGAAGGACAGGCCGAGCCGGTCGAGCGCGCCGGGACGAAAATTCTCGACCAGTATATCCGCGTCGACGCACAGATCGCGCGCGACGGCCTTGCCTTCTTCCGACTTGAGATCGAGGCAGATCGAGCGCTTGCCCCGATTGTACATGGGGAAATAGCCCGCACCCGAACCGAGCAGGCGGCGCGTGCGATCGCCGCCGAGCGGCTCGACGCGGATGACGTCCGCGCCCAGACCGGCAAGGATGTGGCCGACCGTCGGCCCCATGACCATGTGGGTGAATTCGATGACCTTGATCCCGGCGAGCGGGGTAGGTCCGGTCTTGCCGGTCAACGGGCAATCCTTTCCGCATAGTCGAGCATCGGGCCCGCATCGGGGGTGAAACCATAGAGCGGCTCGCCCGGCAGCGCCTCCGCCAGGATCGTCCGAACAGCGAGCAGTTTCTCGAGGTCGATGCCGGTCCGGAGCCCCATGGAATTGAGCATCAGCACGAGATCTTCGGTAACGAGGTTGCCCGACGCGCCAGGCGCGTAGGGGCAGCCGCCGAGACCGCCCAGCGAGGAATCGAGCGTGGTGATGCCTTCCTCCAGTCCAGCCAGCGCATTGGCGAGGCCGAGCCCGCGGGTGTTGTGGAGATGAAGCGTGGTCAGCTTGTCGGCACCGATGGCGGCCTTGACCTTGCGGACGAGGCGCCGGACCTGCGCCGGGTCGGCATAGCCGGTGGTGTCGGAGAGGCTGAATTCCTGCGCGCCGGCCTCGGCAGCGGCGACCGCGAGGCGGACGACCTGGTCCTCCGATACGGCTCCTTCGATCGTGCAACCGAATGCTGTGGAGAGGCCGACGGCAAAGTGCACGCCGCCATCGCGCGCGATCCGGGCGACCTCGGCAATCTCGGCCAGCATCGCCGGATGGTCCTTGCGGACGTTGCGCAGCGAGTGCGTCTCCGACATCGAAAAGGGGATCGACATGCCATGGACGCCCGCTTCCACGGCGCGGGCAGCCCCCTTGGCGTTGGGGACGAGGGCGACGACGTTCAGCCCCTCGATAGTCCGGGCGAAGGCAACGATCTCGGCGGTGTCGGCCATCTGCGGCAGCAGGCTCGGCGGCACGAAGCTGCCGACCTCGATCTCGCGTACGCCGGCAGCGGCTTCTGCCGCGATCCAGGCCTTCTTGGCCTCGGTCGGCAGCACGGCCTTGATCGATTGCAGCCCGTCGCGCGGGCCCACTTCGGAAACGAGAATATCGGTCATGCGGCTTTCCCAGCGTAGATCCATGGACGGCGGGCGCGATCGGCTGCGGTCCAGGCGTCGATTTCGGGGAGGGACTTGAGCGTCAACGAGATGACGTCCAGCGCTTCGAGGAGCATCTGGCGCGGTTCTTCCTCGATGGCGAAGGGCGTCGTCTTGCCACCAGCAGTAACGGTTTGGGCCGTCAGATCGACGTCGACCATCTGCCAGGCGAGACCGTCCACGAAGGCCCGGTCCAGCGCGATGGGCAATAGGCCGTTGCGGATGCAGTTGGCGCGGAAGATCGGAGCGAAGCTCTCCGCAATGATGCAGCGGATGCCATATTCGGCCAGAGCCCAGACGGCATGTTCGCGGCTCGACCCGCATCCGAAATTGGCGCCGCCGAGCAGCAGGCGAGCGCCCTGCGCTTCCGGTCGGTTGAGCGGAAAGTCCGGATCCGGCACGCGCGTCGCGACATCGGTGTAACGCCATGGGGCGAACAGCCCGTCGGCGAGCCCGGTGCGCCCGGTGCTCTTCATCTCGCGGCTCGGGATGATGGTGTCGGTATCGACATTGTCGCGCAGCAGCGAGATTGCGATCGAGGAGAGGGTGGTGAAGGGGGTCATCGGGCAAAGTCTCGCGGATCGGCGATGGCACCGGCGATCGCGCTGGCCGCGACGGTTTCCGGGCTGGCGATGTGCGTGCGGATGCCGGGGCCCTGGCGGCCCTCGAAATTGCGGTTGGTGCTGCTGATCGTCCGCGACCCCTCCGGAAAGCTCTCCCCGCCGGCGTAGAAGCAAAGCGAGCAGCCGCTGGCGCGCCATTCGAAGCCGGCTTCGGTGAAGATCCTGTCCAGCCCCTCGGCCTCGGCCGCGCGCTTGACGGACGAACTGCCGGGAACGACCAGAGCCTTGCGGATCGACGGCGCGATCCTGCGTCCCCGCAGCAGATCGGCGGCGCGGCGCAGGTCCGACAGGCGGGCGTTGGTGCAGGAGCCGATGAACGCCGCATCGATCGGTGTGCCGGCGATGGCCTGGCCTGCTTCGAGGCCGATATAGGCGTGAGCACGCTCGGGCCCCTCCGGCACCGTACCGGACACTCCGACGCTGTGCTCGGGACTGGTGCCCCAGCTGACCATGGGCGCGACGGCAGAACCATCGATCAGGATTTCCCGGTCGAAGGTCGCGCCCTCGTCGGTGGCGAGCGACGCCCAATAGGAAGCGTCGAAGTCCGCGGGGGCGTAGCGTCGGCCTGCAAGATAGGCGTAGGTCTTTTCGTCCGGCGCGATGATCGCAGTCATGGCCGAAAATTCGGTGGCCATGTTGCACAGGGTCATGCGCCCCTCGATGTCGAGCGCTCTGACCGCCTCTCCCGCAAACTCGACGACATGGCCGGCGCCACCGCCGGCGCCATGCTTTGCGAGCAGATGGAGCGCCAGGTCCTTCGGCGTGACGCCTGCCGCAAGCCTGCCGCTGACGGTGATGCGCATCGTCTTCGGCCGGTCGAGCCGCAGGACGCCGGTCGCCATGGCATGCTCGGCTTCGGACGATCCGATGCCCCAGGCAAAGGCGCCGAGAGCGCCCTGCGTGCAGGTGTGGCTATCGGGCGCAACCAGCGTCACGCCGGGCAGGACGATGCCGAGCTCGGGCGATATGACGTGGGTGATGCCCTGATCGGGATCGTTGACGTCGAACAGGGTAATCCCCGCCGCCTGCGCCGCCGCGCGGGTTTCGGTGATGAACGCACTGCCGCCCGGCATCAGCGTGTCGTCGCCGCGCCCGATCCGGGTGTCGACGATATGGTCCATGACCGCGAACACCCGTGCCGGATCGCGCACGGCACGATCGTTCGCCGCCAGCGACTTGAGCGCGGAGGCACCGGTCCGTTCATGAAGGAAGACACGATCGATCGCGATCAGATGCGCGCCGCCGGCGGTCTGCGCGACATGATGCGCATCCCAGATCTTCTCGAAAAGCGTCTTGGGAAAATATGTCATCGGCCATTCTCGCCGGACGCGGAGACGCACCGCCCCCGCGACAGCTTCACCCCCTCTTAGCGTCCAGATCGACGATGACCTTGCCCATCGACTTGCCTGACAGCAGTCGCTCGATCCCGTCGTAGATTCCCTCGATGCCGATGTTGCGCTGGCTGTCTACCTGGATGCGGATCAGCCCGCGCGCATAGAGATCGAACAGGCGCTTGCGGGCATCCTCCCAATGCGGGGTCAGCAACCCGTTCATGAAGCCACGCACCGACGCGCCCTTGTAATAGATCGCGTGGGCGATGCGGGGGGCGTTCACGATCTCCGGCTTGCCTTCCAGGTCGGACGCAGCGCCGCCGACCACCAGGCGGCCATGATTGGCCAGATTGGCGAGGAAGGCATCGAAAATTGTCCCGCTGACCGTGTCGACGGCGACGTCGATACCGCGCGGATATTCGGAAGCGAGAACCGCGCCGACATCTTCGGAGCGATAGTCGATCACGCGTTCCGCCCCGAGCGACGAGACGAAGGCGCATTTTTCCGCACCGCCGGCCACGCCGATCACGCGGCAGCCCTTGAGTACGGCCAGCTGGACAAGAAGATGGCCCAGGCCGCCGGCCGCTGCGGAAATGGCGACGGTCTCGCCGCTCTTCACCTCACCGATCCGTTCGAGCGCGACCATCGCCGACACCCCGGTCGAGGCCAGAGCGAGATAGTCCCGCGTGGCAGCGGGCGCGGGGGCGAAGCTTGCGACCGGCCCCGTGTTCTGCTCGCGATAGCCGCCGGTGAAGCGGACTGTGACGGCGGCATCGCCCGGTGCGAAGCTGGAAACGCCTGCGCCGACCGTCTCGACCACGCCGATCGCCTCGACGCCGGTGAAGGTCGGAAGGCTGATCTTCACATAGTCGACCGCATTGCGGGCGATCTGCGTATCGAAGATCGCGTTGACGCCGCAATGGAGGTTGCGGACCCGGATTTCGCCGCGGCCCGGTTCATCGACCGGCAGTTCGACGATGTCGGCCCCTTCGCGGAAGGAGGGCGCGATCCGCATCAGCCGGATCGCGCGATAGGTGTCGGTCGTCATGCGCTCAGTTCCGGCCGTCCCGGACGGGGAAGCCGAGGCAGCCGGGATTGAAGATGCCGCGCGGGTCGACGACGCCCTTCACGGCGTCCAGCACATCCTTGAAGGCCTCGTCGCGGCTCTCGCGATAGGCGGTATAGGCGCGCCCGATCTGAAAATGGGCGGCACCATATTTCTTGCAGATCGCCTTCACCTGCTCGCGCGCCTCGTCGACCACTGCAGTCGCTGCCGCATTGGGGCCGAGCTGCTTGAGGTTCTTGAGGTGCGCAGGCTCGACCATCGATTCATGGATCGGGCGATAGCCCTCTGGCCAGAAGAACACCGGCTCGATCACCAGTGCGGTCGTCGACAGCGACGAGAACAGGAAGCCGTTGAAAATTCCGTGCTGGTCGAACCTTTGCTGCATGGAATCGAAATAGGCGCGGATTTCGGCGAACATGGCCGGCGCGGTGGACAGCGAGGCCTGGCCATGAACCGGCACCCAGCTTTCGCCTTCGGGCCCGAGGATCGAATTAGGGGCGGGGAAGGGCATTGCGCGGATGACCTTGGCGATCGAATTCTCGATTTCGACCCCTTCGAACCGGGCGGCGATTTCCCGAGCCGTCGCCAGATCGGCAGCGACCGCTTCCTTGCAGCGGCCTTCCGCCGTGATGTGCAGCGGATACTCCTCCTCGGGAATGAAATTGCGGCCGCCCATCGCGATCTTCGCGGCGGCGAGCAAGCCTTTGCCGAAGGATTTTTCCTTGGCGATGACCTTGCCGAGCGTCTTGACGTCGCTTGCCATCGACATGCGCTTCATCCGTACGCGGGTAAGCCCCGGATCGAAGCCGCAACTTTCGGACGCGATGCCGGCGCGGGTCATCTCGGCCAGCGCTTCGAGCATCGTCTCGCCGGTCTTGAACGAGAAGGATACCGAGTCCTCGAACGCCGGGGTCCGGATGAGGCGCAGGGTGATCTCGGCCTTGATGCCAAGGGTACCGGAATCGCCCATGAACAGCCCTGCGAGATCCGGGCCATAGTGACGATAATGCGGCGTGTTGCCATCCGGCCCGCGCGCGCCGGTGCGCAGGGTCCGGCCATCGGCGAGCACCATCGTGATCGCGACGACGCTTTCGCTCGACGTTCCATAATGACCGGCGCCGAACATGGCGTTGAGCTGCGACAGACCCCCGCCGATGGTCGAATAAATGCCCGACATCGGGCCCCAGAAAGGCGTGCGCAGATTATGCGGCTTCAAGGCTTCGTTGAGGGCAAGCCAGGTGCAGCCGGCTTCGACCGTCACCGTCATGTCTTCGGGGCTGACGCGCAGCACCCGGTTCATGCGCCGCATGTCGAGCGTGATGGTGTTGGCGGTCGCGGGGATGTAGCTGCCGGTATAGCTCATGCCGGCGCCGCGCGGCGCGATATCGACCCCGGCATCATTGGCGGCGGTCACCACGGCGGCGAGTTCGGACGTGTTGCCGGGCGCGACGGACAGCATCGTGACATGTTCGCTGCGCGACCAGATGTCCTCGCTGAACAGGCGCAGGGTCTGCTCGTCGGTGGTCACGTGATCGGCCCCGACAATCGCCTCCAGACGGGCGCGCAGATCTGCGGGGGCGGGGGCGATGCGGCTGAGGGTCATGCTGTCTGACATCGATGATCTTCCGCTGTTTGTCTGAGTGCGGCCTGCCGGCACCGCAGCCGATTGATGTTGAAACATGTCAAAAACGGCATGGTGCCGTGTCGCTCGGCACGGCCCTTATCCGGCTGTCGGGCAGGGGAGCGAGACGACCGACAGAGTCATCCGTCGCGCGCCAGCTCTTCGCCGACCTCACCCGACGCGACGTCGCCGGACGTCGTCACGGCTTCATTCTCCTGCTGGACGATCCGCAGGATGCGGGCGATGAATTCCTGGTTCCACATCTGGCGCTCCGCCGATGCACCGCGATCGGGAACATAGGCGTCGATCTCGCCCTGGGTGAGAACGCCCTTTGCCAGCAACAGGCGCTCGAGCGTGTCGCTGCGCTGGCGTGCCACCGCGAGTTCCTGCGCGATCGACATGGTGATCGCCAGGACGCGTTCGACCTGGGGTTCGAGGAAATAGGGGCGCTTGCCCGCAGGTTTGGCGCCGGCTCCAGCCAGGGCATCGGAAAAGCTCATGCGACGGCTCCGATCACATGCCAGGCCGCCTTGCGGCCGTAATCTTCGGTATCATCCTCTTCCGCATCCGGGAAAAGCTCGCGATCGACCACGCCGGTGACGCCGCCATGGATCAGCTTGTCGGCGTCGAAGCCGGCTGCGATCATCTCGGCGTCCAGATCCATCTCGTGCATGCGGCTCCAGAAGGGCTCGTTGTTGTAGAAAGCGTCCCAGTCGCGCATCGCCTGTTCGAACAGCGGCATGTCCGGCGCATATTGCGGCTGCTCGACGTGCAGCACGATGCCGCCCGGCTTCAGCAGGCGGCGCGTCTCGGCGAAGATCGCGCGGAGCGCCTTGGTCGACAGTTCGTGCAGGAACATCGTCGTCTGGATCCAGTCGAAGCTGGCATCGGGATAGGCCGACAAATCCTCGCCGCTGGCCTGGACGAAGCTGATGTTGTCAACGCCGAGCGACTTGGCGCGGGCGAGGCCATAGCGCAGCACCGGCGCGCCAAGGTCGACGATCGTCATTTCCGCTTCCGGAAAGGCCTGCGCCAGAGGCAGCGAGGAATGGCCGACGGTGCCGCCGATCTCGAGGATCTTCTCCGGCTTGAAATCGGGCAGGTTGCGCCGGACCCATTTGACCACGGCATGGCCGCCGCCATCGCTATATTTGCCGAGCAGGCCGCCCGTCGTGACAAAGCCGCCATGGTCGTAATTGGCGCCGTTGACGACATCGCCGGGGAAATATTCGCTGTGATAGCTGCCGGGCATGCAGTGATGGTCCACCGCCGACACGTAGCGCGGAATCGCCAGCGACGGATCGAGCGACAGCCGCTTGTCCCCTTCGGTCAACGCCTGGGCCACCGCATTGAGCTGCTCGCGCTGACGCAGGGCGGTCCAGCGGCCGGCCTGCTGGCGCTGCTCCATCGTCATGCGCCGCAGCGCGGACCATGTCTGGAAGGCGGGATCGTCGAGAAGAGCGCGCCGGGCCTCGTGCCGGTCGGCCATCGGCCGGCCATGCTGTGCCTCGAACGCCGGAACGACCCGCGTCTCGAACGCAGCTTTCACACCCGGCACGACGCGCGCGGCGAGGTGCCGGTTCATCTGGGCGAGGAAATTTATCCGCTCGATCTCGTCATGGCTGGTCTGCGGGAAAACCGCGTGGCGGCCAATGACGCGATAATCGGGCGGGCCGTCATAGCCGGCGCTAGGATCGTTCGCGATGGGGGTCTCATCGGCGGGAGACGGGGTGTCTGATGAAGAGATCACGGCCTTCCTCATTTGTTATATTCATATGCTATATTGACGCGTGTGACGATGCAAGGTTCAACAACCGGACTGACCGGCAGACGGTAAGAAGGACAGATCGATGCATATTTTCGCTATGTTCAACCTGAAATCGGGCGTCTCGGACGAGGAGTATCTCGCCTGGGCGCGCAGCACCGACATTCCGACGGTCAACGCCCTGCCGTCGATCGCCAGCTTCCGGGTGTTCCGCACGACCGGCGTGCTGGGAAGCGATGCCAAGCCGCCTTTCGGCTATATCGAGGTGCTCGACGTCGCCGACATGGTGCAGTTCGAAAAGGATATATCGACTGCTGCGATGGCTGAGGTTGCAGCCGCGTTCAACGGCATGGTCGAGGTGACCTTCCTGACCACCGAAGAGGTGGAGGCATGAAGTTCGCCGGCAAGGTTGCGGTCGTCACCGGATCGGGGCGCAAGCAGGGGCTGGGCGAGGCCATTGCTCGGCGTCTTTCGGAAGACGGCGCAACCGTCGTGATCGCAGACATCGGCGGATCTCGCGACAGCGCCACGCCCGACGCGATGATCGGCGCCGAGGCGGAAATGCGCGAGGTGGCCGAATCGATGCCCGGTGCAGCATCGACCTTCTGCTGCGACGTGCGCGACCCGGATCAGGTGCAGGCATTGGCTGCGCATGCCGTGTCGGCGCATGGCGGGCTCGACATCTGGGTGAACAATGCGGGCATCGGCTATATCATGAAGCCGCTGGGCGAAGTGTCGCCCAGCGACTGGCGCGCGGTGATCGACGTGAACCTGACCGGTGCCTGGTTCGGCCTGCAGGCCGCAGCGGAGGTCATGATCGCGCAAGGGCGGGGCGGACGCATCGTCAACATCGCGAGTCAGGCGGCGAAGTCGGGCTTCATGCATGCGCAGGCCTATACCGCCTCGAAACATGGCCTCGTCGGGCTGGTGCGCTCGGCGTCGATCGAACTCGGCGCGCATGGCATCACCGTGAACAATGTCTGCCCCAACCATGTGACCACTGGCCTGGGCAAGTGGCAGAACGAACATTTCGCAGCCGTGCAGGGCATCAGCGTCGAGCAATATCTGAAGAATATGGCGGCGCGCATCCCGCTCGGTCGCCCCGGCCTGCCCGAGGATACGGCCAATGCCGTGGCCTTTCTCTGCTCGGCCGAGGCCTCCTACATCACCGGCGAGAGCATGAACGTGTCCGGGGGCGAGGAGCCGCACTGAGGATGGTGTCCCCCGAGTCTCCAAATCCCGCGCACCTACTGATCGATCACGCGCTGTCGCTGCGCTGGGCGGACATCACGGATGAGGCCCGCCTTCGTGCAAAGACCTTCCTGCACGATTCGCTCGCGGTCGGTGTGGCGGGGCGCAATGCTGCGCACGCCGACGCGGTGCTTGCCATCGCGCAGGGATGGGGGCGCGGGGACGACGCGGGCGTGCTCGGCCGTCCGGATGTGCGCTTGCCGGCTGCATCGGCGGCGTTCGTCAACGCCTTCCAGATTCACGGGCAGGAATATGACTGCGTGCACGAGCCCGCCGTGCTTCACCCCATGGCGACCGTGCTTGCCGCGCTGCTCGCCGAAACGGCGCGCGGCGAAGCGGTGGATGGCGAGCGCTTTCTGACGGCGATCGTCGCCGGGGTCGACGTCGCGGTCACGCTCGGCATCGCCGCGCCGGGCGCGCTCAAATTCTTTCGTCCGGCGACGGCAGGCATATTCGGCTGCGTCGCTGCAATCGCGAACCTGCGGGCGATGCCCCGCGAACAGGCGCTCGATGCCTTCGGCCATGCCCTGGCCTTGGTGTCGGGCACGATGCAGGCGCATGTCGAAGGCAAGCCGGCATTGCCGTTGCAGGTCGCGAACGCAGCACGCGGCAGCCTGCTTGCCATCGACCTTGCACGCAGCGGGATGCCCGGCGTCACGCGTCCGCTGGATGGCCCGTTCGGCTATTTCGCGCTTATGGAGGAGCGCGAGGCGCTCGCCCAGGCGCTCGGGCAGTTGGGGCAGAGACACCGGATCTGCGAGGTCAGCTGGAAGCCCTTTCCGACCGGCCGGGCGGGACATGGCGGGATCGTCGCGGCGCAGCAGCTGCGCGACGAGCAGGGCCTCACGGCCGACACTCTAGACAGCTTCGTCTATCATGCGCCGCCGCTGATCCACCGCCTCGTCGGACGGCCAGCGAGGAAGGGTATGGAGCCGGGATATGCGCGACTTTGCATGCAATATCTGGTCGCCGTGACCTTGTTGCGCGGCACCGTGTCGCTCGCCGATTTCGAGCAGGTTGCGCTGAACGATCCAGACGTGCTGGCGCTGGCGGAGCGGATCAGCGTCATCCCCGACGGCAATCCGGACATGGCGGCATTCGTCCCGGCGCGTGCAACCGCGCGCTCCAAGGACGGGTGCGAACTGGTGCAGCTTGTCACAGCGCAACTCGGCTCGCCGGGTTGGCCGCTTACCGAGGCGCAGCACGCGGCAAAGGCTCGCGCTTGCCTGACATTTGCGGGGCTTGCCGACGCCCATGACCGGCTGGAACAGGCGGTGCGGAGCCTTGATCGGGAGCCCGACGCGCTCGCGGCGATCCGTCGCAGCGGCATCGTCGCATAATCGCTTGTATTTGTACTATCTATATATCATTTAATATCGGTACAGCGGGGGACTCGCCATGACCTTATTGAAGTGCGCCACGCACGTCGTCGCCGATCTCGACAATGCCATCGCCCGCTACGAAAGCTGGATGGACTATCGCACCGTCGAGCGGGGTGAAGTGCCGTCCGATCTGGCAGCGGCATGGGATGCTCCTGCCAGCGCGAACCGGTCCTATGCCGTGTTGCAGCCGGCGTCAGGTGCGGAGGTCTTTCTGCGCTTCGTCGAAGGCGATCCGGTACCGGACTATCTGCCGATCCGGACCTATGGATGGGCTGCCATCGAGCTCTGCGTGACCGACGTCGAGGCGGTGAATGCGAAGATGCTGCAGAGCCCGTTCGAGGTCATCGGCCCGCCCAAGCCGCTCGACGGGTTCGCGACGGTCAAACCGATGCAGGTGCGGGGCGCGGATCAGGAAACGGTTTATCTGACGCAGATCCTGCAGCCGGGGCCCGATACAGGCCTGCCGCAGCCGCAGTCGCTGGTCGACCGCCCATTCATCATGGTGCTGGCCTGTCCCGACCTGCGCAAGACCGCCCAATGGGTGAAGGACGTCTTCGGCCTGCCGATGATCGATCCGGTCGCGATCCGCTATTCGATGATCGAGAAGGCGTTCGGCCTTCCCGAGACGACGAAGATCGAACTGACGACCGCTCGGGGCGGGGGGCAGGTCTTCCTCGAACTCGATCAATATCCCGATGCTGCGACCGAACGCCCGCGCCATGCGGGGGCACTGCCTCCCGGTGTCGCCATCACGACCATGGTCTATCCCGATTTCGATCGGCTCGAAGGGCATTGGTCGAGTGCCCCGGTTGCGCGCGCGGGCGCCGTCTATGGCGGACGCCGCACGGGCGTGGTGACCACCCCAGAAGGCGCCTTGCTCGAGATCGTCGAAGGCGGAGAGATCTGATGAACGCTGTGCCCGTCAAACGCGGCTTCGTGGACCTCCCCCACGGACAGATGCATTATCGCATGGCGGGCGACAGCGGCGAGGCGCTGCTCATCCTGCACGCCTCACCGGGCAGCTCACGCCAGCAGCTGCGGACGATCGAGGATTTTGCTGCGGACGCGCGGGTCGTCGCGCCCGACACGCCCGGCAACGGCGACAGCGTCGCGCTGTTCGATCGCGAACCGACAATTTCCGAACTTGCCGCAGCAATGCTGCAATTCCTCAGTGCGGTCGGGCTCGACCGTGTGAGGGTCTATGGCTCGCACACCGGCGCGGCCATCGCCACCGAACTCGCCATTCTCGCCCCCGAGCGCGTCTCGGCCCTGGTCCTCGACGGGGTCAGCCTGATGCAGGGCGAGGAACTGGACGAGGTGCTCGCCCGCTACGCCTTCCCGTTCGAACCGGATCTCGACGGCGCCTATCTGATGCGGCTGTTCCAGTTCTGCCGCGATCAATATCTGTTCTTCCCCTGGTACCGCCGCACCCGCGCCGGACGGCGGGACGGGGGGCTCGGCAATGCGGCTGACCTCCACGCATGGATCACCGAGGTGATGAAGGCGAGCACGACCTATCATCTGAACTACCGTGCGGCGTTCAAATGGCCCGCCGACCAATGCCTGCCGCTGGTCCAGTGCCCGACGCTGGTGACCGCCGCCGTCAACGACCCGCTCTATGACTCCAGCGTCGAGCTCGAAAAGCTGCTTGCGGACGGGCGCTTCGAGGAACTGCCGCGCCTCGACGCCGAGGATTTCCGGGCGTCGCGCAAGGCGGCGATCGACAGCTTCTTCGGCGGGCTGGCCTGAGCCATGGAGCTGGGGCTTTCCTTCCTGACGCTGCTGCATCTTCTGATCCCGATCTACTGGCTCGGTGGCGATCTGGGTGCCTTCTACGGATCGCGCTTCATGGTCGATCCGGCACGGTCGGTCCCCGAGCGGATGATGGCGCTGAAGATCCTCAACAATATCGACATGGCGCCGCGCACGACGTTGATCCTGGCCTTGCCGACCGGCTTCGGTCTGGCGGTCGCCAAGGGGTGGATCGATGCCCCGGCCTTCGCCGCCGTCGGCGTGTGGGTGCTGGGTCTCGCCTGGCTTACGCTCGCCTGGATGGTGCACCTCAAGCACGGGCCGGCCGGTGCGGGTTACAAGCGCGTCGACATGGGCGTTCGCTATGTCGTGCTGGCGGGGCTGATCGGCAGCGCCATCGCGGGCCTGACCGGCGCCGTCACGCTGCCGCTGTTCATCTCGCTCAAGCTGCTCGCGCTCGCCGTCTGCATTGCCATCGGTCTGCTGGTCCGCCGCCAGCTCGTGCCGCTGTTCCCGGCGATCATAGCGCTGCGCGAACATGGGCCGACGCCCGAAGGCGACCGCACGATCGCCGGCGTCATCGCCATCACTCAGCCGACCGTGATCATGTTGTGGATCGTGGTCCTGATCGCCTGCCTGCTCGGCATAGCCACTCCCGTTTGAGTGCGACCAAATCCCCCCGAACCCACAAGGAGACTTCCAGTGCAGAAGCATCGGACCATCAGCGGCAAGATCCTCTACACGTCGCGCAAGCCGGGCCGCGAAGGCGAGGAGCGCGGCCGCGAGGAGTTTACCTGGACGCTGCACAGCGATGGCAAGCGCACCCTGCGCGCGCGCTGCGAGATCGACGAGCCTGCGCCCACCGTGCATCGCGACATCACCTACAGCCTCGATGCGAACGATCGCCCGATGGATTGCTTCGTGCGCCTCGTGATCGGTGACGCATTCATGGGCGCCGGCCTGTTCATCATCCATGAGGACCGGGTCGAGTGCGAAAGCTATGGTCCGTCGATCGGTCGCATCTCGCAGACGATGCCGATCGATGCGCCGTTCGACGGCTTCGGCACCCATCCGATCGTCGCGGACGCCTATATCACCCGCAAGATGGACCGCAGCAAGGGGCCGCATAAGCGCAAATTCCCGTGCTTCCTGCCATCGCCCGACCACCGTGGAGCAACCCCGCCGCTGATCTCCAAATCGGAGATCAATCTGGCCTTTGTCGGACAGGAAACGGTGACCGTCCCGGCGGGCACGTTCGACTGCTATAAATATGAATTCTCCGACGAGGATGCGAGCATGATCTCGGTCGGCGGCGAGGCACATCCGCCTTATCAGGTGTGGGTGACGGCCGACGACGACTCGATCTTCGTGCAGGGCGGCGTCGGTGGCTATATGCAGACATGGTACGAGCTGGTCGAACTCAACCGCTGAGTCCATCGGAATGCACAGGGAAGGGCGCGTGCGCGAAAGTGCGGGCGCCCTTCTCCTTTTTGCTACCAGGCGGCCAGCGGTTCGACTTCGCGCGCCCATGACGGTGGCGTTCCTTCCGGCAGGACCGGCGCATATCTCGCACCGATCGGCAATGGACTGGGCGTGTCGCTCCACTGGGTCACGATCGCATTTGCGCCGGGCGAGCGCATGATCTGGAGGAAGCCGGTTTCCGAAACATGGGGTCCGTGCAGGATGCCGGGCGGGCGGTAGAAATAGGCGCCAGCGCTCATCCGGCCCTCCGGTGCCCACATTGCGCCCTGGAGCATGAACATCTCCTCGGCATGATCGTGCATCTCGGCCGCGAGCATCGTGCCATCCGCCGGCACGCCATGCGCCATGCCCGTCAGCAGAAAGGTGCGGCCGCTATCGTTCGGGCCGAGACGCAGCACCTTGCGAGCGAGCCGCAGGTGGGACAGCTTCGGATCATAGGTCGATATGTCCCACGGCATTTTCGTCGTCTCGATCGCAATCGGGTCCGCGATCCCGGCCATGGCACTGCGATCGCCATGGGCGTGACGAAAGACCAGCAGGACCGCGCCTGCTGCGGTCGTCCGTGCGCCGAGGCCGGAGCCTTGCGGCAGGAACCCATAAGCATGATAGCCGCGCGCAACGCCGTCGATCTCGATCGTGCCGTCG
The DNA here is from genome assembly GCF_049889055.1 of Rhizorhabdus antheiae. Classification (NCBI taxonomy): domain Bacteria; kingdom Pseudomonadati; phylum Pseudomonadota; class Alphaproteobacteria; order Sphingomonadales; family Rhizorhabdaceae; genus Rhizorhabdus; species Rhizorhabdus antheiae. The sequence continues at coordinate 540,265 of NZ_JBLTWO010000002.1, read as the reverse complement.
AGCACCAGAAACTCATCGGCCTCGGCCTCGACGGGATTGGGCCCCGACGAGAAACCGGGCGGGTACCGCACGATCAGCGTCTTTTCCGTGCCGTCGGGATCGCGGTTGAGCAGCTTTTCCGCGGCACCGTCAGACCTGACGGTCCAGCTCAGATTCTGCGCGTGCACGAATTCGATATGGGGCCGTGCCATCGTCGGATCCCTTCTCTGGTCAGGCGACTTCGATGGCTGCGGCCGCCGCGCGGAAGCTGCGCCGACTGGCCATGAGAATGAAGAAGGCGGCAAGGCCGCAGCCCAGAAACACGCTGCCCAGCGACCAGGCTATCCCTGACGGCGACGTGAACACGGTGTCCGAAAGGAACCCGACGATGAAATTGCCCGCCGTCAGCGCGATCAGCCCGGACGCGATGGTCTGCAGGGCCATGATCTGCGCGCGCAGGGCGTTGGGGGTGATCTGCGCGAAGCCGCTGTAAACCGCGGACGTGTTCCAGTTCAGGAACAGCGCATTCAAAGCGTAGCCGAGCAGCGCCAGATTGCCACTGGGGGCGAGGCAGGCCAGCGTCCCGAACACGAACATCGATGCCGAGCAGCCCATGGCGCACAGGATCGGCGCGTCGGCATGGCCCCGGCGCTTCAGCCAGGCGATGACCCAACCGCTGTTGACCGCAGCAAAGATCGAGATCGGTAGCCCGACGGCGCCGAGGATCTTGCCCGTCTCCGCTGCCGTCCAGCCATGCGCGCGGATGAACAGCGCCGGAAACCAGCCGACGATCGCATAGACACAGACGAGGTTAAGCACCGAGCCGAGCATGAACATCCCGAACGCTCCGGGTCGCTCGACGAACAGGAGCAGCAGCGGCTTCAGGCTCAGTGGAGGCGCTACCGCCGTACCGCCTTGCCGTGCCGGTTCGCGCGCCGTCAGGATGAGGATGACCGCCAGCAGCAGGCCCGGCGCGCCACACAGTACGAACACGACCTGCCAGGGCTGCATCGTGCCGAACAGGCCGGGCACGCCAGCGATCAGCCGTTCCGCCCAATCGAGGAACAGGCCGCCCAGGGCCATCGCGGTCGCGGTACCGAGCGAACTGCCCGTCACGAAGATGCCATAGGCCTTCGGGCGGATGTCGGGCTCGAAATAGTCGGCGATCAGCGACGTCGCGACGGGCACCAGCGCCGCTTCGCCGACGCCGACGAGCATGCGCGCGAGGAACAGTTCGTGGAAGTTGCTCGCGAAGGAACAGCCGATCGTGGCTGCGCTCCACAGCATAAGCCCGCCGAACAGCAGCGACACCCGGCGGCGTCTGTCGGACACCATGCCCAGCGGCAGGCCGAGCACCGAATAGACCAAGCTGAACGCCATGCCCTGGAGCAGGCCGAACTGTGTGTCGTTGATCGCCAGCGCCGCTTTCAGCGGCTCGATCAGCAAGGCGATCGACACACGGTCGAGAATGGCCAGCGCATAAGCGAGGGTGAGCAGGGAGAGGACGTACCAGGCATAGGAGCGTCGCGGCCAGGCGCTCTGTGGCCGGGAGTGACTCATGTCCGCATGGGGCATCACGATATGGCCTCTGCCTGCGCCGGTCCGCTTGCCATGGCCAAGGCCTGATCGAGCGCCGCTGCCGCTATTGCGTGGTCCTGCGGAACCCTGAAGGCCGTCGCATCGGGCAAGAGCGCAAGAAGCGACGTCGCGGACGCCATGGACGGGTCATCACCCATAGCTATCAGGACGGGCACTTTCACGCCTTGCCAGTCGGAAGGCTGATTGGCGGCCATGGCAGCAGCAATCGCCTGGCCATAGTTTATCCGCTGTTTGAGCATTCCGGTGAGCGCGCGATGCAACTCGTCCGGATCGGCAATCTCGCCGGCACGCGCCGCCTCCGGTCGTGCGTCATGCCAGGGCCACTGCACGCAACCGTCACGAAGCATGTGCCAGAAGCGGTGGAGGTGCGATCCGGCGAGGGGATCGAAGGCGATGTCGGGCGTCAGCGCAACATCGACGCCTCCGAAAGTCGGCGCTCCCCAAATGGCCAGTGAGGCCACCCGATCCGGCCAGCGTGCGGCGATCCGAGCGCCGATCGGCGCAGCAAGGCCGATGGACATCACGTCGCAGGCATTGCTCTCGAGAGTGTCGATCAACGCCGCCAGCGCATCCGCCAGCGCGTCGGCGGTCGCGCCATCGGGCGGGAGGGGATCGGAATCGCCGAAGCCCGGCAGATCGGGGACGATGACCGGTCGGATCGGCGCGAACGCATGCGCCCATTGATGGGCTTCGAGCGTGGAGGGGGCCGACAGGATGAGCATCGGGCGGCGTGCATCGGTGGACGCAGATGCATAACGGCTCCAGTGCAACTGACCATGGTCCAGCGCGAGATATCCTCGGGTGTCATCGGACCTGTCATGCGGAGGGACAGTTCCCTCGTCAGCCGTTCTCGCTCTGGCGAGCGTTTCGCTTATCCATTCGATCCACGCCTCCCGATCTGTACCAAGGCGCTGGACCGAAAGCGCCGGGTTGCGATCGCACGGCACTTTCGCGAGGTGCAGGAACAGGACATCGTCTTCACGTGCGCCGACGATGGTGGGGACCCGAACCGCGAGCAGGTCGCCGATCGGATTCCAGCGCATCGCCGCCGTATAGGCATCGGCATAATGCGGACCGGCACTGAACAGGTCGATGCCATAATCCTCCAGCCATTCGGCCGAGGGCGGCTCCGCTGCTATGCGACGGTCCGGGGTGCAGGAAAACCAGGGAAACCAGCGCAGCATATCGCGCGTGCGGCTCCATTCTGCGGCGAGCCAGGCTCCGGTCGGTTCCGGCGCGAAAGGGCGCATATAGGCTGCGATAAAGGCGTCGTCGGCAGGCTGATCGGGGATCGACAGTCCGTCGAGCAACAGCATCGGCATGCGCCCCCCGCGCACAGCCAGCGCCAGCGCGATCTTGGCGCTGGTGTGGGTCGCGTAGACCGGGGCGTCCGACAGGCCAAGGGCATCGAGCGCCGTGCCGAGAGCCTCGGCGAAATCGGGGACCGTCGGCGCTTCGATATCGAGCGGATCGGAATTGCCATATCCGGGGGTGTCGAGAGCGAAGACGCGAAACCGACTGGCGAGCATTTTCATCAGCGGTACGTGCAGCCGCGATGAGCGGGGGGAATCGTGCAGCAGGACGATGTTCGGGCCCGAGCCTGTGACCCGGTAATGGACCATCCGCCCGGCCCCTGCCGGCGCAGGAACGCTGACATAGCAACGAGTGATCGACGCACTATAGCCTGCACGCATAAGGTCCGCTCACCCGTACTAATTGATATATTAATATACCTATTGATGTGCCATCATCCGATGCTTGTCCAGCCCCGGATCACACCGCCAAACAGGGAGCGCGATGACCGCCTTGACCGACAGTTCAGCCCAGAAACCCCTCGCGCCGAGAGACGGCGTTGCAGGGTGGACCGTGGTGGCCGGCTCGATGGTCGGGCTGGCCGTCGGGCTCAGCCCCTTGCCCTTCTATACCATCGGGATGTTTGCGCCCGAGCTCCAGCGCGAGTTCGGCTGGAGCTTCGCGTCTTTGATGGGCTCCATCACCGTGCAGTCGGTGGTGGTGATGGCGACCGGTCCGATCGCGGGCTTCGCCGTCGATCGCTACGGCGCGAAGCCGGTCGCGCTCATCTCGCTCCTTCTTTTCGGGCTCACCTTCATGAGCCTCGGTCTCAGCGGCGGGAATATCTGGATCTATTATGGGCAGTGGGTGCTGATGTCGACGCTCGGCGCGGGCACGCTGACGGCGACCTGGATGCACAGCGTCAATGGCTGGTTCGAAAAGCATCGGGGCCTCGCCATCGGCATCGCCAGCACCGGCACCGGCATCACCGGCTTCCTGATCAAGCCCTTCGCCGCCTGGCTGATCGGCAGCTATGGCTGGCGCACGGGATTCTTCGTGATCGGGGCGCTTCCGATCGTCATCGGCATGCCGGTCGTTGCGGCCCTCTTTCGCGAACGCACGAGCGCGGCGGGCGCAGCAATTCTCTCGACGACGGGAGAGGCGGTCGTGGAGGCCGGGCTGACCGTGCGCGAAGCGCTGCACGACCGCCGCTTCTGGATCATGACCTTCGCCTTCCTGCTGATCGCCTTCGCCCTGACCGCGCCGACGCCCAATCTCGAAAACATCTTGCGGACCCAGAAATTCTCGCTGGCTGAAATCGGCTCGATCACAGCCGGCTTCGGACTTTCCGTCATAGCGGGGAGGATTGCCGGGGGCTGGCTGCTCGATCGCTTCTGGGCACCGGGCTGTGCGCTCGCCATATTGATCCTCCCGATGATCGGCAGCTACATGCTGTCCCAGCCGGGAATCGACGCCAGCCATGCGGCCCTTGCAGTCGTCACGCTGGGCCTTGGCGCAGGCTTCGAGTTCGACCTTCTGGCCTATCTGATCGCCCGCTATTTCGGGCGGCGTGCCTATGGAATGATCTACGGCACCTTCTACACCGTGATCGCCTTTGGTGGCGGGATGGGGCCGGTGATCTATGGCCGGGTCTTCGACGCGACCGGGCGTTATGATGCCGCACTGCTGTCGGGGATCGGTTGCCTGTTCGTCGGGAGCCTGTCCTTGCTGGCCATGGGGCGATATCCCCGCTGGTCGCAGGATGCTGCATGACCAAGCTGATCGAAGCCGCCAGCCTCGGCTATGTGCTCGGCCAGGCCGACCCCGCGAGCGACTTGACTAAGCGCGGGCGACCTCCGAAGAGCGGCCAGCCGGATCAGCGGAACGTGGCTTTCGCCACGCTCGCCACCAGCAGGGGAGGGATAGTGCTCGATCGCCAAGGCGCAGTGCCGCTCTATCACCAGATCTATCTGAGCCTGCGCGACGAAATTCTTTGCGGACAACGCCCTTATGGCAGCGTCCTGCCGACCGAGCAGGAACTGTCCGCCCATTACAGCGTCTCGCGCATCACCGCCCGCCGCGTTCTGAACGATCTGGCTGATCAGCATTATGTCGAGCGCCGCCGCCGTCTGGGCACCCGGGTGATCTTCAAATCGCCGGCCAAGCCGATCGAAGCGAACATCGACCAGGCTGTGGACAGCCTGATGGCGCTGGGCGAGGGCACGACCGTCAACGTGATCTCTGTCGAGCATCGCGCAGCGACCGACATCATCGCCAATGCCCTGAAGATCGAAGAGGGCGCCGACGTCATCCGCGCCGTGCGCGTGCGTTGTCTCGAAGGAATCCCGATCGGCTATATCGTCAGCTATGTGCGCGGCGAACTGGCGGAGGTGATTTCCGAAAAGACCCTGCCACGTGCGCCGCTGCTCAAGCTTCTCGACGAAGCCGGCCATCACGCCGAGCGCGCCGAACAGACGATCGGTGCCATGCTCGCCGACCCGTCACTGGTCGAGGCGCTGAACGTCGAGCCGATGTCGGCCATCCTGCGCATCACCCGGACCGTTTATGACAAGAATGATAGACCGTTCCTGCGGACCTATGCGCATTACCGGTCCGACCGCTTCCATATCAGGCTCGACCTCCAGACGCCTGCCGGCTGATCGTCCTGGTTGGCCTTGTGGTCGGGTGTCGTTAGTCTCGTTCCAGCCATGGCGTACCGAACCCTGATGATGATCGCATTGGCACCTGCGCTCGCCGGATGTAGTGCCGGGCTGGCCGAGTGCGAGCGCGAGGCCAGGTCCACGCTGCCGGAGCAGGCGGGCTATCAGCGCATTTCTGCGCGCGAGGAGCCTGGTGAGACGCCCGCGATGACCTACTGGATCATCGAATATCTCGTCACCGATCCGGGCGGAGCGCAGCGACGCGAATATGTCCACTGCGCCTATATGCGGGATATGGAAGACGCTCAGGTTCAGCGCCTTGCGCCGCCTCGCGCGCGCTGACGCTGGCCCCTTTTCTAGCTGCCATTACCCTCGCCGGTGCCCGGCGCGATCGAAAAGGGTTTGAGCCTGATCTTCGTGCGATGATCGTCCGACGCCACGTCTCCCCCGCTGACGGTCTGGCCGCGATAATAATGTTTCTGCCACTTGTCGCCGCTGGTGGGCGAATTGGGGTCCTTCAGATCGCTGAGAAAGCCGGCGCGGCTGGCGGACCAGGCCTTGAACTCGGCGTAGAGTTCCGGATCGTCCTCGATCGCGCGGAACTCTGGATCGAACCGTTCGATATCGCCGCGCCGTATCGGGTAGATATGGCAGAAGACTTCGCCGGGATCGAAGCGGATCACGCTGTTCGGGCGGGTGAATTGCCAGTTCATGGTGAAGGTGAAGGGCGTCCAGTCGGTTTCCACGACACCTGACAGCGGGGCGATCGCATCCTTCGGGCGGTTGATCGGCCCCTGCACCATCAGGTCGTAGCCAGGCTCGGTCCGGAACACCGCGTTGACGTGGAAGGTGACGATGCCGTGACCGAAATGGCTGATCGCGGGCACTTCGCCGGCAACATCGGGGGTGATGGTGATTGCGTCGAGCCCCGGTTTGCCGTTCCACCAGGCCGAGAAGCCCTGGGTGCAGAGCAGCTCCCAGCCATGGGCGTTGGCGATGTTCAGGGGCAGGCAACGATAGGCATAGCGCTGGCTGGTGGCGTCCATCCAGTCGCGTTCATGCGGCGCAGGACGGATCGCGAAGGGCTTGCGTGGAAGGCCGTAAGCCGTGAGCTTGGCGCGGTCCGCCATCGATATGCCCCCTGAGTCCGTTTTCGCTGATGCGTTCGGTCTTCAGTAGAGCGACACGGGCGGTCTTGGAACCGTCGAGATGGGGCAGGACGAGATAAGCAAGCGGCCGGCGCTGGGCCGGCCGCTTCATGCCCTCAGCGGACGCTGCCGCGACGGATCAGGTTGACGATCGCGAGCAGGATGACCGCGCCCAGGAAAGCGCTCAGCCAGCCATAGATCCCGCCACCGCCCAGCGTCGGGCCGAACAGCACGCCGCCGATGAACGAGCCGATGATGCCGACGACGATGTTGAGGATGATCCCCTGCTGCCCATCGGTGCGCATGACGATGCTGGCGAGCCAGCCGATGATGCCGCCGACGATAAGAAAGATGATGAAGTCGATCACGATGTCCTCCTGCGTGCCGTTACGGGTCCGGTCCCCGCCGGATCTCCTGCCGACACTACGTGTATCGGCGCAGCTTGTTCCGTTCGGTAACATGGAGGAAGCATCGGGAAACACAAGAAAAGTGCCCACTCCCGATGGAAGCGGGCCCCGATGCGTACCGGTGCGATACGATCAATATTTCTGTTGTCGTTCGTAGAGGGTCTTATAATGCTGGATCCGCGTCACGCGGAGGCCGGGCATGCCCGACCGTTCCACCGCGCGTTGCCATCCGGCGAATTCCTCCACGCTGAGGCCGTAGCGTTCACACGCTTCATCGACCGTCAAAAGGCCTCCGCTGACTGCGGCCACGACTTCAGCCTTGCGGCGCACGACCCACCGCGTCGTGCCGGCCGGAGGCAGACTGTCGAGCGTGAGCGGTTCGCCGAGAGGACCAATGACCTGATGCGGGCGGATCTTCTGATTCTCAAGCATGCGATACCTCGAACATGGTCCGTCGACCGTGACTGTTTCCCCGCAGCCGTCCTAAAGGGGCGGCTCCAAAGGAAAGTTTTCGCGGTAAGGTAAATGCGGTGATCATGATGTTCACCGCGCTCTTCCGCTGAAAAGCGCAGCGGCAGCTGCATGAAAGCTGCCCTGCGCATTACCCATCGCCGCTGACTGCCCTGGCCCCGCAAGCAGGACGGCGACTGCTGGATGAACCGGATCGATCTGCTCCTCATGGATATCGTCGGACAGGGCCAACCGCGCGGTGGGTGTGGCAGCCTGATGTTCGGCGATGAGGGCGCAGAGCGTGGTGAAGTCCAGCGGAGCTTCGACCGATTGGGCTGTATCGATGCGGAATTCGTTGATGTTGATCTTCATTCCGGCACCTGCCCATTTCCGTGACACACCAAGGAACGGCGGGGCGGAGCGAATCTTTAGGGCTGAAACGAACTTTCCGACCCGGAGTTTTGCGGAGTGCATCGGCAATGGGGGCTTGATCGTCCGCATTTAGGATATTGATTCACCGCCTTTTCTTGAAAAAGCCCCGAAATGCGCTGCCGAGCCGGGCCGGTTCTGCTATGCGCCCGCCGATGGACGCGGAATTTCAGCTCGAAAAGGCGGTCGACGGCTCGCTCAAGGGGCGTCGGATCGTCGTCGCCATGTCCGGCGGCGTGGACAGTTCGGTGGTCGCTGCGCTCGCGGCGGCAAGCGGTGCCGAGACGATCGGGGTCACGCTCCAGCTCTACGACCATGGTGCCGCCGTCGGACGGACCGGCAGCTGCTGCGCGGGGCAGGATATTCGCGACGCGCGCGCCGTCGCCGATCGCCTGGGTATCGCCCATTATGTGTTCGATTATGAAAGCCGTTTCCGGGATTCGGTCATCGCCGACTTTGCCGACGAATATGCGGCGGGACGGACGCCGATCCCCTGCGTGCGCTGCAATCAGGGGGTGAAGTTCACCGACCTGTTCGGCATCGCCCGCGACCTCGGCGCCGACTGTCTGGCGACCGGTCATTATGTGCGCCGTATGCTGGGTGAGGGCGGACGCCCCGAATTGCACCGCGCCGCCGATCCTGCCCGCGACCAGAGCTATTTCCTGTTCGCGACCACGCGCGACCAGTTGGACTTTCTCCGCTTTCCGCTGGGCGGTATGCCTAAGCCCCGCGTCCGCGAGATCGCGGCCAAGATCGGCCTGGGCGTCGCGGCCAAGCCCGACAGCCAGGACATCTGCTTCGTGCCCGACGGCGATTATGCATCGATCGTGAAGAAACTGCGCCCCGAGGCGGCCGAGGAGGGCGATATCGTCGACCTGTCGGGCAAGGTCGTCGGCCGTCATCGCGGGCTGATCCATTTCACCGTCGGGCAGCGACGCGGCATCGAGATCGGCGGTAGCCCCGAGCCGCTCTATGTCGTCCGGCTCGAGCCGGCGACCAAGCGGTTGATCGTCGGCCCACGCCGCGCGCTGGCGGTGGCGGCGGCGCGGCTCGAGGATATCAACTGGATCGGCGAAGGCCATGAAGGCCCGATCACCGCCAAGGTGCGCTCGCTGGCGAAGCCGGTCCCTGCGCGCTTCGACGATGGCCTGCTCAGCTTCGACCAGCCCGAATATGGCGTCGCGCCGGGGCAGGCAGCGGTGCTCTATGCCGGCAACCGCGTACTCGGCGGCGGCTGGATCGCCGAAACCGTGTCGGCCCGGCTCATGGACGCCGCCTGATCCTGTCGTGCCGGCTCACGCGAGGGTGAAGCTGCCTTCGATCACCGTCACGCAGGTGCCACCGAGATAGACCCGGTCCCCGGCGAGTTCGACGTCGAGATGACCGCCCCGCGCCGACGCCTGATAGGCGGTGAAGCGGGTGCGACCGAGCCGCTCCGCCCAATAGGTGGCGAGCAGGCAATGGGCCGAGCCCGTGACCGGATCCTCATCGATGCCCGCGCCCGGCGCGAAGACGCGGCTGACGATGTCGGTGCCGTCTCCCGGCGCTGTCGCGATGAACAGGATGTCGCCAAAGGCGCGCATGGCCCGGAAGTCGGGATCGAGCGCGCGGATTGCGGCTTCGTCGGCAAAACGGAACAGCGCATAGCCACCGTCGCGCCACAACGTCTCTTCCGGCATCGTGCCGAGGGCCGCCGCCTCGGCCGGCAGATCCTTCGGGGTCATCGACCAGGCGGGCAGAGCGAGGCGATAGCCCTCGCCGTCACGGTGGACCTCCAGAACGCCGGCCTGCCGGGTGGCGAAGCGCACCGCCTCGGGGGCACCGTCCCGCGACAGCAGGGCGTGGCCGGTCGCGAGCGTCGCATGGCCGCACAGCGCCACCTCGACTTCGGGCGTGAACCAGCGCAATTCGAAATCGGCTTCCGGCCCTGCCCAGGGAACGATGAAGGCGGTCTCGGCCAGGTTGTTCTCCGCCGCGATCGCCTGCAGCGTCGCATCGTCGAGCCAGGCTTCGAGCGGCATGACCGCCGCCGGATTGCCGGCGAAAGGGCGATCGGCAAAGGCGTCGACCTGCTGAAACGGAATTTTCATGGGCAGATATCCTCGGATCGTTCGCGATGCCCGGCGGGGTCGGGGTGGATCAGTATCTCGACGCCGGGAAAGGCCTCGCGCAGCTTGGCCTCGACCTCGTCCATCACCCGGTGCGCCTCGCCGACGGTCATGTCGGGATCGACCCAGACGTGGAACTGCACGAAGTCCTTATGCCCGGCGGTGCGAGTCTTGAGGTCATGAATGCCGTGGAGCTCGGGGTGGCGCTCGGCAACCGCGATGAAGGCGCGCCGACGCTCTTCGGGCCATTCGCGGTCCATCAGCTGGTCGATCGCTTCGCGCGACGCACCATAAGCGCCGTAGAGAAGCCACAGCCCGATCGCGACGCCCGCCACCGCATCGGCGCCGGCGAGGCCCAGCTTCGCCTCGATCAGCAGCGCGGTGATCACGGCGGCGTTGAGCAGCAGGTCGCTCTGATAGTGGATCGCATCGGTCCCGATCGCCACCGATCCCGTCCGTGCAATCACCCGGCGCTGATAGCTGACCAGGGCGAGGGTCAGGAACAGCGCGACGATCGACACCCAGATGCCCGCGGTAGCATTGGCCGGTCTCTCTCCGGCCGCCAGTTGCTGGACCGAGTGGAGGATGATCCAGAAGGCCGACAGGCTGATCAGCACGACCTGGAAGAAGGCCGCGATCGCCTCTGCCTTGCCATGGCCGAAGCGATGCTGGCGGTCGGCGGGCATCGCGGCGAGCCGGACGCTGTAGAGCGTGACCAGCGATGCGATCAGGTCGAGCACCGTGTCCGCCAGCGAGCCGAGCACGGCGGCCGATCCGGTTTGCCAGCTGGCATAGCCCTTGAGCAGGATCAGCGTCGCCGCGACAGACACCGACGCCATGCCGGCGCGGACATTGGGCGACAGGCTCATGCGATATCGCTCATGGGTAGAGCATGCCTTCGCTCCAGCCTTCGCCCTCGCGCAGGAACAGACGGCGTTCGTGCAGGCGATGGGGGCGATCCAGCCAGAATTCGATCCGCTCGGGTACCACGCGAAAGCCCGACCAGTGCGGCGGCCGCGGCACGGGCTGCCCCTCGAAGCGGCGCACCATCTCGTCATAGCGCGCCTCGAAGGTCTCGCGGCTGTCGAGCGGGCGCGATTGCTCGGACGCCCAGGCGCCGAGCTGGGAATCCCGGTGCCGGGTCGCGAAATAGGCGTCGCCTTCTTCGGGGCTGACCTTCAGCACCGGCCCTTCGATGCGGACCTGCCGGCGCAGCGATTTCCAGTGGAACAACAGGGCCGCGCGGCCGGTCTCGAGGATCTGGCCGGCCTTGCGGCTTTCATAGTTGGTGTAGAAGACGAAGCCGCGCGCATCGTGGCCCTTGAGCAGGACCATGCGGACCGACGGCTGCCCGTCCTGTCCGACGGTCGCCACCGCCATCGCTTCTGGATCATTGAGTTCGCTGGCCTTGGCCTCGGCGAACCAGTCGGCAAACAGAGCAAAGGGATCGGTGGTCATGTTGTGCTGGTCCAGGAGAATCGGTGAAGAAGCGGCCTCATACCACGGCGGCGGCCGGCTCGGGGTGATCCGCATCAAGTCCTGTGGCAAGGCGTTCAAGCGCGGTCCGAAGCTGGTTTCGGTCTGGCGCCGGTCCAAGGCACAGGCGCACGCCCGATATGAGTTGCGGCTCGATCAGCGGCGCCGAGGGTTGGGTCACCTTCACCCCGGCACGCATCGCCCGCGACGCAAAGCGTTCGGCGGCGAGTTCGGACAGGGGCAGCCACAGATGCGGGCAGCGGCGATCATCCGGTGGAACGAAGGCAGCGCCCAATATCTCTCGTGCGATCGCTCCGCGCGCCGTCAGTTCTTCCGCGGTTTCCGCCATGATGTCGTCCGCGCTGCCGTCCTCCATCCACTGGCAAGCGATGGTCGGGCCGATCGCGCAGGGCGCATAGACATGGGCGCGAACCTGGCGGAGCACCCGATCGAGCAGGTCGGCATCGGGCAGGATCAGATAGCCTGTGCGCAGGCCCGGTGCGAGCGCCTTGGACGTGCCGTTGATGTAGAGGGTGCGCTCGGGCGCGTAGCTGGCGAGCGGCGGGGGTGCGAAGCCGGCGGCGAAGGCCGAGTAGAGGTCGTCCTCGACGATCCACAGCCCGTGCTTGCGCGCCAGCGCAGCGATATCGCGCCGCCGCGCGTCGCCCATCGTCCGTCCCGTGGGGTTCTGGAGCGTGGGCATGGTGTACAGCACCCGGGCGCCGCTCTGGGCAGCGCGTTCGAGCGCTTCGGGCTTTATACCTTGCTCGTCCATGTCGAGACCGACCAGCTTCAGGTCGCAGCTCTGGGCGATCGACCGCACGCCGAAATAGGTGGCGGATTCGGTCAGAACCGTGTCGCCCGGCCGGCACAGTGTGCCAAGCGCATAAAGCATCGCCTGCTGCGCGCCGTCGGAAATCACCATGCGATCGGCACGCGCATCGCCGAGCCCGCCGATGCGGCGGATCCAGGCGGCGGCCGCCTGGCGGTGGCGCTCATGACCGGCGGGCGGGGCATAGTCGAGCAGCAGGCCGGTGTCGGCCCGACGCGACAGCTTCGCCAGCGTTGCCGCGAAGCGTCGCTGGGCGGGGGCTGAGGGGGGCAGATTCTGCGCAAGGTCGATCGCGCCGCCATCGGGATCATGGGCGGAAGCGCTCGGGGCGCTGCGGTCGGCGACGAAACTGCCGCGTCCGACGGTCGCACTGAGCAGACCCTGCCGTGCCGCCTCGCCATAGACCGCGGTCACCGTACCGATGCCGATGCCCAGCCGGTGCGCCAGCTCGCGATGCGGTGGCAAGCGCGTGCCCGGCGACAGGGTGCCATTTTCTATGTCCCGCCGCAGTGCACCGAGCAGGCGGCCCGATACGGTCGGATGTCCTTCGTCGAGAGTCGGGATCCACATGGCGTTGCCTATAATGTCATTGTGACAAAACTCGAATTGAGAATCGTTACAATAGGTCGCAATGGCCTCGTGTCAATCCGTTGCAAGCCGACTCGGAAAGGGTTGAAGGAGGTCAACATGCTGCGCGTCACGATCATGGCTGTCGTCACATTCTGGCTGGTTGGATCGATTGCCGTCTGGGCGTCGTCGCATCTGGCCGTCGCAGCAAGCTCGGCGACCGGGAAGTCTCCGCAAGAAAAGATGGCGGACGCAAGCTATCGCGTCGCGCGACAATTGGGACGGTGACATGACGCCCGAATTGCTGATTGCCCTTGTGACATTCTGCTTCGTCTCGAGCGTGACACCGGGGCCGAACAACATGATGCTGCTGTCGTCGGGCGCCACCTTCGGCTTCCGCCGCACCGTACCCCACATGATCGGGATCAGCTTGGGATGCGTCGTGATGATGTTGCTGCTCGGCTTCGGGCTGGCCGGTATCATCGGGCGCTTTCCCTGGCTGTATCGCGCCCTGCACATCCTGTCCGCCGCCTATCTTCTTTATCTGGCGTGGCGGATCGCGACGTCGGTTGGGGTCGGCGGGCGGTCGGCGAGTGCGCGGCCGCTGACCCCGCTCGACGCGGCGGCCTTCCAATGGGTCAATCCGAAAGCCTGGGCAATGTGCCTTGGCGCGACCACCAGCTTCGCCCGGCCCGAACATTTGACCGGCGACGTCATATTGATCGCGACCGTCCTCGCGCTGGTCGGCTTCCCCGCGATTACCTTATGGGCCGGCGGAGGAACGGTGGTGCGCCATCTCCTCGACCGACCCAAGGCGTTGCGGGCGTTCAACCTCGTGATGGCGGCTCTGCTCGTGGCGTCGCTCGTGCCCGGCCTGATCGAACTGGCCGAAATGGCTTGATCGCAACCATTTGGGGGGACATTCTGACACATCATTGTCGAAGGTCCCCCCGATGAAATCCTTCCTTTCGTCCGGTTCAGCCCTGATCGGTGCGTCGCTTTTGGCCGGCTCTGCGCTCGCGCAAACCGCCAGTTCCGCCGACCCCTACATGGCGCTCGAACAGGTCGACGGCGCAGCGGCGCTCGCGCAGGTCCGCCAGTGGAACGACCGCTCGCTGGCCGAGCTCGAAAAGCAGCCGGGCTTCGAAACCTATCGCAGCCGGGCCCTTGCGCTGCTGTCCGACCGCCAGAAAATCGCTGCGCCGGACCGGCTGCTGGCGGGGCGGGTTCTCAACTTCTGGCAGGACGCCGATCATCCGCGCGGCCTGTGGCGGATCGCCTCGGTCGAAGGCTTCGTCGCGGGCAGGCCCGAATGGCGGACGCTGATCGACGTCGGTGCGCTCGGCAAGACGGAGGGGCGTAGCTGGGCGTTCAAAGGCGCGACCTGCCTCGCCCCCGCCTATGTCCGCTGCATGGTCGCCCTGTCCGACGGCGGCGGCGATGCCGTGGTCGAGCGCGAGTTTGATCTCGATCGCGGGGCCTTCGTAGAGGGCGGTTTCATCGTGCCCGAGGCGAAGACGAACCTCGCCTGGGACGGCGCGGACGCGCTTTATGTGGCGACCGACTTCGGCGACGGCAGCAAGACCGACTCCGGCTATGCGCGTCTCGTCAAGCGCTGGACGCGGGGAACGCCGCTGGCGTCGGCCGTGCTGGTGGCGGAAGGCGAAAGCACCGACGTCTCGATCAGCGCGCGGAGTTCCCATGACGGCAAGCGCAGCTGGGCCTGGGTCGATCGCCGTACCGACTTCTTCCATGGGACGATCCGCCATGTCGCGGCCGACGGACGGCTCGTGGCGTCGCCGCTGCCCGACGATGCCGAGGTCAACGACGTGATCGATGGCCGGCTGATCGCGACGCTCAAGAGTCCGTGGGAGGGCCGGCCGGCGGGCGCACTTGTCGCCTATCCGATTGCCGATCTGCTGGACGGCCGGAAGCCGGCGATCGAGACCGTGTTCGTTCCCACGGCACGACAGGCGATCGAGGAGGTCGAGACTGGCGGTCAGGTGATCTGGATCAAGCTGCTCGACGATGTGTCGGGCAAGCTGGTTGCAGTGCGCCGGGGCGGGGAGGGGCGCTGGACGGCGACGACGGCGGCGTTGCCCGACAAGGCGACCGTCCACATCCGGGCAGTCTCCGGCAAGGACGATCGCGCCTTTGCAACGGTCGAAGCGATGCTGACCTCACCTGCGCTCTATGTCGCGTCGCCGACCGGCAAGGCAGAGGTCGTGCAGGCGCTCAAGCCTCGCTTCGATGCCACGGGCATGACCGTCGAGCAGCGCTTCGCCACCTCCAAGGACGGCACTCGCATTCCCTATTTCCTCGTCCGCAAGGGCGGCGCGAGCGGACCGGTGCCGGCGCTCGTCCATGCTTATGGCGGGTTCGAGGCGGCGCAGACGCCCGTCTATCTGGTCAACGAACCCTATCGCTCTGGTCCGGCCGCGCTGTTCTGGGTCGAGGACGGCAATGCCTATGTCCTCGCCAATATAAGGGGCGGCGGCGAATATGGGCCGGCCTGGCATCAGGCCGCGCTGCGCGAGAAGCGGCAGAATGCCTATGACGATCTTTACGCCGTCGCCGAGGATCTGGTGAAGGCCGGGATCAGCGAGAAAGGGCGGATCGCGGTATCGGGCCGGTCGAACGGCGGCCTGATGGCGGGCGTCGCGATGACCCAGCGGCCCGACCTGTTCGGTGCGGTCGTGATCGGTTCACCTTTGCTCGACATGAAACGCTATTCGCACCTGCTCGCGGGCGCCTCCTGGATGGGCGAATATGGCAATCCGGACATTCCCGCCGACTGGAGCTTCATTGCGCTCTATTCGCCCTATCAGGCGCTGAAGGCGGGCGTGAAATATCCGGTGCCCTTTCTCTACACCTCGACCCGCGACGATCGGGTCCATCCGGGGCACGCCCGCAAGTTCGCGGCCAAGATGGAAGCGATCGGTGCGCCCTTCCTCTATTTCGAGGCGCTCGAAGGCGGACATGCGGCGGGTGTCGAGCCCAAGGAGGACGCGCTGCGCGCCGCGCTGGTGACGAGCTACCTCAACCTGCAACTGCCGCGCTGACGGATCGCGGCAGTTGCGCGCAACACAGGCGTCATAACTCTTCATTGCACTGCACAACGGGATGTGCTGACACTTGTCGCTATGATTCAGGCGGCTTTGCATCACCAGACGGTCTATCGTTACGACCGGCCCGTTTCGCTGGGGCCGCAGGTCGTGCGGTTGAGGCCGGCGCCGCACAGCCGCACCGCCGTCAACAATTTCTCGCTGCGCATCACGCCCGAAAGCCATTTCATCAACTGGCAGCAGGATCCGCACGGCAACTGGCTGGCACGACTCGTTTTTCCGGAGAAAACGACCGAATTCTCGGTCACGGTGGACCTGATCGCCGATCTGGTGGTGGTCAACCCGTTCGATTTCTTCGTCGAGGATTATGCCGAGACGCGTCCTTTCACATATGACGAGCGGATCGCCGCCGACCTCGCGGCCTATTTCGACCAGGAGCCGCAGGGTCCGCTGTTCGAGGCTTTCGTGGCGCAGTTCGCGAATGTCGAGAAGAGAACGATCGATTTTCTCGTCGACCTCAACGTCGCGATCAACCAGCGGGTCGGCTATGTCATCCGCATGGAGACGGGTGTGCAGACGCCCGAAGAAACGCTCCAGATCGGCACCGGCAGTTGCCGCGACTCCGCGTGGCTGCTGGTACAGGCTGCGCGCAGGCTTGGTTTCGCGGCGCGCTTCGTGTCGGGCTATTCGATCCAGCTGACGCCCGACATCGTTCCGATCGATGGTCCGAAGGGTGTGTCCGCCGACGTCTGCGATCTGCACGCCTGGGCCGAAGTCTATGTGCCGGGCGCAGGCTGGATTGGCATGGACGCCACGTCCGGCATGTTCGCGGGCGAGGGGCACATACCACTGGCGGCGGCGCCGCATTTTCGGTCGGCTACCCCGATCGAGGGCTTCCTGCTCGAGCCTGCTCATGTCGACTTTCACTTCGACATGTCGGTCCAGCGCATCGCCGAGGCGGTGCGCATCACCAAGCCCTTCACCGAGGATCGCTGGTCGGCGCTCGACGCGCTGGGCGAGAAGGTCGACGCTGATCTTGTCGCGCAGGACGTACGGCTGACGACCGGCGGCGAGCCGACCTTCGTCGCGCTCGACGATCCCGAGGCGCCCGAATGGAATGGCGATGCGGTCGGCCCGACCAAGGCGGGCTATGCCGACCGGCTGATCCGCAGGATGCGTGAGCGCTTTGCCCCGGGCGGCATGCTCCATCATGGGCAGGGCAAATGGTATCCCGGTGAAAGCCTGCCGCGCTGGGGCTATTCGGTCTACTGGCGCACCGATGGCATTCCGGTGTGGAAGAACCCCGCGCTGATCGCTGGCGATACTACCGGGCACGCCATCGGCGAGACCGAAGCCGAAGCCTTCCTGGCGGCGCTCGCCGACGATCTGGGCGTGGGTGCCGAGATGGTCGTGCCGGCTTTCGAGGACCCCGTGGAATGGTCGGTCAAGGAAGCGCAGCTTCCGGCCAATGTCGATCTGACCGACCCCAAGATCGACGATCCCGAGGCGCGCGCGCGGATGGTCAAGACCTTCGAGCGCGGCCTGAGCCGGCCTACGGGCTTCGTTCTTCCGATCCAGGCGTGGAATGCGGCGCAGGCGCCGACGCCCGGCCGCTGGCGGTCGGAGCGGTGGCAGCTGCGGCGTGGACGGCTGTTCGTGGTGCCCGGCGACAGCGCGATCGGCTATCGGCTGCCGCTCGGTTCGCTGCCTTTCGTGCCGCCGTCCGACTATCCCTATCTCCACCCGCGCGACACGACCGAGCCGCGCGAGCCGATGCCGGACTTCTACCAGCAGCGCACGCAGACGGTCGCGCCCGCAGCCGACGGGCAGGCGCGACAGGACCGGCAGGAGCAGGTTCCGATCGAGGGCGCGGTCCGGACGGCGGTAACGGTCGAGGCGCGTGAAGGCCATCTCGCGGTCTTCCTGCCGCCGACGGAGCGGTTAGAGGACTATCTCGATCTGGTCGCGGCGGTCGAGGCCACCGCCGCCCGCACGCAGCTGCCGATCCGGCTCGAAGGCTATGCGCCGCCGCCCGACCCGCGCCTCAACGTGCTGAAGATCACCCCTGATCCCGGCGTGATCGAGGTCAATGTCCAGCCGGCGTCGAGCTGGCGCGAGACGGTCGAGATCACCACCGGCCTCTACGAAATGGCCCGCGAGATCGGGCTCACCGCCGACAAGTTCATGGTCGACGGGCGCGCGATCGGAACCGGTGGCGGCAATCATATCGTGCTCGGTGGCCGTTCGGTCAACGACTCGCCCTTCATCCGCCGGCCCGATCTGTTGAAGAGCCTGATCCTTTACTGGCAGCGGCATCCGTCGCTCAGCTATCTCTTCTCCGGGCTGTTCATCGGTCCGACCAGCCAGGCTCCGCGCATCGACGAGGCCCGCCATGACGGGCTGTACGAACTGGAGATCGCACTGGCGCAGGTGCCGGGGCCGGGCGAGGGCGCGCCGCCCGCGCCGTGGATCGTCGACCGGCTGTTCCGCAACCTGCTCGTCGACGTGACCGGCAATACCCACCGGACCGAGATCTGCATCGACAAGCTCTTCTCGCCCGATGGCCCGACGGGGCGACTGGGGCTGGTCGAGTTTCGCGGATTCGAAATGCCGCCCGAACCCCGGATGAGCCTCGCCCAGCAATTGCTGCTTCGCGCGCTGACCGCCTGGCTGTGGCGCGAGCCGCAGAAGGGTGGGCTGGTTCGCTGGGGCACGGCGCTGCACGATCGCTTTCTGTTGCCGCATTTCGTCTGGGCCGATTTCATGGAGGTGCTGTCGGATCTGCGCCATGCGGGCTACGACTTCGATCCCGCCTGGTTCGAGGCGCAGCGGCAGTTTCGCTTCCCGATCCATGGAACGGTATGCGCGGGCGGCGTGACGCTGGAAATTTCGCACGCGCTCGAACCCTGGCATGTGCTGGGCGAGACCGGCGCGATCGGCGGTACCGTCCGCTATGTCGACAGCTCGACCGAGCGGTTGCAGGTCCGGGCGACCGGGCTGGTGCCGGGGCGGCATGTGATCGCGGTCAACGGCCGTGCCGTCCCGATGACGCCGACCGGGGTGCCGGGCGAGGCGGTCGGCGGGGTGCGTTACAAGGCGTGGAAGCCGGCCAATTGCCTGCATCCGCTGCTGGAGGCCGATGCGCCGCTAACGTTCGACGTGCTCGACCGCTGGAATAACCGTTCGCTAGGAGGTTGCGTCTATCATGTCGCGCATCCCGGGGGACGCAATTACGACACCATGCCGATCAACGATCTCGAAGCGGAAGCGCGGCGCCGGGCCAGGTTCCAGGACCATGGCCACACGCCGGGCACGGTCGCGATACCGATGGCGGAGAGGCCCAGCGAATTTCCGATGACGCTCGACCTGCGCGCGCCACCGATCTTGTAGGGGCCGTCATGCAGGGGGAGATGATGGCGGAACTGCCCGGAATGCCGAGCCTCGGAGAGGGCTGGCTTCGCAGCTATATCGCGAAGGCGGGCGCAGCCGACGTCGTGCGCGGCGACGTGGGGCGCGGCGCGCGCTGGTGGCAGAGCCTGTTCGACGGCGTGGCGCGGCAGAGCGAGGGCCGGCTCGACATGCTGCAGCAGCGCATGGTCCGGCAGGTGCGCGAACTTGGCACGGCCTATCGCTTTCCCGGCGAGGAAGTCGAACGGCCCTGGCCGGTGTCGACGATGCCGCTGCTGATTGGCGAAGACGACTGGGCGATCATCGCGGCGGGCGTGTCGCAGCGCGCCGACCTGCTCGAACGGACACTCGACGATCTTTTCGGCGAGCAGACGCTGATCGCCGGTGGAGCGCTGCCGGCAGCTCTGGTGACGGGCAACCGCGCTTTCTGGCGCTCGCAAATCGGGATCAAGCCACCCGGCGGCTACCATCTTCACATCTACGCTGCGGATCTTGGCCGCGACCCCAGCGGCCAGTGGCGCGTTCTCGACGACCATGTCCGCGCACCGGTCGGCGCGGGCTATGCCCTCGAAAACCGCCTCGCGTCGACGCGGCTGTTCGGCGCGCTCCAGACAAGGCTGCACGTCGAACGGCTCGCTCCCTTCTTCTCGGCCTTTCGGGAAGGCCTGTCGGCGGTTTGCCGGCGGGCGGAGCCGCGAATCGGCCTGCTGACGCCGGGGCGTTATAATCAGAGCTATGCCGAACAGGCGCACCTCGCCCGCTATCTGGGCCTGTTGCTGGTCGAGGGCAGCGATCTCGCGGTGCGTGAGGATGGGCTGTTCGTCCGCACGATCGAGGGCCTCAAGCGGGTCGATGCATTGTGGCGGCGGATCGACTCGCGCTTCCTCGATCCGCTGGCCTTCGATGCAGGGTCGGCCATCGGCGTGCCGGGGCTGATGGATGCGATGGCGGCGGGGCAGGCGGTGATCGCCAATGCGCCCGGAGCCGGCGCGGTTGAGTCGACAGCCATGGCCGCCTTCCTGCCGACGCTGGCGCGGCGGTTGATGGGCGAGGATCTGATCCTCCCCAATATCGCGACCTGGTGGTGCGGGCAGGACGTTCCGCGCGCGCAGGTCGAGGCGCGGCTTGACGAACTGCTGATCGCACCGGCCCTCGGCGAAACGCCGATGGGCTTGCGCAAGGGACGCCCCGTGCTGCCCTCGACACTGTCTGGCGAGGATCGCGCGCGGCTGCTCGACGATATGCGCCGCCGGCCGATGGACTATGTCGGACTGGAGGATGTGCATCTGTCGACCGCTCCGGTGGTGATCGACGGACAATTGGTGCCGCGCCCCTTCACCCTGCGCGTGTTCGCGGCGCGCGACGCCAATGGCGAATGGACGGTGATGCCTGGCGGCTTCGCGCGGATCGGGGACGAGTCCGATGCCCGCGCGACGGTGATGGGCGAGGGGGCCTTTTCGGCCGATGTCTGCGTTGTCGGCAACCGCGCGGTCGAGCCGGTATCGCTGCTTCCGCAGAAGCTGCCGATCCGCCGCAATCCCGGCACTCTCCCCAGCCGGGCGGCCGACAATCTCTTCTGGCTCGGCCGCTATCTGGAGCGCGGCGAGGCGACGCTGCGGCTGATCCGTGCGACGCTCGGCGGGTCGATCGTGGCCGACGGCGGCGCCGCGCTGGTGCCGCTGACGCTCGACCGGCTCGGCACCATGTTGATCGCCTCGGGGGCTGCGGCGCCGCTCGTCCATGAGGATGAGGAGGATGAGGAGGATCTGTTCGCCGAGGATGTCGGCGAGACGCACGACCTGCGCGAACTGGCGCTGCTGGCGCTCGACGGCGACAGCCCGGCGAGCGTCGCGACGCTGATGCGCCACGCGCGCAGCATCGCCAGTGGCACGCGCGACCGGTTGTCGGCGGACGTGTGGCGGCTCGTCGAGGCGCCGCTGCCCAAGGCCCTGTCCGAGGATGCCGAAGCTACGCTGGCACGCGCGATCGAGATGCAGGAGCGTTTCCTGGCGCTGGCCGGGCTTGCGGCGGAGAATATGGGCCGCACGGCGGGCTGGCGCTTCCACGATCTCGGCCGCCGGATCGAGCGCGCCTTGTGGGGCTGCCGTCTGGTGCGCTGTTTCGGTGGCGACGACGCCTCGTCGGACGACCTGACGACGCTGCTCGACCTGTGCGACAGCCAGATCAGCTATCGCGCGCGCTATCTGACCGGCCTGTCGCTCGAACCGGTGCGCGACCTCGTCGCGCTCGATCCCTATAATCCCCGCTCGATCGCCTATCAGCTCGAGAAGATGGCGCTGCATTTCGGCCAGCTTCCTTCGCTTGGCGACGATGGCATGGCGGAGCCGCACCAGATGATTTTCTACCGGCTCGACGCGGCGATCCGGACCGCCACCGCCGACACGCTCGATCCGGCGACAATGCTTGGGATCGAGAATATGCTGTCCGAACTGTCCAATGCTGTCGGCAGCCGCTTCTTCCTGCAGGGCAGTGAAGGTCTGCGCATGGCCGGCATGACATTGGCTTGATCGGGGGCCTGATCGAGATGATAATGCGCTACAAGGTCAGCCACCGCACCCGCTTCCGCTATGCCCATCCGGTTGCCTTCGCCCGGTGCAACCTGCGGCTGCAGCCGGTAGAATGGTCGGGACAGACCGTCCACGATCATCGCCTCCAATTGTCGCCCGGCGCGCGGATCGCCGGCACCCGGCCGATCGGCTATCTGGGTCACGTCACCCGCATGGTGGTCGACAAGCCCTCGCGCGAGATATTGATCGAGAGCATCTTCCGGATCGACGTCGATCGCCCGACGCCGGAACCACAACCGGACGATCCGACCGTAGCCGAGATCGCGGCGCTCGTGCGCGCATCGACCGATCTCGGCCCGGAAGGGCCGGCCAATTATATCTACCCGTCGCCGTCTATTCCGCTCGATCCCGAGATCACCGCCTGGTGCGCCGAGGATCTGGCGGCCGATCGCGGGATCGTGGAGGCGGGGCTTGCGCTCGCCACGCGTATCCATGCCAATTTCACCTATGACGGCAGCGCCACCGCAGTCGACACCGCGCCCATCGAGGCGTTCGAGAAGCGGCACGGCGTGTGCCAGGACTTCGCCCAGATCATGATCGCGGGGCTCCGCGGCGTCGGCCTTCCGGCCGCTTATGTGTCGGGCTATCTGCGCACCATCCCGCCGCCGGGCAAGGAACGTCTCGTCGGCGCCGACGCGACCCATGCTTGGGTGGTGATCTGGTGCGGACCGGGCCGGGGCTGGATCGGCTTCGACCCGACCAACGCCTGTCTGGTCGGCAGCGACCATATCGTGACCGCCATGGGCCGTGATTACACCGACGTTGCCCCGATCGACGGCGTCTTCACCGGTCAGGATGGTCAGAAGATCGATGTGGCCGTCGACGTGGAGCCTATAGACTAGGCAGCCGCCAGCACGAGCGTAAGCAGTCCGAGGCCGGTTGCCATACGGATGCGCAGCCCGATCCAGCCATCGGGCACATGGTAGCGCCGTGCCAATATCCGGTCGACGAAGGGCGATGCGAGCAGCAGCAGTCCCAGCGCGACCAGCGATGGTCCCGGCCAGCGCCAACCAAAGCACCAGGGCAGGAAGGTAGCCCAGGCCGCCAGGCTCGGCAGGACCGCAACCAGATAGGGCCAGCTGGCGCGCTCATTGGCCAGCAGCGCTGCCATCCACCACAGGCCACCGAGAAAGGACAGGATCAGCCCGGCATAGAGGCAGCCCGCAGCAAGCGCGATCCAGCGACCTTCGCCGCCGCCCAGCGCCGCGACGACGCACAGCGCCTGCGGGAGAATGCCGGACAGGCCGAACAGGACGAGCGGGCGGGGGAGCGAGGTCGGAGCCATCGCCGGACCGTGGCGTTGAGCCCGTGATGAGCAACATGATCTTTGGGGCAGGCGAGCGGCAATGGCCCAACGGGCAGGTCGCCGCCGGGCGACCGAGGGTGCATGGCGGACATATGGCTGACCCGTCCAGCAGCGCCGTTCCGGCGAGCGTCCCAGCCGTCACCGTCTGGTATGACGGCGCCTGCCCGCTATGCACCCGCGAAATCGCCTTGATGCGCAGGCTCGACCGCAGGAGACGGATCCAGTTCGTCGACGTCGCCGACCCCTCGTCCAGCTGCCCGCTCGACCGGTCGGACCTGCTCGCGCGCTTTCACGCCGAGGAGCAGGGCCGTATGCTGTCTGGGGCTGCCGCCTTTGCGGCGATGTGGCGCGCCATTCCGCTGCTGCGACCGTTCGGGCTGCTTGCACGGTTCGGCCCGGTCGAACGGCTGCTCGAGCGGCTCTACATGCATTTTCTGCGCTGGCGACCGGCGCTGCAGAGGAGATTGAGATGAGCGAAGCCACCTATCGTCGCGTGCCGACGGCCCGGCTGTCGCGTTTTCTGTCGCTGGGCCAGATGGCGGGCGGGGTTGCGGGCGGCGTGCTCGCCGAAGGCGCACGGCGGCTGTCGCGCGGCGAGCGGCCACAGCTGTCCGAACTGATCCTGACACCGGCCAATGCCAAGCGGGTGACCGAGCAGCTGTCGCGGATGCGCGGCGCGGCGATGAAGCTCGGTCAGATGATCTCGATGGATGCGGGCGACGTGCTGCCGGCCGAACTGACCGCCATCCTCTCGAAGCTGCGCGAATCCGCGCACCGCATGCCGCCGTCGCAGCTCGACTCGGTGTTGCGGGCCGAATGGGGCAAGGACTGGCGCCGGCGCTTCGAGCGTTTCGATGCCACGCCGATGGCGGCCGCCTCGATCGGGCAGGTCCATCGTGCGACGATGCCCGGAGGCCGGGCGCTGGCGGTGAAGGTCCAATATCCGGGCGTCGCCGCCAGCATCGACGCCGATGTCGACAATGTCGCGAGCCTGCTCGGCATGACCGGCCTGCTGCCCGAGACTCTCGACATCGCGCCGCTGCTGGAGGAGGCCAAGCGCCAGCTGCACGAGGAGGCCGATTACCGGCGCGAGGCCGAGCAGATGAAACGCTATGCCGGGCTGCTCGAGGGCGAGACGGGTTTCGCCATCCCCCGTCCGGTCGACGATCTGTGCGGAGACGCGATCCTGGCGATGGATTATATGCCGGGCCAGCCGATCGAGACGTTGCGCGACGCCCCGCAGGCGATGCGCGACACCGTCATGGAGCGGCTGTTCGGTCTGGTGCTGCGCGAGCTGTTCAGCTTCGGCTACATGCAGACCGACCCGAATTTCGCCAATTATCGCTGGCGTCCCGATAGCGGGGAAATCGTGCTGCTCGATTTCGGAGCGGCCCGCGCGGTGGAGCAAAGGACGGTCGCAGCCTATCGCCAGCTGATGGCTGCAGGTCTGTCCGAAGACCGTGACGCGCTGCGGGCCTCGCTGGTCGAGGTCGGCTTCGTCGCGCCACAGACGATCGAGCGCCACGGCGCCGCGCTCGATGCGATGATCGACGTGATGATGCGGCATCTCGGCCGGCCGGGCCTGTTCGACTTTTCCGATCGCGCCTTCGTGGAGCCGCTGCGCCGCCATGGCCGGACGATCGCCGCCGACCGGACCGCCTGGCATATTCCTCCGATCGACACGCTGTTCGTCCAGCGCAAGATCAGCGGCACCGCGCTGCTGGCGATCCGCATGGAGGCGAAGCTGCCGCTGCGCGACATGGTGGCCGAGGCGATCGCACATGGCGGCTGAAGACCCTCGCGCGGGGCAGGCGGCGATCGTCTTCGGCGCGAGTGGCGGCATCGGTCGCGCGCTGGCGACGGCCATCGCCGCCAGCGGCCGGTTCGCAACGGTCCACGGTGGCGGCCGAAAGGCCCCGGAAGGCTTGCCGGATACGGTAAGCCCGTTTCATTTCGACCTGACCGATGAAGCCTCGATCGAGGCGGCCGTCGGCGCGATCGAACAGCCGATCGGGCTGGCGATCGTCGCGACCGGCCTGTTGCACGATGGCGGACGGGGTCTGTCGCCCGAGAAGAGCTGGCGGGCGATCGACGGGGTGGCGATGGCGCGGCTGTTCGAAATCAACACGATCGGGCCGGCGCTGATCGCCAAGCATGTCATTCCGCGCCTGCCGAGGCAGGGCCGGGCGGTCTTCGCGGCCTTGTCGGCGCGGGTCGGCTCGATCGGCGACAACCGGCTCGGCGGCTGGCACAGCTATCGCGCGAGCAAGGCGGCGCTCAACATGCTGCTGGCCAATTTCGCGATCGAACTGGGCCGCACCCATCCCGACGCGATCGTCGCGGGTCTGCACCCCGGCACGGTCGACACCGGCCTGTCCGAACCCTTCCAGCGCGGTGTGCCGACCGAAAAGCTGTTCACGCCGGAAAAGTCTGCGACCTGCCTGTTGCAGGTGCTCGATGGCCTTACACCCGAGCAGAGCGGATGCATTTTCGCCTGGGACGGTCAGCCTATTCCCTGGTGAAAGGACGGGCGCCCTGTCGGAGGGCGCCCCCCACGGTCAATGCTTCTCGATCTGGCTCACGTCGCGGATAGCGCCGCGCGCGGCGTTGGTGGTGAGGGCGGCATAGGCGCGCAGCGCGGGTGAGACCGCGCGCTTGCGCCCGAAGGGTTTCCATGCCTTGTCGCCGCGCGCGATCATTTCCTCATGCCGCGCCGCCAGTTCGGCTGCGTCGACGTCGAGGGTGATGCCGCGATTGGGGATGTCGATCAGGATCGGATCGCCCGTCTTGACCAGCGCGATCAGCCCGCCCTCGGCCGCTTCGGGCGAGACATGGCCGATCGACAGGCCCGATGTTCCGCCCGAGAAGCGCCCGTCGGTAATCAATGCGCAGGCCTTGCCGAGCCCCTTCGACTTCAGATAGCTGGTCGGGTAGAGCATTTCCTGCATGCCCGGCCCCCCCTTGGGGCCTTCGTAGCGGATAACCACCACATCGCCTTCCTTGACCTCGTTGCCGAGGATCCCGGCAACGGCCGCGTCCTGGCTTTCATAGACGCGCGCGGTACCATGGAAGGTGAGGATGCTGTCGTCGACGCCGGCGGTCTTCACGATGCAGCCTTCGGGGGCGAGATTGCCGAACAGGACGGCAAGGCCGCCATCCTTCGAGAAGGGATGCTCGGCGCTGCGGATCACGCCGGTCTCGCGGTCGAGATCGAGTTCCTTCCAGCGGTTGCTGGTGCTGAAGGCGACCGTGGTGCGGACGCCGCCCGGCGCCGCCTTGAAGAATTCGCGCACGCTCTCGCTGCTCGTCCGGCCGATGTCCCAGCGCGCGAGCGCATCGCCCAGCGTGGGGGCATGGACGGTCGGCAGGCTGGCATCGATCAGTCCCGCCTTTTCGAGCTCGCCAAGGATCGACATGATCCCGCCGGCACGGTGGACGTCCTCCATATGGACGTCGTTCTTGGCCGGCGCGACCTTGCACAGGCAGGGGACGCGGCGCGACAGCCGGTCGATATCGGCCATGGTGAAGGGCACCTCGCCCTCATAGGCGGCGGCGAGCAGGTGGAGCACGGTGTTGGTCGACCCGCCCATCGCGATATCCAGGCTCATCGCATTTTCGAAGGCGGCGAAGCTCGCGATCGAGCGGGGGAGTGCGCTGGCATCGTCCTGCTCGTACCAGCGCCGGGCGAGGTCGACGATCGTGCGGCCGGCCTCGCGGAACAGCTTCTCGCGATCGGCATGGGTGGCTAGGACCGAGCCGTTGCCCGGCAACGACAGGCCCAGCGCCTCGGTCAGGCAGTTCATCGAATTGGCGGTGAACATGCCCGAGCAGGAGCCGCAGGTCGGGCAGGCCGACCGCTCGATGACCTGGACCTCTTCGTCGCTATATTTGTCGTCGGCGGCGACCACCATCGCGTCGACGAGGTCGAGCGCCACGGTCTGCCCGCGAATATCGGCCTTGCCGGCTTCCATCGGCCCGCCAGACACGAAGATCGCGGGAATGTTGAGGCGCATCGCGGCCATCAGCATGCCCGGCGTGATCTTGTCGCAATTGGAGATGCAGACCATCGCGTCGGCGCAGTGGGCGTTGACCATATATTCGACGCTGTCGGCGATCAGGTCGCGGCTCGGCAGCGAATAGAGCATGCCGTCATGGCCCATGGCGATGCCGTCATCGACCGCGATGGTGTTGAACTCCTTGGCGACGCCGCCCGCTGCCTCGATCTCGCGTGCGACCAGCTGGCCGAGGTCCTTGAGGTGGACGTGGCCGGGCACGAACTGGGTGAAGCTGTTGGCGACGGCGATGATCGGCTTGCCGAAATCCTCATCGGTCATGCCGGTGGCGCGCCACAGGCCGCGCGCGCCGGCCATGTTGCGGCCATGGGTGCTGGTGCGTGAACGGTAATGCGGCATCGATCGCTCCGGTGTTGGTCGCCTCTCTCTTACTGCCACCGCTACGCCTGTCGCATCATGTCGTAAAATATATTATAGAGCAGCTATTAGGTTGCAGGAGATATGATGGACATCCGCCAGCTTCGCCATGCGCTGGCCGTCGCCGACACGCTCCACTTCGGCCGCGCCGCAGAGCGCCTCGGCATGACGCAGCCGCCGCTGAGCCAGTCGATCCTGGCGCTGGAACGCGAACTTGGCGCAAGTCTGTTCCTGCGGTCGCGGCGCAGCGTCGCGCTGACCGCGTTCGGCCGGCAGTGGCTCGAGGAGGTGCGGCCGGCCGTCGCTGCGATCGACGAACTCGGAGACAGCGCGCGGCGGCTGCTCGCCGGGCAGGCGGGGCGGCTCGCCCTCAGCTTCGTCAGCACCGCCGACTATAGCGTCCTGCCCACGATCGTGCAGCGCTACGCCGCCGCCTTTCCCGACGTGAGCATAGCGCTGCAGGAAGCAACCAGCGACGTCCAGATCGAGGCATTGCTCGAAGGCAGGGCCGATGCAGGAATCATCATCCCCAGCCTGGCCTCGCTGCCGCCCCGGCTGAGCTATCGGGCGCTGCTGCAGGAGCCCCTGATCGCAGCGGTGCCCGAGGCCTGGGTCGAAGAAGGGCGGCTGACGCTGGTCGACGGGCATCTCGCCGGTTACGCCTGGATGGAGGAGCCATTGCTGCTCTTCCCCGCGCGAGTGTCGCCCGATTTCCACGAGCTCGTCACCGGCTTCTACCGCGCACAAGGGCGCGAGCCCGTGATCCGACAGGAGGCGATCCAGATGCAGACCATCGTCAGTCTGGTGTCCGCCGGCATGGGGCTCGCGCTGGTGCCGAGCTCGATGCGGCACCTCGCTCGCACGGGAACGCGCTATCTGCCGCTGGCCGAGCCGGCTCCTGTGCTCGAAACCGGGCTTGCCTGGCTGAGCGCCAACCCAGCGCCGACCTTGCTGGCGCTGATCGAGGTCGTCTCGGCGATCAGCGGATCGGACGGACCTCCACCACCTTGAGGTGCGAGAAGAACGTGCCACGCGGCACCATCGCCTGGAACTGCGACCAGCGTCCGGCGAGATAGCGGCAGCTCTTCGGATCGACCTGCGGGCCGATCGGGCCGATCTTCACCGGGACCGGCGTCACCACCTCATAGGTGACGACCCGGTCGACCTGCGGCTTCCAGTCATCGCGCACCGCAAGCCGCTCGCGTACGTCCTCGACGCTGGTGATCCGGTCGAATGTGCCGAAGCTGCCCGGCATTTCGGGCGTCTGCGTGCCACCGATCGCCATCTGGAAGCGCGTGCCGACGGGCAGGGTGCTGTCATAGGCGCTGTACCAGTCTGGCCAGGGGGAGGCCCCGCCGACCAGCAGTGCATAGGCCTTGGTCGCGGCCTCATCGTCGGCATAGCGCCAGCGATTGGCATCCCACCAGATCTTGCCCGGCGGGCTGTCGAGCGAGTCGGCGCCCTTGCCGCAGGACGGTGCCGGGACGGCGGCGGCCGTGCGTACGGTTCCGGTCTGCGCACAGGCCGCCGCCAGCAGCAGGAGCAACGGCGTCGCACGTTTGACGATCTTCATGTTTCGTACCCCCAACAATTCCCCTGCGCTGTGATAGCTTGGGGTGGAGGGGTGAGGCGAGCCTCTTCGTGGGGCGGATCAGTCGCGCAAGCGGACGTCAGAATTGCCCCAGCGCGCGCGTTGGGCTCGTTCGCGCTGGACCTGGGCGGGGGACTTCATGGTCCGGAAACCGCGCGCATAGCGACGGCGGCGGCGCGCGCGCCAGTCGTGGACGACAGCGATGACGACCCAGCCGAGGATCACCGATCCGAAGAGCGACAGCGCGCCCCATTGGATGATCGGTTCGTTGATCACTTCGCTGCTCCTTGACTGGGTCCCAGGCTTCCGGGTGGTCCTATAATAGCAGGCTGGCGGTGAAGCGGGTGTAAACGACTGTAATGTGCAGCTCGTTTACAATTGCTCCGTTGATGCCCCTTGAAAGCTGACAATGCCGCCTCATATCGGAGATGCGGGCCGGGCCCCTCTGGCGATCCTGCGGGATCGTGATGTCGGACCGCATCGGGTGATCTCGATGCCGGGTCCGGTTCCAAAACCCCGCGACAGGTCCCCCGATCGATCAGATCGAAGGGAACCCGCAATGTCCACCATGATGTACCGCCTGACCGATATCCGCCACCGGATCGAGGAAGAGATTCGATCGGAGCTGTCGCGCCGCTCGCCCAGCTTTCTGCGCCTTCTCCGCCTGCGCCGCCTTGACGCGCTGGTGCGCGAGCGGCTGTCGATGCGACTCCGGACGCTGGCGCCGGCCTGAGGCAGGGCTCAGCGGAGTCCGATGGCTGCCGCGATCAGCGCCGATCCGGCAAAGATCGCCGCCGCAAGCCAGCGCAGCGTTCCGATAAGCGCAGAGGACGAGTCCGCTCGCGCGCTCGGCGCCGGCGCCTCAAGGCGCGCGACCGCCGCCCGAATAAGGCGCGGCGCATCGTCGCCAGCGCGGAGCAGTTCGCGGCCGACCGACTCGAGGGTGGTTTTCCACCGCGCCGGCGACAGGCGGTGCATCGCGATGCGCAGGGTCGACCGCTCGATCGCCTGCGACAGGTCGAAATCGGGGACGATGCCCGACAGCACGCCGTCGATCGTCATCAGCGCCTTGAAGATCAGCAGCAGATCGGCGGGCAGGACCAGCTTTTCGGCGCGCATGAGGGCCATGAAGTCGGCGACCATCGCCGCGAGCACTATGCGCTGTCCGCCATGCCGCGCGATCAGCCGGTTGGCGGTCCGGTGGATGTTGGCGGCGGGCACGACCCCGGTCGACCAGTGCTGCAGCACGCTCGCCAGTTCCTCTGGATCGGAGGTGGCGAACGAGCGGACGAAATCGATGAACTCTTCCCGGCGGCGCGGCGAGACATGGCCCAGCATGCCCAGGTCGAGCAGGGCGATCCGATTGCCCTCCAGGCACAGCAGGTTGCCGGGATGCGGATCGGCATGGAAGCGGCCGTTGATCAGCACCATGTCGAGGACGAGATCGGCGCCGAGTTCGGCGATCGCCTGCGGCTCTACGCCTATGCTGCGCAAAGCTTCGGCGCTGCTCGGCGGGACGCCGTCGACATGGTCCATGACGAGCAGCGTTTCCGACGTCCATTGCCAGTGGATCTCGGGCACCACCACGCGCGGATCGTCGCGAAAGTCGGCACGCAGCCGTTCGGCGTTGCGGCCCTCATTGGCGAAGTCGAGTTCCTCCAGCACGGCATCGGCCAGGCTGCGGACGAGTTCAGTGGGGGCATAGCGCCGCATCTCGGCGCTGCTCGCCTCGGCTATGGTCGCCAGCTGCGCGAGCAGGCGCAGGTCGGCGCGCATCCGTTGGTCGATGCCGGGGCGGCGGATCTTGAGGACGACCGGGCGCCCGTCATGCGTGGTCGCGCGATGAACCTGCGCCATCGATGCGGCTGCCAAAGGCTGGACGTCGAAGGACGCGAAGGCCTCTTCCGGCGGTTCTCCAAGAGCTTGCTCGACGATATCGCGAATCCGTTCGAAGGGCAGGGTCGGGGCGTTGCTGTGCAGCGCCTCCAGTTCGGCGATCCAGTCGGGCGGCAGCAGGTCACTGCGGGTCGCAAGAATTTGACCCAGCTTGATGAAGGTCGGTCCCAGCGCCTCCAGCGCGAGACGGGTGCGGCGCGGTAGGGCATCGTCGCCAGGATCGCCGCCCTCCGATGCCGCGCGATCGAGGCCGAGGCGCGAGAGCAGAACGCTTAAACCGAAGCGCGAAGCGATACCCAGGATTTCGGCCAGACGCTCCCGGTCCCGCGCGGCCACGCACAAGCTCTGCAGCATCGCCGATCAGCCGATCGCCCGGCCCGCCGCCTTGGCGATCAGCCGGTTCACATAGTCGATCTTGCCGGTGACCGCCGGCGACAGGTGGAAGGGATAGAGGTCGGGCTGCCCCATGCTGCGGTTGATCGTGTTGAGCGCGAAGCTCCACGGGATCATCTGCCGGCCCAGCGCCTCGGTCGAGGCGGTGTAGGGATCGAAATCGACATGGCCGGCGGGGGTGGCATCGGGGCCGTCGAGCGCGGCCATGCGCATGTCGAATCCACCGATCGAGGCGAGCGTGTCGACCATGTGCAGATAATGGGCGAAGGTCTCCGCGAAATCCTCCCACGGATGCGACGTCGCATAGTAGCTGACATGCTCGTCGGTCCAGATCTTGGATCCCTGGGCGGCATAATGATCGGCGAGCGCCTGCGAATAATCGAGGCGGTCGTCGCCGAACACCGCGCGACAGGCCTCGAGCTCCGCGGGGTCGATTTCGACCAGCCGGGCCCAGTAATGATGGCCGACTTCATGGCGAAAATGTCCCAGCAGGGTGCGATAGGGCTCCCCCATCCGCGTTCGCGCCCGTTCGCGCTCCGCATCGTCCGCCTCGATCAGGTTGAGCGTGATGAGACCGTCGTCATGGCCGGTATAGACCTCCGGTTCGCCCTGTATCTCGGCTGAGGGGTCGTAGAGAAAGTCGAATGCAAGCCCCTGAATATTGGCAGATTCTTGACCCTTGGTTTCCAGGGGGAGTCCAAGCTTGATCAGCGTGTGGAACAGGCGCCGCTTGGCGGCCTCGATGCGCGCCCAGCGTTCCGGCACCGTCGAAACGGTCAGGTCGGGTATGGTGTGGTTGTGACGGCACGCCCGGCAATAGGGGCTGTCGTCGGCCGCCGGGACCAGCCAGTTGCAAACGCCGTGATCGTCATTGTTCGCGCAGACGACCACGTCACGCGCCTGGCCGCCCTCGCTACGCCAGGTGGTTGCGCCATCGCCCAGGAAGAGAAAGGCGTCCACATCGGGGGCGTAGCCGAGGGTGAAGCCGCAGCCCGGACACACCCGCGCCTCGAAATGGAGGGGGCGGTGGCAGTTCGGGCAGGGGAAAGGCGCCATGATGAGGGCAACTCGCTTGCAGTTGGAACGATCAGGCCGCAGAACGCGGGGCAGGCCGGGCAAGTTGCCGCCCGATCGATGTATTTTTCACTTGCGGAACGGCACGCCGGCACACATCTCACTTGTGGCATTTATGCAACAGGTGCGACGTTAGGATGACGACGACGACGATGGCTGATCTCTATTCGAAGCTGGGGCTGAAGCGCGGGGCGGACGAGGCCGAGATCAAGAAGGCTTATCGCAAGCTGGCGAAGGAGCTTCACCCCGATCGCAACAGCGAAAATCCCAAGGCAGCCGAGCGCTTTGCGGAGCTGACGGCCGCCTATGACCTGCTGTCGGACCGCGACAAGCGCGCGCAATATGACCGGGGCGAGATCGACGAGCAGGGCAATCCGCGCGGCCCCTTCGGCTTTGGCGGGCGCGGCGGCGGCGGGTTCAACCCCGGTGCGGGCCCGGGCGGCGCCAGTTTCGAGTTCGGCGACGGTGCGGACTTCGGCGATATCTTCGAAGGCATATTCGGCCGGTCGCGCGGCGCTGGCGCCGGTCCCGGCCCTGGTGCTGCCCGACGGGGCGGCTTCGGCGGCTTTGGTACACAGGGCGGCGGGCGCCCGATGCGCGGCGCGGACGTGTCCTACAAGCTGAGCGTCCCCTTCGAAGATGCTGCCGCGCTCAAGCCGCAGCGGATCAGCCTGCCGAGCGGCAAGACGATCGACGTCAAGCTGCCCAATGGCGTCGAGACCGGCACCCAGATGCGGCTTGCCGGGCAGGGGGACGAGGGTCCGGGCGGGCGCGGCGACGCGATCGTCACGGTCGAACTGCGTCCGCACCGCTATTTCACCCGCGACGGCGACGACGTCCGGCTTGACCTGCCCGTCGCTCTGGAAGAGGCGGTGCTGGGCGAAAAGGTCCGCGTGCCGACCGTGGACGGCGCGGTCATGCTCGCTATCCCGAAGGGCACCACATCCGGCAAGACGCTGCGCCTGAAAGGCAAGGGTTTCCATCGCAAGGATGGCAGCCGCGGCGATCAGCTGGTCACGGTCATGATCGATATTCCGCAGGGGGATGCGGAACTTGAAGCCTTTGTCGAGCGCTGGAGCGGCAAGGGCCAGCGCAATCCGCGCGCCCAGTTCGAATAGGCGAAGGAACGGGCGGGTGACGGCAGGGGTTTCGGGGCGGTTTCGCGATGCTGGATGAATCCCCCGAAGCCCGCCGCCAACGCCCCCTCGAAACCCATCTCGACCAGCTCCGCCCTGGTGGACGCATCTTCCTGGTGCTCAAGCGCGCGGCGATCGGCGTCTATTCGGACGGGTTCATCCACGCCGGCAACATCGCCTATCTCGCGCTGTTGACGATGTTTCCTTTCTTCATCGTCATGGCGGCGCTGGCGCAGCTGGTCGGGCGGACCCCCGATGTCCAGCAAGCCGTCTATGGTTTCCTCGCAACGGTGCCGACATCGGTCCGCGATCTCGTCGCTCAGCCCATCAACGACGTTCTTGCCGCCAACAACAAGGGGACGCTGCTCTGGTTCGGCGCGCTGATCGGGCTGTGGACCGTGGGCAGCTTCGTCGAAACGATCCGCGACATCCTTTACCGCGCTTATGGCGTGAAGCCGAGCAAGGGATTCTGGCATTATCGCGCGGGGAGCATCCTGATCATCGTCGTGTCGGTGGTCATGGCGATGGCCGCGTTCAGCGCGCAGGTCGTGCTGACCGGCGTCGAGCAGTTCGTCGTCCGGCTGCTGCCCTTCGCGGAAGGGTTCACCGCGCTGATCAGCGTCTCGCGCATCGCCCCGCTGCTTATGCTTATCGGTGCACTCTACGCCTTGTTCACGGTTCTCGCCCCGGCACGCTACCGGATGACGGGTTGCCCCAAATGGCCGGGCGCCCTGTTCACCGCCAGCTGGTGGATGGCGGTGACGATGCTGCTGCCCCTCGTCGTGGGTGCTTTCGGCGGCTATGGGCGCACCTATGGCAGTCTGGCGGGGGTCATCGTGACCCTGCTGTTCTTCTGGCTGGTGGGGTTGGGGCTGGTCTTTGGCGCGCACCTCAACGCGGCACTAGCCGAAACCCCGGAAACTTCTGTAAAGGAAGCCGCGCCGAACGAATAAGGGAGTTGTCGTGGCCGGTTTGATGAAGGGGAAACGCGGGCTGATCATGGGCCTTGCCAATGATCGGTCGCTGGCTTGGGGCATCGCCAAGGCTCTCCACGAGCAGGGCGCCGAGATGGCGTTCAGCTATCAGGGCGAGGCACTCGAACGGCGCGTGCGGCCGCTGGCCGAGCAGGTCGGTTCCGATTTCCTGATCGAGTGCGACGTGTCGACCGCCGAGGGTGTCGATGCGGCCTTCGCCACGCTGGCGGCGCGCTGGCCCAAGATCGACTTTCTGGTCCACGCGATCGGCTTTTCGGACAAGAACGAGCTGCGCGGCCTCTATGTCGACACCAGCCTCGAAAATTTCCTGCTGACGATGAACATCTCGGCCTACAGCTTCGTCGCGGTCACCCGCCGGGCGCGGGCGATGATGCCCGAGGGCGGCTCGATCCTGACGCTCAGCTATTATGGCGCCGAAAAGGTCGTGCCCCATTACAACGTCATGGGCGTCGCCAAGGCGGCGCTGGAAACCAGCGTCAAATATCTGGCGATGGACCTGGGCCCCGAGAATATCCGCGTCAACGCGATCTCCGCCGGCCCGATCAAGACGCTGGCGGCCAGCGGCATCGGCGACTTCCGCTACATCCTCAAGTGGAACGAGCTCAACTCGCCGCTGCGTCGCAACGTGACGATCGAAGATGTCGGCGGGGCAGGGGTCTATCTTCTGTCCGACCTCGCATCGGGCGTGACCGGCGAAATCCACCATGTCGACGCCGGCTACAACGTCATCGGAATGAAGGCCGAGGACGCGCCCGACATCGCGCTGGCGTGATCGCATCGGGCGGCGCGCGTCGCGGCCCTGCACGAACGGAATAGAGAAGATATCATGAACGCGCTGGAGGCAGGCCTTCATCCTCCCAAGCCCGAGGCTTGGGCCCCGCACTCTTACCAGAAGGGAGAGGGCTGATGTCGTTCAACAGCTTCGGCCGCGTTTTCCGCTTCAGCACCTGGGGCGAGAGCCATGGACCGGCGATCGGCGCCGTCGTCGACGGTTGCCCGCCGGGCCTGGAGATCAGCGAGGCGGCGATTCAGCCCTGGCTCGACAAGCGCCGCCCGGGTACCTCGCGCTTCACCACCCAGCGGCAGGAGCCCGATCAGGTCCGCATCCTGTCGGGGGTTTTCGACGGCCGGACGACGGGTACGCCGATCAGCCTGATGATCGAGAATGTCGACCAGCGCTCGAAGGATTATTCGGAGGTCGCGCTCGCCTATCGGCCGGGTCATGCCGATTATGCCTATGACGCCAAATATGGCTTCCGCGACTATCGCGGCGGCGGGCGCAGCTCGGCGCGCGAAACCGCGTCGCGCGTCGCGGCGGGCGCGGTCGCGCGGCTCGTCATCCCCGAGGTGCGGATCCGTGCCTATCTGACCGAATTGGGCGGCGATGCGATCGACCGTGCCGCGTATGACGATGCGGCGATCGACGAGAATCCGTTCTTCTGCCCGGATCGTGCGGCTGCCGCACGGTGGGAAAGGATCGTCGACGAGGCGCGCAAGGCAGGCTCGTCGGTCGGCGCGATCGTCGAATGCGTGGCCGAGGGTCTGCCGGCGGGATGGGGCGCGCCGCTCTATGCCAAGCTCGACAGCGAACTGGCATCGGCCTGCATGTCGATCAACGCGGTCAAGGGTTTCGAGATCGGCGACGGCTTCGACGCGGCCCGGCTGACGGGCGAGAGCAACGCCGACCCGATGCGGCCCGGCCCCGACGGGCGGCCCGAATTCCTCGCCAACCATGCGGGCGGCGTTGCGGGCGGCATTTCGACCGGTCAGCCGCTGATCGTGCGGATCGCGCTCAAGCCGACCTCGTCGATCCTGACCCCGGTCGAGACGATCGGGCGCGATGGTGCTGCGGCCGACATCCGCACCAAGGGGCGGCACGACCCCTGCGTCGGCATCCGCGCTGCGCCGGTGCTCGAGGCGATGGTCGCGCTGGTCCTGGCCGATCAGAAACTGCTCCACCGCGCGCAGGTCGGCGCGTGACCGAAACCGAAGCCCGGGTTGCCCGGCGCGTGCGGATCACCGGCAAGGTGCAGGGCGTCTGGTTTCGCGCCTGGACGGTTCAGCAGGCGACCGAACTCGGCCTCGATGGCTGGGTCCGCAACCGGCTCGACGGATCGGTCGAGGCGCTGGTCAGCGGCGCACCGGCCAAGGTCGAGGCCTTCATCGAGCGCTGCCATAGCGGATCGCCGGCAAGCCGGGTCGACCGCGTCGAGGTGGAGGGCACCCCCGGTATCGTCGCCGCCGGCTTCACGCAGAAGCCGACCGTATGAGCGATCGCCCCGTTCCCATTCGCGTTTCGGCGCTCGAAGGCTTGCCGCATGGCTTTCTCGGCCGCGAGGGCGGGGTGTCGCAGGGCATCCACGCCGGTCTCAATGTCGGCCTGGGGTCCGACGACGACCGCGATGCCATAATGGAGAATCGCCGCCGTGCGGTCGAGGCGGTTGCGCCCGGACATAAGCTCGTCACCCTCCACCAGGTCCATTCGCCCGACGTCGTGACCGTGACCGAGCCCTTTGTGGACGATGCCCGTCCGCATGCCGATGCGCTGGTGACCGCGACGCCCGGGCTGCTGCTGGGCATCCTCACCGCCGACTGCGTGCCGGTGCTGTTCGCCGACATAGAAGCCGGGGTAGTCGGCGCGGCTCATGCCGGCTGGAAGGGCGCAATCACCGGCGTGACCGACCGAACGCTCGACGCGATGGTCGCGCTCGGCGCCGATCGGGACAGGATCATCGCGGCGATCGGCCCGTGCATCGCGCGCGCCTCTTATGAGGTCGACGCGGCGTTCGTCGCGCGGTTCGCCGACGCCGACCCCGAGAATGAGCGCTTTTTCGCCGATGGTCGCCGCGCGGGCCATGCCCAGTTCGACATCGAGGCCTATGTCGCGCATCGCCTGGCGCAGGCCGGGGTGGGGCGGGTGATCGCGCTCGGCGAGGACACCTATGCGCAGCCGGATCGCTTCTTCAGCTTCCGTCGTGCGACGCATCGCGGCGAACCCGGCTATGGCCGCCAGATCTCGCTGATCGGCCTGCCCTGAAAAGCGAAGCGCCGCCGGGCCGGGTGGCCGGGCGGCGCAAGCCTGTCGAACGTTGCCGTGCTCCTTAGAAGGGCAGGATTTTCGACTTCTTGGTGAAATTCATATAGCCGACATTGACGCCGAGCCGCCAGCCGACGCCGAGCCGGATGGGGATCAGCACCACGTCGCCGCGCCGCAGATAGGTCGCGGTGAAGCCGCCGATCACATAGGCCGTGCCCTCGACCGCCGGGAAACGCTGATAGATGTCGGCGCTGTCGTACAGATTATAGACGAGGACGAAGCTCTTGGCGCCATTGGCGCCGAGATCGAAGCCGAGCGACGGGCCGGTCCAGTAGATCGGCTGCTGCCCCTCGACCTTGTGGAACAGCGTGCCCGAGCCATAGCGGACGCCGACGATCACTGCGCCGCCGGCTTCCCGGCCCGCAATATAGGCATTGGGCTTGCCCTGTTCGGCGAAGATCTTCTCGATCAGCTTGGCGAGGCCCTGCGCGCCCTTGC
The DNA here is from genome assembly GCF_049889055.1 of Rhizorhabdus antheiae. Taxonomy (NCBI): domain Bacteria; kingdom Pseudomonadati; phylum Pseudomonadota; class Alphaproteobacteria; order Sphingomonadales; family Rhizorhabdaceae; genus Rhizorhabdus; species Rhizorhabdus antheiae. The sequence goes on along the minus strand of NZ_JBLTWO010000002.1, from coordinate 501,900 downwards.
CGAAGGTGCCCTCGGCCGCGCTCAGCACGTCGTCCTGCGCATAGGTGCCGCCCTCGACCGCCTCGACCGCCTGCGCGCGGGTCGACGTGGGCATGGGACTGCCCTCCACCCGCAGGGCTTCGTCGGCGGCCGTCGCCGTGTCGGTCGGGGCCGGCGCGTCGGCGGGTGCATCAGCCGGCGTTGCCGCCGCTGCGGGTGCGCTGACGGTCGTACCGTAATTGGCTTCGCTGGCGGGCACGGCGGCAAGATCGCTCGCCTGGTTCGGGTCGACCGTCCGCACCTGAGCCTGCGCCGTCGCCGACACCGCCAAGGCCATTGCCGCGCTGAATCCCAGCGTCATCGTCCTGAACATCGCATCCTCCGGAAAACTGCCTTGGCCGTGCGTCTTAAAGCGCCTTTTGGCTGTCGCTGCAATGAACGCCATCCTGAATATTACTGGCGAAAAAATTGCTGACACAGCCTGTTGATCCCGCCGCACCTGCCCGCTATAGCCCGGCCTCTGCCGACCCGGAGACGTGGGTGAGTGGCTGAAACCAGCGGTTTGCTAAACCGCCGTACCGGTAAATCTGGTACCGAGGGTTCGAATCCCTCCGTCTCCGCCAATTCTGTTGAAATCATTGGTTTTTTTCAGGATTTCCCGAAAACTACCACATAGCCTACCACAAAGGTGTTTGGCTTCGGTTGGCGCTGATTACGACGTAACGCCTAAGTCGGCGCGCATGGCTTCCTTCATATCTTCGTGCGCTTTGTCGCGGCCCGGACGGTCGCCGTTCGTTTCAACGATCCGGCAAACGGCGTCCCGAACGTTGGCGGACCCGACCAACTCGCATCGCATTTGCCAATATGCGAAATGCTTTGCAGCTTCGTCCGTGCCTTCGACGGCGGCGCGATGATACGCCTCTAGCAAACCGACATAGGCGGCTTGCTTTTCTTTGAAGCTACGTTCGGTTTTGGCAGCGCGTTGGGACAACCACGACTGGATTAACGCCGTCACGATAGAGCCAAGCCCAAAGGCTGTTATCAGTTGTATGACTTCGACCATGCCCCTGCCTTCACCGCTTCTATCAGTTCGGCGACCGTTATCGCCAATTCAGACTTGGCCGATTTGCGACGCGGCAACTTTGACAGTCCCCAATATGCCGCGAATACGAAGGCCAACGCCAACAACATCGCTGCCCATTTCGGCCAATTCAATGCCGCCCCGGTGGCTCCTCCCGCCGCTGCGAATGGCACAACAACAGCTGTGTTCCATAAAGACAAGCCTTCCGGTGAGAAGTGTCGTGACCAATTTTCTTGAAGTGATAAGAAATCTGTGCCGAACCGCTGATTGACTTTAACGAAAAATTCAACTGCGTCATCGCCGTCCATGCCTAAGTCTTCTCGCAAGCGCGACGATGGTTGAATCCTTTCGATAGGAAGTCTTCGTTCGCGGGCCAACATCTGCGCTATATCAGATTCTACGTCGTCGTTGGCCATGCTGGACACTCGACGGTTCAAGATTCAGCCTATACGCTTCTTGAAGTGATTGCCGATGACTCCAACCAAAAGTCCGGCGGTCATGATGCTTTGAAGGTGAGACACGTCCTCGCCGCCTAACCAGCGCCAACACGAAGGCGCTGCCATATGCCACAACCACACGCAACCAACGCCTGTGATGGCCAGAGCAGCCGCCCATAGCGCGCAAATGGCGATAAGCTCGAAATGATGGCGAAAGCGTTGGTTCCGGTTGTGCTCGCGGCGATCAGCGTCGCGCTTCAGTTCTTCCGGAGATGCGTTGCGTGAGAGAAACTCGGCCTCAGCCCATGCTTTTTCAATGGAAGCGCTATCGTTCGAAGCCGCTTGTTCGGCACGAGGGAGGCCGGGAATTTGCGGCGTTGGAACGCCGCCCTTTTCAGGCGGTGGTTCCGTTTCGTTCACGCGACAATCGCTGATAGTGTGCACCAATAAGGTCGTTGGAAATTACGGTGCCAAATTCACCTTGGTGGTAAGTCTGCGCCCAAGGCGTTTCCGGCATGTGCGTAATGTTGGACAGCGAAATACCGTCCATGTTTCCGTAGATTCGGAAAACCTGTTGAACCATATCGTCTTCGTAATAGTCCAACGCTTCTTGTGGTGCCCACATTGGGGCAGTGACCGGGGAGCGCCCGTAGCTGCGAACGCCGTTATAAACGTCGCGCACAACCGGGCCATACTTCCAGGCTTCGACAGGCTGTGCGATGAGCGGGCGACCGTTCAAACCAAGCATCCAGCCATGTGCGATATAAACAAGCTTTAGAACTTGCATGGGGGTCAGCGACCGCCCTTGTTCCCTTGCGAGTTCAAGAAAGCGGTTCGCGACGATGCGTGCATCAGCCATTTCGAACCCTTACCCGTCAGCGGCTACGCGCAATGCGCGCCGAATGCCATCGTCTAATATAGGCTCGTTATCGCGTTTCTGCAATGTTCTCTTTCCGCGTGTGCACCGAGCGAACCCCGGCCGGCACACATGGTCTTATCCCACCTTGATCAGCACCTTGCCGAGATGCGCACCCGACTTGAGGTAGCGACACGCCTCCAGCGCTTCGTCGAAGGCGAAGGTCCGGTCGATCACCGGTGCGAAGCCGGTCGATTCCATCGCGCGGACGAGGCGGACGAGCATCGCGCGGCTGCCTTCGGCGATGCCCTTCAGCGTGATGTTCTTGCCGATGATGCTGCCATAATTGGGCAACGGCCCGTCGGAGCCGGTGACGCCGATGATGACGATGCGGGCGTTGACCGCGCAGGCGTTGATCGACTGGGGCAGGGTGTTCTGGCCTCCGGTCTCGACCACGATATCGGCGCCGCGTCCGCCGGTCTGGCGCTGAAGCTCGGCCGCCCAGTCGGGATGCGTCGCATAGTTGATCGTGTAATCCGCGCCGAGCGCGCGCGCCTGATCGAGCTTGGCGTCGCTCGACGAGGTGATGGCGGCGAAGGCGCCATTGGCCTTGGCGATCTGCAGCGCGGCCATCGCGACCCCGCCGGTGCCCAGCGCCACGACGAGGTCGCCCGCGCGGACCTGTCCGACTTCGACGACGGCATGCCAGGCGGTGAGCGTCGCAGCGGCCAGCGGGGCTGCGGCTTCGTCGCTCAGGCTGTCGGGCACCTTGACCAGTGCGGCGGCGGGAACCTTGACATATTCGGCCATCCAGCCGTCGAGCATGGTGCCGAGGTCGGCGCCGAAATGGCGCATCTCGAACGGTCCGTCGATCCAGGACACGAAATGGGCGAGGATGGCGCGGTCGCCCACGGCGATGCCCGTCGCGCCTTCGCCGAGCGAGACGACTTCGCCGAGACCCTCGGAGAAGGGAATGCGGTCTTCGGCCTTCCTGGCACCATAGCGGCCTTCGAGGATCTGGAGGTCGCGGTTGTTGAGACAGACGAAGCGGACCTTCAGGACCGCTTCGCCGGGGCCGGCGACCGGCATGGGGCGCTCGACAAGGGTCAGCGATTCAAGGCCGTTCTGCGGACCGAGTTGATAGGCTTTCACGCTTGGCTCCTGTAGGAATCGAGGATGTCGCACCCGCGCGCAAACCATGTCGCGGGGCTGGCTTTCAGATCGGCGAGGAGGCGCTCGAAGGCGTCCATCCGATAGGGCAGGCCGATGATATAGGGGGTGAGGTGCAGCGGCAGCAACCGCCCGCCGCCGCCGTCCGCCGCTTCGGCCGCGAGCCAGGCCTGCGCGTCGAGCATCTGCTCGGCATAGCTGTCGACCGACTGCTGTTGCACGTTGATGATCTGCCGGTCCGACAATTCATGGTTCAGGGGCAGGTTGACCAGCCCGTTGGCGAAGCTCCACGGCATGTCGTCATTGGCCCAGTCGCAGCCATATTCGATGCCGGCCTCGACCAGCAGGTCGGGCGTGGCGAAGCTTTGCGAACGGGCGATCGAATGCCAGCCGCGCGGCGCCGTGCCGGTCTGATCCGACAGGGCCGCGATGCTGTCGCGGATCAGGCGGCGCTCGTCCTCTACGGGCAGGGTGGAGGCGATCGTGCCGTTCATGTCGGTCGAATGGGCGATCACCTCATGGCCGGCGTCGACGATGTCGCGGATGACCGAAGGATAGCGCCGTGCGATGGCGCCGTTCGCGGCGACCGAGACCTGAACACCCGCCTTGGCGAAGGCGTCGAGCAGCCGGTAGAAGCCGATCCGGGTGCCATATTCGCGCGCGGTATAATGGCGATAGTCGGGATAGGCCGTCTGCATGTGCCCCGGCGCGCGGAAGGGCGTGTCCGAGGGCGTGATCGGGAACCATTCGAGGCTGACCACGATCCAGACCGCCACGCCCTTGCCGTCCGGCCAGGCCAGCGGCTTGCGCGTCGGCATCGCCGAATAGGCATAGAGATCATGATCATAGCCGAGCCGGCGGCGCGGATAGTCGAGATAGCTGGGATCGAGGCTCATGCGTCGGCTCCTCCATGCGCCGCGCGCCATGCGTCGGCGATGTCGCCCGAGCGGGTGATCCACGCCCGGCCATCGGCGGCGATCTGGCGCAGCACCTCCTCGAAGGCGCCGATGCGGTGCGGCTGACCGATCAGATAGGAGTGGAGCGGAATGCACATGACGGTGCCCGAAGGCTCGTCGGCCAGTCGCTCGAACTGCCGGATCAGCGTGCGGGCGTATTCGCGCGGGCTCATATTATAGATGAAGAAGCCATAATGGTCGTTGACCTCGAGGCTGTAGGGCATCGAGATCAGGTCGCCGCTCGCGGTCTTCACGCGCTGGGGCTGGTCGTCGTGATAGAGGTCGCAGGTGTAGTCGAGCCCATATTCGGCGATCAGGTCGAGCGTGCGCGGCGTATGGGTGAGGGCGGGGGCGAGCCAGCCGCGGATCGTCTGCCCGGTCGCGTCGCGCACGGTGCGGATCGAGTCCTCGATGATCGCGCGCTCCTGCGCCTCGTCCATGCCGTAGGAATAGCGGGTGTTGTAGATGCCGTGGCTGAAGAACTCCCACCCGCGCGCATTGGCATCCGCGACCACGTCCGGATGGTGCTGGCACAAGGCGACCGACAGGCTGACCGAGCCGGGAAAGCCGTGCCGGCTCATCACGTCGGCCATGCGCCAATGTCCGACCCGGTTGGCATAATCGCGATGGGAATAGCCGACCACATCCGGGTGCGGCCTGGCCCAGGACGCGCGGTGCGGGTTCTTCGGCGGGTCGATCTCATAATATTCGAGATTGGGCGACACCCAGACCGCGACCTTCTTGTCGCCCGGCCAGCTGAACGGCTTGCGCCCGCGATAGGGCGAGAAATCGTACAGCTCGGGGTCGGGGCTGCCTTCCTGCATCAGCGCGCCTCCAGCCAGTCGATCACGGTCTGCACCGGCTCGACGTCGGCATATTTGAGCTGCAGGTCGGTCAGATTGGCGAAGTGATAGGATTCATGCTTGTCGGCGCAGGTCTCGATCGGAACGATCGTACGATAGCCGCGGCTCAGACTGTCGACGGCGGTGGCGCGCACGCAGCCCGAGGTCGAGCCGCCGGTGATCACCACCGTATCGACCTTGTGCCACACCAGCAGGCTCTGCAGCGGCGTCTCGAAAAAGGCCGAGGGCATGCGCTTGGTGTAGATGGTGTCGGCAGGATCGATCTCGCAGCGCTCGTCGAAGGCGTGGCGGTCGGATTCATATTTGATGTTCTGCAGGCTGTCGGGGGTGTTGGTGCGGGTGCCCCAGACGCCGGCATCGCTTGCGTCCTCGGCATAGGCGACATGCGTCCAGATGACCGGCATGCCCTTGTCCCGCGCCAGGCGCGAGATGCTGTTGGTGTATTCGATCTGGCGAGGGTCGGTCTCGTAGGCGGTCTTGTACCGGTCTATCCGCGTATAGGCGTTCTGGAAGTCGACATTGACGATGGCCAGCTTCTCGCCAAAGCCGAATTTGGCGCGCGAGGGGTTGGCCATCACCTGCTCGAAGATCTGACGGGCGGTCCTGTCTTCACAGATCATTTTCGTCCCGACGATGCCCATAGCGTTTCCATCCGTGATCTCGTGGTGCCGGAGCCCGCATTCGCAAGGTGGCGAATGCGGGCTGTCGGTCTTCTATAGGTCATGCGGTCGCGCAGGCCATCGCTGGTCGGCCGCTATTGTCCGCTTGCCGGTCAGATCTTCACGCGAAGACGGCCGGTGAAGCGGCGGGGATCGCCCGGAAACAGCGAGATGAAGTTCGCGGTCACCGTGCGCTGGTCGGTCAGGTTCGAGACCTCGAACGAGATGCGATAGCGATCGTCATCGGTCGTGAAGCTGATCGCGGCGTCGACGAAATCCTCGGTCGTGGTCTTGGTCGTGTTGAGGATGGCGACCCAGTAAGGCGAGTTGTGGCGCCAGTTGGTGCTGCCGGTGAAATAGCCGCCCAGGCTGGCAACCGGGACGTCATAGGACGCGCCGGCGCTGACCTGGAAGGTCGGCACGCGGACCGGGGTCAGCGAGGTGGTCAGCGTCGTCGCCAGCGGTGAGATGTAGGTGTAGCGGCCCTTCATGTAGGACGGGTTGGCGAACAGGCTGAGGTTGCCGAACTTGGCGGTCGCTTCCACTTCGACGCCATAGACACGGAAGGTGCCGGCGTTGAACGGCAGGCTGGCGATGACGCCCAACGAGTTGGGCACACCGGCGGTTACCTGAAGGTCGGTGGTGCGGGCATAATAGCCGGTGACGTTGAGGCGCAGCTTGCGATCGAACAGCTCCGACTTGATGCCGGTTTCATAGGACCAGGTCTTTTCGGGCCGGAAGGTGACCGCGTTCTGCGGAAGCGAGGCGGTGCCGTTCCAGCCACCCGACTTGAAACCATTGGTCGCCGACGCGAACAGCATGACGTCAGGGTTGATCTTGTAATCGACCGCGACGCGGGGGGTGAAGCGCTTGACCGTCTGCTTGAGCGGGATGCCGAAGGCCGCGACGGCGGCATTGCCATAGGAGAGCGTCGGGAACTGCGTGGACCGGATGAAGTCGAGCTTCTTCTTCTCCCAGGTGTAGCGGCCGCCGAGCGTGAGGGTCAGCTGCTCGGTCGCGTGGAAATCGGCCTGCGCATAATAGGCTGCCGTCTCTACGGCATGTTTGTAGAGCGCGTCCTGGATCGGGCGGAAGGCGGTGGTGCCGCCGGAGAAGCTCGTCTGACGATCGTCCGAGGTCTCCTTGAGATAGAAGAGGCCCGTGACGAGGTCGACCTTTTCCCCGAAGGAATAGTTCAGCTTGAGCTCGTGACTATGTTGCTCGTGAACGGCATTGTCGACGAGGATGAAGCCGGCATATTTGTTGACGGCCGAGGCATTATATTCGTTGATATAGCCCTGGTCGAGGTGGCGATAGCCGAAGATGTAGGTGATCGAGCCGTTCTCGATCTCGTAATTGGCGTTGCCGCCGATCGCGAAATTTTCGGACAGGTTGCAGTTGCCCCGCTCGAGGGTCAGCAGTTTGGTGACATTGTCGCCGCCGCAATTGGTCTGCGAGAGGCCGGCTGCGCTTTCGTAGAAGACGGGGCGCGTCGTGGCATTCTTGACGTAGGGGTTGATACCCGGAACGCTGCGAAGGCCGGTATAGGTGCTCCGGTTGCTCGTGAATTCGGCGGACAGGTCGATCGTCAGCCCGTCAGTCGGCAGGAAGCGGACGTCGCCGCGGACGCCATAGCTCTCTTCGCCGTTCAGCCAGTCGCCATTGGTGATGTTCTTCAGATAGCCGCGATCATGCACGACGAAGCCGGACAGCTTGGTCAGCACCTTGTCGCTGACCGGGAGGTCCGCGCTCGCCTTCATCGTGTAGCGCTGGTAAGAACCGGCGGTCAGTTCGATCTTCAGCCCGGCATCGGGCGAAGGCTTGCGCATGATGACGGCGATCGCGCCGCCGGTGGTGTTGCGACCGAACAGCGTACCCTGCGGTCCGCGCAGGACCTCGACGCGCTCGGTGTCGAAAAAGGCGTAGTTATTGGCGTTCTGGCGCGCGATGTAGATGTCGTCGACATAGGTCGTGACCGGCGCGTCGAACGTCGCGGTGGACTGCGAATTGCCGAGGCCGCGCAGATAATAGGCGTTTGCGGTCGCGAGACCTGCATTGTGCTGGGAGATCATGCCCGGCACGAACTTCGAGGTGCTGATCGCATCGAAGACCGCCAGCCGTTCGATCATCTTCTCGCTGAACGCGGTGACGGTGACCGGCACCGACTGCAGTTTCTCGGCGCGGCGCTGCGATGTGACGACGATATCCTCGAGGCCCTGCACGGCGTCCGAACTGGCCTGCGGTGCGGTCGGGCTGGACGCCTGGGCATAAGCTGGGCCTGCGGCGAGAATGATCGGACCCATGAGCGAGGTAAGCAGCAAACGGTGGCTGGTCATGTCTTTCCCCTTTTTTCGGCCACGTGCCGAACACGCGTGCCAGCCACTATTGTTATATTGATATACTCTTAAGTCAAATGGATCGGTCGGCTTTATCTGATGCGGTCAGTCGGGGGTATCTCCCGAGAAAAAGAAAAGCCGCCGAGCAGACAGGAAGAACGACCGCTGACGCCAGCAAGGCCGGGGCGAAGTCCTGGGTGCGATCGCGAATCACGCCGAAGACCAGCGGGGCGAATCCTGCGCCGGTCGCGAAGCACACGTAGAAGATGCTGTAGATCGCCGAATAGGCGCGCATCCCGAAGAAGCGGGAGGTCAGATAGGCGACGACATCATATTCGATGCCGAGCGCAAAGCCGATGAGGAGGATCGCGAAGCGGGCCATAGCCGGATCGAGGGTGCCACCCGCCAGGATGACACAGGAAATTGCCGGCATGCCGAGCAATATGAACGCGACCGCCGGTGCCCAGAACCGATCGAGCAGCAGACCGCCGATCAGACGCCCCGCGATCGACGCCAGACCGATGAGCGGCGTGATCGTGAGGATCGTCTGCGGGTCGAGGCCGCGGTCGAGCAGGATCGGCTCGAGATTGGGTACGGCGCCGGCGAGCGCGAAGGAGATCGGAAAAAGCACGATGGCGATGAGCCAGAAGCGCCAGTGCCGAAGGGCCTGTCTCCGGCTAAGCCCCGTCAGCGCCTCGGCGCCTGCGCTCTGGATCGTCATTGCGTTCCGGAAGGAGGGCGTGCCCTTCTGTTCGCGAAACAGAAGCATGACCATCGGCAGAGCCACCAGCAGCGGAAGCAGACCGAGCGCGACATAGCCTGCACGCCAGCCGTGAAGCCCGATGACCCAGGCGAGGAGCGGCTTGCAGACTATCCCGAAAAGGCCGGTCCCCGTCATCGCGATGCCGAGCGCCAGGCCCCGATGACGGTCGAACCACTGGTTGACCGTCCTCGTGAAGGTGATCGGCAATGTGCCCGCCCCGAGCGCGGCGGCGACCGCCCAGGTCGCATAGAACTGGATCAGCGAGTTGCCGAGGGCGGCCAGCGAGAGATAGGCGAGGCCGAAGCAGGCGAGCGAGGCGATCGCGATCGGGCGAGTTCCATATCTGTCGCAGAGCATGCCGGTTATCGGGGCCGCGACGATGACCGTCACGGTGGTGATGGTCAGACCCGCCATGATCTCGCCGAGCGACCATCCGAACTCGCGCGCCAGATGCGGTGCGAACACGCCTGCCGTGTAGAAGGGCATGGCGGCCAGGCCGCAGCCTATGCCCAGAAGCGCTGCAAGAAGTATGGGCCATCCCCGCCGAAACTCGCTGCTGCTTTGGCCGGTGTCGCTGACATCGGCCATTTCACCATCAATTTTTGCCTGCATGCCGCACACTCCAGTGGCTCCCGCAATACAGGACCATCTTGCTGTCACCGAACCCACAGGAAGCGCCCAGTCTATCCGGCCAGTGGGCACGAGCGTGTGCGATATTGAGCGGAGCGATCGGTAGCGCATCACCGCAGGATGACCCGATCAGGAATTGAGAGCACCCGGCGCGCGCATGCCGCCGAGGCAGCGACAGGCTGGACACGCACCGCCCGGTGGCTGCATTGGAGCACTGCGCTTGCCATCGCGGTGGAGGTCCCCGCAGGCTTCACCATGGCGTGGACCTATCTGGACGGCGTGAAAGGCGGGCCCCTCGCAGGCCTCCAGATCCGGGCGAGCCAGGTCCACCACACGCTGGGCATGATCCTGCTCTTCACGACACTGTTCCGGCTCTACTGGCGGGGGCGTCATCCGGCACCGGCCCTGCCGTCGGAGGTTTCCGCTCCGGGCCGGCTGCTGGCGCGTATCGTGCAGGCGGCCTTGTACGCCTTGCTCCTGCTCATCCCCCTCAGCGGTTGGGCAGCGCTCTCCGCACTGGCAGGAGGCGCAGGCTTTCCAGCACCGGAAATGTGGTTCTTCGGCCATGATGGTTTTGGCCCCGGCGGCATCATTCCGCATCTCGTCGCACCGCGTCCGTGGAACGATCCGCTCGGCTATGGGCTTTTCGCACGCGCGCATGTGTGGATGCTGTGGGCAGGGGGTGGCTTGCTCGCGCTCCATATTGGCGGCGCCATGAAGCACCATCTTCTCGACCGGACGCCTGTGTTGCTCCGCATGATGGGCCGCAAATAGGCCGACCTCTCCCATTCTCCTCCACGCGATCATTGGCGGCCCAGAAACATGCTTTCATTGGACAATGGCTTCGAGGAGGCGGTCGGCATCGTCGCCGACTGTCAGGCAAGCGCCCAGCGGCTTTGCCGCGCCTTCGACTATAAGATACGCCATGAGGGGACGCTCCCGACAGCTGCCGGCCAGCTGCTCGGTTTGGATAGCACGGCGGCACGCGAAATCCTGATCGCACACCCCGATGCGGCGCGCGGCGCAATCCGCCTCGTCACGCCCGAAGGGCTGCCCGGCCCGCTGATGCGCGACGGCGCTCAGGCGTGGGACAGCGGCGGCATCTTCGACATCAATATCCGCGCGCTGGCGGGGATAGACGCGTTGCACCGCCAACTCGGCGCGGCAGGCTTCCGCGCGCACGCCCCCATCGTCGATTGGGACTTCGGCGTGCTGTCGGTCCGCGAGGTCGTGGAGAGCGATGCCGATGGGCTGTGCATCGCGCTGATGGAGCGCATCCACCCGCCGCTTACAGGCTATGACGGCCTTGGCGGCAATGCGTCCTGGGTGTTCAATTCGACCCAGGTTGTGCCGAATTTCGACGCTGCGCGCGCCTTGTTCGTCGACCATCTCGGCTGGCTGCCCGTACAGGAGACCGAAGGGCCGGCGGGGACAGTCGGCGGCGCCAACTGCATGGGTCTGCCGGTCGCGCTTGCCGGCGATATCCGGATGCGCATCGGCATCTACCACCCACGCGGACGCATGGAGGGGTCGATCGAGATCATCAGCTATGGTTGCGGCGGGCTCGACTTCTCCGCCGCCCGACCACCCCAGCGTGGCTGGGCCGCCATACGACTTCCGGTGACGGACCTCACCGCCTTTGCCGCCGCCATGACCCAGGCAGGCTGCGCGGTCGGCAAAACGGTGCGGTTCCATTGGGCGCCGCATGGCGATGTCGAGGCGCTTGCCGCGACCGCGTCCTGGGGTGCTCGCTTCGAGGCACTGCGGCTGCTGGACTGAGCGCCGGCACAGGCAACAAGACCTTTTCGGACAAACCTATCCGCCAAGCGGTTTTTCGGACGTGGCGCCATGGCTGCCGCCAAGCCGAACAGGCAGTCAGATTGCAACAAGAGGAGCATCCTCCAAGGAGCAATCACGGTCATGGCTTTCGATCCTCTCGCGCTGCGCCCCACCAATCTCGCCTTTCTTGCCCGCCGCGCAGGCGGGGAGGGGCTGCTGATCGACGGAGAATGGCGCAAGGCCGAGAACGGCGCCGACTTTGCCACGCTCGATCCGGCGACCGGGCGGGAAACGGGCCGGATCGCAGCGGCAAGCCCTGCCGATGTCGATGCTGCGGTGAGCGCAGCCCGTACGGCTCTGGCGGGTTGGCAGGCGACCATGCCGGTCGAGCGAGCGCGTATATTGTGGCGCGTCGCCGATCTGATCGAAGCCCATATCGACGATCTCGCGGAGCTCGAGACGCTCGACCAGGGGAAGCCTCTGTTCGTCGGCCGCTGGGCCGAGATACCGGGGGCGATCAACCAGTTCCGCTTCTTCGCCGGTCAGGCGATGGCGATCGAGGGCAATTCGATCGAGAGCTCGATCAACTATCAGCCGGCCGGCCGGCAGATGCGCAGCTGGACCGTGCGCGAGCCGGTGGGCGTCGTCGCCGCGATCGTGCCGTGGAACTCGCCGCTGGTTCTCACCGCGATGAAGCTGGCACCGGCGCTTGCGGCCGGCTGCACCATCGTCCTCAAGCCGGCCGAGGACACCTCCCTGAGCGCGCTGCGCCTCGCCGAACTCATGCTGGAAGCCGGGGTGCCCGCAGGCGTGCTCAACGTCGTCACGGGTCTCGGCGGCCAGACCGGGGCAACCCTGGCGGCGCATCCGCAGGTGGACAAGATCGCCTTTACCGGTTCGACGGCGACGGGCCGGGCCGTGCTCGACGCCGCCAAGACCAATTTCAAGCGGGTGACGCTCGAACTGGGCGGCAAGTCGCCCTCGATCGTGTTTCCCGACGCCGACATGAGCATCGCCATTCCGGGCGTTGCCAATGCGATCTTCTTCAACGGCGGGCAGGTCTGCATCGCCGGCTCGCGCCTCTACGTCCACCGCTCGGTCCACGATCAGGTGGTCGAGGGCGTCGCCGCCTATGCCAGGGGGCTGAAGATTGGGCATGGCCTTGCCGCCGACACGCAATTGGGTCCGGTCGTCTCCGCGCGCCACGCCGAGCGCGTCGAGGGGTTCCTGCAGCGGGCGCGGGGCGAGGGCGCAACGATGCTGACAGGCGGGGAAAGGACCGGCGACGCCGGCACCTTCATCACCCCGACGGTGGTCGTCGACGTCAAGCCGGGCATGGAAATCGTGCGCGAGGAGGTGTTCGGCCCGGTGCTGGTCGCCCAGGCCTTCGACGAGCCCGAGGAGGTCATCGCCGCCGCCAATGACAGCGACTATGGCCTGGCGGCCAGCGTCTGGACCGAGAGCCTGTCGACCGCGCACCGCATGTCCGGCGCGATCCGCGCGGGAACGGTGTGGATCAACTGCCACGCCATGTATGACGCGTCCTTGCCGATCGGCGGCGTCAAGCAGTCTGGCTGGGGCCGCGACAGCGGCAAGCAGGCGCTCGAAAACTATCTCGAATGGAAAACCATCTGCGCCTGCGTGTGATAGGCTGAGCCACCCGCCCGACCGAATCCCTCTTCTTCCGGGAACGCCATGACCGCAACGACCGCCGCCGCCTCGCCCGCCAAACCGACCGACGAGGTGCCGACCGGCGTCGTCCTGCGCTACGGCGTGGGGCAACTCGGTGCGCAGGTTTTCCGCGATACACCCGCAGTTCTCCTGCCACTGTTCATGACGACGATGCTGGGCGTTCCGGCCTGGCTGGCGGGCCTGGTCGTCTTGGTGCCCAAGCTGTGGCTGATCCTCTGCGATCCGCTGGTCGGCGCCTGGTCCGACCGGTTGAAGACCGCAATCGGCCGCACGCCGTTCCTGATCGGTGGAGCAGTGGGCACGACGATCGGCTTCATTGCGCTGTTCGCCTTCACCGCCTATCCCAGCCCCTATGTCGCGGCCGCTGCGATCTGCGCGCTGTTCTTCCTCGCCTCGACCGCGTTCAGCATCTACTCGGTCCCCTATCTCGCCATCGCCGCCGAGCTTTCCGGCGATCCGCATCAGCGCAACCGGATCATGGTGCTGCGGATGGTCTTCGCGACCCTCGGCGTGCTGGTGGGTGTCGGGCTGGCGCAGCCGATCGTCGTCCATTTCGGCGGGGGTGCCGCCGGCTGGCACGCGATGAGCTGGATCTTCGGCGCGATCTGCCTCGCCTCGATGCTGACCACCGCCAGCGGCATGCGCAAGGTGCCGCTGATCCAGGCGGGCGCGGTGGCCGGAAGCCTGCGCGAGCAGCTCCGGGTCGTCGGGCGCAACCGTCCCTTTCTCATCCTGCTGGCCACCAGTTTCCTGTCGAATATCGGGCAGGCGGCGAGCTACACGGTCATCGGCTTCGTCTTTCTCTACGCTATCCAGGCAATCTGGCTGATCCCGATCTTCATCCTGTGCATGTCGGCGGCCAGCCTCGCGGCGCAGCCGTTGTGGCTGTGGCTGCCGCGCCGCATCGGCAAGCCCCGCGCCTATGTTCTCGCCTCGCTCGTCTGGGCGGCGGTCACGGTGACCTGGCTGTGGGTGGGTAAGGGCGGCGCCGACGTCGCGACGCTCCCCGGCGGACAGCCCGTCAACAGCCAGCATCTGCTGATCCTGGCCCGTGCGGTCGTGATCGGCCTTGCGAACAGCGGCTTCATCCTGCTGGCGCTGTCGATGATGACCGACACGGTCGACTATCAGCGCCGCACGCAGGGCGTCGCCAACGAGGGCGTCTTCGCAGGCCTGTTCTCGGCCATGGAGAAGCTGGCCTTCGCGCTTGGCCCGGTCATCGCCGGGATCGTCATGAGCGCCTTCGGCTTCGTGTCCTCGACCGGTGGTGCTGCGGCGCAGAGCGACCGGGCGATCACCGGAATCATCCTGCTCTACAGCGTGATCCCCGCCAGCCTGCAGGGCATCGCCTTGCTGGTGTTCAGCCGTTACCGGCTGCCGCGCTCCTGACCCTTTCGAGCTTCGCCTCGTCGAGATCATAGGCCCAGAGGAACAGGCCGTTGATCGCGAACATCGCCATGGGGATGACCGCATAGCCGAGCTGCAGGGCGAGCATGGCGCTCGCCGGCTGCTCGACGATCGCGCCGCCGGTGGTCGGCACATAATGGAACAGGCGCAGGAAGACGCCGAGCACCGCCACGCCCAGCGCGAAGGCGACCTTTTCGATCACCGCGATGGTGCTCGACAGCAGCCCCTCGCGCGCCTGACCGCTGACGAGCCGGTCATAAGCAAGCGTATCGCCCAGCATCGAGATCGACATCAGGATGATCGCGCCCGACCCGGCACCGCTGGTGATGCCGCGCAGGACCAGCCCGACCGTGCCGGTGGACCGATCGGCCAGCAACCAGCTGAGCGCGGTGCCGCAGAACAACAGCACGCCCGCGAGATAGGTGGCGCGCTTGCCCCAGCGGCGGCCGCAGCGGACCCACAGCGGCATCGACAGCGCGACGACGATGTTCTGCGTCACCGCGAGCACGATCTGCCCATCATAGCCGACCCCGAGCACGTTCAGCATGAACAGCAGGCCGGTGGACGCGATCGAGGCGAAGGAGAGGAACTGGAAGACCTTGGCCCCCAGCAGCAGCATGAAGGGTCGGTTGCGGCCGATCGAGCGCAGGTCGGCCAGGCCGGGGAGATGACGACTGGTCGCAACGCCTTCGCCATGCTGGACCGGGACGGCGAGGGCGGTTGCCGTCATCGCGCCGCCGATGATCAGGGCCATGACCAGACCCATGGTGAAATAGCCGTCGGCACCGCCGCCACCGCGCTGGATCAGGCTGGCTGTTACCGCCATCGCGAGCAGCTGGCCGATCGAGACGAACATGGTGCGGAAGGACAGCAGGCGCGTGCGCTCGTGGAAGCCGTTGGTCAGCTCGGCCGGCATCGCCATATAGGGCACGTTGAACAGCGAATAGGCGGTCGAATAGAGCAGCAGAGCGGCAATCATCCAGGCGATCAGCGGCCCCTGACCGGTGACCGGCGGCGCGAACAGCATCAGGAAGGATGCCGACGACAGCAGCGCGCCCGCCAGAAGGAAAGGCTTGCGCCGTCCCCAGCGCGAACGCGTCCGGTCGCTCATCGAGCCGACCGTCACGTCGATCACCGCATCGGCGAGCTTCGACACCATCAGCAGGAAGCCGGCAATTTCCGGCGACTGGCCGAGCACCGTGGACATGAAGGCCGGATAATATGCCGTCACGGCGTTGAGCATGATCGAGACGCCGACCGTGCCGACGCCGAAGCCGAGGCAAATCGACAGAGGAAGCTTGTCGCGGGTGGCGTTCATCATGCGTCTCCACCGACAAGGAAGTGCGCCATGGCCGCCGCCTTGGCGGCATCCCCCGCCCCGATGCTGACCGCCCGGCCGTCGGCAAGGATTTCGAGCGCGCGGGCGACCGAACGGTTGAGGATGTCCAGTTCGCTGTCCGGCTTGAGCAGCAGTGTCGGCGCGGCGATCCGCCCCATCCGCTCGAACGCCTTGTAGCGGAAGGCTGCGATATAGGGCTTCGAATAGCTGCCGAGCGACTTCAGCACGTCCAAGGTAATCCGGTGGAGGATCTCCGGCGGTGGGATGGGTACGGCCAGTCGGTTCTGCGGCTGCTGCATGAAATGGGGGAAGAACAGCGCCTGATCGCGGCAGAAGTTGAACGCCCAGATCAGGTGCCTGCCATAAGCGTCGGGTTCCACCACCGGCGCATAATTGGCGATCACCGCCTCGCGCAGGTCGTCGGGATATTCGGTGATGCCGTCCAGCACCACGCGGCGAATGCGCTCCGGGAAGGCCGCCGCCAGTTCGCAGGCGATGCGCGCGCCGGTGTGGGTGCCGTAGACGTCGACCGTGGCGAGCCCCAGCACATCGCACAGACGGCGCATCGCATCGGCGAAATAGCCGATATCGGGTTCGTCTAGAGCGGGTATGCAGGAGTCTCCGTTGCCCGGCGTGTCGGGCGCGACGATCTCGCCCCGAACGCCGGTTGCACGCAAGGCCAGCATCAGCTTCTGCATGAACCAGGAGGATGCGGGGGAGGCGTGCAGGAGCAGCAGCGGGGGAGCCGATGGGTCGGCTGCCATGAGCCGGCGCAGATGCACCTGGCCTTCCTCGATCCGGACGAAGGCGCGTTCGATCGCCTCAGGGGCGGGGGCGGCGGCGGAGCCAGACGGCCGGGTGCTATCATCCATAGAATGAGGCTAATCCAAGCCCCGGTCGCCCGACCAAGCTTCACCCACCTGTCCAGCTGGCGGATAGAGCAAAGCTTTCGGAGCCCAGCCGAGGAACAGGCCGCAGACTAGGCGGGTGATCGCGACCCCGAAATCCGACGACGATGCTCTGCTGCTGGTCGAACTGGGACAGCGGGGGCCGATCAATATCGAACGCGCACTGGCCGTGATGGGAAGACACGGTCTTGACGGGATCGTCCTTGGACAGCCGGTCAACGTGTTTCATGCCCTCGGCCACTGGCCGCAGATCGCGCGGACCCGTACCGGACAACCGGCGGGGACCTTCGCGCTTCTTGCACGGGGGCGGCCCGAGCAATGGGGCCTCGTCACCAGCCGCTTCCTGCATCAATATAGCTGGGCCGATGGCCGCAACCGCGACGACGTCGGGCTGTGGCTGTACGAGGCGCTTGGCGACGACGCTTCGCTTCACGATGCATCGGGTGGTGGCGGAGGCCCGCTGTTCACCGATCGCGGCGCCGTTCCGCTGTCCCCGGTCGAGCGGCATCGGGCCGCGATTGCCTCTCAGGCGAACGAGCGTCCCGCCTTGCCCGACAGCGGCGCTGCGCTGGTCGCTGCCATGCGCGATCTCGGGCTCTGGTCGGGCCGGATCGGCTATGACGAGCCGGTGATCGCCGAGGTGTGCCGGCGGCGCGACCATCCGGGGGAGATCGTCCCCGCGCTCAACGCGCTGTGCGAGATCCGCCTCATCAAGTCCGATCTGGAACGCCGGCTGATGGCGCGCGCGGCGGCGGAGAACGTCGCGGCGCTCGACGCCACCGGCCGCGCCATTCGCGCGGGAGCGACCCACCGCGAGCTGCAGGATCTGTTTCGCGTCGAGGCCGCCTTGCGCGGCAACAGCGCGGTCTTCCTCAACGTCGACCGGGTTTCGGCCGATCACTCGATGGGCCGCGTTGTCGAGGGGCAGACGCTGATGCTGGACGGGGTCAGCCACTTCCTCAACTATCATGGCGATTTCGCGCGGACCGTATTCGTCGGCGAGCCGCCACGTTCGGCGGCCCGCGCCGCCGAGGCCGCCGCCTTCGGCTGGCAGGCGGTGCGCGAGCGGCTGCGTCCCGGCCTGCGCTATTCCGAGATTTGCGCGATCGGCGCCGATGCCGTCCGCAAGGCCGGCTTTGACACGATCATCGGCTTCGGCCCGCACAGCGTCGGGCTCGCCCATACCGACGAGCCGGGAGAGGACCATGGCGGCTTCTGGCGCAAGCCGGACATCGTCCTCGAGGCCGGCATGATCCTGTCGGTCGATTGCCCGGTGATGGACATCGGGATCGGCGGATCGGCGCATTGCGAGGATCTAGTCCTCATAACCGACGCGGGCTGCGAGCCCATTCACCCCCTCCACGATCCGGTGATCATCCTATGAGCAGGGCCTTTCTTCTTTCGGTATCGACGGGCGATCCGCGCCTGAACGATCCCCTATGGGCACGGCACGTCCTGTCCGCTGCAGAGCAGGCGGGGATCGACCTGTTCGTTATGGGGCGCCCCGACGCCCGCCCTTTCGATGCACAGGTGATCCTGGGCTGGGCAGCCGCCGCGACGAGCCGGATCGGCATCGTCGCCACCGTGCCCGCCGCCACCTCGCATCCTTTCCATGTCGCGCGCGCCTTGTCGGCGGTCGATTATCTGGCGGACGGGCGGAGCGGGTGGCTGCCGCTGTCCGGGGGCGCGCCCGACGGCATGGCCGAGGACATGGTCGCCGCCGTTTGCGGCCTCTGGGATGGCTGGAGTGCCGACGCGTTGATCATCGACAAGGCGTCCGGACGCTATCTCGATGCGTCCAGGGTGCGACCGACCAACCATGAGGGCCCCTTCTTCAAGGTTGCCGGGCCGGTCAACGCTATGCGTCCGCCGCAGGGTCATATCCTGCTGCTGGTCGATGGTGCAGATCCGGTTGCGGTGCCGGATGCCGACATCGCTCTGGTCGAGGAAGGGCAGGCACTGTCGGCACGCCGCCGGCTGCTCAAGGCCGGTATCGACAGCGATCCTGCCGCCCTTGCCGAGCGCTTTGCCCGGCGCGAGCTCGATGGCGTCCATTTCGCCTTGAACGATGCGATGGCCGACATCGCGCTGATCGCGGAACGCTTCGGCCATCTGGTCGATCCGCGCGAGGGGGAGACGCTGCGCAACCGGCTCGGTCTCGCCCTCGAGGAGTTTGCATGATGACCGAGCATTGCGCCCCCCAAATCCACCTCTGGGCCTTTCTGCAGGGGATCGGCCACTACCCGAGCGGCTGGCGCCATCCGCAGGCGACGCCCGCCGAGGTCTTCACGATGGACTATTATCGCCGCGTCGGTCAGCTGGCCGAGCGGGGACGCTTCGACGCGATCGTGTTCGGCGATCAGCTCCACTCGCGCGGGGCGGGCGGACGCACATCGGAGCGGCTGGCGATGCCGACACTCGATCCGGTCACGCTGCTGGCAGCCATGGCGGCGGTGACCGAGCATGTCGGCCTCGTCGCAACCATATCGACCACCTACAACTCGCCGCAGATGCTGGCCGAGCGGCTGGCGACGATGGACCGCATTACCGGCGGACGGGCAGGGTGGAACATCGTGACCTCCGCTTATGCCACCACCGCCGGCAATTTCGGTGAGGACCAGATGCCCGAGAAATCGGCGCGCTACGCCAATGCCGTGAGCACCGTCGCCGAGGCGACCCGCCTCTGGCAACAGGCAGAGGTGCCGATTCCACAGGGCCGGCCGGTGTTCATCCAGGCCGGCCAGTCCGGCGAAGGGCGCGATTTTGCCGCGCGTGCGGCCGAAGCGATCTTCTGCCCGGCCGCGACGATCGAAGACGGAATCGCCTTCCGCACCGACCTGCGCGAGCGGATCGCCGCCGTCGGTCGCAATCCCGACGCGGTCCGGATCATGCCGGGCCTGTCCTTCATCCTGGCGCCGACCGAGCAGGAGGCACTGGCCAAGGACGCCGCCCTGCTCGATCTGGCCGATCTCGACCTGTGCATCGAATATCTGGCCGAATCGCTGACGGTCGATCTGAGCGGGCAGGATCCTTCGGCGCCGATCCCGCTCGACTATATTCTCGATACCACGCTCGCCCCGCGCGAGGACATCGCCAGGGTGCTGACCGGTCCGGCATCGAAAGGGATTTCACTCGGCGCGTTCGCTACCGCTTATGTGCGAACGCCACGTGGTCACAATGTCTTCAGGGGTACGCCCGAGCAGATGGCCGACATGATGATCCGCTGGGTCGATGCCGGCGCCTGCGACGGCTTCACGCTGCAGCCTGCCTGGATGCCGGGCGAACTCGAACTGTTCGTGGATCAGGTCGTGCCCATCCTGCAGGAGAAAGGCCGCCTGCGCCGGGAATATCCGGGCAAGACCCTGCGCGATACGCTCGGCCTCGGACCACTGGGGGCGAACCTTGCTGCATAAGGCGGCCCTGATCGCCGCCACGCTGTTGGCGCTCTGCCAACCCGCATCGGCAGAGCAGTTCAACCCGTCGGATCGCGCCACGGTCACGGCGCGTTGGGCGCAGGCGCCGTCGCGCTTCGTGACCGTCGACGGGGTGCCGATCCACGTCCGCGAGGAGGGACGGAAGGGCGCTCCGGTCGTCGTCCTGCTGCACGGTTCGATCGTGAACCTGCATGAATGGGACGCGGTCGCTGCGCTGCTGAAGAAGAAATATCGCGTCGTCCGGTTCGACTGGTCGCCTTATGGGCTGACCGGTCCCGACCCCAAGGACGTCTATTCCACCCCGCGCGCGGCCGAACTGATGGACGGACTGATGCGGGCGCTCGGCCATGAGCGCTTCGTGCTGGTCGCGACCTCGAACGGCGCCAATGTCGCGCTCGAATACAACCGCGCCTTTCCGGGTCATGCGACCGCCATCGCGCTGTCGATCCTGCCGCTCGCACGCCCGAGCCAGACGCGGAAGGTGGATCCGCGCCTGCTTGCCCTGCTCAAGGCGACCGACCAGTACACACCGGGCTGGCGTCCGCACGAATTCTGGCGGCTCGTGATCAAGGACACCACGCCGGCCGGCTTCGAGCCGCCGCGTGCCTTCGTCGATTCGATCTATGACATGAATTCGCTACCCGGTGCGCTTGAGCGGCAGGCGCGCTATATCGCCGCCAATACCCAGCTGTTCCGCACGACCGATGTCGGCGCGGTGGCCGAGACGGTGACCGTACCGGTGCTGCTGCAATGGTGCGAGGTCGACGATGTGATCAGCCAGGGCCCCGAGGCCTCGGTCGCGCGGTTCCGCAACACCCGCGTCGATCTGATCCGCTATCCGGGCCTCGGTCATTTTCCGATGATCGAGGACCCGGACCTGTTCGGCGGAGATCTGTCGCGCTGGATCGCGAAGGTCAGTCGCCGCCGCGCGAACTAAGCCCCCGGATCAGCGTGTTGGGCAGGAAGGCATTGTCCCATTCGGGACGGCCATCCTTGGGCGCAGGCGGAGTCGCCCCCACGCGCAGGACGATCAGCCGATTCTTCGGGCTGATCGCCACCTGCTGATTGGAATTTCCGTCGAACATGAACAGTGCGGGATCGAGAAAGGGCTCGCTGTGAAGCACCTGCGGCCCGAGCATCCCCGGGGCACCGAAGGGCCGGCGCTGGCGATAGGGTTCGCCCAGCCAGATGCCGAGCCCGAAATTGGGGTTCTGCTCGGTGCCCTTGCGCATCTCGGCGACATAGCCGTCGGGCAGCAGCCGCTTGCCCTGCCACATGCCGTCCTGGAGCAGCAGCACCGCGAAGCGCAGATAGGTGTCGGCCGGCATCGTCGCGCAGCAACCGGCATGGGCGAGGCCGCCCGGTTTCCCGACCCACAACGTTCCCCCCTGCGCACCGAGCGGCTTCAACACCTCGCGCGTCACCCAGTCGCCATAGCGCATCCCCGTGGCCCCTTCGATCACCATGGCGATCGCTTCGCTGGGCGCATTGGCATAGGAGTAATGCTTCCCCGGCTCGTGCGGCATCGGATAGGTGTCGATGATCCGGTCACCGAAATCGGGATGCAGCAGGACACGGATATAGGGGTGATTGGGATCGGTGCTGAGCCCCTGGTCGAGCATCCCCGATCGCATATCGAGCAGATAGCGGATCGTGATCTTCTCTTTCGGCGTGCCCTTCGCCTTCGGGATGAAATCGGCGATCGACTGGTCGATCGAGCGGATCTTGCCTAGCGCCAGCGCCCGGCCGATGGCGATCGCCGTCAAAGGCTTCGACAGCGACTTGGAGGTTAGCGGCGTATGCTCGGTCACGCCCGGCGCATACCATTGGGTGACGAGGCGGCCGTCATGCCAGACCATGAAGGCGCTGCTGTTCATCTGCTCGGCATAAGCGCGCGCTGTCTCCAGAGCCTCCGCCGAAATGCCGCTTTTTTCCGGTGCAATCCTGGGCAGCGGCTTCCAGCGCCTTGCCCCCACCAGCGGCTCGGTCGGCTCATAGACCGGGTTTGCCATGTCCTTGAGATAGACGGCGACCCTCTGTCGATAGATGGCTTCCGGATCGTCCGTGGGAGACTGGGCCGACACGGACGGCATCAGCCCGGACAAGGACAGACCCATCAGCGAGACCGCTATGGCCGGCGCACGGAAGCGTGAAGTCATGGTTGCACCCCTCGATAATCCTCTACGGCAAGTGAGCGCCGATCGCCATAAAGGGCGAGGCTCGCCGCGTGCTTCCTTGTGACCGCCGACCAGACATTTTCGTGCGATCGACCGGTCAATCACCGCAAGGCGGATAGTTCACCGGCTTTCGGCGCAGCCCAAAGACGAGCGGTCCATAGTTCCATCTGCAAGTAAGATTGGAGTCCGCTCGATATGACAGGGGTTGATCGGTGTCAGGTAGCGATCGTCGGAGCCGGTCCCGTAGGGACGGTTCTCGCCACGCTTCTGGCCCAGGCGGGGTTTGACGTTGTCGTGCTGGAAGCGGGCGAGGATTGCGCCCAGGACCTGCGCGCGTCGACCTTCCATCCGCCAACGCTGGAAATGCTCGACACGATCGGCATCACGCCGATGCTGCTCGAAAAGGGGCTGAAGGCGCCCGTCTATCATTGGCGGGACCGCACGACCGGTGAGGTCATCGACTTCGATCTGTCGGAAATCTCGGACGTCACGCGCTATCCGTTCCGGATCCAGTGCGAACAATATCATCTGTCGCGTGCGCTTGCCGGCGGGCTGGAGAAATATTCGAACGCACGGATGATGTTCAACAATCGCCTGCTCACCTTCGAGGAGGACGAGGATGGGATCGACCTGTGGACGGAGACGCCCTACGGGATCAACCAGCTCCGCACCGACTTCCTGATCGGGGCCGACGGCGCCAATTCGATCGTGCGCAAGTGGCTGGGCATCGAGTTCGACGGCTTCACCTATCCCGAGCGCTTCCTGTGCCTGTCGACCGATCTGGAGCTTGCCGATCATCTGCCGAATCTGGCGCTGGTCAACTATGTGTCCGATCCGAAGGAATGGCTGGTCCTCCTGCGCGTGCCCTCGCTGTGGCGCGTCCTCGTTCCCACCGACGGCGCGCAGAGCGACGAGGATCTTCGCTCGGATGCAATGAAGAACGGCATCTTCGATCGGCTCGTCGGCGATGGCGCTTCGGTCAGGACCGAGCATCGGACGCTGTACCGGGTCCATCAGCGAGTTGCCAAATCCTTCCGCGAGGGGCGCATCATGCTGGTGGGCGATGCCGCCCACCTCAACAATCCGCTCGGCGGCTTCGGCATGAATTCGGGCGTCCATGATGCCTTCAACCTGTTCGAGAAGATCGAGCCGGTGCTGAGGGGCAAGGCGGAGCTCGACACCAATCTCGCACTCTATGATCGTCAGCGGCGCGAAGTGACGCACAGCTTCACCCAGATGCAGACCAAGGAAAACATGGCCTTCATCAAGAGCGGCCAGGACGAAGCCCATGAAGCGCGCCGTCTCAAGATGCTGGGTATCAAGCAGAATGACGAAACCCGCCGTAACTATCTGATGCGGCAAGCGATGTTCGACAGCCTCGCCCAGGCGGCTGCGATCAACTGAGCAACACCGGGCGCAGCAGCGGAGGGGCTTGCTGCGCCCGTTTCACCGGAGAACACCCAAAAATGGTCGACGTTCAGGGATACCGTGCCTGTCTCGGCGTGATCGCCCCTTCCACCAACACCACCGTCCAGCCCGACATGGAGCGGATGCGCCCCGCCGGGGTGACCAACCATTTCTCCCGAATCTTCGTGGAGGACCCGGTCGCCCTGTCGAACGAGGACTTCATCGCGGGCACGACCGCGATCGCCGAAAATACGATGGACGCGGTTCGTTCGGTCATGACCCTGCGCCCCGAATATCTGGTGCTCGGCATGTCGGCGATCACCTTCTACGGCGGTGTCGAAGGCGGCCGGAAGTTCAAGGCGGAGGTCGAGACGCTGGCGGGAGTCGGCGCATCGACCGGGTCGGAATCGATCGCTGCGGCGCTTCACGCTTATGGCAATGTGAAGAGGGTCAGCTTCGTCTCGCCCTATTATCCGGTCGCCAATGCCGAAGTGCGCCGCTTCCTCGAAGAGTCGGGCTTTTCGGTGGTCCGCGACGTTCCGTTGCTGTGCAAGCGCTGGACCGACATCGCCAAGGTCACCCCGCAACGGTTGCGTGAGGTGATCGATCATCTCGATGGCCCCGACGTCGATGCGATCGTCCAGGTCGGAACCAATTTGTCGATGGTGAGCCTCGCCGCAGAATATGAAGCGAAGCTCGACAAGCCCGTAATCGCGATCAACAGCGCGACCTACTGGCACGCGCTGCGGACGCTGGGCATCACCGACCGGATCGAGGGCCTGGGACGGCTGTTTGCGGAGTTTTAGAGCGGGCTCCAGTGTCCGGCCCCGACAGATTCGATTTGCTGACGGTGATGACCCACATATCGGGTGGAGCGCCAAAGCGGAGCGGGAGCAGGCTGGTCCCTAGCCCCGCGCCGACCACCAGTGTCTTGCCGCCTTCGACGACCACACCGCACGCATATCTGTCGCCATAGGCGGACATGGTGGACAGGGCGCCCATGACGGGCAGTCTGATCTGACCGCAATGGGTATGTCCCGCAAGCATGAGTTCCACGCCGTCCGGAAGGGTGGGGAAGGGGTCCGGGCTGTGGCTGAGCAGGATCGGCGCCCCGCCAAGCTTGGTCATGGCGTCCAGCGTCGCGTCGAGATCGTCATGATGCGTGAAGGCATCATCCAGGCCTCCGATAGCCAAAGGGCCTGCTCGAACGGCGCTATTGTCCAGCACGGTGACGCCGATCCTCGCCAAAGCCACCCGCGCGATTGCGGCGTCGCGCCAGTGATCGTGATTGCCCAGCACGGCAAATGTCCCGAAGCGACTTCTCAGTTTTCGAAGCGGAGCGACCGCCTCAGCCAGCGAATAGCGTCGCGTGGAAACGCTCTTGTCGCTGACCAGATCTCCCGCGATCAGCACGGCATCGGGCCGCAGGGCGTTCGCCTGCTCTACGATCCGAGCGAGGCGGGACGGAGGCATGTCTGGCCCGGCCACATGAATGTCGGAGATCAGCAGCAGGCGGAGCCGCTCGTCAATGCTGTCGGCCGGCAACAGGGCGACCTCGGTATGGCGGACGATGGGATCGACCAGCGCGTTCCAGTAGGAACGGCCGACGAACAAGCCGAGGACAAGGGTGGCTGCGAACAGAATGCTCGCTACCCTCTTCCAGAGGGATCGCCACCTTTGCGTCGGCATTTCTGACCTCGCCGGACCGGTGCTATCATTCTTGGGAAGGGAATGGTGGACGCACTAGGGCTCGAACCTAGGACCCGCTGATTAAGAGTCAGCTGCTCTACCAACTGAGCTATGCGTCCACTTTCCGGCGGCGGGGGATGGTTGGTCCCGCTGTGGAGGCGCGCCTTTAGCACCCGCTCCTTTGAAATGTAAACCGCCAAATTCCACTTTCTGCCAATTTTTTTCGCTGCGGCGCGGCGGTGCCGGAAATGTCGAATAATTCCGATTGCGATCAGCCTCTTAGCGATCGACCGAGCGGCTATTGGCCCGGGCGGACGCTGCGGTCGATCGCCATCAGCATGCCGATGCAGATCAGCACGGTCATCATCGCCGATCCGCCGAAGGAAACGAGGGGCAGGGGGATGCCAACCACCGGGGCCAGGCCCATCACCATCATCAGGTTGATCGCGAAATAGAAGAAGATGGTGGTGGTCAGTCCTGCCGCCGCCAGCCGCGCAAAGCGCCCCTTGGCCCGCCCGGCAACGCGCATCCCCCAGCGGATCACCATCATATAGCCGAAGATCAGGAACAGCCCGCCGACCAGTCCCCATTCCTCGGCCATGGTAGCGAAGACGAAGTCGGTGTGACGCTCGGGCAGATAGTCGAGGTGGCTCTGCGTTCCTTCGAGGAAGCCCTTGCCGGAAATGCCGCCCGAGCCGATCGCGATCTTCGACTGGATGATGTGGTAGCCGGTGCCGAGCGGGTCGGCTTCGGGATTGAGGAAGATGTTGATCCGGTCGCGCTGATAGCCATGCATCATCGACAGGGCGATCGGGAAGGCCGCTGCGAGAACCGCCCCGGCGCCGACGAACAGCCGCAGCGGCAGGCCCGACAGGAAGGCAACGGTGATGCCGCCGCCGCAGATCATCAACGCGGTGCCCAGATCGGGCTGGGTCATCACGAGAAAGGCCGGGATGCCGATCAGCAGCGCCGGCGGCCAGACGGCACTGAAGCGGCGTATCTCCCCGGCAGGCAGCATGTCGTAGAAGCGCGCCACCGTCAGCACGATCACCGGCTTCATCAGTTCGGACGGCTGCAGCCGGATGAAGCCGAGATCGAGCCAGCGCCGGCTGCCGCCCCCGACGAAGCCGAACAGTTCGACCAGCAGCAGCATTGCGACGAGGCCCAGATAGGCCGGCATCGTCATCGCCTTGAGCCGATGCTCGCCCAGGCGTGAAATGAGGATCGCCAGAGCGAGAAAGGCCATCAGGCGCGTGCCCTGCGACAGCGCCCAGGGCCGCATGCTGCCGCCCGCCGCCGAATAGAGGACGACGAGCCCGAAGCCCCCGATCGCGGCGACCAGTGCCAGCAGACCCCAGGGGACGTCGCGCAGCGGCGCGGGGACGATCGATTCCCGGCTCATTCGGGATCGCTCCCGTCTTCGCCGGTCGGCGGCGGGGGCGGATCGGCCTGAGCGCCGGTCTGTGCGCCGGCCGCTGCTCTGGTGCTATCGGCCGAGGGTTCTCCGCGCCGCGCCCAGGCATAGGCCTTGCGTTCCATTCGCTGCTCGATGGTGCCGCCCCAGCCTTGTTCGAGCAGGGCGAGCCGGTTTTCCGCGAGCTTGCGGTCGTAGAGATAGGTGATCATGTCGCGCGCGATCGGGGCACCCGATGCGCCATGCATGCCATGTTCGATCACCACCGACACGGCATAGCGCGGATCATCGACCGGCGCGAAGGCCACGAACAGGCCATGGTCACGATATTTCCAGGGTACGCCATGCGTTCCGAAATTGCCGGCCCGGCGCATCGCCATGGTGATCCGCCGCACCTGTGCGGTGCCCGTCTTTCCGGCCATCAGCAGGTCATCGATGTTCAGCCGGCCGGAAAAGCCCGTACCATAAGGCCCGTTGATGACGCCGCTCATAGCCTCCCGCACGATGTCGAGATGGCCGGGAGCGATGCCCAGCGATGCGCCCTGCGGCCCATGGCGCTTGTTGAGGATCAGCCGGGGCGCAAGCGCGGTGCCCGACGCGATGCGCGCCGCCATGATCGCCAGCTGCAGCGGGTTTGACAGCATATAGCCCTGGCCGATCGTGGCGTTGAGCGTGTCGGCCGTGGTCCAGCGTGCGCCCTTGTAGCGCTGCGCCTTCCACGCGGTATCGGGCACCGTCCCATAACGCTGCGACGGCATCGGCAGGTCGAACCGCTCGCCGAGCCCCAGCTTGCGCGCCATGGCCGCGATCCGGTCGATCCCGATCAGCCGCGCCATGGTGTAGAAATAGACGTCGCAGCTCGACGCGATCGCCCGGTGCATGTCGACCGGGCCATGGCCGCCATGGCGCCAGCAGTGGAAGTAACTGTTCCCGAGGCGATAGCGGCCGGTGCAGTTGACGCTCTGATGCGGATCGACCCCGGCCTCGAGCAAGGCGAGCGCGACCATCGGCTTCACCGTCGAGCCCGGCGGATAGAGCCCCTGCATCACCTTGTTGGTCAGCGGCAGATGATCGTCGTTCGACAGCAGATCCCATTCGAAATGGCTGATCCCGTCGGAGAAACTGTTCGGGTCGTACGCCGGCATCGACGCCATGGCGAGGATGCCGCCGGTCTTCACGTCGATCATGACCGCCGAAGCGCTTTCGGGGCCCAGGCGCGAGGCGGTGTAGCGCTGCAGCCCGGCGTCGATGGTGAGCTGCATCGCATTGCCGGGGACTTCGGGGCTGGTGGTCAGCTCGCGCACCACCTTGCCATGCGCGGTGACCTCGCTGCGCATCGCGCCGGGCTTGCCGCGCAGCCAGAGGTCCATAGTCTTTTCAAGACCTTCCTTACCGATCTTGAATCCCGGCGTGATCAGCAGAGGGTCGCGCGACTTGTCATAGTCGGCGGCCGATGCGGTGCCGACATAGCCGGTGACATGCGCCATGGCAGCGCCGGCAGGATAATAGCGGCCATAGCCGCTCGCGGGCTTCACGCCGGGCAGATTGGGCTGGCGCACGCTGACCGCCGCGAAGCGCTCATAATCGATATTCTCGGCGACCGGCACCGGCTGATAGCCGCGCGCCTTGGCGAGGTCGGTGCGGATGCGTTCGAGGTCGTCGGCGCTGAGGGCCAGAAGATCGCGCAGTTGCGCCAGCACCGCCTCGCCATTTTTCAGCTGGTTGGGGATGATATCGACGCGAAATGTGGTGCGGTTGATCGCGATCGGCCGGCCGCCCCGGTCGATGATCCATCCACGCCGGGGCGGCACCAGCGTCAGCTGGATGCGGTTGCTCTCGGACAGAGAGGTGTAGCGCTCATTCTGCGCGATCGAGAGCCACGCCATGCGCCCGGCGAGCACGGTACCCACCGCCACCTGTGCACCGCCCAGGAAGATGGCGCGGCGAGAGAAGGTGAAGGCGAGGCTCTGCTCGGTGATGAGGCGCGTGCGCTTCATCGTTTCAGGCGCCAGCGATCGAGCAGGGCGGTCAAGCGGAGGACCGCAGGGAAGCACAATATCGCGCCGACCGTCTGCGGCATGAGGACGAGCAGGCTGGTGGCGCTGTCGCTCGGCTGTGAGAATAGCCAGGAACCGGCACCGATGGCGGCGATCGCCACCGAAGCGATCGCCCATTCGATGCGACCGTCGCGCCACAGCACGAGTTGGTCGACCCATTCGAGTATCAGGAAGGCCACGGTCCAGAGGATTACCGCCGTCCCCAGATAATGGCCACATAAGAGATCGTCGGCGAGCCCGAGCGGCAACGCCATCCAGGCGGGCCAGAGTTCGGGCCTTAGCAACCGCCAGGCCAGAAGGATCATCAGGCCGAAGGGCGGCACGATCGGCTCTGTCGCGATAACCGGGAGCGCGCCCATGGCCGAGCCGATCAGGGTCGAACCGATCGGCACCCATCGCACCCGAAGCGGCAGCCGCTCGGTGAAGCCGTCGTGCAGCCGTCCGATCATGGCCGGGGCGGCGCGGGGCGGTCCGCGATCGGAGCCTGATAGACCGGATAGACCGCCGCGAAATCGGCCCGGGCCGGATCGGCGAGAGGCCGCGCGATCGCCCGGTCGCCCCGGATCTGCACGATGACCGCGACCGGGACATTGGGGAAGAACACCCCGCCTGTGCCCGAGGTAACGGCGAGGTCGCCGCGCCGGAACGGCCGGCCGCCGGAGATCAGGCCGCGTATCTCCATCGTCCCGTCGCCCTGTCCGGTGGCGATGGCGGGATTGCCGGTGCGCACGATGCGGACGGGCACCGCCGTCTCGCCATCGGTCAGCAGCAGCACGCGCGAGGCGAACAATCCGCCCTCATATATGCGGCCGACCAGCCCCTCGGGCGAACGCACCGTCATGCCGGATTTGACCCCGGCGGCGAGACCGGCGCTGAGGGTGGCGAAGCGGCGCTGGCCGGTCGGGGTCGAGCCGACGAGACGCGCCGACAATATCGGACGCGGCAGATTTTCCTGCAGGCCGACCAGCGCCTTGAGTCGGGCATTTTCCGCAGCAACGGCCTTGGCTGCGATCAACGCTCGACGTTGCGCCCCAAGCTGCTCGCGCAATGCCGCATTCTGGCTGCCGGCCATGATGTAATCGGACAGCGCATCCGCGCCGCCGCGCACCGCGTCGACGCCGCTTCGGCCGATGCCCGATGCCAGCGATCCCGCGTCGATCGCGATGCCCCGCAGCGTACCGAAGGCGCGCGGATCGAGCCGTGACAACAGCAGCAGCCCGGCACCGAGGACGATCCCCGCAACCGCGATGACATAGCCCGCGAACAGGCCATATTGGACCCGGCGGGAAAATCCTCGACGCCTGTGTCGGGGCGCCGCCATCGACGGTTACCCGCGGCTCAGGCGGTCTGCAGAACGCCGCGGAAGACCGAGTCCTCCAGCGCGCGCCCGGTGCCCAGTGCGACGCAGGTGAGCGGGTCTTCGGCGATCGAGACGGGCAGGCCGGTGGCCTCGCGCAGCACCTCGTCGATCCCCTGCAGCAGCGCGCCGCCGCCGGTCAGGACGATGCCCTGATCGACGATGTCCGCCGCCAGTTCGGGGGCGGTGTTTTCCAGCGCGATGCGGACGCCCTCGACGATCGCCGAAACCGGCTCGGTCAGCGCCTCGGCGATCTGCGCCTGGGTGATGGTGATTTCCTTGGGCACGCCGTTGACGAGGTCGCGACCCTTGATGTGGATCGTCTTGCCCTTGCCGTCGAGCGGCATCTTGGCGACGCCCACTTCCTGCTTGATCCGCTCGGCCGTGGCCTCCCCGATCAGCAGATTATGATTGCGGCGGACATAGGAGCTGATCGCCTCGTCCATCTTGTCGCCGCCGACACGGACCGACGTCGTATAGGCGAGGCCGCGCAGCGACAGCACCGCCACCTCGGTCGTGCCGCCACCGATGTCGACGACCATCGATCCGATAGGTTCGGTCACCGGCATGCCCGCACCGATCGCGGCGGCCATCGGCTCCTCGATCAGCCACACCTGGCTGGCGCCGGCGTTGGAAGCGGCATCGCGGATCGCGCGGCGCTCGACCGAGGTCGAGCCCGACGGCACGCAGATCACGATTTCGGGCCAGCGCATGAAGGTGCGGCGGCCATGAACCTTCTGGATGAAATGCTTGATCATCTGCTCGGCGACGTCGATGTCCGCGATCACGCCGTCGCGCAGCGGGCGGATCGCCTCGATCGTGCCGGGGGTCTTGCCCATCATCAGCTTGGCGTCGTCGCCGACCGCGCGGACCCGCTTGACCCCGTTGAGCGTCTCGATCGCGACCACCGACGGCTCGTTGAGGACGATGCCGCGCCCGCGAACATAGACGACGGTGTTGGCGGTGCCGAGGTCGATCGCCATATCATGCGACATGAACTTGAAATAGCGCTGCAGGAACATGCTTTGGTCCGTTCTCTAGGCCCGCCCCAGGCCGGATGAGGTCTCGCGAGCACCACCCGACAGGCCAAGGAAAACCGGCGTCTATCAAGGGATGCGGAACGCTGCCGCTTGGGCTAGGACGGGGACCATGTCAATACGCCGCCTGCCCGAACATCTTGTGAATCGCATCGCTGCCGGTGAAGTGGTTGAAAGACCGGCCAGCGCGCTCAAGGAACTGGTCGAGAATGCGATCGACGCGGGCGCTCGCCGCATCGCGGTAAATCTCTCGGAAGGCGGGCTTTCCGCGATCGAGGTGATCGACGACGGCTGCGGCATGGAGCCTGCACAGATCGCGCTGGCGCTGGAACGGCACGCGACGTCGAAACTGCCCGACGATGCGATCGAAGCGGTGACGACGCTCGGCTTTCGCGGCGAGGCGCTGCCCTCGATCGCGAGCGTCGCCGACCTGACGATCGAAAGCCGTGTCCGGGGCGCCGATGGCTGGCTCCGGCGCATCGACCATGGCGAGTTGGCGGGGGAGGGGCCGGCCGCGCTGCCGCCAGGCACGCGCATCAGGGTCGCGCATCTCTTCGCCAAGGTGCCGGCGCGGCGGAAGTTCCTGCGCTCGGCGCGGTCGGAATATGCGGCCTGCGTCGATGTCGTCCGCCGACTGGCTATGGCCCGGCCCGATATCGGCTTCAGCCTGGAACATGACGGCCGCCGCGCGATCCTCGTCTCGCCCGACGAGGATCGGGTGAGCCGGGTCGCCGCGCTGACCGACAAGGATCTGGCCGATAACAGCGTCGCGGTCGATTTCCGGCGCGAGGCGATCTCGCTGACCGGCGTCGCTGGCCTGCCGACCTTCAACCGCGGCGTCGCCGATCACCAATATCTGTTCGTCAATGGCCGCCCGGTGAAGGACCGGCTGCTGATCGGCGCGGTGCGCGCGGCCTATCAGGACATGCTGGCGCGCGACCGGCACCCGGTGATGGCGCTGTTCCTAGACCTGCCCGGCGATCTCGTCGACGTGAACGTCCACCCGGCCAAGACCGAGGTCCGCTTTCGCGATCCGGGCCTGATCCGGGGCATGATCGTCGGCGGGCTGCGCGCCGCGCTCGACGAGGCCGGCCATCGCAGCGTTCAGCGCGCCTCGGTCGCCAGCCTGGGCAGCTGGCAGGTTGGGGGCGGGGGATCGCCTTCGCCCTGGCCTATGACGGCAGGCGGGAGCCCGGCCTATCCCATGCCGACAGGTGATGTTGCCCCGCGCCAGGGGAGCGTCTGGGACCGGGTCGCGGACTATGCCCCCGCGCCGATGGCCCGCGCCGAAGCTTCGGCCGCGCCGGTGCCCGAGCCGGCGAGCTTCCCGATGGGCGTCGCCCGGGGGCAGATCGCCGCGACCTATATCGTCGCCGAGGCCAGCGACGGGCTTGTGATCGTCGACCAGCACGCCGCGCATGAGCGCCTCGTCCTCGAACGGATGCGCCGCGCCATGGCGGCCGGCGGCGTATCGCGGCAGGCCCTGCTGCTGCCCGAGGTGGTCGAGCTGGACGAGCCCGCCTGCGACCGGCTCGAGACGCGGCTCGGCGAACTGTCCGAAATGGGGCTCGACCTCGAACGCTTCGGCCCGCGTGCCATGCTGGTCCGCGCGACCCCGGCCTTACTGGGGCAGGGCGACGTCCAGGGCCTCGTCGTCGACCTCGCCGACGAACTCGCCGCCTATGACCAGGCGCTGTCGCTCAAGGAACGGCTCGACCATGTCGCCGCGACCATGGCCTGCCACGGATCGGTCCGCGCGGGCCGCAGCTTGTCGGTCGCCGAGATGAACGCGCTGCTCCGCGAGATGGAGGTCACGCCGCATTCGGGCCAGTGCAACCATGGCCGCCCGACCTGGATCAAGCTCGGCCATGACGAGATCGAGAAGCTGTTCGGCCGCAAATGAGCGCGGCATGAGAATCGCTTGACGCAGGGGCAAGCCATTCGGAAAAATCGGGTCAGGCAAGGAAAGGACCGATAGCGAAGAGCAAAGGAGGTAGGGATGGTTCGACCGCCTATGTCCATCATATATTTGACGAATATCGCAGCCACGGCCAAGCGCGCCTGCTCGCCCCGCGGGAGGCGGTCCGCATGAGCGACGACCTGCTGAAACAACTACGCGGCTATGGTCTCGCGACGGTCGAGATCCATTATTACATGCCCGACCATCCATCGCTGCTGCAGCTTTTCCTCTGGCAACATTATGATGTCGCGCCGGACTTCCCGATGCTCAACCGCTTTCTCGACCATTGGCGCCGCGAGATCGAGGCGGTGCTCCACTCGATCCGCGTGGCCCACCGCCACCTGATCGGCCCAACCGAATGGCGCGCGGTGGACGGGATCATCACGATCCAGTGAGGGAAGAGCCATAAACGAAGAGGCCCGCAGGATTTATGCGCTCGAGCCGGCAACTCACTGCAAGGCCCGCTGATAGGTCTCGGATCAGATTGCGAAATGTGATGAGTTATATATCGGCGCTGAATAAGGCAGGCTCGCTTCCATCGATGGGCCGGGATAGCGCCTATCTTTAGGTCAGAATGATCGTTTGAAGCATCGCCATGAACTCACCGATGCGCGATGACATATTAGGGGATTGAGATGATCGTTCTGGGCTTGACCGGACTGGCATTGGACCTAGCCGGCGTCATGTTGCTGGGTTTCGATCTTGTTAGGATACAGCGCGATCTTCGGCGCCATGCCGAAGCTCGGTTGTCTTCCCTGCGAGACGTTGCGGAAGCAGCCGGTGGCATGGACTCTTTCCTCACAAGCGTTTCAAGCGATTTTCGCGAATATTATCGGGACGAGGGGGCCTATCTTCCATCCGATGGGACGTTCGATTATCAGTCTGCCAAGCGGAGCTTTGATGAGGTGAAGGGAAGCATCGCGAATCTCGCCGAGCACCTCGGGACTATGGCGGCAATGCTTGGGGCGACCATCGAAAGCGACAAAGAAACAGCCGGAATGTCTCTCCGCTTTACCTACATGGGTTTACTTCTAATCGTCGCTGGCTTCATTCTGCAGATGGCCGGATATCTATAACATTCGAATCTGGGCTGAGGGACCATGGCTAAGATCGAAACATTTGCTCGTCCGACTTGGCTGTATCGATATCGTTCTATCGGTGCCGGATTATTGGACGGCACCCCTGCTGGAAAGACAAAGTTCGTCCAAGAAATGGAGGCCATCCTCAACGACTATGTCTGGTGTGCGCACTACAAAAATATGAATGATCCGATGGAAGGTCTGTACAAGGCCAGCACCAAGGTTCAAAATCACCCGCAATATAGTGAGTTCATTCGCAACTTAAAGAACGAGAAGCTTTCCTTGGGGATCGCATCGTTCTCTGAGACATGGAGTAATGAGTTAATGTGGGCACACTATGCAGACTCATTCCAAGGCATATGCATATGTTATTCTATGCCTACGTTACTTAGAGGAATGTCCGAGGAAAATGCCTTTGCCCGCATTGCCTATGGCAATAAGCCATATTATCTTGCACTGAACAGCATGAAGAATGATTTTGAACGCAGCCGCGCGGTTCTTTCAACGAAGCACCTAAGCTGGGCTTACGAGCGCGAATGGCGGCTGTTTTCATCGACGATCGGAAAGGCGACGTACGAGCGGGGCGCGATCAAGGCCATCTACTTGGGCGCGCGGCTCAAAAATAATGTCCGTGAAACGGTGCGCAGAATGGTCAAGCCATTGGCATTGCGGGTCCACACAACGGAAGCAGACGGCTATAGCATCGTTAAATCGCGGACGTACGGTTCTGAATGACGGGCCGTGGTGCTACACCTCAGAGCGGAGGTACAACGCAGGTCTATTCCAGCAGAGCCAAATTTCGATAATATATATTATGTTAAATTCCGACGTGTCAGGATCCTTCAAAAGCGGCTCGCGACGATCGCCACAAACGTCGCGATTACAAAGATCGCCACCCACAGCAGCGCCAGTTGCAGCATCCGCCCCTTGGCGACGCCGCGCTGGAGGAAGCGCGGGACGACCAGGATCAGCATCGCGGCGATCGCGACGAGGCCGACGATCATGTCTCCGTTCACAGCAGAACCTCCATTCCGTCATAGCCCGGCTCGACGCCGTCCGGCAGGGTCGCGGCCAGGGTCGCATAGTCCATCGACTGGTCCATATGCGTCAGCACGGCGCGCTTCGGCGCGCAGTCGCGGATCGCGGCCAGCGTCAGGTCCAGATGCGCGTGGGTCGGATGCGGACGCACGCGCAGCGCGTCGACGATCCACAGGTCGACGCCGGAGAACAATTCTCGCATATCGTCGGTAACGTCATGAAAATCTGTCGAATAGCCGATCGATCGACCGCCATGGTCGAAGCGCAGCCCGGCGCTGTAGATGGTCCCGTGCGGCTGAGCGACCGAGCGGATGCGGATGTCGCCGATCATCATGTCGGCGAGCAGATCGCCGGCCTCGACCGTCGACGGATAGCCATCGCGCCCGGCGAAGACATAGTCGAAGCGCTGGCGCAGCTGGCGGATCGTCGCCGGGAAACCGAAGCCCGGCACCGGCGTGCCGCGCGCATGGAAGATCTGGCGGCAATCGTCGATGCCGTGGCAATGATCGGCATGGTCGTGCGTCCACAGAATCGCATCGATCGCGATGACGTCGGCGTCGAGCAGCTGCTGGCGCATGTCGGGGGTCGTATCGACCAGGATGCGGGTCGTCGCGCTCTCGACCAGGATCGACGCCCGGCTGCGGCGGTTGCGCGGTTCGGCGGGATCGCAGGCGCCCCAGTCATTGCCGATCCGGGGCACGCCCGAGGATGTACCGCAGCCGAGAATGCGGACTTTCATGCCGCCACTTTTGCAAACAATCTGAAGAAGTTGCTCGACGTCTCTCGCGCCAGTTCCTCGATCGGCCAGTCGAGTTCGGCCGAGAGCATCCGTGCGGTGTCGACGACATAAGCCGGCTCGCAAGGCTTGCCCCGATGCGGCACCGGGGCGAGGAACGGGCTGTCAGTCTCGATCAGCAGCCGGCCGCGCGGGACGATATGCGCGGTGGCGCGCAGGTCGGCCGCGTTCTTGAAGGTCACGATCCCCGACAGCGAGATATAGCAGCCGAGGTCGAGCATCGCGCGGGCGAGGTCGGCGCTGCCGGTGAAGCAGTGGATGACGGCGGTGAAGGCCCCCTTCCCCATCTCCTCGGCCATGATCGCCTTGGTGTCCTCCTCCGCCTCGCGGGTGTGCACGATCAGCGGCAGGCCGGTTTCGCGCGCGGCGGCGATATGGCGGCGGAAGCTCGCCCGCTGCCGGTCGCGGTCAGACTTGTCGTAAAAGAAGTCGAGCCCGGTCTCGCCGATGCCGACGACACGCGGATGCCGGGCCTTCTCGACCAGCAAGGCGGTCTCGATATCCTCATGGGTATCCGCGTCATGCGGGTGGATGCCGACGCTCGCCCAGACATCGGGCTCACGCTCGGCCACCGCCAGCACGTCGTTCCACTCGGCCGCGCGGGTCGAGATGTTGAGCATCGTCGTGACGCCCGCCGCCCGGGCGCCCGCGAGCACCTCCTGCTGGCGCTCGGCGAGGCCCGCATAGTTGAGGTGGCAATGGCTATCGACGAACATCAGGCCTCGGCCGTCTCGAGTTCGAGCCGCGGGAAGAGCGGCACCGGCTGCGCAACGCGATAGCCCGAGGCGCGCAGCTCATCATACCAGCCCTGCCGCTCGAGCGCGGCGAAGTCGCGCGCATCGGCCGCCACGCCCATTTGGTCGAGCAGCTTGCCGGCGCTGGCCGGGATCACCGGCAGGATCGCGATGGCGAGGTCGCGGATCACCGCGAACAACGTGCCCAGCACGGTCTTCATCCGCTCCGGATCGGTCTTGCGCAGCGTCCAGGGGGCCTGGGCGTCGACATATTGGTTGCAGGCGAACACCGCCCTCATCCACGCTTCGATCCCGACCGAGAAGGACAGCTGCTCGAAGGCGCGCGGCAGTTCGTCGAGGCAGGCCGTAGCGACCGCGCGGACGAGCGCGGCGTCATCCTCGTTGCGGTCGAGCGCCGGCAATTCGCCGTCGAGATTCTTGAAGATCATCGACAAAGTGCGCTGCGCGAGATTGCCGAAGCTGTTGGCCAGCTCGGCATTGGCGCGGTTGACGATCGCCTCATGGCTGTAGCTGCCGTCCGAGCCGAAGCTGACCTCGCGCATCAGGAAATAGCGCAGCTGGTCGACGCCGTAGCGTTCGGCCATGCCCATCGGATCGACGACATTGCCGACCGACTTCGACATCTTCTCGCCCCGGTTGAGCAGGAAACCATGCCCGAACACCTGCTTCGGTAGCGGCACCTTCGCCGACATCAGAAAGGCGGGCCAGTAGACCGAGTGGAAGCGGACGATGTCCTTGCCGATCAGGTGCAGGCTCGCCGGCCAATAGCGGTCATAGGTCTCGCCACCATGGGGATAGCCGACCCCGGTCAGATAATTGGTCAGCGCGTCGACCCAGACATACATGACGTGGCCGGGGCTGCCAGGCACCGGCACGCCCCAGTCGAAGCTGGTGCGCGACATCGACAGATCGCTCAGACCGCCGCTGACGAAGCTCATCACCTCGTTGCGCCGGCTTTCGGGGCGGATGAAGTCGGGCTGGTCGCGATAGAGCGCCAGCAGCGGCTCCTGATATTTCGAAAGGCGGAAGAACCAGCTTTCCTCGACGGTCCATTCGACCGGCGTGCCCTGCGGCGACAGCTTCTGCTCGCCCTCGCCCTCGACCAGTTCCTTCTCGTCGTAAAAGGCCTCGTCGCGGACCGAATACCAGCCCTCATAGCGGTCGAGATAGAGATCGCCATTGGCCTCCATCGCCTGCCAGATCGCCTGGCTGGCGGCATAATGGTCGGCGTCGCTGGTGCGGATGAAGCGATCATAGCTGATGTTCAGAGCATCGTCCATTTCTTTGAAATAGGACGACATTTCATCAGCCAGCGCGCGCGGCTCCATGTCGCGGGCGCGGGCCGCCTGCACCATCTTCAGGCCATGTTCGTCGGTGCCGGTCTGGAAGCGCACGTCGCGCCCCATGCCGCGCTGGAAGCGGGCGATGACGTCGGCGGCGATCGCCTCATAGGCGTGGCCGATATGCGGGCGGCCATTGGGATAGCTGATCGCGGTGGTGATATAATAGGGCTCGGACATGGGCCTGCACTTAGTGCGTGATCGCCTGCTGTGGAAGCGCTTTGCGGCGCTGTCCGGTCCGAAAGGATCAGCGCCCCGCCGGGGCGAGCCGCGCAAGCAGGCCGGCCAGTTCGAACACGGTGGTGGCCGGGTCGAGCGAGAGGTGAACCGCGCTCTCGCCGATGCGGCGCGCCTCTTCCCAAAAGCGCAGCGCATCGGCCAGCGCCTGCCCGGTCCGCCGCCGCGCCTCGGCGGCGATCCGCGCGGGCGCGCGCTCGATGAAGGCTTCGTAGCGCGCCTGCGCGGCCTTGCCCGACAGCTGTTTCGCCAACTGCGCGCGGATCGCATTGGTGGCATCACCCTCGACGACGAGCCGGTCCATCGCGGCGTCGAGCGCGGCGATCTGCAGGCCGGCGAAGCTCAGCGCCCTGCCCGGTGATCCCTGCCCGCTGCGGATCAGCGCGTCGATCTCGTCGCGCGGCTCCTCGGGCAGCGCGGCCAGCAAGGCAGTCAGCATCTGCCGGTCGTCGAGCGGCGCGAAGCGCAGCTGGCGGCAGCGCGATCGGATCGTCGGCAGCAGGCGGCCCGGCGCATGGCTGACGAGGAAGAAGATCGTACCCGCCGGCGGCTCCTCGAGGCTCTTGAGCAGCGCATTGGCCGCCGGCCGTTCGAGATCGTCGATCGCATCGATGATGACGATCCGCCGGGACGACAGGCTGGGCGTCGTCGCGAACAGGCTTTGCAGCGAGCGCACCTGATCGATGCTGATCGAGCGGGCGAGATCCTCCGACCGGTCCTTGGTCAGGCGGGTCAGGATACGCAGATCCGGGTGGCTGCCGGCGCGGATATAATGGGAGACAGGATGCGTCTCGGGGGTTTCGAGACCGGGTAGCGACACCGGCGGTCCGGCGGCTTCGGCGAGCAGGCGGGTGGCGGCGGCCAGCGCGAAGCTCGCCTTGCCGATGCCCTCCGGCCCGGTGAGCAGCCAGGCATGGTGGAGCCGACCACTGTCCGCCGCCGACCGCAGTGCCGCGACCTGCTCCTCATGGCCCACCAATGTCACGGCAGCAGGTCCGCAAGCGCATCGAGTAGGCGGGCTGTGACCTCGTCGGGCGTGCCCCGCGCATCGATCCGGCGGACGCGACCGGGTTCGGAGGTGGCGATCGTCTCGAACGCCGATGCCACGGCGGCATGGTAGGCCGCATCGCGCCCACCGATCCGATCGGCGCCGTCACGGTCGCGCGCGGCGGCGCGGTGCGCGGCCTCTTCGGGCGGCAGGGTCAGCAACAGGGTCCGCTCGGGCAGGAAGCCGCCGCTTCCGAAGCCGTGCAGCGCGCGGATCCGGTCGAGCCCGAGCCCGCCCGCCCCGCCCTGATAGGCGACCGAACTGTCGACAAAGCGGTCACATAGCACCCATTTGCCGGCAGCCAGCGCCGGCTTGATCGTCTTCGCGACATGGTCGGCGCGCGCCGCCGCGAACAGCAGCGCCTCGGCTTCCATCGTCCAGCGGTCGCCGCTGCCTTCGAGGAGCAGGTGGCGGATCGCCTCGGCGCCTTCGCTGCCGCCGGGCTCGCGCGTCTCGACGACCTCGATCCCGCGCGCGCGTAGAGCAGCGGCCAGAGCGCGCGCCTGGGTCGACTTGCCCGCGCCCTCCCCGCCTTCCAGACTGACGAACCGGCCGGTCACGGCCTCAGGCGAGGCCGAACAGCCAGCGGAGGCCCGCCATCATCCGGTCGAAAAAGCCCGCCTCGCCCACGTCGCGATCGGCGACGAGCGGCAGCTTCTGCGGCGCCATGTCGGGACCGGACACGACCAGATCGGCAATATGGTCGCCCTTCTTGAACGGCGCCTTGATCGGTCCCTGATAGACGACCCGGCTCTTCAGGTCCGAACCGAGCCCGGCGGGCACGGTCACGACCAGATCCTTTGGCGCCACCAGACCCACTTCGCGCGCGTCGCCCAGCTGCACTTCGGCGATCTGCACCTTGCGGCCCTTCGGCGCGACCGGCTTCGACTGCCATGCGCGGAAGCCCCAGTTCATGAAGGACACCGATTGTTCGACGCGCTGGTTGAACGAGGTCAGCCCCGACAGCACCATCACCAGACGTCGCCCATTCTGCTCGGCCGAGCCGGTGAAGCCATAGCCGGCCTCCTCGGTGTGGCCGGTCTTGAGCCCGTCGGCTCCGGCGACGCGACCCAGCAGCGGGTCGCGATTGGCCTGGGTGATCGCCTGGCCGCTGCCCATGGTCTTGCCCCAGGTGAAGCTCGGCCGGCTGTAGAAGGTCTTGTAGAGCTTCGGATGCTCCTCGATCGTCTTTTCGGCGAGCGTGGCGAGGTCGCGCGCGCTGACATAGGTGACGCCGCCGTCGGGCCAGCCATTGGACGTTCCGAAATGGCTGTTGGTCAGGCCCATTTCCTTGGCGCGGCGGTTCATCAGCGCGACGAAGGCCTCTTCCGTGCCCGAGATATGCTCGGCCAGCACGACGCAGGCATCGTTGCCGGACAGGGTGACGATGCCGAACAGCAGATTGGCGACGCTCACCTGCTCGCCGGGCGACAGGAACATGGTCGATCCGGCGGCGGGACCGTGCCAGCGCTTCCACGTCTCGGGCCGCACCGTCGCCATCGCGTCGAGCTTGAGTTCGCCCTTCCGCACCAGATCGAAGGCGACATAGACCGTCATCATCTTCGCCATCGAGGCGGGCGGCATGCGCAGATCGGGATTCTTGGCGTAGAGGATCGCGCCCGAGGACAGGTCCTTCATGAAGGCCACCGGGGCCGGCGTGTCGAACGGGGGCGCCGCGGCTTCGGCCGGCAGCGACACGAACAACAGCATCCCGGAAAGCAGGGCGAACGTCTTACGCTTCATCGTCTTGGAAATCCCTCCGCAGTGGCGCCGTCGGCGGCTTCGATCCGCACCAGGCGCGACTCCTGATAGCCGCGTGACCGGACCTGCGCCAGCGCATTGCTCGCCTCGCCTTCACCCGGATAGGGACCGAGCCGAACCCGCCACAACGCGCCCACCGGCTCGACCCGCGCGCCCAGCAATTCGGCGATCTCCTCGGCGCGGGGCCGGCTGCTCAGCGCCGTCACCTGGACGAACCAGCCACCCACCGGCACCGCCGCAACTGGAACGGCCGCTGCAACGCGCGGCGGGGCCTTGGGCGTCGCCGGGCGCGTCGCGAAACGCTGGTTGAGCGAGGCCAGTTCGCTCGCCGAGGCATAGCGACGCTCGCTCGCCGGGCGGCCCGAACGCAGCGCCATGCGATCCTCGTCCGACGGATAGACCCGGCGCACGCGGACGCGCGACACCCCCGCCCGCTCGATCCCCAGAAGCTGGGCCGAGCGGCGCGACAGGTCGATGATGCGATTGGCGACGAATGGCCCGCGATCGTTGATCCGCACGACGATCGTCTTGCCCGTGTCGAGCGCGGTGACCTCGACATAGCTCGGCAGCGGCAGCGTCTTGTGGGCAGCACCGACGCGATCCATGTCGAACTGCTCGCCATTGGCGGTGCGCGCGCCGTGGAATTGCGCGCCATACCAGGAGGCGAGCCCGACCTCGTCATAGTCGGCGTCGTCCGAGGGCGAATACCACACCCCCGCAATCTGATAGGGCTTGCCGATCTTGACCGGCGTATCGGTGGCAGGCCCGCCCGAGGGCCGGGGCACCGGCGGACGGCCCGGCCGATCCGCCTGCGGCGCGCCGCAGGCGGCGAGCAGAAGCACCACCCCGAGCGCCGCCGCGCGGACATGGGCCACCGCAGGCCAGTGATCGCCCCGCGCACTCATTCGACGATCGCGTCGCCCAGAAGCCCGACCGACAGCGCGTAGAAGTTCGAGCAATTATAGTCGAGGATCGACCGATAATTGGTCGTCAGCAGATAGCCGGTGCGGCCGGGACCGTCGGGCTCGATCAGCGTAGCGAGCTCGTTCTCGGCCGGCACGCGTCCGCTCAGCATCGTCAGCCCATGGTCGCGCCATTCGGCGATCGTCAGCCAGCGGCTCTGCCGCGCGAACACGCGCGGGCAGCGGGGCGAGTTCATCGGCGAGCGGATCGCGGCCCGGTCGATCCCCTCGGGCACGCGCACCGCCACGCCCCAGGGCACGTCCTTCTTCCATCCGGCGTCGCGCAGATAATTGCCGATCGAGGCGAGCGCATCGGGTTCGCTGCGCCAGATATCAGCCTTGCCATCGCCGTCGCCGTCGCGCGCCAGGCGCAGATAGACGCTCGGCAGGAATTGCGGATAGCCGGTCGCGCCGGCCCAGCTGCCCTTCAGCCGATCGCGCGCCACGCCGCGCTGCATCAGCAGCAGCGTGTTGAGGAACTCGCCCGCGAACAGCTCGCGGCGACGCCCCTCATAAGCGAGCGTACCGAGCGCGCTCAGCAGATCGAAATTGCCGGTGAAGGTGCCATAGCCGGTCTCATGCCCATAGATCGCCAGCATGATCTGCTCGGGCACCCCGGTCTCACGCTCGATGCCGAGCAGCAGCGGTCGCAGGCTGCCATAGCGCGACCGACCCATGTTGATGCGGACCCGGTCGACATGGCTCGCCAGATAGGGCGCGAAGGGCGGCGTAGCGCTGTTCGACGTGCTGGCGCCCGGCTGCCCGCGATCGAGGCGCACGACGCGCGCGTTGAAATTGACCGTCGGCAGCGTGCGATCGAACAGCTCGCCCGAAATCCCCATCCCCGCCGCCCGGTCGCGCAGCGTCGCCAGATAGGCGCGCATCAGGCTGTCTTCGCTCGGCGCCGCCGGCTCGGGCGCATCGGTCAGCCGCGCGGCATCGTCGGGGGCCTGCGCTTCCTCGGCAACCGGCTGCTCCTGCGCCGCCCACGCCGGCACCGTTCCGACGACCGTCCATGCGGCCGCCAGGACCGCCCTACGCAACAGGCTCCGCATCATATCCCCTTTGGTGGAGGATCGTGCTTGCCACAGCTTGGCCGCGCATTGAACCGCTTTGATCGTACCCCTTGCACGAAAGGCCGCACGAGCGATAAAGCGACCCGACCGCGCGGCCCGGCTTCGCGGAGAGGTGGCCGAGTGGTTTAAGGCAGCGGTCTTGAAAACCGCCGTGGGTGGAAGCCCACCGTGGGTTCGAATCCCACCCTCTCCGCCATTTTCAGA
This sequence comes from Rhizorhabdus antheiae, assembly GCF_049889055.1. Lineage (NCBI taxonomy): Bacteria > Pseudomonadati > Pseudomonadota > Alphaproteobacteria > Sphingomonadales > Rhizorhabdaceae > Rhizorhabdus > Rhizorhabdus antheiae. Next base: position 458,217 of record NZ_JBLTWO010000002.1, on the reverse strand, counting down.
GCGCCTCCGAGGGGCGCGCCGCTCTGGAGGCCGCGAGCTTCAGGCCACTGAAAACTCCTACCGCCACGGCTGTGTTGGCCGTGTTGGGGGATATCTACGGAACGCAGCACCCATTCAACCGCTGAAAAGAACATTATAAGCGGCAGCGAACTGACGGGAATCGGCTTGTTTGAGCGCCGGCTTCCCGTCCTATGGACAGTCAGGACTTTACAGGCTTTCTAACTGCCTTCGCTTCATTGTTGGCATATTCGGCAAAATTGGCCTTGAACACGCTTACAAGTTCGTCGAGCGCCGCCAGAGCATCTTCGCCTTCCTTGGGTGGGAAACGCTGCAAGCCATTGCCTCCCCACGCTTTATACTCGAAATCGATCGTTTGATCCTTGCCGAACTCGCGGACCATGAACAGGGTCCGCAGCGAACGCCCATAGAGCGTCGACTTCTGATAGAATACGTCCGCCACGATCAACTCGGAATAGCAGGTCGATTTCGAATCCGACCTCCGCGTCTTCACCGCATTCATCGTCTTGCGCTCAAGTGGCTTGGCGTGCGTCACGATGGTCGTGCCGGGGCTCATCTTGAGCATCGTGCGCAGGTCGAGCGCGAGCAAAGCATCGAGCTGGCTCGGGCTGTCCAGAGCACTGGCGAGCAGAGTCCGGTTGCTCGCATCGCGGTTCGCGTGAATGGCAGCGTCCAGCAGACCGCCACCCAACAGTCCCATCGTGATGGAGTTCATGCGCTCGGCAGGCCAGATGTGCAGTTCGCAACCGTCGGCGGCTGCCGAGGTGGGGGCGAAGGAGGCGGTTTCGGGAGCCGCGTTAGCCGGGGATGCAGTAGGTCCTGACGGTTCGGCTACCGTCGCAACTGCGGCAGCGACGCTATCCTGAGCATTTGCGGGACTGTTCCCGGCAATGAGCAGCATCATGCTCGCAGAAATCAGATAGTTCTTCATGCTCGATAACTCCCTGTTGTCGAGGCGGATGCCCCCTCATCTTCTCTTCTTGATGGGGGTGTTGAGCGAGGTGCCGAAATCCTGGACGCTGCGGACCAACGCCGTTTCCAATTCCTTCAGCGCCGGGGCAGCATCGGTTCCTGGAGCTGGAGGGAAAGCCGACAGCTTTACGGCGATTATCTGGCCGAAGCTTCGGGCTGGGCCCTCGATGTCGCCGAACCGCTTGAACCGGTAGATGACTTTCAGATAGCGACCGCTGACGATGTCCTCCTGAAAGAAGACATCGTCGATCGCCAGTTCGGCCTGACAGGAGGAGGGCGGCATTCCGGTCGTCGCCGCAAGCCAGGAACCGGGCGAGGTCCGCAGCGTCCTGCTGTCCAGCGCACCTTCATGAACTGTTGCGCTGTACCCCTCCAGCCCCAGCGCCTTGGCCACAGCCGCCGTCGACAATATGGCTCGCTGGCGATCGGTATCCAGAGGACCGACGGGCAGCCTTCTATAGCCGTCGCGCCCGTTCACCGCCCCATCGACGATGCCTCCATGCGCCCATCCGAGATAGGTGGAGCGGAGGTTGCTGCCGGGCCAGATGTGCAGGGAGCAGCCCTGCCCAGCAGGGTTCGGAGCGGCAGGCTCTACCGCTGGAGAACCGGGGTCCGCCCTGCCTGTGGTCGCAATCAGGATGAGGCCGACGAAGATCGACGATTGGAGCACTGGTCTTTGGAACGGCATAAGGATCGAGGAGCCTGAGAGAATCGCGCTGTCGAGGCATCTTCTAGCAGGCGGAAATTCTGCGTCTTTGCGCGATTCATCCAATCTCGATCAAATTGCCCCTCTGTCGAGGCCTCGCGCCCGAAGGAGCTCGGAAGCGCGTCTCTGCCAAGCCCGAGATCAGCTCATATCCGCTGCATTAGAAGCTCGACCGTAGGGGATAACCAGCCCGGTCCCAACCCTGTCGCCTTCCCCGCGGCCGAACAGACATGGGCGGCGGGCATCAGGCGACCGTGGATCGCCATGCGCGCCTTGCGCCAGGCGCAGTCGTTGCCGGCCACGCTGGCGAAGCGGCCCTTCAGCGCTGCTGCCAAGGCCAGCGGGGAAAGGCCGCGCTGGAGAGGACGACCGGTCAGACGATCGAAAGCCCTTGGCCAGTAATTGACGAGCCAGCGTCCCGAATGGCCTTCCTTGGGCGACAGGCGGCTGGCGGTGCCGCAGATCAGCAGCCGGCCGCCGGGCCGCAACAGGCGGTGGAACTCGGCGATGGTCGGGGAGAGCGCGTCGGCGTCGACATATTCGAGGACGCTGTTGGCGACGATCAGGTCGAAGCTCGCATCGGGAAAGGGCAGCGGCTCTCCAGGTCCGACTACAACCGCCCGCGCCTCAAACCCATGTCGCCTGCAATTGGCCGCCGCGATCGGTGGCATCGCGGGATCGACATCCACGCCCGTCGCCCGCCCACCGAGCGTCGCGAGGACGACCAGCGAACCTCCGACATTGCAGCCGAATTCGAGCACGTCCCTGTCCGCGACCTCGATCGCATAGGCGTCAAGCACGTGGCGCAGATGCGCCCATTCATAAGCAGCATAGCCGCCGACCCAGCGATCCTCTGGATCGAGCCCCGCCTCGACCGCCAGACGCGCGAACCGCGCATCCGCCTCCTCATCCTGCAGGCGGGGCGCTTCGATCATCGCCGCTTCAGCAGCCTTTCCAGCGGCCATGCCATCAGCAGTGCCACACCGATCGCAGCGCTGTCGGCGATCCAGTCCCAGACGCTGGCGTCGCGGTTCAACACAGGGATCGCCTGCGTCAGTTCGATCAGCGCCCCGAAAATGGACAGGCCGATGACGAGCCGCGGCCGCCCCGTGCCGCGCAGGGCCCATCGACCGAACAGCGTCAGAAACAGGAAGGCCGCGATATGGTTGATCTTGTCGCCGGCACCGAGATCGGGCGCCTTGTCCGACGGCATGATAGCCAGACCATAAATGATCAGTACGGCCGCCGCGTAAAGCCAGCGGCGGGCGCGATCAGGCAGCATCTCATACCCCTCCCTGAACGCGCTGTCCCCCAAATGAAAATGGCCGGGCAAGCGCCCAGCCATATCCATGTCCGAAGCTCGGAACCAAGCTTACTTCTTGGTGAGCGACAGCCCGCCGAAGCGCTTGTTGAAGCGGGCGACCTGGCCGCCGGCATCGAGCAACTGCGACTTGCCGCCCGTCCACGCCGGGTGGACCGAGGGATCGATGTCGAGCTGAAGCGTTTCGCCTTCCGAACCCCAGGTCGAGTGGGTGTCGTAGGTCGTACCGTCGACCAGCTGGACCTTGATCCGGTGGTAATCGGGATGGATATCTTTCTTCATCGTCAGAAGCTCCAGAAAATGGCTGGTTCCGACCAGCCTGGGGAAGCGAAGCGCGGCCCTTACAGCGTCGGCCCTGCGATGGCAAGACCAGACGCCGGAGCCCGCATAAAGCGATCATTCCTTGGGCGGATCGGCGATCATCGCGGTGAAATTGGCCTGGGCGGCGAGCTTGTCGCCCAGATAGGCCTTGCCCTCGAACTTGCAGACGCTGCCGCGCTTCTGCGCGAAGGCGACGTCGAGGCGCAGCAGCACGCCCGGTTCGACCGGAGTGCGGAACTTCACCTCGTCGATCGTCATGAAATAGACGAGCTTGCCCGAACCGGACAGGCCCAGCGATTCCACGGCGAGAACGCCCGCCGCTTGCGCCAGCGCCTCGACGATCAACACGCCCGGCATGATCGGGCGCCCGGGGAAATGCCCCTGGAAGAATTCCTCGTTGATCGTCACCGCCTTCACGGCCGAGATACGCTCGTTGACCACCAGCTCCTCGACGCGGTCGACGAGGAGCATGGGGTAGCGGTGCGGGATCGCCGCCATGACCCGCCGGACATCCAGCGGGCCAAGCACGGTCTTGTTGTCGTCGCTCATCGCGCGGCGATCAACGGCCCTGCGGCGCGGTTGCCTGGCCCTGCTCGGCCTGGCCCGGCTGCCAATTGGCCGGCGGAGTGATCGAGGCGCTCGGCACCAGCGCATTGAGCTGGGTCACGACGTCTGCGGTCAGGTCCGAGGTCGGCTGGAAGGCGAAGGCAGCCTCCGGACGCAGTACGACGCCGATTTTCTTCGCGGTCATCGCGGCCTTCAGCGCCTGCTCGACCTTGGCTTCGACCTGCTCGCGGACATAGGCCTGCGGGCGGGCGAAGGGAACGGCGAGGCGCTGCAGCTCGGCCTGGGCGGCCTGGCCCTTCTGCTGGAAGGTCGCGATCTTCGCGTCGAGCGTCGCCTTCGGCGTCGCGCTGTTCTTCTGGAGATTCTCGATCTCGGTGCGGAGCGTGTTGAGCTCGCCCTGCAGCGCGGTCTGGCGGGTCTGCGCGGCGGTGATCTGGGTCTTGTAGGTCGTCTGGACCTGGTTCATCGCCGACTGGAAGGCAGCGGAATTGACGATCGCGGCGTCGAGATCGACCACGGCGACCGCTGCAGGAGCAGCGGCGGCAGCGGCGGCCTGCGCATTGGCGGCGGCCGGCACGAGCATCAGGGCCGCAGCAGCGGCGGCGGTCTTCAGAAAAGCTTTCATCAGAACTGTGTCCCTACGTTGAATTGGAAGGTCTTGGTGTTGTCGCCCTTCTCCTTGAGGAGGGCCTTGGCGATGTCGATGCGGAACGGCCCGAAGGGCGAGTTCCAGTTCACGCCGAAACCGACCGAGAGACGCGGCTTGGCGGAGTTGCCGACGAAATCTTCGCGGAACGGACTGATCGTGGAGAAGGCCCGCGTATTCTGCGAGTTGCCGACGCACGGGCCGGTGGCTGTGGCAGAATAGCCTACCGAGCACAGCGTCGCTGCACCCGGATTGGTCGTGTCCGTCAGCGGCACCGTGTAGATTTGCCGCCCCTGGCTATCGAGGACAAGCCGCTCGACCGGCAGATATTTGCCGTTGGCGTCGAGTTGGAACGGATAGCCCGCGATCTCCGGAGCCGTGAGCGCCGGCCGGCTCGTACCGAATACCGCGCCGACGTCCATGAAGATGGACGGCCGCAGGCCAAGTTCGCGGGCGCCATTGCCCAGAGGAATCTCGAGTTCGAGACGCCCGCGATAATATGCATTGCCGCCGAGCGCATCGTCGGTCTGCGAATTGCGATCCGTCAGGAACGTCCCGGTGGTGGTATCGTAGAAGGAGCGGATCACGCGTGGACCGATGCCGCGGATGCCGAAGCCGCGCATGTCGGGCTCGCCAAGGTAGAAGCGGTCGATCAGGCGGACCTGCTGTCCCAGGCCCTTGATGTAGCCACCCTCGGCGCTTGCCGAGAACACGAAGCCGCTGCCGATACCCCAATATTTGGTCGCCTGGGCCGTGGTCTTGATATAGCGGACCGTGCCGCCGAGGCCGGCGAAGTCCTGGCTGAACACGGCGCGCTGGCCGCGCGTCGGCCGCAGGCGGTTGTTCAGATTGTCGAAGACGAGCGAGTAGCCGACCGACGAGGTCACGCGGTTTCCGATGGCGTCGCACAGATAGCGCCCCGCCACGATCGGATCGCAGGTGTCGCGAATGCCGTCATTGTCGGTGTCGGTGTAGAAGGTGAACTTGTTCAGCGACACCTGATCGTAGCTGAGGCCATAGCGCGTCGCGAGGGTGATGAACTCGGTCAGCGGGATGCCGGCGCGGATCTGGAAACCCGTTGTAGTCTGTTCGTAGGTGGTGTTGCGATCGTTGCCCGAAAAGTTGAACGAATTATAGTCGCGGCGGAACACGTCGAAGCCGACTGCGATATTCTTGTCGAACACATAAGGCTCGGTGAAGCCCAGTTCGATCGACTTCGAATAGGTCGAATAGCTTACGCCGGCGCGGACTTCCTGGCCCTTGCCCATGAAGTTGCGTTCGCGGATCGACAGGTCGACGATGAAGCGTTCGAGGCTCGAATAGCCCGCAGACACCTGCAACTCGCCGGTCGACTTTTCCTCGACATTGGCTTCGAGCACGACGCGATCGGGCGCCGAGCCCGGCTTCTGCTCGATCTCGAACTTGTCCTGGAAGAAGCCCAGCGACTGGATGCGGTCGCGCGACCGCTTGACCTTGAAGCTGTTGAACGCGTCGCCTTCCGACATGCGGAATTCGCGGCGGACGACCTTGTCCTTGGTGTGGGTGTTGCCGTTGATGTCTATCCGTTCGACATAGACGCGCGGCGACTGGTTGATCTTGAAGACCACCCCCATCGTCAGCTCTTCCTTGTCGCGGTTGAAGTCCGGACGAACGTCGGGGGTAAAGCCGAAGGCGCCGGTCGCCTCGGTGATCGAGTCGACCGTGTCCTCGACCGCCTTGGCGTTATACCAGTCGCCCTTCTTCATCGGCAGAAGAGCCTTGAACGCCTCGGGCTTGATGTCGCGGATCTCGCTCTCGAGGCTGACGTCGCCGAATTTGTAGCGCTGCCCTTCCTCCACCACATAGGTGATGATGAAGTCCTTCTTGTCCGGGGTCAGTTCGGCCACGGCCGACACCACGCGGAAGTCCGCATAGCCCTGCGTCAGATAATATTGGCGCAGCTTCTGCTGGTCATAGGACATGCGGTCGGGATCATAGCTGGTGCCCGACGAGAAAATCTTGGTGATGCCCGTCTGCTTGGTCGCCATCTCGCCGCGCAGGCGGCCATCGGAGAATTTCTCGTTCCCGATGATGTTGATCTTGCGGACCTTGGACTTGTCGCCCTCGCTGATCTCGAAGATGATGTCGACGCGGTTCTGGTCGAGCTGGACCATCTTCGGCTCGACCGTCGCAGCGAAACGGCCCTGGCGGCGGTAGAGTTCGATGATGCGCGCAACGTCTGCACGGACCTTCGACCGGGTGAAGATCTGACGCGGCGCCAGCTTGATCTCGGGGTTGATCTTGTCCGACTTCAGCCGCTTATTGCCTTCCAGCACGATGCGGTTGACGACCGGGTTCTCGCGGACCTGCAGGGTGATGTTGCCCTGTCCGTCGTCGCGGACCTGCACGTCGGCGAAGAGCTCGGTCTCGTAGAGGTCTTTCAGCGCCTGATCTTCGGACTCGCGCGTGTAGCTCTCGCCGGGGACCAGCTTGACGTAGGAGCGGACCGTATCCGGCTCCAGTCGCTCCGAGCCTACGACATTGACGGTCTTGATCGTGCCGATGGTTACCGGCGCACTCGGCGCGGGCGCCATCTGCGGCGGGGCCGCCTCCTGCGCGAACAATGGTTGCGAAACGCCACCCAGCATCGTGCCGACGAGCAGCGCCGAACAAAAGCGAGCCCTGCCGAAATTCTTCCTCGTCGCCGTCACGCGTTCCCCGCTTCCATAGAATCCACGCCCCCCCAAGCAAGGAAGGTGCGCATGCACTGCCCGATCACGGTCAGCCGATCAACCCGGCAAGCCTCTCCAGAGCGCCCAGAGAAAGAATATCGTTGAGCGTAACGAAGATCATGAAGGACAGCAGTACGGCCAAGCCGGATCGAAACGCCCATTCCATAGCCCTTTCAGGGACCGGCCGGCGCGCTATTCCCTCGAACAGGTAGAAGACCAGATGGCCGCCGTCGAGCATCGGGATTGGCAACAGGTTGATGAATCCCAGATTAATCGAGATGAGCGCCATCAGCATGACGAAGTTGAGCAGCCCCAGCGATGCCTGCTGTCCCGACACCTGCGCGATCTTGATCGGACCGCCCAATTCCTTGACCGAACGACGCCCCGTGACGATCTGACCGAGCGTGTCGATCATCGTCCGGACGATGCCGAAAGTCTGCCGCGTCGCCTCGGCCGGCAGTTCGAGCAGCGGAACCTGCTCGATCACCTGCTGGCCCGACATGACGCCGATCGTCCCCTTGCGGAATTCGTTGCCGAACCGATCACGCTCGACATTGGCGGCGGTCTTCACGCTGACCAAAAGCGGCTTCCCGCCACGGTCGACCGAAAGCGAAAGCTCTTCATCCGGGCGGAAGCGGATCATCTCCGCCATTTCGTCGAAGGTGTCGACCGGACGCCCGGCGACGGCGGTGATGCGGTCGCCCGGCTGCAACCCGGCGGCAGCGGCGGGAGATTTCTCGATGATGGCCGACAGCGTCGCGGGCGTGCGCGGCACGCCATAGGCCGCGAAAAAGGCCATGAAGATGGCGATCGCGACGAGGAAGTTCGTCGCCGGCCCCGCGAAGACGATCAGGAAGCGTTGCCAGACCGCCTTGGCCTGGAAGGTCCTGGCGCGCTCCTCCGGCGGCAAGGCGAGCCATTCGGGCGTCGGCTGGCTCGCAGGGTTCATGTCCCCGGCGAACTTCACATAGCCGCCCATGGGGATCCAGCCCAGTTTCCAGCGGGTACCGCGCGAGTCGGTATAGCCGGCAATCTCGCGACCGAAACCTATCGAGAAGGCGTCGGCCTTAACCCCGCACCAGCGTCCGACCAGATAATGGCCCAGTTCATGAACGAAGATCAGCGGCCCGATGACGAGCAGAAAGGCGAATATCGTGAAGAGGATACCGGGATGTTCTGTCACGCGCCGATAGTCTCCATCGCATCCCGAGCCACAGCCCGTGCCTCCGCATCGATAGCGAAGACATCTTCCAGGCGGGACGGTGCGGCGGGATCGTAGCGATCCAGAGCTTTGCGCACGATTAACGCAATGTCGAGAAAGCCGATCCGGCCTTCGAGAAAAGCCCCGACCGCCACCTCATTGGCCGCGTTGAGGATCACGGCGCGCCCTGCCCCTTCGGCCAATATGTCTTTGGCCAGCGCAAAGGCCGGGAAGCGTTCCGGATCGGGCGCATGAAAATCGAGCCGGCCGACAGCGGCGAGGTCGAGACGCTGGCAGGGCGTCGCCATGCGCTGCGGCCAGGCCAGACAATGGGCGATCGGCGTCCGCATGTCGGGCGAACCGAGATGCGCCAGGACCGAGCCATCGACATAATCGACCAGCGCATGGACCACCGACTGCGGATGGACGATGGCGTCGAACTGGCCGGCCTCCAGCGGAAACAGGTGGAAAGCCTCGATCAGTTCGAGGCCCTTGTTCATCAGCGTCGCGCTGTCGACCGAGATCTTTGCGCCCATCGACCAGTTCGGATGCTTGACCGCCTGCGCCGGGGTGACCGTGCGCATCGCCTCCAGCGTCCAGTCCCGGAACGGCCCGCCGCTCGCGGTCAACGTCACCTTGCGGATGCTGCCGGGGGCGCCATGATCGAAACATTGGAAGACGGCATTATGCTCGGAATCGACGGGCAGCAGCGTCGCGCCGTGGCGTTTCGCGGCGTCGGTCATCAGCGCACCCGCCGACACCAGCGACTCCTTGTTCGCCAGAGCCACGGTCCGTCCCCCGCGCAGCGCCGCCATCGTCGACAGGAGCCCGGCGGTGCCGACGATCGCCGCCATGGTCCAGTCCGCGCCGCGTGACGCAGCGTCGACGACGGCCTCCTCGCCTGCGGCGACCTCGATCCCACTCCCCGACAAGGCGTCTTTCAGCGATCCATAGAGTGCGGGATCGCCGATGACGGCCAGTTCGGCCCCGGTACGCCGCGCTGCATCGGCGAGGCCGGCCACGTCGCGCTGCGCGGTCAACGCGACGACGCGGAACGCCGCGCGATCACGCTCGATCAGGTCGAGCGTCGACGTGCCGATCGATCCGGTCGCGCCAAGGATGGATACGCTCTTCACGGTCACAAAATCCCCCCCGCAACGCCCGCCGCGACCAGGAGCGCGACTGGAACGACGCCGTCGAGCCGGTCCAGGACACCACCATGACCGGGAAGCAGCGTTCCGCTATCTTTAACCCCGGAGCGGCGCTTGAGCCAGCTTTCGAAAAAGTCGCCGCCCTGCGCTGCCACCGCCAGCGGCGCACCGGCGATCAGGAAGGCCGTTCCAAGCCCATATGCGGATGCGACGGCGGCTCCACAGACCAGCGCGCCGACCATGCCGCCCGCCAGACCGGCCCAGGTCTTGCTGGGGCTGATCGATGGGGCAATCTTCGGTCCGCCAATGGCCCTGCCGGCGAAATAAGCGCCGATATCGGTCGCCCAGACGACGACCAGCGTCCACAGTGCCAAAGCGAAGCCCTGCCCCGGCTGCTCGCGCAGATAGATAAGCGCAACCGCCGGGAACACCGTATAGAGCACGCCCGCGCCGAGCCGGGCCCGGAAACTGACGACCGCAACCAGGATGGCGGCGAGACCGGTCAGATCGACGGTCTGCGCAATCAGACGATTGGCGATCGTTGCCAGCTTGATCGGATCGGCAAAGGACAGGGCCGACAGCATCAGCGCGGCGACGGCAAGCGCCCCCAATATAAGCTGCCAGCGCGACGCCTGTGCCATCGTTGCCCATTCGACCATCATGAGCACCGCCAGCAGCGATGCCAGCGCCCAGAAAGCGACGCCACCGAACCACAAGGCCGCGAGGGCCACCGCCATCATTACGACACCAGAGACGATCCGGAGTCGGAGTTCGCGTGTCAGAGCCATCAGAATAGCGGCTCAGCGCCCGCCGAAGCGCCGCTCGCGGGTGCCGAAATCGGCGATCGCGGCCGCCAGGGCGTTGCCGTCGAAATCGGGCCACAGCGTGTCGACGAACAGCAGTTCGGCATAGGCAGCCTGCCACAGCAGGAAGTTGGACAAGCGTCGCTCGCCGGACGTCCTGATGAGCAGATCGAGCGGAGGCAAGTCGCACGTGTCGAGCCGGGCCTCGATCATCGCCTGATCGATAGCGTCGGGATCCAACGTCCCCGCCTGGACCTGCGCGGCGATACCCCGCACGGCGCGGAGCATCTCGTCCTGCGCGCCATAATTCAGCGCCAGCACGAAATCGAGGCGGCGGTTGTTCTTGGTCAGTTCGACCCCGTCCCGCACCAGCCCGATCAGATCGCCTTCGAGCGCGCCGATATCGCCTATGGTGCGCAGGCGGATGCCGTTGCGATGGAGTTCGGCCACTTCCTTGCGGAGATAGTGGCGCAGCAGGCCCATGAGGTCGGTGACCTCCTCGGCCGAGCGGCGCCAGTTCTCCGAAGAAAAGGCATAGAGGGTAAGCGCGCGAAGCCCCATGTCCGCCGCCGCCTTGACCGTGACGCGCACGGCTTCGGCGCCGGCGCGGTGGCCGGCCACTCGCGGGAGGAAGCGTCGCTTTGCCCAGCGTCCATTGCCGTCCATGATGATCGCAACATGGCGTGGCATGCCGCTGCCCCCCGCAGCTTCGGCACTGGTCGCAGGACTGGCGGACAAGCCGCTCACTTCCCGAGGATTTCCTTTTCCTTTGCAGCTGCCGCAGCATCCACCTCGGCGATCGTCGCGTCGGTCATTTTCTGCACTTCGGTCTCACGACGCTTGCGATCGTCCTCGCTGATCTCGCCCTTCTTCTCGTCGAGCTTGAGGCTGTCCATACCGTCGCGACGGACGTTGCGAACGGCGACACGCGCCTTCTCGGCATATTGGCTCGCGAGCTTGGCGAGCTCCTTGCGGCGCTCTTCGGTCAGGTCCGGGATCGGAATGCGCAGCGTCTGGCCGTCCATGATCGGGTTGAGGCCGAGGCCCGCAGAGCGGATCGCCTTGTCGACCGGGCCGACATTGGAACGGTCCCACACCTGCACCGACAACATGCGCGGCTCGGGCGCGGTGACGGTCGCTGCCTGGTTCAGCGGCATCTGCGCGCCATAGATCTCGACCGTGACCGGATCGAGCAGGTTGATCGAGGCGCGGCCCGTGCGCAGGCCCGTCAGATCGCTCTTCAGCGATTCGACGGCGCCGTGCATACGGCGTTCGAGATCGGCCTTGTTATAGGCGGGCATGGCTTAGTCTCCCTAGTTCTGAACGACCGTGGCCGTACCCGTTCCCCCGAGCACGCGGGCCAGATTGCCCTGCTCGCGGATGTTGAATACCACGATCGGAATATCGTTGTCGCGGCACAGCGCCACCGCGCTGGCATCCATGACCTTGAGGTCGTCGGCCAGCACCCGGTTGAAGGTCACCGTTTCGTAGCGGGTTGCCGTCGGGTCCTTCTTGGGGTCGGCATTGTAGACACCGTCCACCGATGTTCCCTTGAGCAGGGCATCGCATCCCATCTCCGCCGCACGCAGCGCAGCGGCACTGTCGGTGGTGAAATAGGGGTTGCCGGTGCCGGCCGCAAAAATGACGATACGTCCCTTTTCCAGGTGGCGTTCGGCGCGGCGGCGGATGAAAGGTTCGCAGACGGTCGACATCGGAATGGCGGACTGGACCCGCGTGTCGACGCCGATCTGTTCCAGCGCATTCTGCACCGCCAGCGCGTTCATGACCGTCGCGAGCATGCCCATATAGTCGGCGCTCGTGCGGTCGAAGCCCTTGGCGGCGGCAGCCAGGCCGCGGAAGATGTTGCCGCCACCGACCACCAGGCAGAGTTCATACTGCGTGGCGACATCGGCAATCTCGCGGGCGACGCGGGCGACGGTTTCGGGATCGATGCCGAACTGGCCCTGCCCCATCAGAACCTCACCCGATAGCTTCAGCAGGATACGTTTGAAGCGCGGTTGGTCCATAGGTTCTCGTTACTCATTATCTTAAAGCTGTTGCCGCACCTTAGGGGCAGCATCACCCGCTGCCAAGCGCCACGGCGGCGGCGCGCTATGGCGGGCATGAAAAAGGCCCGCTCCTCCGGTCGAAACCGAAAGAGCGGGCCTTTTCATGACGGATCAGCCGTTGGCGGCAGCCGCGACTTCCGCCGCGAAGTCGCTGACTTCCTTCTCGATACCTTCACCGAGCTGGAAGCGGACATAGTCCTTCAGCACGATCGAACCGCCGGCCGCCTTGGCGGCATTGGCGACGACCTGTGCGATCGGGGTCTTGTTGTCCATGACGAAGATCTGGCTGAGCAGCGCGTTTTCCTTGCGGAACTTCGCGACGGCGCCCTGGACCATCTTCTCGATGATCTCGGCCGGCTTGCCCGATTCGGCGGCCTTTTCGGCCGCGATCGCGCGCTCGCGCTCGATCACGGTCGGGTCGAGCCCGTCTTCGGTCAGCGCCTGCGGGAAAGCGGCCGCGATGTGCATCGCGATCTGCTTGCCGACAGCTTCGATCTCGGCGACGGGGGCATCGCCTTCAAGCGCGACGAGCACGCCGATCTTGCCGAGGCCGGGGGCCGCAGCATTATGGACGTAAGGAACGATCGCGCCCTGCGACACTTCGACGATCTTTGCGCGACGCAGCGTCTGGTTCTCGCCGATCGTCGCGATGTTCGCGGTCAGCTTCTCCGAGACGGTGCCGCCGCCCGGATAGGCGGCCGCGGCGAGCGCGGCGACGTCGTCACCGGCCTCGAGGGCCAGCTTGGTCACGGTGCGGACGAAGTCCTGAAACTGCTCGTTCTTGGCGACGAAGTCGGTCTCGGAATTGACCTCGACAGCCGCGCCCTTGGTGCCTTCGACGGCCACGCCGACGAGACCCTCGGCCGCAGTGCGGCTCGACTTCTTGGCGGCAGTGGCGAGACCCTTGGTGCGCAGCCAGTCGACGGCGGCTTCCATGTCGCCATTCGTCTCGGTGAGCGCCTTCTTGCAGTCCATCATGCCGGCGCCGGTCTTCTCGCGAAGCTCCTTGACGGCCGAAGCGGTGATATCCGCCATATGCTTTCCTTTCGTCAGAAACACGTCGCCCCGGACGAGCCGGGGTCTCAAGCCGGACCCGTGCCGAGGCACGGGCCGGGAGATCCCGGACTAGGCCGGGACGACGATAGATTTGTTACGCGATGGCTTCTTCGATCGGAGCCTCGACCGAAGCGCCGAGATCCTCGCCACGCGCCTGACGGCCGCCCTGCTGGCCACGCGTCGCGGCTTCGGCGACGGCTTCGCAGTAGAGACGGATCGCGCGGGCCGCGTCGTCGTTCGCCGGAACCGGGAAGGCGATACCGTCCGGGCTCACGTTCGAATCGAGGATGGCGACGACGGGGATGCCGAGGGTGTTGGCTTCCTTGATCGCCAGCTCTTCCTTGTTGGCGTCGATCACGAACATCACGTCCGGAATGCCGCCCATGTCGCGGATGCCGCCGAGCGAGAGCTCGAACTTGTCGCGCTCACGGGTGAGCTGCAGGACTTCCTTCTTGGTCAGACCGTGGGTGTCGCCCGACAGCTGCTCTTCGAGCGCCTTGAAGCGCTTGATCGAGTTGGAAATCGTCTTCCAGTTGGTGAGCATGCCGCCCAGCCAGCGATGGTTGACATAATGCTGGCCCGAACGGCGCGCGGCTTCAGCGATCGGCTCCTGCGCCTGGCGCTTGGTGCCGACGAACAGAACCTTGCCGCCGTGCTGGACGCTCTGGCTGATGAAGTCGAGCGCGCGTGCGAACAGGGGCACGGTCTGCGACAGATCGATGATGTGGATGCCGTTGCGATCGCCGAACAGATACGGCTTCATCTTCGGATTCCAGCGGTGAGTCTGGTGACCGAAATGCGCGCCGGCGTCGAGCAACGCCTGCATGGAGACGGTGGGAGCCGCCATAGGATTTTCTCCTTACCCGGTTTGAACCTCTGTGGGGCGGTCACCGGGAAACCCGGCACCGGTATGTGTGCCCCACATGCGGAATGCGCGGCGACTTAATCCACCGTCGCCCGAAAGGCAAGCCTTCAACAGCGCTTGACAGATGGAACATTATAAGAACATAACATGTTCATCGAGAGAATATGGCACCGCGAGCCGACAAGAGCGTTACCCGGCTCGCCTGCAACGGAGTAGATTCGATGCTTCAGCTGCTGTTCTTCACCTTTTTCGCGTCGATGATCCTGCTGTCGATCGCCGTCGTGATCGAGACGGCCAGACAGGAAATGCCCTATATCCGACGCGCCTTGCGTCTATCGGAGTGCACTCGGCCGGAGCAGCAGATGCCAGCCCACCGCCGGGTACGGGTCACGCGTCAGGTTCAGTTCCGGACGACGCCTGTTCAGCAACCGCTTCGGGTCGCCGCTTGACCCGACTATAGCCTGCGACGCTGAAGGGGACGGTCGCGAGATAGCCGAGCATGATCAGGCTGAGCGTATGCCAGGGCGCGGTAAACAGGGCTGCTCCCAGCATGGCGATCGCGAGCAAGGCGGGCAGACGCCAGGCGCGCGAAATCAGAAGCGACGACCAGCTGTAGGTCGCTACATCCGAGATCATGAGGAAGCCGACCAGGGCCGCCCATGCGCAAATGAAATAGGGATCGCGAAACCAGACGACGTCGCTCCACAGCCACATCGCAACGGGAACGAGCATGATGCCGGCTCCGAGCGGCGCGGGCACGCCGGTCAAAAAGCCGGCCGCTTTGCGCGGATGCTCGGCCTTGTCGATCGATGCGTTGAAACGCGCGAGGCGGAGGGCTGCACAGACCGCATAGCCGAGGGCGAACACCCAGCCAAATCGAGGAATTGCGTTCAGCGACCAGAGAAACATGATGATCGCCGGGGACACCCCGAAGGCGATCACGTCGGACAGCGAGTCCAGTTCCGCTCCGAAACGGCTCTCACCCTTCAGGAGCCGGGCAATGCGTCCGTCGAGCCCGTCGAGGATCCCGGCGACGAGAATGGCGATCAGCGCCTTTTCCCATTCGCCCGCAATCGCGAACCGGACGCCGGTGAGGCCGGAGCACAGTGCCAGCGCCGTCACCGCATTGGGCGCAACGGCGCGCGCAGGAATCCCGCGCCGGATGTTTTCGCGTCTGCCGAGCATCGCCATTCTCAGTTCCCCCAGACGCCCTGCCCGCTCACTGAGCGGCGCCGATCGTCCGATCGCTTTCGCCGAGCCGCGCGATCACGGTCTCTCCGGCGATAGTGCGCTGCCCCAAGGCCACGCGATGCCCCGTTCCGGCCGGAAGATAGACATCGACGCGGCTGCCGAAGCGGATCAGGCCAATTCTCTGCCCCAGCCCCACGGTTTCGCCGACCTTGGTCAACGGCACGATGCGACGCGCAACCAGCCCGGCGATCTGGGTGAAACCGATCCGGGTACCGTCCGGCCCCTCGACCAGGAAATGCTGGCGTTCATTTTCCTCGCTCGCCTTGTCGAGATCGGCATTGAGGAAGCTGCCCGCGATATAGACGATTCGCTTGATCGTCCCGGCGATCGGCGTGCGGTTGATGTGCACGTCGAACACCGACATGAAGATCGAGACGCGCGTCATCGGCGCATCGCCGAGTCCATCCTCTCCGGCCAGCTCACGCGGCGGCGGGACGGTGGTGATCATCGTCACCAGCCCGTCGGCCGGTGCAATCACCAGACCTTCGCCCACCGGCGTTCTGCGGACGGGGTCACGAAAGAAGGCGGCAACCCAGACGGTTATTCCGGCCATCGGCCAGGCGAGGGTTTCCCACGCCATGAGCGCGAAGATCAGGCAGATAACCGCCGAGATGAGGACGAACTTGCGTCCCTCGGGGTGGATGCTGGGCCAGCGCCACTTGACGGAGGTGGTGCCGATTTCGGGTTTTTCGAGCGAGGTCATCGCGACCTTGTAGGGACAGCGATACCGGCTGACAATCATTGCCGCTGGCGATCATCCGCGGAAATCTTTGTCGCCAATGCCGAGAAAAGGCCGCGCGAGCGGTTGATCCTGCCGATTTCTCGGCATAGGGACACGCGGCAATATCCTTCCCCGGAGATGAAGAAGCATGGCGAAGATCAAGGTGAAAACCCCGGTCGTCGAACTCGACGGCGACGAGATGACGCGGATTATCTGGCAGTGGATTCGCGAACGCCTGATCCTCCCCTATCTCGACATCGACCTCAAATATTTCGATCTCTCGGTCGAGAAGCGTGACGAGACCAACGACCAGATCACGATCGACAGCGCCAAGGCGATCCAGCAATATGGCGTCGGCGTTAAGTGCGCCACGATCACGCCGGACGAGGCCCGCGTCGAAGAGTTCAAGCTCAAGAAAATGTGGAAGTCGCCCAACGGCACGATCCGCAACATTCTCGGCGGCGTCGTCTTCCGCGAGCCGATCGTGATCAAGAACGTGCCCCGGCTCGTTCCCGGCTGGACCGACCCGATCGTCGTCGGCCGCCACGCCTTCGGCGACCAGTATCGTGCAACCGATTTTCTTGTCCCTGGCCCCGGCAAGCTCCGCATGGTCTGGGAAGGCGAGAATGGCGAGACCATCGAACATGAGGTCTTCAACTATCCGTCGGCCGGCGTTGCGATGGGTATGTACAATCTGGACGACTCGATCCGCGATTTCGCCCGCGCGAGCATGAACTATGCGCTCGACCGCAAGTGGCCGCTCTATCTGTCGACCAAGAACACCATCCTGAAGGCCTATGACGGCCGCTTCAAGGATCTGTTCCAGGACGTGTTCGACGCGGAATTCGCCGCCGCCTTCAAGGAAGCGGGCATCGTCTACGAGCACCGCCTGATCGACGACATGGTCGCCTCGGCGCTCAAGTGGAGCGGCAAGTTCGTCTGGGCCTGCAAGAATTATGACGGCGACGTCCAGTCGGACACCGTTGCGCAGGGCTTCGGCTCGCTCGGCCTGATGACCTCGGTGCTGATGTCGCCCGACGGCAAGACGATCGAGGCCGAAGCGGCGCACGGCACCGTCACCCGCCACTATCGCATGCACCAGCAGGGCAAGCAGACCTCGACCAACCCGATCGCCTCGATCTTCGCCTGGACGCAGGGCCTGCAGTTCCGCGGCAAGTTCGACGAGACGCCGGACGTCGTCAAGTTCGCCGAGACACTCGAGCGGGTCTGCATCGAAACCGTCGAGAAGGGCGGCATGACCAAGGATCTCGCTATCCTGATCGGCCCGGACCAGCCCTGGATGACCACGGAGCAGTTCTTCGAACAGATCCGCGTCAATCTGGAAGCGGAGATGGCCAACTGGGCCTGATCCCTGCCTGACGTTACAAGATGATCGGGGCGTCGTTCCATCGGGACGGCGCCCCTTTTCTGTCAGCGCTTCACTCTCCGGCGCCTCATTGCCATCGCCATCTCGCATTCCGCGACGAAGGCTTGGTGGGCACCGAGCTTCGCATGATGCACCCGCGCGCCTGGCCTTTTGCTCCTGTTGCGACGTCTCAACTGGTTGGGATCAACAGTCGGGATGCAAAAGCATTTTATGCCCTAGGGTGGTCAATCCGGGGGTGATCCGTAATGATCGGGGCATGGCGCTACCGATCCATTCCGAAGCCTTCAGTGATTCGCTGGTCATCCTCGGAACCGCCGGGATCGTCATCCCCTTGTTCGCCCGTTTCCGGATCACGCCGGTCATCGGTTTCATCCTGGTCGGCATGCTGGCCGGTCCGCATGGCTTGGGAACGCTGACCGACCGCTTCCCCTGGCTCTACCATGTGACGATCACCAACCCCCGGTCGATCGAGCCCTTTGCCGAGTTCGGGATCGTCCTGCTGCTCTTCTCGATCGGCCTGGAGCTCAGCTTCCGCAGACTGTGGGGCTTACGTCGGACCGTCTTCGGCCTGGGCACGTCCAAACTGGTCCTCGCTGCAGTGATTCTGGGATTCTCGCTTTGGATCGCCGGGCAGAGCGCCGCCGGGTCGCTGGGGCTTGGCCTGGCGCTTGCCTTGTCGTCCACGGCACTCGTCCTGCCCATGGTGGGAACGACCGGCGCGATCGGCCAGCGCGCGTTCGGGATTCTCCTGCTCGAGGATCTCGCACTGGTTCCGATCGTATTCGCCCTCGGCGTCATGGCGCCCTATGGCGACGCAGACGGATGGAACGGGCTGATCAGGACGGTGATGCTCGGCATTGCCGTGGTCGCCGCGATGCTGATCGGCGGGCGGCTCCTGCTGCCGCGGCTGTTCGCTCAGGCCGCGCGCGCCAAGAATCCGGAGCTGTTCCTGTCCGCCAGCCTGCTGGTCGTCATCCTGTCGAGCATCGCGACCACCGCCGTCGGCCTGTCGCCGATCGTCGGCGCGCTGATCGCCGGCCTGCTGATCGCGGAAACCGACTATCATGCCGAAGTCGAACTGGTCACCGCACCATTCAAGGGTCTGGCGCTAGGCGTGTTCCTGATCACCGTCGGCATGTCGCTCGACCCCGTAATGATCCTCGAAAACTGGGACAAGCTCGCCGTCGCAGTGATTGCGGTGGTGCTTGTCAAGGCTTTGATCACCGCGGGCCTGCTTCGCTTCTGGGGCGCCAAGCGGGCGGTGGCGGCGGAGACGGGGCTGCTGATGTCCTCGCCCTCCGAAACCACGCTGATCGTGCTGGCGACCGCCGCACAGGCCCGGCTGATCGCAGCCGACACCGCCGCCTTCTGGCAGATGGTGACGGCGATCGGCCTGACGATCACGCCCATTCTCGCACGCGTCGGCCACGACCTGGCCCGCCGGGTCGACGAGCGCGACCAGGATGTAGAGGTCCCGTCGGAGGAACATTCCGGCCGCGCCATCATCGCGGGCTTCGGTCGCGTCGGGCGGCTTGTCGCCCAGATGCTCAGCACCCATTCAAAGCCCTATTTGGCGATCGACGCCGACATCGACACCGTCCATCACGCGCGCAAGCGCGGCTATTCGGTCATGTTCGGCGATATCGCCCGCCCCGGCATGGTCGAGCATCTGGACCTGTCCAACGCCACGGCGCTGATCCTGACGATGGACGATCCCGTCCAGGTCGTCCGGCTCACGCGGCAGGTTCGGCGGCTGCACCCCGATCTGACGATCGTCGCCCGCGCCCGCGATCCGAACCACGCGGCCGAACTCTACCGCGCGGGCGCCACCGATGCGGTCCCCGAGACTCTCGAATCCTCGCTCCAACTGTCCGAGGCCGTGCTGGTCGACCTCGGCATCGCGATGGGCCCGGTCATCGCTTCGATCCACGAGAAGCGTGCCGAACTGCGGGCGAAGATCATGGAGATGGGGCAACTCAGCCACGAACCGCGGATTTCGACCAGGCGACTGCGCGACGTGAAGACCGACGAGATCTGAAACGGAACCGAAACCAGTTTCGCCGGTTCTGAAGGCGCTCAAACTGGAACATCGGATGGCGGACACACCAGCCTATATCTTCAAGCCGCACGAACGTCCGACCTTGCCGGGCTCGCCCGCCAATCCGGATCACCCGACCGCGCGCCGGCGGCTCTATTTCCTGATCGGTTGCCTCGTCGGCATCACGGGCGGCCTGGGCAATGCCCTCGTCACCGTCAATCTCAATTTCGCGCAGGGCACGCTGGGGCTGAACAGCGACGAGGCTGCCTGGCTGACCGCCGCCTATTTCATGACCAACGTCACCGGCAATCTGCTGCTCGTCAAATATCGCCAGCAATTCGGCATCCAGCCCTTCATCCGCTACATGCTCGCGGCCTATGCGCTGACCACCTTCGCGCATCTGTTCGTCCACGACTTCTGGACCTCGGTCGCGGTGCGTGCGGCGAGCGGGATCGCGGCCAGCGGCCTGTCGACGCTTACCGTCCTCTATCTGAGCCAGGCGATGCCCGCGCCGAAGCGGCTCGCCGGGATCATGCTGGGAATAAGCATTCCCCAGCTGGCGACGCCTTTGGCCCGTATGCTCTCGCCCGGTCTGCTCACGGCCGGCGACTGGCATATGCTCTACTGGTTCGAGCTTGGGCTTGCGCTGGCAACCCTTGCCGCCGTGCTGGCGCTTCCCCTGCCCCCCAGCGAACGGGTCAAGGCGTTCGAGAAGCTCGACTTCCTGACCTTCTTTCTGCTCGCGCCGGGTCTGTGGCTGCTGATCGCGGTGCTCAGCCAGGGGCGGGTCCAGTGGTGGCTGGAACGGCCCTGGATCGGAGGCGCACTGGCCGCCAGCATGGCCCTGATCGCGGCCGCGCTGATCGTCGAGCATCGCCGCGCCAATCCGCTGATCAACACACGCTGGCTTGGGACGCGGGAAATCATGCGCCTGATGGCCGTTGCCGCCTCGGTACGCATATTGCTGTCCGAACAGGCCTTCGGGTCGGTAGGGCTGCTCAACGCCCTCGGCATGATCAACGACCAGATGGTGACCCTCAACCTGATCATCGTCATAGCCTCGATCGCCGGAATGGTCACCGCCGTGCTGACGATCCGGCCCGACAATATCTCGCGACCGATCACCATCGCGGTCATCCTAATCATGGTCGGTGCGCTGATGGACAGCGACGCGACCAACCTCACGCGCCCGTCGAGCTTCTACCTCAGCCAGGCGCTGATCGGCTTCGCTTCGCTGCTGTTCATGGCGCAGGCGATGGTGATCGGCATCGCGCGCACGTTGCTGGCGGGGACCCGCAACTTCATCAGCTTCATCGTGTTGTTCAGCATCAGCCAGAGCATGGGCGGGCTGGTCGGATCCGCGCTTCTCGGCACCTTCCAGGTTGTCCGCGAAAAATATCATTCGCACGAGCTGGTCCAGGCGCTGGTGGCGAGCGATCCGCAGGTCGTCGCCCGCATCAAGGCGGGCGGCGCTGCCGTATCGGGCGTCGTCGTGGATCCGGCTCTGCGCTCGGCCGAGGGCGCCGCCTTGCTCGCCCGGGCGGTCAGCCGCGAAGCCAATATCCTCGCCTTCAACGACGTCTTCCTCCTCGTCGGCATATTGGCCGCCGGAGCAGTCGTCTGGAGCTATCTGATCCGCCTCGGGATCAAGCGCCGTGGGGAACCTTCCCCTCTCATCGAACTGCAACGCCGCGCTGCGGCCGGGAACGCCCCCAATGAATGACCAGACATCCCCAGCCCCTGCCGCGACGGGCGCGACGCCATCGGGCTGGCTTCCCCCGGAGCGCGGGCGCCCGGTCATCCTCGCTATCGCGGCCATCGCCATCGTCGCCGTGCTCGCCATTCTCTATGCATGGCAATTGCCGCCTTTCGCGGGCCGCTTCGAACGGACGGACAACGCCTATGTGCGCGGCCAGGTGACGATCATCAGCCCGCAGGTCAGCGGCTACGTCACCAGCGTCGCAGTTCAGGACTTCGCGCAGGTCAAGGCTGGCCAGATCCTCGTCACGATCGACGACCGGATCTACCGCGCCAAGGTCGCGCAGGCCGAGGCGAACCTCGCCGCGCAGCTGGCGTCGCTCGCCAATTCCGCCCAGACAGAGCGGGCGAAGGAAGCTGCCACACAGAGCCAGGACGCCGGCATCGCCAATGCCCAGGCGCAGCTGGCGCGTGCGCAGGCCGACATGCACCGCGCCGACGCGCTGGTGGCGGACGGTTCAATTTCGGAGCGGGAGCGGGATCAGGCGCGTGCGGTCCTCCGCGCAGCGGAGGCGAATGTCCGCCAGGCACAGGCCGCCCGCGCCATCGGCACGCAGGACGTGCGCACGGTGCAGGTGGGCCGCTCGGGCCTGCGTGCAGCCGTCGAGGGCGCCGAGGCGCAGTTGCGGCTCGCCCGGATCGACCTGGAGAACACCGTCATTCGTGCGCCCGTCGACGGGCAACTGTCCGAAATCGGCGTTCGCAATGGCGCCTTCGTGACGGCGGGCACGCAATTGCTGTTCCTCGTCCCGCGCGACGTGTGGGTCGTGGCGAACTACAAGGAAACGCAGACCCGCCGCATGCGGGTCGGTCAGCCAGCGACGTTCAAGGTCGATGCCCTGGGCGGCGCGGAATTGCGCGGTCGGGTCGAGAATCTGGCACCCGCCGCCGGATCGGAATTCGCCGTCCTCAAGCCCGACAATGCGACCGGCAATTTCGTCAAGGTGGCGCAGCGCATCGCCGTGCGCATCAGGGTCGATCCCGGCCAGGCGCTCGCGGTCCGGCTGCGGCCGGGCATGTCTGTGGAGGCCAAGGTCGATACGCGGGGCGTACAATGAAGCGTCTTGCCGCTCTCCTGTTGCCGGCCCTGCTCACTGCCTGTGCTGGCCGTGATGCCCAGCCCGTAGCGATCGCGCCGCTCGCTCTGCCGTCCGACTGGCGCACCGCAAGCGAAGCGGGTGCGCCCGGCGATCCTGCCTGGTGGGGGCGCTTCGGCGACCCGGAACTGAGCCGGCTGGTCGAGGCGGCGCGTGCTGCCAATCCCGACATCGGCATCGCCGCCGGCAGGGTGCGCGAGGCGCGCGCCGCGCTGCGCGGCATCAATGCCACATTGCTGCCGACGATCGATGCGTCCGTGACCGGCGGACGATCGCGCAGCGTCAGCGCCTTCGGCACACCCGAAGTGCAGAATGCGGCGCAGCCGCAGGTCCAGATCGGCTATGAACTCGATCTCTTCGGGCGCCTCGCGGATCAGCGCGGGGCGGCGCGCGATAACTATCTCGCGAGCGCTGCCGCGAGGGACGCGGTACGGCTGACGGTCGCCGCGACGACGGCATCCACTTATGTGACCTTGCTGGGGCTCGACGCCCGCCTGAAGATCGCCGAACGCACGCTGGCGGCCCGCGCGGAATCGCTGCACATCGCGCGCTCGCGGGTCGGCAATGGCTATTCGCCGCGCCTCGAACTGCAGCAGGCGCAGGCCGAATATGATGCCACCGCCGCGATCATCCCGCAGGTCAAGCTCGCCATCACGCGCGCCGAAAACGCCCTCAGCCTGCTGACCGGACGTCTTCCGCAGGCCATCAGCCGCGGTGCTGGGCTCGAAGCCCTTGCGGAACCGACGATCGGCGCGGGTCTTCCCTCCGAACTGCTGCGAAGGCGCCCCGACATCGCGCAGGCCGAATATCAGCTGGCCGCGAGCGACCGCTCGCTGTCGGCAGCGCGCAAGCAGTTCCTCCCCCAGGTCCGGCTGGCCGCCAGCGGCGGGGCGGCGATTTCCAGCCTGTTGTCCGATCCGATCGCCATCTGGAGCATCGGCGGCAGCATCCTTGCGCCGATCTTTCAGGGCGGACGGCTGGCGGCGCAGAGCGAGGCCGCCGCCGCTCGACGCGATCAGGCCGCCTTCGGCTATCGCAAGACGGTGCTGACGGCCTTTCGCGAGGTCGAGGATGCCTTGGCGGCGGTCCAGCGTCTCGATGAACAGCAGGCGCTGGCGACCGGCCAGCGCGATGCGCTCGCCGGCGGCGTGAAGCTCGCCACGAACCGCTATCGCGAGGGCTATTCGCCCTATCTCGAACAGCTCGACGCCCAACGGCAGTTGCTCGCCGCCGAACTCAACCTGACCCAGGTCCACGCCGATGCGATTGCGGCGCGCATCCAGCTCTATCAGGCTCTGGGCGGCGGGTGGACCGGATCGCCCGAAGCGCTCGGCGAACGCTAACCCCGGGAAGCGGATCGCGGTTTCGCGGCAGCCAAAGCCCTGCTATCCCCCCGCTCCATGTCATCCAACCATCTCTATCTGGTCGACGGCTCGGGCTATATCTTCCGCGCCTATCATCGCCTGCCCCCGCTGACCAACCGCCACGGGGTGCCCGCCGGCGCGGTCTATGGCTTCACCACCATGTTGTGGAAGCTGATCAACGAGTTGCACCACGCCGATGGCCCGACTCATCTCGCGGTCATTCTCGACGCCTCGTCGAAGACATTCCGCAACGAGATGTATGACCGGTACAAGGCCCACAGGCCGCCGCCGCCCGAGGATCTGGTTCCGCAATTTCCGCTGATCCGCGACGCCGTCCGCGCCTTCTCGGTTCCCTGCATCGAGGAACTCGGCCTCGAAGCCGACGACATCATCGCCTGCTATGCCGAAGCAGCCCTTGCCCAGGGCTGGCAGGTGACGATCGTTTCGTCCGACAAGGACCTGATGCAATTGATCCGGCCGGGCCTCGACCTGCTCGACACGATGAACAACCGGCGCCTGGGCCGCGAGCATGTACTCGAGAAATTCGGCGTCGAACCCGAAGCGCTTGGTGACGTGCTCGCCCTGATGGGCGACAGCGTCGACAATGTGCCTGGCGTCCCGGGCATCGGCCCGAAGACGGCGAGTCAACTGATCCAGCAGTTCGGTAGTTTGGAAGCGGTGCTCGCCGCGACCGACCAGATCACCAAGCCCAAGCTGAAACAATCGCTGATCGACCATGCCGACAATGCGCGATTGTCACGCGAGCTTGTCCGGCTGAAATACGACGCGCCGCTACCCGAGCCGCTCGACGGTCTGGCGCTCAAGGGCCTTCCGCCCGAGCCTCTGCGCGCCTTCCTCGAGGACATGGGCTTCAAGTCGCTGCTCGCCAAGGTGCAGGGCGATGGCCCCGCGACGCTGCCCAGCGGCGGCCCGACCATGCTGGCGCTTGCACCCGGCGCACAGGAAAAGCCCGCTCAGACCGTCGAGCAGGTGCCTTTCAATCACAAGGATTATGAGACGGTCGTCACGGTGGAGGCGCTCGATCGCTGGATCGCCGAGGCGCATGCCGCAGGGCGCGTCGCGGTCGATACCGAAACCGATTCGATCGATCCGGTCCGGGCGCTGCTCGTCGGCGTCAGCCTCGCCACCGCGGCGGGCCGCGCCTGCTATATCCCGCTCGCCCATGTCGGCGATGGCCTGCTGTCCGAACGGCCGGTGCAGATCCCGATGGATGTCGCCATCGAACGCCTGCGGCCGCTGCTGGCGGCGCCGGACGTGCTGAAGATCGGCCAGAACATCAAATATGACATGGTGGTCCTCGCCCGCCACGGAATCGAGGTCGCGCCTTATGACGACACGATGCTGCTATCCTATGATCTGGACGCCGGTCTGGGCGGTCACGGCATGGACGAACTCGCCCGTCGCCATTTAGATCATGGCTGCATCGAGTTCAAAAGCGTCTGCGGCACCGGCAAGAGCCAGATGAGCTTCGACAAGGTGACGCTCGACCGCGCGACCGAATATGCGGCCGAGGATGCCGACGTGACCTTGCGCCTCTGGCAACGGCTCAAGCCGAGGCTCGCCCCGGAAAGCGCGACGCGGGTCTATGAGCTCGTCGACCGGCCACTCGTTCCCGTGCTGACCGGCATGGAGCGCGCGGGCATCCGCGTCGATCGCGAGGAACTGGCCCGGTTGTCGGCGGAGTTTGCCGGGCAGAGCGCCGCGCTGGAAATGCAGATACACGCCGAGGCCGGCGGCCCCTTCACGGTCGGTAGCCCGAAACAGCTTGGCGAAGTCCTGTTCGATCGTCTGGGCTTCAAGGGCGGGCGCAAGGGCAAGACCGGAGTCTATTCGACCGACGCGTCCGAACTGGAACGGCTGGCAGGCGAAGGCGCGAAGATCGCACGGCTCGTCCTCGAATGGCGTCAGCTGACCAAGCTCAAGTCGACCTATACCGACGCGCTGCAGGAGCAGATCAATCCCGAGACCGGGCGGGTGCACACCTGTTTCTCGATGGCTGTGGCGCAGACCGGACGGCTGTCGTCGACCGACCCCAATCTCCAGAATATCCCGATCCGGACCGAAATCGGCCGCCGCATTCGCGATGCTTTCGTCGCCGAACCCGGCAAGGTCATCCTGTCGGCCGACTATTCGCAGATCGAATTGCGCCTCGCCGCGCATATGGCGGACGTGCCGGCCTTGAAGGACGCCTTCGCGCGCGGCGACGACATCCACTCGCTGACCGCGCAGGAGGTGTTCGGCGAGGTCAACCGCGACACCCGCGCGCGCGCCAAGACGATCAATTTCTCGATCCTCTACGGCATCTCTTCCTGGGGGCTGGCCGGTCGCCTCGAAGTGTCGCGCGACGAGGCGCAGGGGATGATCGACCGCTATTTCGCGCGCTTCCCCGGCATCAACCACTATATCGCCTCGACCCTGTCGCAGGTCCGCGAGCAGGGCTTCGTCAGCACGCTGTTCGGTCGCAAGACCCATCTCCCGGGTATCCGCAGCGCCAAGCAGGGCGAACGCCAGTCGGCAGAACGCCAGGCGATCAACGCACCGATCCAGGGCACCTCCGCCGACATCATCAAGCGGGCGATGGTCCGGATGAACCCGGCGCTGGCCGCTGCAGGGCTGTCCGACGTCCGCATGCTGCTGCAGGTGCATGACGAACTGGTGTTCGAATTGTCCCCTGACCAGGTCGAGCCGGCGAGCGCGGTCATCCGCGAGGTCATGGCCAAGGCGGCCGAACCGCTGGTCGAGCTTTCGGTTCCCCTCGGCGTCGAGATCGGCACGGGAACCAGCTGGGGCGCCGCACATTGAGCCTGCCCCCCGAGTCCGCCGCAGCGGGACCTGACGCCCTCAAGGAAGGCGAAGACATCAAGGCGCTCGCCAAGGGCGGCCGGACCAATTTCTTCGGCTTCCTGCTGCGTCTCGCGGCGCGCCTGCCCTTCCTGTTCATCGCCGGGCGCTGGTATGGGGCCGAGGCGCTGGGCCGCTTCGCCTATGCGATCATCATCGTCGAGTTCGTCGCGACCCTCGCGACGCTGGGCCTGAAGCGCGGGCTGGCGGCCCAGCTCTCCGCCACCGAGCGGCCGCATGTCCATGTCGTCTGGGACGCGCTTCTGCTGGCAGCCATCGCTTCCGCCGTCGCCGCGACGGTGCTGGGTACCCTGCCCCAGCTGATGTTCCCGAACAGCGACATCAACGGCCTCGAATGGCTGCTGCCGCTGACCATCTTCGCGCTGGCCTGGTCTGACATCTCGCTGGCGGCGCTCGCCTACCGGCTCGATATCGCCGCGACGGTCCGCGCGCGGTCGGTCATCGAACCCTGGACGATCAGCATCGCCGCCTTTGGCCTCGCCTTCTACTCGCTGCGCGACGGGCTGATCATCGCCTATGTCGTGTCGATGGTGGCAGCGCTCGTCGCCTCGATCTGGCCGCTGCTCAAGAGCTTCGGCTGGCCCCATGGCTGGCGCCCCCGCCCAAGCTCGCTCTTCCTTCTGGCGAAGCGCAACGTGCCACTGGCAGCAGCCGACGCGATCGAATGGGGATCGCGCCGTCTCGACATCGCCATCCTGGGCCTGTTCTTCTCCCCCGCCATCGTCGGCATCTATTATGTCGCGCAGCAAGTTGCCTCGCTGCCACAGAAGCTGAAGACCAGCTTCGACCCGATCCTGGGACCGGTGATCACGCGCAATCTCGAAGCCGGCAACCGAGAAGCGGTCGCGAAGCAGGTCGCCCAGGTCGGCTTCTGGATCATCGCTGCGCAGGCCGCCGTCGGTCTCGCGCTGGGCATTCCCGGCGAGGGCGTGATGGGCCTCGTCGGCCCGCATTTCGTCGCGGGGACGATCGCCCTCGCCTTCCTGCTGCTCGCCGAGGTCGTCGCCGCGACTGCCGCCGTGTCCGAGGCCGCGTTGATCTATGTGGCCCGCCACCTGAATCTGTGGATATCGATGGGCATGATCCTCATGCAGATCTTGCTCAGCTTCGCGCTGGTGCTGCTGCTGCGGGACGAACTGGGCCTGCCGGTCATCTGGCAGTCGGCGGCCCCCGCGATTGCACTCGCGCTCGCGCTCGGAATCGCCTCGATCGCCAAGGCCAAGCTGCTGGCAAGGCTGCTCGATGCACCCGTGTCCGGCTGGCGCTGGCCACTGGTCTGGGCCTCGCTGGTCGCAGGTGCGGTCGGCTATCTCTTCACGCGGCTGCCCGAATGGGCCGAGCTGGCCTTTGGCATCCCCGCGATCCTGCTGGCCTTCGGGCTGATCATCTGGCGGTTCGGCTTCACCAGCGAAGACCGCATGCTGTTCCGTTTCCGCGAGGCCTGACAGACCTGCGCGGCGCGATCAGTTCGGCTGGGGAATGGCGACCCGCAGGCCGTGGTCCGGCACGTCGTCGCTCCAGCGCACCGATCCAAACGGCCGCTCGATACGCCGTCTCACCTGGGGCGTCTCGCCGATATGGAAGAACAGCGCGCGCTCCCAGGCGGCCATGTCGGCGGCGGTCAGCCGCTCGCGCTGGCGCAGATAATCGTTCCAGGTCGGCGTGTGATAGCGTTCGATCCACAGTTCCGGATCACCGATGTCGCGCGCCAGCGACCAGGCATAGCCGCCGGTACGATGCCGGATCGGCTCCATCGCCAGCATGGCATTGTGGAAGTCGCGAGCATTGTCGACAGCGACCCGATATTCGATCGTCAGACTGATCGGTCCGCTTCGACCGGTGATGTCGAGCGCCACGTCCGGATCGCCCAGCTGCAGGCCATGTTCGCCCTGCACTTCCACTTCCGGCATCCGCAGGATCAGCCCCAGCGGAATGACGCAGAACAAGCCGATGCCCGACGCGGCCATGGCGACCGCAGTTCCATGATTTTCCGCGACATGGCCCCAACCGATGCTGCCGAAGGCGACACCGGCGCAGGCCGCCGTCGTGAAACCGGCCAGCGCACGACCGGTGACCCAGCGCGGCGAGGACAGCTGGATGCCGATCGTTCCCAGCGCCATGACGATCATCCAGGACGCACCGACAATGACGAGGAGCGCACAGGTCAATATGGCCGATGCGCTCAGCGCGATGCCGACCATCGAGGACCCGATGACCGCCATCGCGACCGCCATCATTCCCTCATTGCTCACCTTCTCGCGGATCGGGCCGATCAAGGTGGCGCCGAGGATCGCGCCCATGCCGTAGAAGCCGAGCAATATGCCGAACAGCGCAGCCCCGCCGCCAAGCAGATCGCGTGCGAGCAGCGGCATCAGCGCCATGGGGGCCGAACCGACCATGCCCGAGACGAGGATCCGCAGCCAGATCGTGCGGATCGGCGGCGAATGGACGATGAACCTGATCCCAGAGATGATCGCGCGGCCGAGCGCTTCGGGTGGTAGCCGGTGCTTCTCCTGCTTGCGACGCCAGAAATACATCGTCGCCAGCATCGGCAGATAGGCGATGGCGTTGAGCAGAAATGCGGAAGCGACGCCAGCCACCGCGACGAGCAGCCCGCCCACGGCCGGGCCGAAGCTGCGTGCGACATTGTAGCTGATCGAATTGAGCGCGATCGCCTGGGGCAAAATCTCCCGGGGCACCTGCTCGCCGACCGACGCCTGCCAGGCGGGTGTGAACAGCGCCATGCCAGTGCCGACCATCGTGCAGAACAGCAGCAGCAAGGCTGGCGTCAGCATGTCGAACAGGGTCACGAGGGTGAGGCCCGAAGCGCCGCCGAGCATGATGCCGAGCGCGATCAGGGCGATCTTGCGCCGGTCATAGCTGTCGGCGATCGCGCCGGCCGGGAGCGACAAAAGGACGACCGGTGCGAAGGTGGCGGTCTGGACCAGCGCGACCATATCGGCGCGCCCGGTGAGCCTGGTCATCGCCCAGGCCGCGCCGACATTCTGGATGAGCTGGCCGAAATTGGACAGGACGCTGGACGTCCAGACGCGGCGAAACAGGACGTGGCGGAGCGGCTCGAAGCTTCCCTTACGCTGCCCTGCCGAGCCCGACATCCTGCTTCACCCTCCCCTTGTCGCGGTGCCCCTTAAAGGCATGGGGCAGCGTGGGGTCAACCGCTTCGCACGCTGCCACCGATGCCAAGGGCAGAGCCGTCAATGACGGAAATGCCGCATTCCGGTGAAGACCATGGCCAGCCCCGCCTCGTCGGCCGCCGCAATCACCTCGGCATCGCGGATCGACCCGCCGGGCTGGATGACAGCCGTCGCACCAGCCTCCACCGCGGCCAGCAACCCGTCGGCGAAGGGGAAGAAGGCGTCCGAGGCGACCGCCGAGCCGATCGTGCGCGGCGTCGACCAGCCCGCCTTCTCGGCGGCGTCCTTCGCCTTCCACGCCGCGATGCGCGCGGACTCGAGGCGGTTCATCTGGCCCGCGCCGACGCCTGCCGTCGACCCGCCCTTGGCATAGACGATCGCGTTCGATTTGACGTGCTTGGCGACCGTCCAGGCGAACAGGCAATCTTCCAGCTCCTGCGCCGTCGGCTCCCGCTTCGTGACGACCTTGAGTTGATCGCGCGTGATCCGGCCATTGTCGCGCGACTGGAGCAGCATGCCGCCGGCGATGCTCTTGACGGTCATGCCGCCACGCGCCGGATCGGGAAGCTCGCCAGTCAGCAACAGGCGGAGATTCTTCTTCTTTGCGAAGACCGCCTTGGCATCGTCGTCCGCATCGGGCGCGGCGACGACTTCGGTGAAGATGCCGCTGATCGCCTCCGCGGTCTTGCCATCCAGCGGACGGTTGACCGCGATGATCCCGCCGAACGCCGAAACGCTGTCGCAGGCGAGCGCGGCCTCATAGGCCTCGATCAGCGTATCCGCGCTGGCGACGCCGCAAGGGTTGGCGTGCTTGACGATCACCACCGTCGGCGGTCCGTCGCGGAACTCGCTGACCAGCTCCAGCGCCGCATCGGCGTCGTTGTAATTGTTATAGCTGAGCTCCTTGCCCTGCACCTGGGTCGCCTGGGCGATCCCCCGAGCCCCGCTGCCGAACGGCAGATAAAGGGCGGCCTGCTGGTGGGGATTCTCGCCATAGCGCAGCGTCTCGGCCAGGCGGACCGGGATCGACAGCGTCGCCGGCAGCGTCTCGCCCTGATCGACCTCGGCAAACCAGGAGGAGATCATGCCGTCATAGGCCGCGGTCGCCGCGAAAGCCTTGGCGGCGAAACGCTTGCGCATCGCGAAGCTCGTGGTGCCGCCCGTCGCGATGATCTCGGCATAATCGGCCGGATCGGTCGC
Source organism: Rhizorhabdus antheiae (assembly GCF_049889055.1). Taxonomy (NCBI): domain Bacteria; kingdom Pseudomonadati; phylum Pseudomonadota; class Alphaproteobacteria; order Sphingomonadales; family Rhizorhabdaceae; genus Rhizorhabdus; species Rhizorhabdus antheiae. The sequence continues at coordinate 426,956 of NZ_JBLTWO010000002.1, read as the reverse complement.
GATCGTGACATAGGCGTGGTTCTTTGCGGCCGAGCGGACCATCGACGGGCCACCGATATCGATATTCTCGATGATTTCGTCACGCTCCGCGCCCTTGGCGACGGTCTGGGCGAAGGGATAGAGATTGACGACGACGAGGTCGATGCCGCCGATGCCGTGGTCGGTCATGGCCCGGGCGTGCTCGGGATCGTCGCGAACGCTCAGAAGGCCGCCATGGACCATCGGATGCAGCGTCTTGACGCGGCCGTCCATCATCTCCGGGAAACCGGTGATGTCGGAAACGTCCTTCACGTCGAGGCCAGCCTCGCGCAGCGCCCTGGCGGTCCCACCAGTCGAAACCAGCTCGACGCCCCAGGACGCCAGCGCCTGTCCCAGCTCCACCAGACCGCTCTTGTCGGACACCGAAAGCAGCGCGCGGCTGATCTTCACCTGGTCGGGGGCCGGCGTCGTGGGAGTCTTCATGAGGAGTCTGTCCTGCTGCGGTGATCGGGAATCGCGGCTCCGTTAAGCGATCCCCCGGACAAATGCCACCCCGGCGGCGCTTAGTCCTCCGCTGGGGCGGTTCCCGCGGACGCTACGAGGGGGAGCTGTATCTCGAAGCAAGCTCCCTTGGTTTGCGCTTCATCGAGCCGTAGCGTCCCGCCCAGTTGCGTCACGATGGTCCGAGCGATCGCGAGTCCCAGCCCAGTTCCGGGCTGCCGGCTGAGCCCGCGCGTATGGGCGGACTGCGCGAAGCGATCGAACAGGCGGGTGCGAAACTCCTCCGGAATGCCCGGACCGTTGTCGCTGACCCGTATTACGAGCGTGCGGCTATCGGCGCGCAGTGACACGCGCACAACCTCCCCGGCCGGTGAAAATTTCGCCGCGTTAGACACCAGATTGGTGATCGCCTGAAACAGTCGGTCGGGGTCGGTACGCGTGCGGACGGTGTCGGATGGAACATCCAGGCCCAGTTTCACCTCTGCCTGCGATGCATAGGGCAGATTTTGCGCAACGACATCGCGCAACAGCAGGCCGATGTCGGCATCGACGAAATAATATTCGAACTGCCCCGAATCCATGCGATCAAGATCGAGCAGATCGTCGACCAGACGACGCAGCCGTCCCGTATTGCGGGCCGCCACGTCGATCAGCGATGCCGCCGTGTCAGGCAACTCACCGGCCGTACCATTGGCGAGCAGCCCCAGCGCGCCCGAGATCGAGGTCAGCGGTGTCCGCAATTCGTGGCTGACGGTGGAAACGAACTGCTGCTTCAGGCGGACGATGTCCTGCAATTCCTTCCGCGCGCGGTTCGCATCATCCTCCGCGATCCGGCTGAAGCCCACGGCAATCGGACCGACAAGGAGATGTGCTACCAGCATATCCTCCTCTGAAAAGGCAGAAACCGTCGGCGCATGATATTTCAGCGTTCCGACAAAGCGCCCATGATGCGGGATCGGCACGACGATCATCGAGCGCAGGCCGACGCGGCGGCAGGCCTCGCGATTGACCCGCATATCGCGCTCCGAATCCTCGCAACGCTGGGGTTGGCCGCTGAGCAGGCTGAGCCCAGACAGGCTGGTATCGAGGCCTAATCGCAGCCCGACCAGGTCCGCGGAGGCACCGCTCGCTGCGGCGTAGACCAGCTGGTCGCCATCGAGCAGTTCGATCACCGCCCCATCGGCGGCCGGCATGACCGACAATTCGCGGACGATGGCATCGAGCACGGCGGAGAGCCCCCCGCCCTCGCGCGCGATCGCCTCCTGTATCGCGATCAGACCCTGAAAGCGTCCGATGTCCATAAAGCCACGCCCCGCCCATTCATTCTGTCGGAATGGTAGGGCGAGGCTAGACCGGAAAGAAGTCTCAACAACTACGTGATCGCCCGTAGTGGGCGATCGGGAAATCAGCCGAGCGACTTGATCGCCGAGCGGCCGGCATAGACCGCGACCGGGCCCAGCTCTTCCTCGATGCGGATCAGCTGGTTGTACTTCGCCAACCGGTCCGAGCGCGCGAGGCTGCCGGTCTTGATCTGGCCACAGTTGGTGGCGACCGCGAGATCGGCGATGGTCGAATCCTCGGTCTCGCCTGAGCGGTGCGACATGACGGCCGTGTAACCGGCACGCTGGGCGAGGCTCACCGCCTCGAGTGTTTCGGACAGGGTACCGATCTGGTTGACCTTCACCAGCAGCGAGTTGGCGAGGCCGTCCTTGATGCCCTGCGCAAGGCGCTTCGGATTGGTCACGAACAGATCGTCGCCGACCAGCTGGCAACGATTGCCGATCTTGTCGGTCAGGATCTTCCATCCGGCGAAATCGTCTTCGCCCATGCCGTCCTCGATCGACACGATCGGATAACGGGCGACAAGATCGGCGAGATAGTCGGCCATTTCCTCTGGGGAACGCTTCACGCCCTCGCCATGAAAATCATAGACGCCGTCCTTGAAGAACTCGGTCGCGGCGCAGTCGAGCGCGAGCACGACGTCCTCGCCCGGCTTGTAACCGGCCTTTTCGATCGACTGCATGATGAAGTCGAGCGCATCAGGAGCGGAGGCCAGGTTCGGCGCGAAGCCGCCCTCATCGCCAACAGCCGTGGCCAGGCCCTTGTCGTGCAGCGCTTTCTTGAGCGTATGGAAGATCTCCGATCCGCAGCGCACGGCGTCGAGCAGACTGTCCGCGCCGACCGGCATGATCATGAATTCCTGGAAGTCGATTGGGTTGTCGGCATGTGCGCCGCCGTTGATGATGTTCATCATCGGAACCGGCAGAACCTGTGCCGAAACACCGCCGACATAGCGGTAGAGCGGCAGCGAGCGCGCGTCCGCCGCCGCACGGGCCACCGCGAGGCTCGCGCCCAGGATCGCGTTGGCACCAAGGCGGCCCTTATTGGCAGTGCCATCCAGTTCGATCATCCGCGCGTCGATCTCGCTCTGGTCCTCGGCTTCCATCCCCAGGATCGCATCGGCAATCTCGCCGTTGACCGCTTCGACCGCAGTCTCGACGCCCTTGCCCAACCAGCGCGATTTGTCGCCATCGCGCTTCTCGACCGCTTCATATGCCCCCGTCGAGGCACCGGAAGGCACGGCTGCACGACCGAAGCTGCCATCTTCGAGAGTGATGTCGACTTCGACCGTGGGATTGCCCCGGCTGTCGATGATCTGGCGGGCGTGGACGTCGACGATGGCGGTCATGCTGGCGCGTACCTCTGCTGATGGACGTTAGGATGCCCGCGCTCTATCCGCGCCGCCCACGTTAGGCAAATATGAAGTCGTTTCGGGACTGGTAAAGGAACGCAATCCGTCCCATCTGGTTCTTAGGCCATATGTTTTGATGGAGGCGATCGACATGGCGACCGACGAAACCGGAAACGGCACTGCGTTCGAAAGCGCCCGCAAGGCGTTTGCGGACACCGCCGCGAGCTTCTCCGAACAGGCGGGCTCGAAGGTCAAGGATTATACGCTTCAGGGCAAGGACCGCGCCGTGGAAGCACTGGACAATGTCGCAAGCCTCGTTGGCGACGCGGCCGAGCAGGTCAGCGAACGGCTGGGCGAGCAATATGGCGGCTATATCCGCCAGGCCGCCGATGCCGTCGAAGGCCTGGCGTCCAATCTGCGCGAGAAGGATGCCGACGAACTGATCGACGATGCCCGCAACATGGTGCGGTCTTCGCCTGCGATCGCCATCGCAGCGGCAGCCGCCGTGGGTTTCGTGCTGGCGCGCGTCGTGAAGTCGGGCCTGACGCCCAAGGCCGGCAATGACGGCGCATCGGGAGAGAGCCCGGCTTCCGCTGCAGGGCCGGTTTCCGACGCTCCGGCCAAGCCTGCGCGCAAGGCGACGGCCCGCAAGGCTTCGCCCCCGAAGCCCAAGGCAGCGACTGCAGTTCCCAAGGCGGAAGCCGCTCCATCGGCAGGCGCGGCTCCGGCTGCACCCAGCGAAGAGGCAACCTCGCAGACGAACGTCACCGGTACGTCCGACGACACTCCGCCGGCACCCTGATCCCTGGTGGAGGACAACCGACAGGACAAGGAGCCGATCGGCGCCGTGCTCGCGCGCGTCGTCGAAGACGGTCGCGCGGTGGTCAAGGCCGAGATCGCTCTCGCACGAACCGATTTCTACCGCCGGCTGGGGCGTGCACGAACCGGGGCGGCGCTGCTGCTCGTCGGAGCCATCATGGGCCAGGCGGCGGCGGTCACCTTTCTGGTCACTTTGTCCTTCGTCCTGACCCCCTGGGTCGGACGGCTGGGCGGTGCAGCGATCTCGGTCGCGCTGGGCGTGGGCGTGGCACTGCTTGCGATCCGTGCGGGCGTGCGAAAGCTCGTGCTGGTTGCAGAAGACCCCGAGGATGAAGACCTCGCCGAAGCAGCCAGGCTCACCAGCCCGATCGACGAACTGTTCGAAAAGGTGCGTCAGAAGGCCCATGCCGCCCGCAATCAGCTCGTCGACACGGTCGGTGAGGCGCAGGCCCGGTTGCATCCGCAGGCGCTGATTGCCGACATCGCCGACATCGTCGTCGATCATGCGCAGCGGGCGACAAACAGCGCGATCGAAACGGTAAGGCGCCGGCCGGTGCGGTCGGCGGCCGCGGCCATCGCGCTGACCTTCGTCCTGCTGCGGCTGCCGCTTCATCGACTGCTTCTTCGTCTGGCTGGTGCAACCGCACGCGCCTCGGCGAGTTTCCAATCATCCGACAGTTCAGCTTCCGGTGAGAGCCGGTCCAAGGAGTAGAAGCCATGACGAACAGCAAGAAAGCCCCTGCGTCGCCTTCCGCCAAACGGGACCGCGCAGCAGAAGCCCGCGCTTTTGCCGAAGAGCGGCTGCGCAAGACGGCCGATGTCGCGCGCGAGGCCGGGCACAAGGCCGCCGAAAAGGTTGAGGCCTTTCCCGTTGCCGCCCTGGTCGGCGGCCTGGCGGTCGGCGCGGTGCTCGGAGCGGTGCTGCCGCGCACCCGGCAGGAGGAGCAGTTGCTCGGTACGATCGGCGAGACGATCGCCGACCGCGCCAAGGAGGCGGTGACCGCTGCACGCGATGCCGGTCAGGCAAAGCTTGGCGAGCTCGGCATCAATTCCGATGCTGCCGGCAAGCAGGTCGGCCGGTTGATCGGATCGATCGCAGAGGTCGCCGAGAGCGCAGGATCAGCCGCGATCGAGAAAGTGCGCAGCTGACGGTGCTTGCCACAGTTCCGCATAACCTTGCGGAGCCGTCACAGTTCAAACCGCGTTCAGGCTCGACCCGCTATCTCCGGGTCAGGACAGGCGCTATGATGCCCATGGAGTTCCAATAATGAAGACGTTTCTTTTGCCCGCCGCTGTCGCCCTGGCAGGCGTACTCAGCGTCGCGGCTCCGATCGCACCCGCGACGGCGGCCGTCGTCGCCAATCAGGATGCAGCCACTTTCATTTCCTCGCTCGGCACCGAGGCTTTCGCGGTTCTGAAGACCGGCAATAAGACGGCGGTGCGCTCCAAATTCCGCGAGCTTCTGTCGCAGCACTTCGCGATCGACGCGATCGGCGAGCGCCTGATCCGCCGTTGGAACAATCAAATCACGCCCGAGCAGAAGGCTGCTTACAAGGCGGCGATACCGACCTTCATCATCGGCACCTATTCGGACAATCTCTACGATTATGCCAATGCGTCGATGAAGGTGATCCGCACCGCTCCCGCCGGCAGCGGCTTCAATGTCGTGACCCAGGTCCAGAAGCCCGGCGCCGCACCGATCAGCGCAGTCTGGTCGGTCGCCAAGGTCGGACCGACATTCAAGGTCACCAATCTGACGGTCGCCAACATCAACCTGGCCGTGACCCAGGGCCAGGATTTCGATGCGATCATCCAGCGCAAGGGCATCGACGGGCTGATTGCGATGATGAAGTCGCGTAGCTAATATCAATGCAACGCGCGAGGATCATGCTTCAAAACATCGCCATTATTCGACAGGAGCAGGAGCCGGGCTTCGTCTTTTGGACGATCAACGGAGATAGGAAATGAGCAAGATCCATCTGGTGTTCGGCGGCCGGGTCAAGGACCCCCAGAAGCTCGATTTCGAGGATCTCGGCAAGATCGACGTGGTCGGCTTTTTCGAGGACTATAAGTCCGCGGAAAAGGCCTGGCGCAGCGCTGCGCAGCGGACGGTCGATGATGCCGAGATGAAATATGTGGTGGTGCATCTGCACAAGCTGCTCGAGCCCGATCTGCCCTGATGCCACATCGGCAGGCATTCGGAAAAGGGGTGGGTTCGCGAGAGCCTGCCCCTTTTTCGTTCAGCCAACCTGTCCTCTGCGATAGATCATGAACAACGGAGCGGTTGCGAGACCGGCGACGAACCCACCGACATGCGCACCCACTGCGATCGCCATGCCCATGCCGGAGAAAGCCAAGCCCATCAGGAACTGCACACCGACCCAGGCAAGGGCAAGCCAGACTATATTGACCAGAAGCGCCGCGCGCGGATGGCCGAGCAGCAGCCTGGGCTTCCCGAACAGGAGCGCATAAGCGCCGAACACAGCCGAGATCGCGCCGCTCGCCCCGATCATCGGGCTGAGGCTTGCCGGATCGATCAGATATTGCCCGAAGGCGGCGGCGTAAGCGCCGGTGAGATAGAGGAGCAGGAAGCCGGGCATGCCGAGCACGGCCTCGACCATGCGGCCGCAGAAGAGCAGCATGAGCATGTTGAAGGCCAGATGCAACCATCCACCATGAAGCAGCGTCGCCGTCAGCGGCGTGATCCACGCCGGCAGCGCTTCGGGGATCTGAACACCGAGAAAACGCGCCGGGACGAACCCCGCCATCAAATCGAGCGCTTCACCATTCCCCGCCAGCAGGGAAAGCAGGAAAACCGCACAGGTCAGCAGCGCTATGGCATTGGTCGCCCGCGCCGCCGGAACCGTCACGACCGGCGCCCGATCAGATGAACTCGATTTTCGAGACGAGATAGAAGCGGTCACCCGACGGGACGGTCACTTCGACTTCGTCGTCGACCCTCTTGCCGATCAGGGCGCGGCCGAGCGGCGAGTTGTAGGAGATCTTGCCCGTCTTGGCATCCGCCTCGGTCTGTCCGACGATCTGATAGCGCACGGGCTTCTCGTCGTCGTCGAGCAGGGTCACGGTAGCACCGAACACGATCTTGTCGCCCGACAGCGTCGTCGGATCGATCACCTGCGCACGGCTGAGACGGTCCTCGATGTCGGCAATCGATGCCTCGATCTGGCCCTGGCGCTCCTTGGCGGCGTGATATTCGGCGTTTTCGGAGAGGTCTCCATGCGCGCGCGCCTCCTCGATCGCATCGATGATGAGCGGCCGCTCGGCTTTGAGGCGCATGAGCTCTTGCTCGAGCATCTTCTGCCCCTCTGCCAGCATCGGCAACTTATCAACGCCCGCCATCGTACTCAAAATCCTTCATCAAAATATCGCCGCCGGACGACCCCGGTCGGGCCGCCCGCACTGAACTCCACCGCTGCAGGGATCAGGCGTGCGAAGCGGAATAATAGGATTGAAGTGATCGCACTTCAAGCTTGCGCTCCCGCAATGCGCCAATTGCCTCTGCCGCCGCGACGCTGGCCGCCGCCGTGGTGAAGTAGGGCACGCGCCCGTAGAGCGCCGAAGTCCTGATCGCCTTCGAGTCCAGCAGCGACTGCCAGCCCTCGGTGGTGTTGAAGATCAGGTCGACGTCGCGATCGACGATCCGGTCGACGATGTTCGGCCGTCCCTCGCGCATCTTGAGGACGGTCTCGATCGAAAGGCCCTCGTCGCTGAGGAACTTGGCAGTTCCCCCCGTGGCGAGGATGGTGAAGCCCATCTCGATCAGCTTCCGCACCGCCGGCAGGATATGCTTCTTGTCGCTGTCCTTGACCGATACGAAAGCCGTTCCGGCGAGCGGCAATTTGGTGCCAGCGCCAAGCTGAGCCTTGGCAAAAGCTGTCCCGAAATCGCTATCGATTCCCATGACTTCGCCAGTCGACTTCATTTCCGGACTGAGCACCGGATCGACACCGGGGAAGCGGGCGAAGGGGAAGACGGCTTCCTTCACGGCAATATGGCCGACATCGAGATTGATCGTCGGCAGCGTAGCGAGCTTTTCGCCCGCCATGACGCGCGCGGCGATCTTGGCGATGGGCTGGCCGATCGCCTTGGCGACGAACGGCACCGTGCGGCTGGCGCGCGGGTTGACCTCGATCAGATAGACCGCACCGTCCTTGACTGCGAACTGGACGTTCATCAGTCCACGCACGTGCAGCGCCCGTGCGAGCGCATCGGTCTGGCGGCGGATTTCGTCGATGATGTCCTGCGCCAGATTATAGGGCGGCAGGGTGCAGGCGCTGTCGCCCGAATGGACCCCGGCTTCCTCAATATGCTGAAGCACGCCCGCAACGACGACATCGTCCCCGTCGCAGATCGCGTCGACGTCGACCTCGACCGCATCGCGCAGATATTGATCGATCAAAACCGGTGAATCACCAGACACTTGTACCGCAGTCGTGATATACTGTTCGAGCTGCGCGGGATCCTCGACGATCTCCATCGCGCGCCCGCCGAGCACATAGGACGGACGCATCAGGACCGGGTAGCCAACCCGCTCGGCGACCACGAGGGCCTCCTCGCGGCTGCGCGCGATGCCGTTGCGCGGCTGCCGCAGGCCGAGATCGGAGACCAGCGCCGCGAAACGCTCGCGATCCTCGGCAAGGTCGATCGCATCGGGGCTGGTGCCGAGGATCGGGATGCCCGCATCCTCCAGTTCCTGCGCCAGCTTGAGCGGGGTCTGCCCGCCGAACTGGACGATTACGCCCTTGAGCGTGCCACGCGACTGCTCGACATGGAGGATTTCGAGCACGTCCTCGGCCGTCAGCGGCTCGAAATAGAGGCGGTCCGACGTGTCATAGTCGGTCGAGACCGTCTCGGGATTGCAGTTGACCATGATCGTCTCATAGCCCGCCTCTTCCAGCGCGAAGCAGGCGTGGCAGCAGCAATAGTCGAACTCGATCCCCTGCCCGATCCGGTTCGGACCGCCGCCCAGAATCACGATCTTCTCACGATCGGTCGGCTGGCTCTCGCACTCGGGCTCGCCGAAGCTCGGCGCCTCATAAGTCGAGTACATATAGGGCGTCTTGGCTTCGAATTCGGCCGCGCAGGTGTCGATCCGCTTGTAGACCGGACGCACGCCCAGCTTGTGGCGATGCGCGCGCACTTCCTTCTCGGTGATGCCGCCGGTCAGTGCCTTTGCGACATCATGGACGATGCCCGATCCACGCGCCTGCTCGCGCGCCATGCCCGCCAGATTGGCCGACTGCAGCGCCAGCCAGGCGAGCCGCTTGTCGGAGAAGCCCATCGACTTGAGGCGGCGCATGCCGGCCGCGTCCTGCGGCAGGCCGTTGCGGCACACTTCCTGTTCGGCGGCGACGATCTCGGCCAGACGCTCGATGAACCAGGGTTCGAACTTGGCGATGCGGTGGATCTCGTCGACGGTAAAACCTTCACGCAGCGCCTGGGCAGCAACCAGAAGGCGGTCCGGAGTCGGCCGCGCCAGTTCCTCGGCAATCACCGACTTGGGCGCGCCCTTGAGCTGATCGACGATGTTGAAGCCCGACAGACCGGTTTCGAGGCCGCGCAAGGCCTTCTGCATCGACTCATGGATATTGCGGCCGATCGCCATCGTCTCGCCGACCGATTTCATCGCGGTCGAGAGCAGCGGCTCGGCGCCCTTGAACTTCTCGAAGGCGAAGCGCGGGATCTTGGTGACGACATAGTCGATCGTCGGTTCGAACGAAGCCGGGGTCGCCCCGGTGATGTCGTTCATGATCTCGTCGAGCGTGTAGCCGACCGCCAGCTTGGCGGCGACTTTGGCGATCGGGAAACCCGTCGCCTTCGACGCGAGCGCCGAGGAGCGCGACACGCGGGGGTTCATCTCGATCACGACGAGGCGACCGTCGGCGGGGTTGACCGCGAACTGGACGTTGGAACCGCCCGTCTCGACACCGATCTCACGCAGCACCGCCAGCGAGGCGTTGCGCATGATCTGATATTCCTTGTCGGTGAGCGTCAGCGCCGGAGCGACCGTGATCGAGTCGCCGGTATGGACCCCCATCGGATCGACATTCTCGATCGAGCAGACGATGATGGCGTTGTCGTTGCGATCCCGCACGACCTCCATCTCATACTCCTTCCAGCCCAGGACCGATTCCTCGATCAGGACTTCGGTGGTCGGCGAGGCGTCGAGGCCGCCGGTGACGATCTTGACGAATTCGTCCTTGTTATAGGCGATGCCGCCGCCGGTGCCGCCCATGGTGAAGCTCGGGCGGATGATCGTCGGCAGGCCGACATAATCGAGAATGCGGAGCGCCTCCTCGAGCGTATGCGCGACGTCCGAGCGCGGGCTCTCGAGCCCGATCTTGTCCATCGCCTGGCGGAACTTCATGCGGTCCTCGGCCTTGTCGATGGCCTCGGCGTCTGCCCCGATCATCTGGCAGCCATATTTTTCGAGCGTGCCGTCATTGAACAGCGCGAGAGCCGTGTTGAGCGCGGTCTGTCCGCCCATCGTCGGCAGGACCGCGTCGGGCCGCTCCTTCTCGATGATCTTGGCGACGATCTCGGGCGTGATGGGCTCGACATAGGTCGCATCCGCCATGTCCGGATCGGTCATGATCGTGGCCGGATTGGAGTTGACCAATATGATGCGATAGCCTTCCTCGCGGAGCGCCTTGCATGCCTGGGTGCCCGAATAGTCGAACTCGCAGGCCTGGCCGATGACGATCGGCCCGGCGCCGATGATCAGGATCGATTTGATGTCGGTACGCTTGGGCATCAGGCGCTCTTCTTCAACTGACCGACGAACTGCTGGAACAGATAATGGCTGTCCTGCGGGCCGGGGCTTGCTTCGGGATGGTACTGGACGCTGAACGCCGGCTTGTCGGTCAGGCGAAGACCGGCAAGGCTGCCGTCGAACAGAGAGACATGGGTCGGCTCGACATTGACCGGGAGGCTTTCGGTGTCGACCGCGAAGCCATGGTTCATCGAGGTGATCTCGACGCGGCCGTCGTCGTTGCGCTTGACCGGATGATTGGCGCCGCGATGCCCCTGATGCATCTTGTAGGTGCGCGCGCCCACGGCGAGGCCAAGCATCTGATGCCCCAGGCAGATACCGAACAGCGGCTTGCCGGTTTCGAGCAGCTGACGGATCACGGGCACCGCATATTCGCCGGTGGCGGCGGGATCGCCGGGACCGTTGGAAAGGAACACCCCGTCCGGCTCGTGCGACATCACCTCTTCGAAACTGGCGGTCGCCGGAACCACTGTCACCCGCGCGCCGGCCGCGACCAGGTTGCGCAGGATGTTGCGCTTCAGGCCGAAGTCGATCGCGACGACGTGCGGCGCGTCGGCGGCGGCCGCATCGACCGCATAGCCCTCCCTGATCGCCCACAGGCCGTCATTCCACGTGTAGGTCTGGGTGGTCGCGACCTGCTTCGCGAGGTCCATGCCTTCCAGCCCCGGCCAGGCGCGTGCCTTGGCGATCAGCGCATCGATGTCGAAGCGACCCTCGGCATTGTGGGCAATCACACCATTGGGGGCGCCCTGGATGCGGATCAGCCGGGTCAGGGCGCGGGTATCGACGCCGGAGATGCCGATCCGCCCGTTCTGGCGCAGCCAGCTGTCGAGGTGCTGCGTGGCTCGGAAATTGGCCTGCCCGGTGACATCCTCCCGAACGATCATGCCCAGGGCGTGGGGGTTGGTCGCTTCGACATCCTCGGCATTGGTGCCGACATTGCCGATATGCGGGAAGGTGAAGGTGATGATCTGCCCGGCATAGGAGGGATCGGTCATCACCTCCTGATAGCCGGTCATCGCGGTGTTGAAGCAGACTTCACCGACGGCATCGCCCTCGGCGCCGAAGCCCCTGCCCCATATGACGGTGCCATCGCCCAATACTAGGACGCCCGTGGCTCCCTCGGGGGGTATCGGACGCGCGTGATCGGGCTGGGCCACTAGGGCTCTCCTTTGGGCTTGGGTCGGCGGGCAAACGGCGGCGTAACTAGGGGCCCCACACCACAGGGTCAATTCTATTAAAATAACTTTCTCTGTGCTAGGCGACCTCCTTTCCGGAACCAGCTTTGGTGCACCCCATGATTCGAGACGATATCAAGGCGGCTCTCGTCGTCGCCATGAAGGCGCGCGACACGACCACGACGGCGGCAATCCGCCTGATCCAGTCGACCATCAAGAACCGCGACATCGAGCTGCGGACCGCTGCCACCCTTCCCGATGACGATCTGCTGATCACCGAAGTGCTGCAGAAGATGATCAAGCAGCGCCGCGAATCCATCGAGATGTACGAGAAGGGCAACCGTCCGGAACTCGCCGCCGCCGAAGCGGCCGAGGTCGAGGTGATCGAGCGCTTCCTGCCGCGCCAGATGAGCGAGGACGAGGCCCGCGCCGCGATCGACGCGCTAGCGGCCGAACTCGACGCATCCTCGGTCAAGGACATGGGCCGCGTGATGGCCGCGCTGAAGGAGCGCTTCGCCGGCCAGATGGACATGGGCAAGGCAAGCGGCCTCGTGAAGGCCCGGTTGGCGGGGTGATAGCGCCGGCAGAGGGCGCTCGCCGCCCTGCCCTGTCGAAGCCGGTCTGACCGACCATGTCGCTTTCGCCGCAATTTCTCGACGAACTGCGCGGTCGGGTCACGCTGTCGACGCTGATCGGGCGCTCGGTAAAGCTCGTCAAGGCGGGGCGCGAGTATAAGGCCTGCTGCCCATTTCATGACGAGAAGAGCCCGAGCTTCTACGTCAACGACGACAAGGGCTTCTACCACTGTTTCGGCTGCGGCGCGCATGGCGACGCGATCCGATTCCTGACCGAGGCCAAGGGCCTCAGCTTCATCGATGCGGTCAAGGAACTCGCCGGGAGTGCGGGCATGGAGGTGCCCGCGCCCGATCCGCGCGCCGCCCAGCGCAACGAGCGGCAGGCGGGTCTCCACGACGTCATGCAGGCCGCCGCCAACTGGTTCGAGGAGCAGTTGGGCGGCATCGACGGGACCGCCGCACGCACCTATCTTGAGCGCCGCGGGATCAGTGCATCGCTCGCCAAGGCGTTTGGCATGGGCTTCGCGCCCGACACTCGCGGACGCCTGAGGGCCGCTCTCAAGAGCTTCGGCGACGAGCAACTTATCGAATGCGGCATGCTGATCTCGGTCGAGGGCAAGGAGCCCTATGACCGCTTTCGCGGCCGGCTTATGATTCCGATCCGCGACGCGCGCGGCCGGGTCATCGCCTTTGGCGGGCGCATATTGGACCAGGGCGAGCCCAAATATCTGAACTCTCCGGACACCCCCCTGTTCGACAAGGGCCGGACGCTGTTCAATATCGACCGGGCCGGCGGCGCGGCGCGCAAGGCCGGGCGCGTGATCGCCGTCGAGGGCTATATGGATGTCATCGCCCTGGCCAAGGCCGGGATCGACGAAGCGGTCGCGCCGCTCGGGACCGCGCTGACCGAAATGCAGCTCGAACGGCTGTGGCGGATGGCCGAAACACCGATTCTCTGTTTCGACGGAGACAAGGCCGGACAGAAGGCCGCCGTACGTGCGGCGCACCGCGCGCTGCCGATGGTCGTGCCGGGGCGCACTCTGCGCTTCGCGCTGCTGCCCGGCGGACAGGACCCCGACGACCTCGTCAAGGCGGGCGGCGCGCGCGCGGTCGAACAGCTGCTCGGCGAGACGATCAGCCTCGACGAACTGGTCTGGCGCGCCGAACTCGATGCCCAACCGCTCGACACCCCCGAGGCGAAGGCCGGCCTGAGGAAGCGCCTCGGCGATCTGGCGGCCACGATCCAGGACCGCGATGTCCGCGAGCAATATCAGGCCGAGTTTCGCCGCCGCTTCGACGAACGCTTCGCGCCCGCCCGGCGCCAGTTCGGTCGCCCCTTCCAGCCCCGGCAGCAGCGCCGGTCGGGACAGCCCTGGAAACCGGAAGTCCTGCCGCCATCGGATGCCGCCCGAGCCATCGCTCGCGCCGGCCTCAATCGCGGCGTGATCCGGGCCGCGATGGCCGGTCTGCTGCGATATCCGGAGGTGATGGCGGAAAAGATCGAGACGGTAGCCGCCTTGCCCCTCGACGATCCCAAGCTCGACGCTCTGCGCGCAGCGGCCTTCGATGCCAGCTTTTCGGAGGGCGTTCTTGAAAAGGATCGACTCGAAACCATATTGGTCGAAGCGGGTCTTGGGGCGGTGATCGAGGAGCTCAAGGCTACGAACACTCTTGCCTTTTCCTTTTTACGCGGCAATGCCGAGTATAATCGTGCCGTGCAAAACCTGTCGGCCATGATCGACGCCCTTGCGGCCATCCCGATGCTGGATACCGCGCTGCGCGAGGCGACCGACAGGTTTAGCATAGAGACGAGCGAGGCGCAGTGGTCGGAGCAGCAGAGGCTGCGCGAGGCACTCGCCGAAGCCCGACGCGTTCTAACCGATCTCGCCCAAGGCGAGGACGGCGAGGACGCTTAACCTATTTATGGCCGGGTATCCGGTCTGTATCGAACGAGGGCTGGTCTTAGATGGCGAAGACGAACGGGAGCGATGGTGGCGATCGGATCGACGGCGACGCCCCGCTCATCGACCTCAACGAGGGCTCGATCAAGAAGCTGATCGCGCGCGCCAAGCGCAAGGGCTACATCACCTATGAGCAGCTCAACGAGGCGCTGCCGCAGGATCAGATGACCTCCGACCAGCTCGAGGACGTGATGTCGGCCCTCAACGAGATGGGCGTCAACATCGTCGAGAATGAGGATGCCGGCGAAGACGAGCAGCCGGAAGAGGATAATATCGACGAGGCTGCCGCGTCCGAGGAAGGCGATACCGGCCCGGCCCTCACCTCGACCGCCAAGAAGGAAACGGTCGACCGTACCGATGACCCGGTGCGCATGTATCTGCGCGAAATGGGGGCAGTCGAGCTGCTGAGCCGCGAGGGTGAAATCGCCATCGCGAAGCGGATCGAGGCCGGCCGCGACACGATGATCCTCGGCCTGTGCGAAAGCCCGATCACCTTCAACGCGATCATCGACTGGTCGAACGCGCTCAACGAAGGCACGATGCAGCTGCGCGAGATCCTCGATCTCGACGCCATGCTGTCGAAGGGCCCGACCGCCGAGCAGGTCGAGAACGAAGAAGCCGACGGTGAGATTTCCGCCGAGACGACCGGACCGACCTTCAAGGAAGAGGACGAGCCCGAGGAAGAGCAGGCGAGCGACGAAGACGAGGAGTCGATGACCGAGCGTCGCACTCCTCGGCCGGCGGAAGAAGAGGACGAGGACAACACCCTCAGCCTCGCGCAGATGGAAGAGCAGCTCAAGCCAATGGCGCTCGAGCGGTTCGCGGCCATCACCGATCTCTACAAGACCTTCTCGCAGGTGCAGGAAGCCCGCGTCGCCGCGCTCAGCGTCGGCGACGATTTCCCGGCGGCGGAGGAAGAGCGCTACCAGTCGCTGCGCGAGCAGCTGACCGCCGAGGTCGAGAGCGTCCAGTTCCACGGCGCCAAGATCGAATATCTGGTCGACCAGCTTTACTCATTCAACCGTCGCCTGACGACGCTGGGCGGGCAGATGCTGCGCCTGGCCGAGCGCCACAAGGTGCCCCGCCGCGACTTCCTCGAATCCTACATCAACCATGAGCTCGAGGATGGCTGGCTCGAGCGCGTCGCCAGGATCGACAAGAAGTGGGCGGCCTTCGCGGGCCAGGAAGCCGGTGCGGTAGAGCGTATCCGCAATGAGATTTCCGAGATCGCGCAGTCGACCGGCATGGCGCTGAGCGAGTTCCGCCGCATCGTCAACATGGTCCAGAAGGGCGAGCGCGAGGCGCGCATCGCCAAGAAGGAAATGGTCGAGGCGAACCTGCGGCTCGTGATCTCGATCGCCAAGAAATATACCAACCGCGGCCTGCAGTTTCTGGATCTCATCCAGGAGGGCAATATCGGCCTGATGAAGGCCGTCGATAAGTTCGAATATCGCCGTGGCTACAAATTCTCGACCTATGCGACCTGGTGGATCCGGCAGGCGATCACCCGCTCGATCGCCGATCAGGCGCGGACCATCCGCATCCCGGTCCATATGATCGAAACGATCAACAAGCTGGTCCGCACGAGCCGTCAGATCCTCCACGAGATCGGCCGCGAGCCGACCCCGGAGGAGCTGGCCGAGCGTCTGTCGATGCCGCTCGAGAAGGTCCGCAAGGTGATGAAGATCGCCAAGGAGCCGATCAGCCTCGAAACCCCGATCGGCGACGAGGAAGACAGCCATCTCGGCGACTTCATCGAGGACAAGAATGCGATCATCCCGGTGGACGCCGCGATCCAGGCGAACCTCAAGGAAACGGTGACCCGCGTTCTCGCCAGCCTGACCCCGCGCGAAGAACGCGTGCTGCGCATGCGCTTCGGCATCGGCATGAACACCGATCACACGCTCGAAGAGGTCGGCCAGCAATTCTCGGTCACCCGCGAACGTATCCGCCAGATCGAGGCGAAGGCGCTGCGCAAGCTCAAGCATCCGAGCCGCAGCCGCAAGATGCGCAGCTTCCTCGACCAGTAAGCGAAGCCGCCAGCAACCAAACCGGACAGCCCCGGCTCCGACAGGAGACCGGGGCTTTTCTTTGCCATGGCCCACCTGACGAGCCTGGTAGCGCCTTCCCCCTGTGCTTTCGCGGCAACGCCCCGCCCAATAATCGCGTCGCTGACGCCGATGTCAGCGCCATCCGTTGACGGCGGCCACCCGGCTGATAGCGCTGCCTCAAACATAAAGTCCGCAGAGAGGGCGTGGGCCAGCAAAAGGGGTTTGCCACCATGTCTACCGATCGTTCGATGTCCATTCGGCTCGCACTGCTCGCCAGCGCGATGCTTCTCCCCTCGCTCTCCTCGCAGGCCTCTGCACAAGCGGCCGCCGATGAAGGCGCGGACAGCGCCGAGATCGTCGTCACGGCCACCCGCCGCGCAGAGAATATCAAGGACGTGCCCGTCGCGGTGACCGCGATCGGCGGCGAAAAGCTCGCGGTGATCAACTCCAGCGGCCTCGACATCCGCTTCCTGTCGGCCCGCACGCCGAGCCTGCAGATCGAAAGTTCGTTCGGACGCACCTTCCCGCGCTTCTACATCCGCGGTCTCGGCAACACCGATTTCGACCCCAACGCCGCCCAGCCGGTCTCGGTGGTCTATGACGACGTCGCGCTCGAAAACCCGATGCTCAAGAGCTTCCCGGTGTTCGACCTGGCCAGCGTCGAAGTGTTGCGCGGCCCGCAGGGCACATTGTTCGGCCGCAACACCCCGGCCGGCGTGGTCAAGCTCAATTCGGCCAAGCCGAGCGACACGTTCGGCGGTTACGGCAGCATCAGCTGGGGCACGTACAACACCGTCAATGCCGAGGCCGCGATCACCGGCCCCATCGGCGAAGGCCTCAACTTCCGCGCTTCGGGGCTGCTGCAGCGCCGCGACGACTGGGTCACCAACACCGCCTCCCCGACCCTCGCCGACCGTAAGCTCGAAGGCTATCGCGACCTCGCCGGCCGTTTCCAGCTGGGCTATGAATCGGGCGGGTTCAGCGCCCTCTTCAACGTCCATGGGCGCGATCTGGACGGCACGCCGCGCGTCTTCCGCGCCGGCCTTTTCCAGCAGGGCAGCAATCGCTTCTCGGCAGGCTTCAAGAAGGACCGGGTTTCGCTGGACGGCCTGACCAGCCAGGATCTCAAGCAATTCGGCGCCAATGCCCGGTTGGAATGGGCGATCGACGGCGTCGGCACGCTGTTCTCGACCACCGCCTATGAGAAGGCCAATGTCGAGAGCACCGGCGATATCGATGGCGCCGCGACCTATGGCTTCCCGGCGCTCGGCCTGGGCGTGGCGCTGTTCCCGGTGAACACCGGGGGGCGCACCAAGCCCAAGGAATTCAGCCAGGAACTGCGCTTCGCCAGCGAGGATCTGGGCGGTTTCCGCTATCAGGTCGGCGCTTATTATTTCGACCAGAATCTCGACTATAGCGAATATGCCTATGACGGCACCGGCACGCGCGTCAGCAATATCCTGCACGACAACAAGAACCGGAATATCGGCCTGTTCGCCTCGGGCGAATATAAGGCGAGCGACGCCCTCACCCTGCGCGCCGGCATCCGCTACTCGCACGACAAGAAGCGCGACACGATCGCGCTCGATCCAGCGCTCGCGGCGTCCAGCGTCGCGTCGCAGTTGATCGCGGTTTCCCTGCCGCTGACCAACCGGGTAAAGGCGAGCAATGTCAGTTGGGACGCCAGCGCGACCTATGCGATCACCCCCGACATCAACGCCTATGCCCGTTTCGCCACGGGCTATCTCGGCCCGGCTATCCAGGATCGCGTAACCTTCTTCAGCACGCCCTCGATCGCGCGCAAGCAGACGACGATCTCGGGCGAAGCCGGTTTCAAGGGCGCGCTGGCCGGCGGGCTCTTCACCTTCGACATCGACGGCTATTGGTACCGTACCAAGGACCTGCAGCTGACGGCGGTCGGTGGTGCGGTCAATTCGGCGCGGTTGCTGAACGCCGACAAGGCGGTCGGCTACGGCCTGGAGACGACGCTGGAATTGCGGCCGAGCAGCCAGTTTGTGCTGACTGCCGGCGGCAGCTGGAACTTCACCGAGATTCGCGACAAGTCCATCGCCGTCGCGCCCTGCGGATCGCTGTGCACCGTCACCGATCCGCTCAACGCCGGGGGGCTTGCCATCATCGACGGCAATGATCTGCCACAAGCGCCGCGCTACGTCGCCAACGTGACCGCACGCTATTCGATCCCGGTCAGCGGTGGCGAAATCTATGCCTATACCGACTGGGCCTATCGCAGCCGGGTTAACTACTTCCTCTACGAAGCGCTCGAATTCCGAGGGCGGTCGCTGCTCGAGGGCGGCCTGCGCGTGGGGTACAAGGCGGATGCGCAGTGGGAAGTCGCGGCCTTCGCGCGAAACATCACCAACCAGATCCGCAGCGTCAGCGCGATCGACTTCAACAATCTGACCGGCATGATCAACGAACCGCGCATCATTGGCGTCGAGTTGCGCAAGAGCTTCTGAATCTCATGGCGCCGCCGCCGAACTGGTCGCGGCGCCATATTTCAGAATTGAAATTAATGCGACTGGTTCGCATTAGCTATTGCACTGCCGAATCGATCGGGCTAGCCGGATTCGGTGAACAGTCCAGTCGACATTCCCATGAACGCTCCCAAAGCGCGTCCTGAACCGAAGCCACGCCCGGCATCCAAGCCTTGGTATCGCTCGCGTGGCTGGTGGCTGAAGCAGTTCCACAACTGGCACTGGATGAGTGCGGCGGTGTCGCTGATCGGCATGCTGTTGTTCGCAGCGACCGGTTTCACCTTGAACCACGCCGCCACGATCAGCGCTTCGCCGACCACCAGCACGCTCTCGGGCCAGTTGCCCGCGCCCCTGCTGTCGAGCCTCGCCCGACCGGCGCGCGCCGACGCTCCCCTCCCCGCCCGCGTCGCATCCTTCATCGACGATCGGCTGAATCTCGACCCGAGCGGGAAACCCGCCGAATGGTCGGACGGCGAGGTCTATGTCGCTCTTCCCCGTCCGGGCGGCGACGCCTGGGTCAGCATCGACACGACGACCGGCGCGATCAGCGGAGAGCTGACCGACCGCGGCTGGATCAGCTGGGCGAACGACCTGCACAAGGGCCGCAACGCCGGCGGCGTGTGGAGCTGGTTCATCGACATCTTCGCCATCGCCTGCGTCCTGTTCACGCTGACCGGCCTGATGCTCCTCTACATGCACGCCAAGCCGCGCCGTTCGACCTGGCCCCTCGTCGGCCTGGGCCTGATCGCGCCGCTCCTGATCATCCTGTTCTTCGTTCATTGAGGATACGCCATGCGCGCCACGCCCCTGCTTCTGCTCGGCTCCACCATCGCAGCCCCGGCCTTTGCCGCCGGAACGGTCACCGTCTCGGTGCCGCAGCTCAAGGTCGCCGAATATCACAGGCCCTATGTCGCCATCTGGCTCGAACCGGTCGGTGGCGGCCCCATCCGCACTTTGTCGCTCTGGTATCAGGTCAAGAAGAACAGCGGCGAGCCCGGCACCAAATGGCTGTCGGACCTGCGCGCCTGGTGGCGCAAGGGCGGCAAAAGCATGACCATGCCCGCCGACGGCGTCAGCGGCGCCACCCGCGCACCCGGCAATTACACGGTCGCGATACCCGATGACGTCCGCCCCGGCAGCTACACGCTCAACGTCGAGGCAGCCCGCGAAACGGGCGGGCGCGAACTGGTGACGCTGCCGATCACCCTGCCCGCCAAGCCCGCCCGCGCATCCGGCAAGACCGAGCTCGGCGCCGTCACCCTCGCCGCCCGCTGAAAGGACCGACCATGCGTAACACGACCCGCTTCCTGACCGCAGCCCTTCTGGTCGCGCTGCCGTCACTCGCTTCGGCGCACCGGCAATGGATGGTCCCGAACGCGACCGTCTTTTCGGGGACGAACAATTGGGTAACGGTAGATGCTGCTGCATCGAACGACCTGTTCTTCGCCGATCATCAGCCCATGCGCCTTGAGGGCGTCAAGGCCTGGGCGCCCGATGGCTCCGAGGCAAAGATCGAGAACGCGGCGACGGGCCGCTATCGCTCGGTGTTCGACGTCAAGCTCGATAAGCCGGGCACGTGGAAGATCGGCACCTATACCAACAGCGTGACCGGCAGCTTCAAGATCGATGGCGAGGAAGTCCGCGTCGGAGGACGGCCTCGGGGTCCCGGTGCCGGTGGCCCAGGAATGCCCGCAGCACCGGGCGCAGCACCGCAACGGCCTCCGGTCCAGTCGGTCGATGACATCCCGGCCAATGCGACGGACGTCAAGCTGACGCAGATGATCGCCCGCAACGAGATCTACGTTACCGCCAATCAGCCGAGCGACGCCATCTTCAAGCCCAGCGGGGCTGGCATCGAGTTTCAGCCGATCACCCATCCCGACGAACTGGTCGTCGGCGAGCCGGCGAGCTTCCGCTTCCTGATCGACGGAAAGCCGGCCGCCGGCCTCAAGCTCAGCGTGGTTCCGGGCGGCAAGCGTTATCGCAACGACGATGGCGCGCGCGAGATCGTCACCGGCGCAGACGGGGTCGCGAAGGTCGACTGGCCCGAGCCGGGCATGTACTGGATCAACGCAACGGCGACCGACGACAAGCCCACCGCCCCCCGCGCGACGAGCCGCCGCTTGTCCTACACCACCACCGTCGAGGTGCTGCTGCCCTGAGCCTGCGCATCGCCCTGCCCGCCCGGATCGACAGCGACGCCCTGCGAAACGTCGATCCGGGGCAGCCCGTCGTCCTGTTGTCGGGTGAGACGATGGGAACGATGTGGTCGGTCCGATACGCCGCGCCGGTCGGACTCGCGCCGACAGAGGTCGGCGCAGCGGTCAAGGAGACGCTCGACCGGATCATCGTCGAGATGAGTCAATGGCGTGACGACTCCCTGATCAGCGCGTTCAATCGTGCCCCCCAGGGCACCGAGCTTCGGCTGCCTGCCGACTTTCGCACCGTGCTGGACGTGGCCCTCGACGTCGCCCGGCGCAGCGATGGGGCGTTCGATCCCACCATGGGCCGGCTGGTCGACCTCGCCGGCTTCGGACCCGCGGAACCCGCAGACGAGCCGACGAGCGTTACCGACGCCCTCCGCTGCGCTGGTTGGAAACGCCTGCCCTATGCCGGCGGACGGATCGTGCAACCGGGCGGACTGGCGCTCGACTTTTCTGGCGTCGCCAAGGGCCATGCGGTCGATGCCGTCGCCGACCGGCTGGCGCAGGAGGGTGTGACGCATATGCTGGTCGAGATCGGCGGCGAACTGGTCGGCTGCGGAGTCCGCCCGGACGGACAGCCCTGGTGGGTCGATCTCGAAGCGCCCCCCGGCCTGCCGGTGCCGCCGCTGCGGATCGCGCTGCACGGCATGGCGGTAGCAACGTCGGGCAATTATCGCCGGGGCAACCACATGCTCGATCCCGCGACCGGATCGCCGATCGTCAACGGCGTGCGCTCGGTTTCGGTCCTGCACGACAAAGCCGCCTATGCCGATGCCTGGGCCACCGCGCTGACCGTGCTGGGTCCCGACGCCGGCCTGCGCCTGGCCGAGCGCGAGGCGCTGGCCGCGCGGATCGTCGCAGACACGGAGTTGCTGAGCCCTGCACTGCGCGAAATGCTCGAATAACGTCCGGGGCCCCTTGCCCCTCGCCCTCATCGGGGCCATAGGGCCGGAAAATCTCCAACCAAGAGGCCGCGATGAAGACCCGCGTCTATGTCACCCTTAAGGGTGGCGTTCTCGATCCCCAGGGCAAGGCGATCCACAATGCGCTCGGCTCGCTCGGCTTTTCCGGCGTCAACGACGTGCGCGCGGGCAAGCTGATCGAACTCGACCATGACGAGGGCGTCAGCGATGCCGATCTCGAGGCGATGTGCCGCAAGCTGCTCGCCAATACGGTGATCGAGAATTTCCGCATCGAGCGGGCCTGAGCGCGGGAGCCGACATCATGAAAAGCGCGGTCATCGTCTTCCCCGGGTCCAATTGCGATCGTGACCTCGCCGTCGCCATTCGCGACGTGACCGGCCGCGCGCCGGAAATGCTCTGGCATCGCGAGACCGAGTTGCCCGACGGCATCGGCCTGATCGCGGTCCCCGGCGGCTTTTCCTATGGCGACTATCTGCGATCGGGCGCGATGGCGGCCCGTTCGCCGATCATGCGCGCGATCGTCGAGGCGGCCGGACGCGGGGTGCCGGTGATCGGCATCTGCAACGGCTTCCAGATCCTGACCGAAGCCGGCCTGCTGCCGGGTGCGCTGATGCGCAACCAGGGACTCGACTTCGTCTGTCGCGACGTGGCGCTGACCGTCGAGAACAGCCAGTCCGCCTTCACCGCGCGCTATGCGCAGGGTGAAACGGTCCGCTTCCCGGTCGCGCATCATGATGGCAATTTCAACGCCGACGCCGAGACGCTCGATCGCCTCGAGGGCGAAGGCCGCGTCGCCTTCCGCTATGCCGAGCCGGTCAACGGCTCGGCGCGCAACATCGCGGGGATACTCAACGATGGCGGCAACGTGCTGGGCATGATGCCGCATCCGGAACGCGTGATCGAAGCCGCGCACGGCAATGACGATGGCCGCCGCCTGTTCGAGGGGCTGCTGGAGACGGTTGCGTGACGCATGGAGCGGGCTGCCTCTGCGGAGCGGTCCGGTTCACGATCGCAGCCGATCCGCTCGGCGCGCGCACCTGCTGGTGCCGCCTGTGCCAGTATCTCGGCGCCGGCACCGCCACCGCCAATGTCGTCTTCCCCCGCGACAAGGTCAGCTGGACCGGCGAAATCCGCTATCATGAGACAGTCGCGGACAGCGGCAATCATATGCGGCGGGGTTTCTGCCCGGAATGCGGGACACCGCTTACCAGCGAGGCTCTCGAACGCCCGCACCTTATCTTCCTGCGGATCGGCGCGCTCGACGACCCCGATCTGATCGGTCCCGAGATGACGCTGTGGACCTCGCAGGCCCCCGACTGGGCCTGCATCTCCGACAGCCTCCCCCGCTTCGACGAACAAGCGCCACCGGTCGCATGACGGCCGCTACGCTGCCCGCCTATCTGGCGGCTGCGATCTGCGAAATCGCCGGCTGCTTCGGCTTCTGGGCGTGGCTCCGCCTCGGCAAGCCCGTCCATTGGGCGCTGGGCGGCACGGCACTCCTCGTCCTGTTCGCGCTGTTCCTCACCCGCATCGAAAGCGAAACCGCCGGGCGGGCCTTCGCCGCTTATGGTGGCGTCTATATCTGCGCCTCGCTCGGCTGGATGTGGGCGGTCGAGGGGGCCCGGCCCGACCGGTGGGATATGCTCGGCGCTCTGCTCTGTATCGCCGGGGCGGCGGTCATCCTGCTGGGGCCGCGAACCGCCTGATCAGACCTGCGTCCGGAACGGCGTGAAATCGGTATGCGCGTCGAACAGGTCGACGCCCTCGCGCGTCTTGAGGAAGTTGACGACGACATAGGTCAGCGGGGTCAGCAGCACCTCCCAGCTGACCTTCAGCACCCATTGCGTCACCAGCACCTTCAGCACCAGCGACGGGGTCCAGCCCATCGCACCCCAGAAGGCGAGCGGATAGAAGATCAGGCTGTCGACGCCCTGCCCCGCGATGGTCGAGCCGATCGTCCGCATCCACAGATGCTTGCCCCCGGTCGCGAGCTTCATCTTGGCGAGGACATAGCTGTTGACGAACTCCCCCGCCCAGAAGGCGGTTATCGACGCGAAGACGATCCGGGGCACCTGCCCGAAGACCTGCTCATAAGCCGCCTGCCCGGTCCAGTCGGCGGCCGGCGGAAGTGCCACCACAACCCAGCTCATGAAGGCCATGAACAGCAGCGCCACCGTGCCCGCCCAGATGCAGCGACGTGCGCGGGCATAGCCATAGACCTCGGTCAGCACGTCACCCAGGACATAGCCGATCGGAAAGAAGAGAATGCCTGCGCCGAACGGCCAGGCACCGAGCCCCGGCAGATCGACCGTCGCCACCTTGCCCGCGCCGAGTACGTTGGACAGCAGAAGGATGGTGACGAACGCCGCCATCACGAAATCGAAATAGCGGAAGTGCCGCCCCTTATAGGCTTCGGCATCCTGGACGGCGGGCTGGACGGCGGGCGCGGCGGCGAGGCTTTCGTTCATGACCCCACACTAACCACGTTCCATCTGCGCGCAATCCACGCTATCGGCATCGCTGCGCGCGCCCGTAGCTCAGTTGGATAGAGCACGAGCCTTCTAAGCTTGGGGTCACAGGTTCGAATCCTGTCGGGCGCGCCAGATGCCGCCATTTTATGCCGCTAGATGCCCTAGAGCCGCACTCACTTCGACGATCGAAGAGGCGGCAAATATCTGGCTGCAGATGCGACGGCGGACTGCGGAGCATCCTTTGGCTCCCAAGCGGCGACGCTACGCACTTTGATCATCATCGACAAATCCGCGCTATGGCGACCGTTGCCGGCGTTTGGGCGGAGCGATTCAAATTGCATAGCGCCGATATCGGGTTAATTATGTAACGATGTATCATTTCTCGGCGGACTTATGTGGGCTTCTTTGCGACTGGAAACACGGCTGATCTCTCGTGACCGTGGCGCGATCGTCACGACCCTGACCCTCGCCGTCCTTCTGGTGACAGCCTTTCTAGCCGGACTTCGCGCGGACCAGTCGGAGACTTCCGCGCTCAAGTCCGCAGCGCAGCAGGTGCAAGCCGAATGGAACGCCCAGCCACCCGTCAATCCGCACATGGCCGCGCATTACGGCATTCTCGTCTATCGTCCCCGCGCGCCGCTCCAGGCGATTGACGCAGGGGCGCTACCCTATCAGGGCTCTGTGACCTTCCTCGAAGCCCACAAGCGCAACGCGCCTATGCTTTCACCGGCATCGGTACGCAACGCCGACAGTCGCTATGGCGGCACGCGCTTTTCGCCGCTGCTCCAGATCGCGGGCGGGTTCCTGGTGCTGGTGCTCGGGTTCCTGATCGGCTCCCGCGAGGCTCGCCACGGCATGACGCCGCTGCTGCGCGGGGCCGGTGTACGTGGCACCGCATTTGTTGGGGCCAAGGCACTGGCGACGCTGGGTCTTGTGGTGCTGGCAGCGGCACCGTCAATCGTCTTTGCCGCGCTGACCATCGGTGGCGGTGATCCAGGCGCGCGGTTCGCAGCGCTTGCCAGCGCGTCACTCATCCACCTGATGATCTTGGCCAGCGCCGGCGTTGCCGCAGGATTATGGTTGGGTGCCGCCCGCTTCGGGCTGGCGGCGATCACCTTTGTCTGGGCGATGAGCGTGATGATCCTCCCCCGCATCGCCGACACCGTTGCCGAACGCGTCGCGCCGCTCACCGAGCGGGCGCTGACCGCGCAGATCCAGGCAGACTTCGCGCTAGGCCCCGACGGCCATGGCGAAAATGATGCCAATGCTCTGTTCGAGAAACGCGTCCTCGTCCAATATGGCGTGACCCGGAAGGAGGACTTGCCGGTCAATCTGGACGCGCTGCTGATGCAGGCAGACGAGGATTATCGCGGATCGGTCTACGACCGCCGGCTGGCCGAGGCGGACGCGGTGCGCCAGCGGCAGGACGCGATCCGCAGCTTGGCATGGGCGTTCGGCCCTACACCCGCCATGCTCGATCTGTCGGAGCGGATCGCGGGCGCCGATGCCAGCACGCAGCGCCGGTTCGATGTGACCGCGGAGGCATTCCGGCGCGATCTGATCGGTCGGCTCAATCGCCACATGGCGGAGAATTCAAGGACAGGCGATTGGGAGTGGACGCCCGCAGACCGCTATTTTGCAAGCTTCACTGCTTTCAACCCCACCACGCCACGTCTGCGTAACGATCTGCCCGGACTGATGCCAGCTGCTGCAACACTGAGCCTATGGGCTGCAGTGGCCGGACTGGCGCTGCTGTTCGCGGCGCGTCGTTTCGACCGGAGCGCGCAGTCATGATCGGAGCGCTGGTTAGGCTCGACGCGCGGTTGATGTGTCGATCGACGGCGGCATGCATATTGACGCTGCTGTTGGCGGTGACCGCTGGCCTGGCACTGGCAAGCGGTCTGGAATGGCGTGACCGCTATGTCAGTGCAGCCGATGCCGCGCGTGAACAGGTAGCAAAGGACGCAACCCTATTGCGCGACGTCTATACCGGCATCGAACGGGGCACCGTCATACCCACGGACGACAGCACTTATGACGGCGTCGGCAAATATGTTCCCGATCCCCGCGATCCCTATGTCGCGGGCTATTATCATACGTTGCTGGCCGAGTTGGAAGCCGGGCCGCTTCTGGGGCTGGCCACGGGAAGCTCCGAACTGCGCGCGACCCACCACAAGCTGAAGACAGTGCCGCTCTACGCCTTGTTGAGGATCGGGGAGCCGGCCGAGCGCGTCAATCCGGGCGCACTTGCCGCCGGCCGGTTCGATCTGTTGGCCTTCATCATGTTCCTTTGTCCGCTGGCGCTCGCCGTGCTGCTGTTCGATGCGACAGCGCGCGAGCGCGAGGGCGGGATAAGCCCTTTACTCGCAGGGCTCGGTGCGAGCCAGCGCGAGTTGCTGCTGGCACGCGCGGTCACACGCGGCGGCCTCGTGATCGGTATCGCCGTGATCGGGTCGCTGATCGGCATTGCGCTGGCTGGCGCATTTGGCAGCGCCGCCGGCTTCTGGTGGATCTTGGGCACGATTGCCTATCTCCTGTTCTGGACAGCATTGTTGCTGCTGGTCGCGTCGACGGGACTGAGCGTTGTGGGCTCGGCTGCAGTGGCGGTCGCACTCTGGGTCGCGCTGCTGCTGGTGTTGCCCGGCCTGACCGAACGGGCACTGCGTCCCGATGGCCTGCTGGAACCCCGGGCACTCGCCGATGCCGATGTGCGCCGCGTTCTGCGGGTAGAAGGCGGCCCCGATGCGATCGCGGCGACGATAGCCCGGGTTGCGCGCGAATATTGGGGTGTCGACTTTGCGACAGCGCCCATATGCGCCAAGCGCGATGGCGTGATCGATGAATATGTCCGCCGCCGACTGGCCGACGAACGCTATGCTGCCGCGATGCGGCAAGGCGCAGCGCGCGAAGCGTTGTTCGACCAGCGGCTCGACCGCTGGGGCTGGCTCGCTCCGGGGCTCGCCTTTCGCCGGGCGATGGAACAGGTCGCGGGCAGCGACCCCGCCCGGCAGCGGACGTTCGAACTGGCGGTGATCGACTATCACGCGGCCCGGCGCAATCAGGTCACATCCGCCATCTTGGAATGCAAGCGGTTAGACCGCGCGGCATTCGAGGCTGTTCGCTCTTTCCATTTCGATGAACCGACGGAACAGATCGCGCTGTTCACCGGGATCATCGCCCTAATCGGCTTTGCGGCGCTGTTTGCAGCCGCAGCGCTGCGGCCGCGTTCACTGCTGCGCTAAGGGTTCAGCCGGCGGCTTCCAGAAAAAAGCGCCGCTCGATCTCCTCCGCCGACAGGTTGGCGGGATCGAGCGTCAGCGCGATCTTTCCCCGGCTCATCACCAGCACTTCGCTGGCTACTTCGCGGGCGCGCCAGATATCGTGTGTGGCCATCAGCACGCCTACGCCCGCCGCCGCCGTCCGCCTGAGCGCCTCGTTGAATTCGGCCGCCGCGTGCGGATCAAGGCCGCTGGTTGGCTCGTCGAGCAGCAGCAGCGACGACTGGCGGCTGAGCGCAAGCGCCAGGCCGACCTTTTGCCGCATCCCCTTCGAATAGGTCACCGCGCGCCGGCCGAACGCTTCGGAGGGAAGGCCCGCAGCGGCCAGAGCGGCATCGAGATTATCGGCGGAAAGTCGCATTCCGGAGCCGATTTCCAGCAGATGCGCGAGATTTTCCCTCCCACTCAACTCCTCATAAAGGGCGACGTTTTCAGGCAGATAGGTCGTCACACACCGAGCCTGATCGGGCGCGGATACAAGGTCCGTCCCGCCAACCCGGATCGTCCCGCTGTCAGGGGTGATGAACCCCGCGCACAGCTTCATCGTCGTGCTCTTCCCCGCGCCGTTCGGACCGAGCAGCGCGACGATCGACCCGGCCGGTACGCTGAAGGACAGGCCATCTACCACCGTCCGGTTCCCATAATTCTTGGTGACGGCGTCGAGGGTCAGGGCTGACTGTGTCATGACGAGGCTCCGAACCGACGGCTGAGCGTGAACAGGAACTGGCGGGGCGCCAGCGGATAGAGTGCGAACAAGTTGGTGACATAGCTGTTGCTATTGGTCACGTTGTTGACGTTCAGCCCCAGCCGCCAGCAGTCGGCAAGTTCATAGGCGACGCCAAGGTCAAGCCTCGCATTGGGTGGAATGAAGATGGTGGAAGGCAGGCTAGCCTGTATGCGGCTAGCATAGGTCAGGCCGGCGTTCGCGCTCAGCCCTTTCAATACGCCATCGTCGACGCTGTAGCGGACGAAGGCGGATGCACTGTGTTCCGGCGCGGCAGGCAATTGTTGGCCGAAGTTGGCGTCGGTCTTCTCCGCGACCCGTGTCCGGTTCCAGGCGTAGGTCAGAATCATATCGAGGTGGGGCAGCACCCGCCCGGTCAGGTCGAACTCTGCTCCGCGGCTGGTCTGCTCGCCCACCGCGATCGACTGGGCGAAGTTACCGACATCAGGGATGACGACATTCGATCGCCGTATATCGAAATAGGCGAGTGTCGCCAAAGCCCGGCCACCGAACAGTTTCTGGCGAACGCCGGCTTCATATTGGCGAACCTGGTCGGGCGGAAACACTTCGCCATCACTGTCGAGCGCGAAGCTGGGCGAGAAGCTCTTGGCCCAGTTGGCGAACAGGATGCTATCGTCAGCGATCGACCAGGTCACGCCCAAGCGGGGCGACGGCTGGCTGTCGCTGATCCGGTCGCCGGAACCGTTGAAGATGCTTTCGTTTGTCTGCCAGTCATAGCGCAGCCCCGCCAGCACCGCGAGACGCGGTGTGATCTGGCTGAACACTTGGCCATAGACGGCATCACCCTGATAGGTGAAAAATCCCGAAAATTGCGGCTCCAGCGGCACAATTCCGGCGGGTGGGTTCACGGGATCTAGGACGTCCAGCGGTGGCAGCGCCCGACCCGATATGGCGTAGTCGTATCGGTTCTGGAACCGCTCATAACCGGCTAGAAAGACGGTCTCCACGCCAAGGCCCTTGACCGTGTAGATAAGGTCGCTCTGGATCGTATGCCGCTCAATCTGTTGCGGCCCCTGAAAGGTGAACCTGTCGAAGGTCCGCCCGTCAGGCTGAACCGCCAGCCCGAGCCGCGACGAGCCGATCCGGATATCGTAGTTCGAATAATTGCCCGCCACACGAAGCGTTAGAGCGTCGGTCAGCCGGAAATTGCCTTCGCCGGCCAGCGTGTAGTTGGTTTCTCGCGTCTGGCTTCGATCCGGCGCGTGAAAGGTCTGGCTAAGGTCCAGATCGAAGGTCGTCAGCCCAGCAGGCAGGGAGCCGTCGAGCAGTGGCAGCCCCTCGAAGAACGTGTAGCGGCGATTGATATAGCTGCCGTCAAGCCGGATCGACACGCGGTCGTTCGGCTCAAACGCGACCGATGGGGACACGACGAACTTCCGGGAATCGACATTTTCTTGAAAGCTACCGCTGCTTTCCGCCGCGCCGGTCAGCCGGTATTTGAGCGTGCCGCCTGGCGCCAGCGGGCCAGCGACATCGCCTTCTATCCGGTAGAAGCTGTCAGAGCCACCATAGGCTCTGACCTCTGCCGCGAACCGGTCGCGAGGACGCTTGGTAATGATGTTGACATTACCCGCGAACGCGCCGGTGCCGCCATAGAGGCTACCGATCGGGCCCTTGAGGATCTCGATGCGTTCAATGTTACTCAAATCACCGGGATTGTCGCTCACGCGCACGCCGTTCTGCAGGGTCTCGTAATTGGCGAAGAAGCCGCGAATGACATAGCCGACGCTGGTACCGAACCCCGGGAGCGTCTGCACGCCTGAGACATATTTGGTGACATCCTGCGGCAGGGTCGCGGCCGTTGCGTCGATCAACTCCTGCGGCAGGATCCGGATAGTGTTGGGCAGCTTTTCGACATCGACCGGAAAGCGACTCCCGGTCGAGGATTGCTTGGCGAGCAGCCCCTCGGTTTCAGTGAACGCATCGCCGACGACGATGATTTCCTGGTCTTGGGTGGCGCCTGGCGCAGAATCGACAAATTGAGCGACCACAGTCGTCGCGCCAGAAGTTGCAACAATGCCCACAGTGGCGAGCAAAATGGCGCTTGTCATCGTTATCCCCCTATGCAGTATAAACGTGAATGGTATGTGACAACATATCACTGTGGCAAGGGGAAGAGCGTTGCGGCTTAGCTATTTGATCGCAGCTATCGCCTCGCCCGTTCCCGTGATGGCCCAATCGCTGCCACGCAATGAGCAGCCTGCGCCATCCGGTCAACAGACGCCGCTCCCTGTGCTGCGCGCCAATGAGAACGCCGTGACGCAAGCCGAGGACGCTTTCGGAGTCAGCATTGGACGAGAAGAACTCGGTCTTTACAGTAGCAGCGACATTAGAGGTTTCTCGCCGATAGACGCTGGCAACGCCCGGATCGACGGCATCTACTTCGACCAGTTTCTCCGGCCGATTACCCGCATCCGGCAATCTACGACGATCAGAGTCGGCTTGGCGTCACAGGGGTTCGTCTTTCCCGCGCCGACTGGCGTGGTCGATTATGCGCTCCGCAAGCCAGGCAATGAAGCGGGCGCGTCGGTGCTCGTCGATGCAGATCATTGGGGCAGCGTTTCCGCCGAAGTCGATGCCGTGGTGCCGCTTACACGCGACAAACTCAGTCTGGGATTCGGGGCGTTCATCGCACAGACCGAGTTCTACAATGCGACCAATGCCTATTCCGACAACCAGGGAATCGTGTTGCGCTGGACGCCAACCCCGGACATAGCGCTAACACCGTTCTGGTCGCGGTCATATGTGCGCGACGACGATGCTGGGCAGATCTATGTGCCCGGCGGTGACTATCTGCCACCGCGCATTCCACGCCGCCGCTTCAACGGGCCGGACTGGGCGGCCTACACCGGGACTGGCGGACTCTATGGAGGAACAGCGAATTTTCGTGTCGGCCCGCAGACTACCATCGTAGCCGGGCTCTTCCATTCCTATTTTTCCGACGATCGCAGCGCCGTCAATCTGGCGCTCGACCTTCAGCCCGACGGACGGTTCAATCATCTTGTACTCATCGATCCGCCCTCTCGCTTCGCCTCGGACAGCGGCGAGGTGCGGATAGCGCAAGGCATCGTTGATGGCGACCGACTACATGGGATCTACGCCACGATCCGCTACCGCAATCGCTTCCAGCGCTACGACGGGTCGGCCAGCGTCGATCTCGGTCCGCGCGACTTGCGAGAGCGCGTCTTCATTCCCGAACCGCCCCTGACATTCCGCCGGCAATCGCGCGACCGGATCGAACAATGGACCGGCGGCCTTGCGTATGACCTGCGCTGGCGAGGCCTCGGTGAGCTTTCGATCGGCGTGCAGAAGACGGATTACCGCAAGCAGGTCGATCGATCGGACACCGGCAGCCGCTTGACGCAGTCCAACCCCTGGCTGTTCTATGCGACCGCCGCGGGGCAAATCAGCGAGACGCTGGTCATCTATGGCAGCTTTTCACAGGGGCTGGAGGAAAGCGGGCTCGCGCCCTCCAACGCCGTGAACCGGGGTGAACCCGTGCCCGCGATCCGGACACGACAGTTCGACGGGGGCGTCCGCTGGATGCTTACTCCGGGCCTGAAGCTGATTGCAGGCGGGTTCGATCTTGAGAAGCCCTATTTCAACATCGACGCGAACAATCGCTTCACTGCACTGGGTACCATCCGCAACCAAGGCGTTGAGCTGTCGTTGAACGGCGCGTTGACGCCCCGGCTCGATCTGGTTGCGGGAGGCGTGTTCCTACGCCCGCGCGTCACTGGCGCGGCGGTCGATCAAGGGATCGTGGGCGATCGCCCGGTCGGCTTTGCCGCCCGCAACCTGACCATCAATCTGGACTGGCGGCCAACCGCGAATCCCGGTGTATCGTTCGATATCCGCGTAACCCACCGGAGCCGCGTGACTGCGACGACGAACAATGCGGTCTCTATTCCTTCACAGACACTGGTCGATCTGGGAGGGCGCATCCCAGTAAACCTCGGTTCTGCTAAGGGATCCCTGCGTCTATCGGTCTCGAATATCTTCGACGTTGAGGGATTCGATCTGCGCGGTGCTGGCGCCTATGACATGATTGCCGGACGTCTCGCACAATTGCGGTTCACGATCGACATTTAGAAGAAGCAGCCGGCTATGTGCTTTCCGAAGCGCGCACGGTGGAACATATTTTACTATGTTTGCCCTAAGCGGCGCGATCATTGATCAGATGACAACATCGCAAAGTCAGGCGTGCGGGCGCGATGCCACCATCGGTCGGGCGGCGGCGCCCTGGGTCATCATGTCGGCGAGCGAGCGGCCCGAGAGCCAGGCGAATTCGACGCGGGGGCCGAGCAGCCAGTCGCCGCAGGCACCGAGCTGAAGCCGGGCATTCCAGAGCGAACCTTGATCGGCGCCACGCGTCATCGCAAAGCGCCAGCGGTGGGCGGCGATGCTCAATATCTCCGGCGCGGCGGTCTTGGCTTCGGCGACCAGCGCGTCGAGCAGCACACCGGCCACGATCGGGGCTTCCATCTCCACATTGCGCGCGGACCAGTTGCCGCCTGCCTGCACCACCCAGCTTTCCGGGCCATCACGGCCGGGCTTGGCGCTGTTGCGGGCGGCCCAGGAGATCAGGCCGCGGTTGCGCAGATGGTCCCCGTCGATCGACAGCCGGTCCCCGAAGGCGATCATGGCGGTCCAGCAGGGCTGCGACCGCGCCATCATCGCGTGGGTCGCCATGGCGATGTCGTGCAGGCCCACCAGCGCCGCCGCCTGTTCGGCCGGCACCGCAATGATGGCGGCATCGAAGGGCCCGAACTTCTCCGGGCCGACCTTGACCCACCAGCCGTCCCGACCGTGCATCAGGCCGTCGACATGGTGGAGGTGACGGACATCGAGATGCTCGGCCAGATGCTTGAGCGGGGCGTTCATCGTCGGAACGCCGACCCAGGCGTCCGCGCCGGCCTCGGCCCAGGGCTCGGCCAGTCCGGCCTTCTGCCAATGCCGGACCTCATCCAGGAAAGCGGCTTCCCGGACGGTGAAATATTGCGCCCCATGGTCGAAGCTCGCGGCGCCCTGCGACGTGTTGACGCGTCGGCTGGACATGCGTCCGCCCGTCCCCCTGCCCTTGTCGAACAGGACGACCTCGCTTCCGCGTTCCTGCAGTTTTTTGGCACAAGCAAGGCCGGCGATGCCGGCTCCGACGATAGCAACCCGTTTCATCAATATCCCATGAGCGACAGCAATTCCTTGCGGCTGCTCTTGTCTTCCAGAAAACAGCCGAGCAGACGGCTCGTGACCATACCGACGCCCGGTGTCCGGACGCCGCGTCCGGTCATGCAGCCATGCTGCGCTTCGATGACGACTGCGACGCCATGCGGGTTGAGGTTCTCCCATATGCACTGGGCGACTTCCGCCGTCAGTCGCTCCTGGATCTGGAGGCGCCGCGCGAAGCCATGCAGCACACGGGCGAGCTTCGATATGCCGACGACCCGATTACGGGGCAGATAGGCGATAGAAGCCTTGCCGGTGATCGGAGCCATGTGATGCTCGCAATGGGACTGGAACGGTATGTCCTTGAGCAGGACGATCTCGTCATAGCCGGCCACCTCCTCGAAGGTGCGCGTCAAATGGAGCGCAGGATCCTCACGATAGCCTTCGCAATATTCCCGCCAGGCGCGCCCGACGCGGGCGGGCGTATCGCGCAGGCCTTCGCGGTCGGCGTCCTCGCCGGCCCATTCGATCAAGGTGCGGATTGCGTCCTGAACATGGGTCGGGACGATCACCTTGCCATCTTCATCCTTTTCCCCAAGCCCGGGCGAGAAGTAGTTCATCGGACAGCCCTTTCGTGAGCATCGGGAGAAAAACGGTAATGCCGGTGCAGCTTTGTCTTGCCGACAGGGGGGCCGATGCAGCAACATGTCCAAAGGGCCATGGGGATTATCCGGCGGCGAAATCACTGCTACGGAAGGCGCGATGTCTGTTTCTGATATGATAGCTGGGAGCGCGGTCGCCGCGGTCATTAGCAACCCCCGCCTGCCCGACAATCCCATTGTCGAATGCAACGACGCCTTCGTGGCTCTCACCGGCTATTCCCGTGACGAGATCATCGGGCGCAACTGCCGCTTCCTGCGCGGGGCGAACACCGAACCCTGGCTGACGCAGGCGCTGCGCAGCGGCGTCCATAATCAGCGGCCGGTGATGGTCGAGATATTGAACTACAAGAAGGACGGTACGCCGTTCCGCAATGCGGTTCTGGTCGCGCCGATCTTCGGAGCCGATGGCGAGATCGAGTATTTTCTAGGCTCGCAGGTCGAGATCGAGGATCCCGCGCTGGGCAGTTCGCCGCGCCGCGAAAATGCGCATGACAAGATCGCCGGCCTCTCGGACCGGCAGCGCGAAGTGCTGGTCGCCATGGCCGCGGGCAAGCTCAACAAGCAGATCGCCTATGATCTCGGCCTGACCGAACGCACGATCAAGATGCACCGTGCAGCGATGCTGCGCGCGCTTGGCGTGCGGACCGGCGCGGAGGCGATCCGGATCGCGATCGAGGCGGGCTACTGAAGCGAACCGAGCGAGCGGCGCGGTCCGTGTTGGGCGTTCGGTCCGGTCCACCGGCTGTCACATCCCGATGACCCGCCAAGCCACCGTCACACTTTGCGCGCTCGACAGGGTACCGATGATCTCGCCGGGCTGCGATCTGGCAACAGTTACCGTCGACGCGCTGCACGCGACCGGTGAACGGCTCTGCGATGGCGATATCATCGTGCTCGCACAGAAGATCGTCTCGAAGGCCGAGGATCGGCTCGTTGCGCTCGACAGCATTGCCCCCTCCCCTGAAGCGATCGAGCTTGCGGCCGAATGCGACAAGGATCCGCGCCTCGTCGAGCTGATCCTGTCGGAAAGCCAGGAGGTCATGCGGGTGCGCAAAGGCGCGCTGATCGTCCGGCACCGTCTCGGCATCGTGCTGGCCAATGCCGGCATCGACCAGTCCAACATCGACCAGCAAAGAGAGGCCGCCCTGCTGCTGCCGGTCGATCCCGATGCGAGCGCGGCAAGAATCCGGGAGGGGTTGAAGGCGGCGACGGGCGTCGCCCCGGCGGTCCTGATCGTCGACAGCCTCGGCCGCGCCTGGCGCACCGGCACGACCGGGACGGCGATCGGCCTCGCGGGCATGCCCGGTCTGCTCGACCTGCGCGGCCAGCCCGATCTTCACGGCCGGCCGCTCGCGAGCAGCGAACTGGGGCTGGCGGACGAAGTTGCGGCAGCAGCGTCGCTGGTCATGGGCCAGGCGGACGAGGGTCGCCCGATCGTTCTTGTCCGGGGCGTCGAACTGGCACAGCGCGACGGCAGTGCCGCCGAGTTGATCCGTCCCCGCCATCTGGACCTGTTTCCATGATCGTCGCGCTCGCTGGCGGCGTCGGCGGGGCACGGATGGCCCATGGTCTCGCCGCCTGTCTGCCGCCGGACGACCTGCTGGTGGTCGTCAATGTCGGCGATGACTTCGAGCATCTGGGTCTGCCGATCTGCCCCGATCTCGACACCGTCTGCTACACGCTCGCAGGACGGAACGACCGTGAACGCGGCTGGGGCTTCGCCGGTGAGAGCTGGAGCTTCATGGCCGCGATCCGCGATCTCGGCGGCGAAGACTGGTTCAATCTCGGTGACCGCGATCTCGCGACGCACATCATACGCCGAACGCTTCTTGAGACGCAGAGCCTGTCGGACGTCACCCGCCATATCGCCGACCGGCTGGGCATCGCTCACCCCATCGTGCCGGCAACCGACGACCGCCTGCGGTCGATCGTCCACAGCGAAGAAGGCGTGCTCGCCTTTCAGGACTATTTCGTGCGCCGTCGCGCCGAGCCGGTGTTCACGTCGATCCGCTTCGAAGGCGCGGAAGCGGCACGGCCCTCACCCGCTTTTGATGCGGCGCTCGACGATCCCGCTCTCGAGGCGGTCATCCTCTGCCCGTCCAACCCGATCCTCAGCATCGCTCCCATATTGGCGATCGGCGACGTCCGGGACCGGCTGCGACGTTCGCCCGCGCCGGTGGTTGCCGTGTCGCCCTTCATCGACGGCGACGCGATCAAAGGGCCGGCCGCCAAGATATTCAAGGAGCTGCATATTCCTTGTAATCCACAGGGTCTGATCTCCTGCCTCGGCGACGTGGTCGACGCACTCGTCATCGACGGCGCGGACGCGGCAGCTTCCTGCCCGGACCTTCCTGTCCTCGTGACCGATACGCTGATGCGCGATGATGCAGGCCAGCAGCGACTTGCTCGCGAGGTGCTGGCATTTGCCCGTTCGCTGAAACGATGAGGACGATGTGCGTCCTCGCGGCGCGACCGCCCGAGGAGGGCAAGAGCAGACTTGCCGATTCCCTGACAGCCCCCAAGAGATACCGATTGAATATCAATATGTTCAGTCATGTTCTCAATGTGGCGTGCAAGACCTTCGAGACAAGGAACTTGTTGCTGGTGACACGCTCGCCCGATCTGGCTTCGGCAGCGCGCGCCGCGGGTGTCGATGCGATCGAGGAGGGCGGGACCGATCTGAACACGGCCTTCGCGCAAGCCCGCGCTGTCGCTACGCAACGCGGCGCAGAGCGTCTGGTCACGCTGAGCTGTGATCTGCCCCATCTCGACGTCGCCGACCTGGAGGCGCTTCTGGCTGCCCCAGGCGAAGTCGTGATCGCGCCCGACCGCCATGGCACCGGCACCAATGCGCTGGCACTATGCCCGCCCGACGCGATCGAATTCGCTTATGGACCGGATAGTTATCGTCGCCATTTCGAGGCGGCGATGAGACAGAGCCGGACAGTGAACGTGATCGACCGTCCGGGGCTCGCGAAGGATGTCGACCTGCCCGCCGAGCTTAGGGAACTGCTCGACGGGCAAGGGTGATCAATTCTCGAAATTATCGGCGATGAAGCGATCGAGCAGACGAACACCATAGCCGGTCGCGCCCTTATCCCAGGTCGTGCCCGGCTTCGACGCCCAGACCATCCCGGCGATGTCGAGATGGGCCCAGCGTACGCCGTCATCGACGAAACGCTTGAGGAATTGCGCAGCGGTGATCGAGCCGGCCTCGCGTGGTCCCACATTCTTCATGTCGGCGATCGGCGAGTCGATCAGCTTGTCATAGGCGTCACCGAGCGGCATCCGCCACAGCCGGTCGCCCGACGCCGTCGCGGCCGCCAGCAACTGATCGGCGAGCAGGTCGTCATTGGCGAACAGACCGCCATATTCATGGCCGAGCGCCACGATCATCGCACCCGTCAGGGTGGCGAGATCGACGATCGTCTTCGGACCATGGGTCTTCTGGACCCAG
This sequence comes from Rhizorhabdus antheiae, assembly GCF_049889055.1. Classification (NCBI taxonomy): domain Bacteria; kingdom Pseudomonadati; phylum Pseudomonadota; class Alphaproteobacteria; order Sphingomonadales; family Rhizorhabdaceae; genus Rhizorhabdus; species Rhizorhabdus antheiae. The sequence continues at coordinate 389,006 of NZ_JBLTWO010000002.1, read as the reverse complement.
GTCAGCGCGTCGCACAGGACGAGGCGCCCCTCGGCGTCGGTGTTGATCACCTCCACCGTCTGGCCCGACATCGACGTCACCACGTCACCCGGCCGCTGGGCGAGCCCATCGGGCATATTCTCGACCAGTCCGCAAACGCCGATGACATTGGCCCTGGCCTTGCGCAGTGCCAGCGTCTTCATGACGCCCGCGACCGCACCGGCGCCGCCCATGTCCCACTTCATGTCTTCCATGCCGGCACCCGGCTTGAGCGAGATGCCACCGGAATCGAAGGTGACGCCCTTGCCGACGAAGGCGACCGGCGCCTTGCCGGCATCGCCGCCGTCCCAGCGCATGATCAGCATCTGCGGAGCGCGGGCCGAGCCTTGGGCCACGCCGAGCAGCGCACCCATGCCCAGCGCCGCCATGGCATCCCGATCGAGCACCTCGATCTTCACGCCCAGCGCTTCGAGCGGGCGGCAGCGTTCGACGAAGCTCTCGGGATAGATGATGTTGCCCGGCTCGGTCACCAGTTCGCGGGTGAAGGCGACGCCCTCGACCACCGCCGAATGTGCCGTCCAGCGACCCTCGGCTTCGGCACCACCACCGACGATCACAATCTCTTCGAGCGAGGGGCGCTGTTTGGCGTCGAGCTTCGTCCGGTAGGTGTCGTACCGCCAGGCGCGCAGCGTGGCGCCCGTCGCCACGGCGGCGGCAGCCTCACCCGACTTCGCGCCGGCCGCTGCGGCCAGGTCGACGACCAGCGTCTTTTCGCCCGATGTGAGCAGCTTGGCGACGAGTGCGGCGCCCGCCTTCTCATAGTCATTCTTCGACCCGAGGCCCACGAGCAGCAGCCGGCGCGCGGCCCCTTCGACCTCCGCGAAATATTCGACGACCGCTCCGGCTTCACCATCGAAGCGCAAGGCTGCGGCCGCGGCCCGGCCCAGCGTCTGGGCTGCCTCAGGCAGAGAAGCGAGCGCCGATCCCTGCAAGGTGCCGGGCGCCACCACGATAGCCAGCGTGTGGGCAGCATTCGGCCGGACGTCGGCGAAACTAATGCGCATCGAAGCGGTTTCCTTCTGTCAATGTCACCTTCCATCTAGGGAACCGGCGGGCAGGCCGCAACGGCACCGGAGGATCGGACCGCCGCGCAGGCCATTGCAGGCGGCGCGCTGGTGCGATAGGCGGCAGGGGCATCGTGCAGACTGCCGGGGAAACTTGCCGCCGGCCCGTCATGTGGGGATTCGTGAAAAAGCCATATCTGTTCCTCCTGGCGACCACTCTGCCCATGCTTGCCGCCGGCGGCGCCATCGCCGCGCAGCCCAATCTGGTGGAGCCAGCCCCCGCGCCGCTGCAGGGCGATGCGCCGACTCCCACCGATGAGGAGGAGGTCACCTTCGCCGCCGACACGCTGGCTTATGACAGCAATGGCGAGGTCGTGACCGCTGCCGGAAATGTCCGCATGATGCGCCAGGGCGCCCGTCTGCGCGCCGACAGCGTCCAGTGGAACCAGAAGACCGGCGTGGTCCGTGCCGAAGGCAATGTCGCGATCGTCAACGCTTCGAACGACACTGTTTATGGGGATTCGGTCGAACTGACCGATACGCTCAAGGATGGCGTGGTCGAGAATCTGCTGCTCGTGCTCAACGACGGCGGTCGTCTCGCCGCCGTGCATGGGGCTCGTCGCAACGAGGTCAGCACGCTCGACAAGGCGGTCTACACCCCCTGCGCGGTGGTCGACAGCAAGGGCTGTCCGAAGGAGCCGATCTGGAAGATCAGCGCAGTGCGCGTGGTCCATGATCCGAACAAGCACCGGATCACCTATGATGGCGCACGGATCAGCTTTCTCGGTGCGCCGATCCTGTGGCTGCCCGGTCTTTCGCATCCCGACGGCAGCGGTGGCGGCGGATCGGGCCTGCTCCTGCCCGACATTCAATATGGCCGGGTCAACGGGTTCGAGCTGGCCCTGCCCTATTATTTCCAGCTCGCTCCCAACCGCGACCTGACGATCACGCCGCGCGTCTATTCGAAGGTGCTGCCGGCAATCGAAGCACAATATCGCGCCCTGACGAGCAACGGCGCCTGGCAAGCGGCCGGCATGCTGACCTACAGTTCGCGTTCGTCGGCGACGACAGGCGTTCCGCTCGACAGCAATCGCGATGTCCGCGGCTATATCGATGCGAACGGCCGTTTCCAGTTCGGCGACTACTGGACGGTGTCCGGATCGATCCGGGGAACGACAGACCGCACCTTCATGCGGCGCTACGACATCTCGCGCGACGATCGGCTGCGCAGCCAGATCCAGGCCGAGCGGATCGACGCCGACAGCTATTTGTCGATCAAGGGCTGGGCCGTCCAGACGCTGCGGATCAACGACCCGCAGGGGCAGCAGCCGATCGCGCTGCCGGCGATCGACTATCGCTTGCGGATGACCGACCCGCTCATAGGCGGCGTGCTGCAGTTGCAGCTCAACAGCCTCGCCCTGATCCGGACCAGCGGACAGGACACCCAGCGCGCCTTCGCCGCAGCCGAATGGAATCTGCGCCGCTATACGCCGCTGGGCCAGGAAATCACCCTGACCGGCTATCTGCGCGGGGACATCTATCACACTGATCAGGTCGGCCAGACTGCGACCATCAGCTATCGTGGCGATCCGGGCTGGACGCCGCGCGGCATCGGTGCGCTGGCGGTCGACGTCAAATGGCCGCTCATCGGCGAGTTCTTCGCGGGCACCCAGCGGATCACCCCGCGCGTGCAGATCGTCGCCAGTCCCAAGACCAAGAATATGAGCATTCCCAACGAGGATGCGCGCGCGATCGATCTGGAAGACTCCAACCTCTTCGCGCTCAACCGCTTCTCGGGCTATGATCGGTGGGAAGATGGCAGCCGCGTCACCTATGGCGCGGAATGGTCGGTCGACCTGCCCGGCATCTCGTTCAATACGGTGGTGGGGCAGAGCTACCGCCTGACCAACAAACCCAGCCTGCTGCCGGTCGGAACCGGCCTGTCCGATCGGCTGTCCGACATCGTCGGGCGTACGACGCTCAAATATGGGCGTTTCCTCGAGCTGACCCACCGTTTCCGGCTGGACAAGGACAATTTCGCCGTCCGTCGCAACGAGATCGATGCGACGATCGGCACGCGCAAGACCTACGCCCTGATCGGCTATCTCAAGCTGAATCGCGACATCGCCTCGACGATCGAGGATTTGCGCGACCGCGAGGAGGTCCGCCTCGGCGGACGCGTCCAGATTGCGCGCTACTGGTCGGTGTTCGGATCGACGGTTATCGACCTCACCGGGCCGAAGGAAGATCCGACGACATTGTCCGACGGTTATCAGCCGATCCGGCACCGTCTCGGCATCCTCTACGACGATGACTGCATCGAAGTCGGGGTCACCTGGCGCCGCGAATATGCCGCGATCGGCGACGCCCGGCGGGGGAACACTTATCTGTTGCGACTGGCGCTCAAGAATTTGGGCCGCTAAGCGTGCATTCAGCGGATCGGTGAAATAAGCACCGCATTCGACACTCATCGAGGATTAGGTCTTGGTACGCGGAAAGAAGCTGGGTCGGAGTGGGAAGCTATTCTATGCGGTGACAGCCCTGGCGCTGTTGGCCCCGCCAGCGTCCGGCCAGATGGCAAGCGAACCCAATGAGGATATCTCGGGCGCACTCAACATTCCGAAGGACATCACCGTCTTCGGCAACCGCGATCCCAATGTCCGTACGGCCACGGCAATCGTCAACGGCACGATCGTCACGCAGACCGATGTCGAACAGCGCCTTGCGCTCGTCGTTGCTGCCAATGGCGGGCGCATTCCGCAGGAGGAACTCGAGCGCCTGCGGCTTCAGGTGCTGCGCAACCTGATCGACGAAACCCTCCAGATCCAGGAAGCGAAGGCGCAGAAGATCGAGGTCGCACCCGAAGAGGTGCAGCAGACCTACGACCGCGTCGCGTCCAATTTCCGCAAGACACCCAAGGACTTCGCAGCCTTCCTGCGTGAAAAGGGATCGTCGGAACTGTCGATCAAGCGGCAGATCGAGGGCGAGGCCGCCTGGCGCCGCGTGCTCAGCCGCCGGATCGAGCCGTTCGTCGCGGTCAGCGAGGAAGAGGTCAATGCGATCATCAATCGCCTGAAGGCCTCCAAGGGCGAAAACGAATATCATGTCGGCGAGATCTTCCTCTCCGCCACGCCCGAGACGATGGGCGAAGCTGGCGCCAATGCGCAGCGCATCATCGAGCAGATCCAGCGCGGCGCGTCCTTCGCCGCCTATGCGCGCCAATTTTCCGAAGCCTCGACCGCAGCGGTCGGTGGCGATCTCGGCTGGGTTCGTGCCGAACAGCTCCCTGAGCAGCTGTCCGGCGTCGTGACGCAGTTGCAGAACGGCCAGATCAGCCAGCCCATCGCCGTGCCCGGCGGCTATTCGATCCTGCTACTGATCGACAAGCGCCAGGTGCTGGGTGTCGACCCGCGCGATGCGCAGCTGCTGCTCAAGCAGCTGACGGTCACCTTCCCGCCGAACATCACCCAGGCACAGGCCACGCCGAAGCTGGAAGCCTTCGCCAAGGCCGTGAAGGACATCCAGGGCTGCGGCAAGGCCAATGAGGTCGCCCAGTCGGTGGGCGCCGACGTGGTCAACAACGACCAGATGACCATCCGCGACCTGCCGCCCCAGTTGCAGGATCTGATGCTCAATCTGCAGGTCGGACAGGCAACCCCACCCTTCGGCTCGCTCAAGGACGGCGTCCGGGCACTGATCCTCTGTGGCCGCGACGACCCCGCGCCGACCTCGGGTCCGTCCTTCGAGCAGATTCAGTCGCAGATCGAGCAGGACCGGGTCAACCGGCGGGCCCAGCGCTATCTTCGCGACCTGCGGCGCGATGCGGTGATCGAGTATCGCTGACGCGATGGACATAGCGCCCCTCGCCGTCGCCCTCGGAGATCCGGCGGGCATTGGTCCCGAGATCGTGGCCAAAGCCTGGGACGCGCGGCATGAGCATGATCTGGCGCCCTTTTTTGCCGTCGGCGACCAGCGCTCGATCGAGGCCGTATGGTCCGGCCCTATCCGCCTGATCTCCAGCCCGGACGAGGCCATGGGCTGTTTTTCGTCGGCGCTGCCGCTGATCCAGATTCATGACACGGCCGATATCGTGCCCGGCCAGCCCGACCTGGCCGGAGCGCGTTGTGCTTTGGACTCGCTCGAGCTCGCCGCTGGCCTGGCCCGCTCGCCGATCGTGGGCGGGCTGGTGACGGCACCGGTCGCCAAGGCGCAGCTCTATGCGATCGGCTTCACCCATCCCGGCCAGACCGAGTTCGTCGCCGAACGCTGCGGTGTGTCCGCCGCCAACACGGTGATGCTGCTCGCCGGTCCGACGCTGCGGGCCGTACCCATCACCACCCATGTCCCGCTGCGCGAGGTGGTCAATCTGGTCACGGTCGACCTGATCGTCGCCAAGGCCCGCGCGACCGAACGCGGGCTCATCCGCAATTTCGGGATCGAACGGCCCCGCCTCGCCATTGCCGGCTTCAATCCCCATGCAGGCGAAAGCGGTTCGATCGGTCGCGAAGAGATCGAGCTGATCCTGCCGGCGATCGAAATATTGCGCGCTGAAGGTGTCGACGTGACCGGGCCGCTGGCTGCCGACACGATGTTCCACGCACGCGCCCGGGCGCAATATGACTGCGCGCTATGTCTCTATCATGACCAGGCACTGATTCCGCTCAAGACGCTGCACTTCGACGAGGGGGTGAACATGACCCTCGGCCTGCCGATCGTCCGCACCGCCCCCGACCATGGTACGGCGTTCGGCATTGCCGGCACAAATCAGGCGCACCCCGGCGCGATGATCGCCGCGCTGAAGCTGGCGGCGGAAGCGGCCCGGAACCGCCTGCTCCACGCATGAGCGGTAGATTGCAGAGCCTGCCGCCGCTGCGCGAGGTGATCGCGCGGCATGGGCTCAGCGCTAACAAGGCGCTCGGCCAGAATTTCCTGCTCGATGGCCAGCTGCTCGACCGGATCGCCCGCATACCCGGCGATCTCGACGGACAGATGGTCTATGAGGTGGGCCCAGGTCCCGGCGGCCTGACGCGCGCCCTGCTCGGTGCAGGCGCATCGGTGGTGGCGGTGGAACGCGATGATCGCTGCCTGCCCGCGCTGGAGGAACTCAACGTCGCCTCGAGCGGACGGCTGCGGGTCATTTCCGCCGATGCGATGAAGATCGATGAGCGGGCCGAGGCGGGAGACGGCGCGCATATCGCCTCGAACCTGCCCTATAATGTGGGCACGGCACTGTTCGTGCGCTGGCTGTCGCTCGATGCCTGGCCGCCCTGGTGGCGGTCGCTAACCTTGATGTTCCAGAAGGAAGTGGCGGAACGCATCGTCGCTCGTCCCGGCAGCACAGCCTATGGACGGCTCGCGGTGCTGGCGCAGTGGCGCTCGACCCCGTCGATCGCGCTCAACGTCCACCGTTCGGCCTTCGTGCCCCCGCCCAAGGTGATGTCCGCCGTGATTCACGTCGTGCCGGCAGAACAGCCTGGCGGCGCGAGCATGAAGACGATCGAAGGGCTGACCGCCGCAGCCTTCGGTCAGCGGCGCAAGATGCTGCGCCAGAGCCTCAAATCCGTCAGAGGCGCGGTCGAGCTGCTGCCGGCGGTTGGCATCGATCCCGAGCGGCGCGCAGAGACGCTGCTCGTGGACGAGTTCGTCGAACTCGCCCGCGCGCTCGACAGCGACAGGTAGATTGCCGGGGCGGATGGCCCGGCCTTACTTGTCTGCGACGGTGCTCGTCTCGGCCCCCTTGGGCGGAACCTTGTCGCTGGCAGGCGCAGTCGCCACGACAGCCGCAGGGGGCGGCCCCTTCGCGATCACGGCCGCGAGCTGAACCGCAGGCGCGCACTCCGTCTTGCACAGCGCACGCACGCGGGTGAGATTGGCGCGGGCCCGTTCGACGGCCCCCTTCTGCACCATTGCCTCGCCCTGCGCGGCCAGTGCGTTGACGTCATTGGGCTCCAGCGCCAGCGCCTCGAAATACATGCGGATCGCCTTGCCCGGCAGCTGCTGTGCCTGGGCGACCTTGCCGAGGGTGATGAAGGCATTGCGATTGCGAGGATCGACCGCCAGCGCGCTTTCCAGCGCATCATTGGCCGCCTCATATTTGCCGGCGGCAAGCGCCGACTGCCCTTCGGAGAGAAGCGCCAGCGAACGCGGGTTGATCTGGTCGTCGGCCTTCTGTCCATTGACCCCGCTGGACACCGCCAGAAGCGTCAGCGACAGAACCAGGGCGACGGGCGAAACTCGCATCAACATCTCCAATAGCGCGGTTTTCCGAGCTTCTAACATGCGCGCCGCAACCGTGCGACGAAAAAGCCGTCGGTCCGGTCATGGGCCGGGCTGAGCAGCCTGCCCGCCCCTTCTTCACGACCAGCGATGAACATCAGCTTATCGGCAGCGAAATCGGGGTGACGCGCGAGAAAGGCATCGACCTGGTCACGCCCCTCCTCGGGCAAAAGCGAGCATACCGCATAGACGAGCGCGCCCCCCGGACGGACCAGGACAGCCGCCAGAGCGAATAGCCGCGCCTGCAACTCGACCAGTTGCGAGAGCCGCGCCGGCGTAAGCCGCCAGCGAGCCTCCGGATTGCGACGCCAGGTGCCGGTCCCCGAACAGGGCGCGTCGACCAGAGCGACGTCACAGCCGCTTTCGAGGTCAGCGAGCGCCGGAAGCTCCCGGCCGGGATCGAGCAGGCGCGTCTCGATCGCAAGCGCCCCCATCCGCTCGGCACGCGGTGCGAGGCGGGACAGACGCGCACGGTTGCTGTCGCTGGCGATCAGGCGCCCCTGCCCACGCATGTCATCGGCCAGGGCAAGCGTCTTTCCTCCCGCACCCGCGCAGAGGTCGATCACCGTCATGCCCGGCTTTGCCTGAGCCGCCAGCGCGATCAGCTGGCTGCCCTCGTCCTGGATCTCGACCAGACCCTGCGCCCAGGCTTCGGTCGTTTCGATCGGGCTGCCTTCGGGGAGGCGCAGGCCTGCCGGCGAGTGGGGCGTCGGTACGGCTTCGAGCAGCTCCGCCATCGTCGCGCGATCGGTTCGCGACAGATTTACGCGCAGGTCGAGCTGCGCCCGCTCCAGCAGCGCCGCGTGCTCCTCAACCGCGATGCGTTCGGTGAGCCAGTCCGGTAGTGCCGTGGCGGGGCTGGCCTGCTCGGCGGGCTCGATCGGCGCCGGTGCGTGGGTCCCGCCGTCGAACAGCGCTGCAACCGCGTCGTCCTCGCGCGCCAGGCCGACAAGTGCGGCGCGCCCGCTGGCGGGGACGTTTCCCGCCCGACGGATGGCCCGATAGACGAGGTCGCGGATTGCACGCCGATCCTTGGACCCGGCATAGCGCCGCGTCTTGAAGTAGCGCGCGATCAGCGTGTCGGCGGCAGCGCCTCCGGCCCTCGCCGCTCCGATGATCTCGTCGAGCAGGTCGATCGCCGCCTGCGCGCGTGCGCCGGGCGTCATCGGGCCTCAGCGCGTCGGATAGTTCGGCGCCTCGCGGGTGATCGTCACGTCGTGAACGTGGCTCTCCTTGAGGCCCGCATTGGTGATCCGGATGAAGCGTGCCCGCTGCTGCAGCTCGGCTATGGTGCGCGCACCGGTATAGCCCATCGCAGCCTTCACGCCGCCGACCAGCTGGTGGATCACGTCGCGCGCGGGGCCCTTATACGGCACCTGCCCTTCGATCCCCTCGGGCACCAGTTTCATCTGGTCCTTGATGTCCTGCTGGAAATAGCGATCGGCCGAGCCGCGCGCCATCGCACCGACCGAGCCCATGCCGCGATAGGATTTATAGGCGCGCCCCTGATAGAGGAAGGTCTCGCCCGGCGCTTCTTCGGTACCCGCGAGAAGCGATCCGACCATCACCGTGCTCGCGCCCGCAGCCAGCGCCTTGGCGATGTCGCCCGAAGTGCGCAGACCGCCATCGGCGATCACCGGCACGCCCGACTTGGCTGCCTCGGCAGCGGACTCCATCACCGCCGTCAGCTGCGGCACGCCGACCCCTGCCACCACACGGGTGGTGCAGATCGAGCCCGGACCGATGCCGACCTTGACGCCATCCGCGCCCGCATCGATCAGCGCCCGGGTCGCTTCGGCGGTGGCGACGTTGCCAGCGATCACCTGGACCGAATTGGACAGCTTCTTCACCCGCTCGACCGCGCGCGCCACGTCGCGGTTGTGGCCATGGGCGGTGTCGATCACGATCAGGTCGCACTCGGCATCGATCAGTGCCTCGGTGCGCTCATAGCCCTTGTCGCCGACCGTCGTCGCGGCGGCGACGCGCAGGCGCCCGCTCGCATCCTTGGTCGCCGAGGGGTAGGTCACCGCCTTCTCGATGTCCTTGACCGTGATCAGGCCGACGCAGCGGAAGGCATCGTCGACCACCAGCAGCTTCTCGATCCGGCGCTGGTGCAGCGTCCGGCGCGCTTCTTCCTGGCTGACGCCGGTTCTGACCACAGCGAGATTGTCGCGGGTCATCAGCTCGGATACCGGCTGCAGCGGGTTTTCGGCGAAGCGGACGTCGCGGTTGGTGAGGATGCCGGCGAGCTTGCCATCGGCCTCCACCACCGGAATGCCCGAGATGCGGTTGCGCGACATCAGTTCCAGCGCATCGGCCAGCGTCTGTTCGGGCCGCATGGTGATCGGATTGACCACCATGCCCGATTCGAACCGCTTGACCGCACGAACGGCGGCGGCCTGCTCCTCGACCGAAAGATTGCGATGGAGGACGCCGATCCCGCCCAGCTGGGCCATCACGATCGCCATGTCGGCCTCGGTCACCGTGTCCATCGCCGATGACAGGACGGGGATGTTGAGCGAGATTGCCTTGGTGACCTGGGTCGCGGTGTTCGCCTGGCTGGGCAATACGTCCGACTCGCCGGGCCGCAGGAGCACGTCGTCGAAAGTAAGGCCGAGGCTGATGTCCATGAAGTCGAATCCCCGCGAGGTGTTTAAGGATTCGAGGCCATATATGATGGTGGGCCCCTCCCGGCTAGCCCTGCCGTCCGCTTTTCGACGCGCATCGATCCAGAGGCGCCGCCGCCCGCAGCGCGCGCGTCAGTCCTCGCCGGAAATCAGCACGCGGTTGCGGCCACCATTTTTGGCTGCGTAGAGCGCCTCGTCGGCGCGCCTGAGCATGTCGCCCTCGCCCTCGCCCGCCTGAAGCTGCGCGATGCCGGCCGAGAAGGTGACGGTGCCGAGCGGTTCGCCCGTCGTCTTCGATACGAGATGCCGGCCGGACAGCTCGTCGCGAATCTCGTCGATCCGCATCGCCGCACGACGCGCCATAATGCCATCGAACAAGACGAGGAACTCCTCGCCCCCGAAGCGACCGACAAACGCATCCTCTCCGGCCCCCTCGACAAGCGCATCTGCCACCATCTTCAGGATCCGGTCGCCGGTGTCGTGGCCGAAATTGTCGTTGATCTTCTTGAAATAGTCGATGTCGCAGAAGGCGACCGACAACGGAGTCCCCTCCTCGGCCGCCTGTGCCATCGCGCGAGCGAGGCGCGACTGGAAGGCCCGGCGGTTGGCGAGACCGGTCAGCGGATCGCTTTCGGCCACCGCCTGCGCCTCGGCGAGATCATCCTGCAGCGACGCCATCTGCGACCCCATTTCGGCGAGCCGACGCTCTGCATCCTGGGTCTTGCCGATCATCGTGCGGGTGAGATCGAGCATCAACTCCAACGCGCGGGTGGCGGGTTCGCCCCCGGCGTCGAGCGCGGCTGCGCCGCGATCCAGGGCATTGCCATAGGCATTGGCATCGGATCGCGACTGGCCGACCAGGCTGGCGGCAAGCAACATGCTCTGATGCGCCTGGTCGATCAGCTTTTCGAGCAACTCGGACGAAACCTTGCTGCTGACACTTTCGACGATCTGCTGCGCGACATCATGACGCAGGAAGCCATCCTGCGCGATCGCAGCGTCGACCGCAGCGACCACGGCCGGATCGTTGCCGCCGATATACTGATAGCCGAGATCATAATTGGTCGGCGTCGGATCGAGCCGGTGCGCCTTCAGGAAGATGCCGACGCGGGAGAAGAGATCATTGGCAGCGGCTTCGGCCAGCGGAGCCGGAACCGGCGCGGCGGCGGAAGTCGTCCGCCCCTGCGGCTCGGCATCGGTCGCTCGTCCAAAGATCGAATCCAGGCTCCAGCCCTTGCGGGCGGGCGATGACGGGAGCTTTCCTTCGTACATGACACCTGCTCGGAAAATGACGCGTTAGGGATATTCGCCCCGCGCTTAATTTTCAGTGCTCCGAACATGGTAAATATTCTCTATCCGGCTCGATCCAGCCGCGGCGCGCCTCGACTGAAAAGAGGCGTTCGCTGGTAAAGAAGCGCAGCGGCCAGTCGCGCGAACCTTCCGCGGCTTCAAGCAGGCCGTTGACCCGATCGAGCAGTGCGGGCCGGTCGCAGCGCGACAGCCAATGACGCACCCCGGCGACATAGCAGCGGGTTATCGTTTCATGATAACCCGCCATGTCCGAGTTCACCCCGCCCTTGGCCTCATTGAAACCACCGATAATCCCGCGCAGGTCGCGATCCAGGTCGACATCCGGACGTTCGACGATCAGCCACAGACAGGCCGCCAGATGCGCCTCATGCGTCCAGGCCTCGATCGGCAGCGACCGGTCGAGCAGCCCCTCGCCGATCCCGCGTATCTCCGACTCGTCCTGAAAAAAATGCACGGATTTGGACACGCCGCCCCCCAATGAAAAAGGGCGCCCCGACATGGTCGGGACGCCCTCGATCCGATCTTCGAGCCGATCAGGCTGCTTTCGGCGCAGCCTGGCGGACGCCCTCGTCGACATGATCCGCGAATTGCGCGAAGTTGTCGATGAACTGGCCGACAAGCTTCTTCGCCGTCGCGTCATAGGCCTCGGCGTCGGGCCAGGTTTCGCGCGGATTGAGAATCTTGCTCTCGACGCCCGGGACCGCAACCGGAACCTTGAACCCGAAATTGGGATCGGTACGGAACTCGGCGGCGTTCAGGCTGCCGTCGAGCGCGGCATTGAGCAGCGCGCGGGTCACCTTGATCGGCATACGGTGGCCGACGCCATATTGGCCGCCGGTCCAGCCGGTGTTGACCAGCCAGCAATCGACCCCGCCCTTGGCGATCCGCTCCTTGAGAAGATTGCCATAGACCGACGGGTGGCGCGGCATGAACGGCGCGCCGAAGCAGGTCGAGAAGGTCGCCGACGGCTCGGTGACGCCGATCTCGGTTCCGGCGACACGCGCGGTGTAGCCCGACAGGAAATGATACATCGCCTGGTCCGGGCTCAGCTTCGCGATCGGCGGAAGGACGCCATAGGCATCGGCGGTGAGGAAGATGATGTTCTTCGGAACCGGGCCGAGATTTTCTTTCGACGCATTCGGAATGAAGTCGATCGGATAGGAACCGCGGCTGTTCTCGGCGAGGCTGTCGTCGTCGAGGTCGATCACGCGCGTATCGGGGTCGATCACGACATTTTCGAGCACCGTGCCGAAGCGCTTGGTCGTGGCGTAGATCTCGGGCTCCGCATCGGCCGACAGGCGGATCATCTTGGCATAGCAGCCGCCTTCGAAATTGAAGACCGCCTCGTCCGACCAGCCATGCTCGTCGTCGCCGATCAGCGTGCGGCTCGCATCGGCGGACAGCGTCGTCTTGCCGGTGCCCGACAGCCCGAAGAAGATCGCGGTGTCGCCGTTCGGGCCGATATTGGCCGAGCAGTGCATCGGCATGACGCCGGCGGCCGGCAGCTTGTAGTTGAGGATGCCGAAGACCGACTTCTTCATCTCACCGGCATAGCGGGTGCCGCCGATCAGGATCAGCTTCTCGCTGAGGTTGACCGCGATCACCGTCTCGCTGCGGCAGCCATGGCGCGCCGGATCGGCAACGAAGCTCGGCAGGTCGATGATCGTGAACTCAGGCGAGAAGGCCGCGAGTTCGGCCGCCTCGGGACGCACGAGCAGCGTGCGGATGAACAGGCTGTGCCAGGCGAACTCGGTGATGACGCGCACATTGACGCGATGCGTCGGCTGCGACCCGCCGAACAGGTCCTGGACGAACAGCGTGTCCTTGGTCTTCAGATGCGCCAGAAAGTCCGCCTTGAGCGCGGCGAACTGGTCAGGCGTCATGTCCTTGTTGGTCTTGCCCCACCACACCGTCTCTTCGGTCTCGGCGTCACGCACGATGAACTTGTCGTTGGCCGAGCGACCGGTATGCGAACCGGTCTTGACGACCAGAGGGCCGTCCTTCGACAGCAGGCCTTCGCCACGCTGAACGGCAAGCTCGACCAGCGGAGCGGTTCCGAGATTCCAGTGAAGCTGGGCGTCGACGTCGATACCCTGTTTGTCGAGCCCGAAGGCGGGCGTGAGCTGAGGCACATTTATCTCCTATACGGGTGTGGCCACCGTTTTTCCGGGTGCCGCTCCTAACGTGTAGGTACGTGAAGACTGGGGCGAATCCAGCCGGGCATCCTCCGTACCTTTCTATCTTTCGTCCCGCGCATAGTTTCAAAGGCAGGGATCGTAAAGGGTGCGCTGCACGGTTGAACCTGCTCGGGCACTGGGCTAGGCAGACTGCCTCATTAAGGCCGTCCGTGCTGGCCGTCATCATCTCTCGGGAGGCCCCACGGTCCCATGTCGGCCACGATCGCGCTAGTCGATGACGATCGCAACATCCTCACATCGGTTTCTATTGCCCTCCAGTCGGAAGGCTTCACCGTCAGGGTCTACTCCGACGGGGAGACGGCGCTCAAGTCGCTGCTGGACAATCCACCCGATCTTGCCGTGCTCGACATCAAGATGCCGCGGATGGATGGCATGGAACTGCTCCGCAGGCTGCGCGAGAAGAGCAGCATCCCGACGATCTTCCTGACGTCCAAGGACGATGAGCTCGACGAAGCGCTGGGCCTCGCGATGGGCGCGGACGACTATATCACCAAGCCCTTCTCGCAGCGCCTGCTGATCGCCCGAATCCGCGCGATCCTGCGCCGGACCGAGGCGCGCAGCGAACAGGACGACGAGACGGAGACGCCAGCGGCCGAGAAGATCTTGCGCGGCCGGCTTGAGATGGATCCGGCGCGGCACCGCGTGACGTGGCAGGGCAAGGACGTCACACTGACCGTAACCGAATTTCTGATCCTCGAGGCGCTCGCCCAGCGCCCCGGCTTCGTCAAATCGCGCGACCAGCTGATGGACACCGCCTATCAGGACGACGTCTATGTCGACGACCGCACGATCGACAGCCACATCAAGAGGCTGCGGCGGAAGTTCCGGCAGGTCGATTCCGAGTTCAAGGCGATCGAGACGCTCTACGGCGTAGGCTACCGCTTTGCCGAGGAATAGCCGCGCGCTGGGCACACCCGAGGCCGCCGCCCGCACATCCCTCACCTCGCGTATCCTGGCGGTCAACATCTTCGCGCTCGCCATGCTGGCGGGGGGCTTCTTCTATCTCGACAGCTACCGGTCCCAGCTGATCGATGCCCGGTTGGAAGAGACCGAAACCCAGGTCCGCCTGATCGCGGAGGCTTTCGTCGTGACTCCGCCCGATGATCGCGGAAAGCTACTGGCGAAATTCGGCCATGTCACCGAAACGCGGCTGAGGGTCTATCCCTATAGTTCGGGCGACGTTACCCCGCCGACCACGGCGCCGTCTTTCGACAGCTGGAGCTATTCGCGCCCGACCTATGAGTTGCGCGATCCCGCGCAGGAGGATTGGCAGAAACGCGCCGCGCGCTTCCTCGACCGGACGATCGACGTCATCGTCGGCGCGGATCATCCCAAAAGGTTCAGTGAACCCGCAAACGACACACTCGAGGCGTGGCCGCTGGCCTGGCAGGCCGCGCAGGTGCACGGACTTGCGACCGATGTGCAGCGCGCTCCCGACCGGACCCCGATGATCCTGGCCGCGATCGATATCCGCGATGGTCGCGGCGGCGGCAATGTTCTCCTTTCAACCGAGAATCAGCGCGACATCACACGCATCGTCCGCGCCGAGCGGCTGCGGCTCGGCGTCGTCCTGCTGATCGTGGTGCTGGTATCGGTCAGCCTGTCGCTGTTTCTCGCCCGCACCATCGTCCGCCCTTTGCGCCGGCTTGCCCTCGCTGCGCATCGCGTGCGCCTCGGCCGGGCGCGCGAAGTGCAGGTTCCGCGCCTTCCCGAACGGCGCGACGAGATCGGCACGCTGGCCCGAGCCCTGTCCGACATGAGCCTGGCGATCCGGCAGCGGATCGACGCGACCGAAGCCTTCGCGGCGGATGTTGCACATGAGCTGAAAAATCCGTTGGCCTCCCTGCGGTCAGCGGTCGACAGCCTCGACCTCGTCAAAAATCCCGATCTTCAGCAGCAGCTTATAACCGTTATCCGAGACGATGTCGCAAGACTCGACCGCCTGATCACCGATATTTCGGAAGCGTCGCGGGTGGACGCCGAACTTGCCCGCGCGCGGTTCGAATCGATCGACCTGGGGGTGATGATCGAGGGATTGCTGGCGACCCGCGAGAGTCGCGGGCGCAATGGCAGCGTCCGCGTGGCCTTCGCCCGTCCTCATCGCGGTACGGCGGTGGTGTTCGGCGACGGGTCGCGCCTGACGAGGGTGGTCGAGAATCTCGTCGAAAATGCCGTCTCTTTCTCGCCCGAAGGCGGGCTCGTCCAGGTGTCCGCGACCCGCGACGGCGATGATGTCGTGATCAAGGTGGAAGACGAGGGACCGGGCGTGCCGGCAGACGCGCGGGAGGCGATCTTCAATCGCTTTCACAGTGAGCGTCCTGATAGCGAGGCCTTTGGCCGACATAGCGGCCTGGGCCTCGCAATCGCCAAGGCGATCGTCGAAGGCCATAATGGCAGCATCCTCGCGATGGACCGGGACAATGCGCCGAAGGGTGCCAAGTTCGTCATAAGACTGCCTGCGCGGAGCCTGTGATGGTGGCGGCCGGTAATCCGCTTCATGCCTCCTGTGTGGTGATCGGCGGGCGCGCCCTGTTGATCGCGGGTCGATCCGGGAGCGGAAAATCGGACCTCGCGATGCGCCTGATAGATCGCGGCGCTGCACTGCTCTCGGACGACTATACCGAGCTAGTTGCGAGAGCCGGGCGGCTGATAGCGCGTCCGCCCTCCACCATCGCGGGCAAGATCGAACTGCGCGGGGTCGGTATCCTCGATATGCCCCATGTCGGCGAGGCCCCCGTTGCCTTGCTGCTCGACCTCGACCGATCGCCCGAGCGGCTTCCCGAGGAGCCCCTCGCATCCATCTCCCTCCAAGGCATATCGATTCCGGCGTTAGGCTTTGCTCCATTCGAGGCGTCTGCCCCGATCAAGGCGGAGCAGGCGTTGCTGCTTCATGGAGTGGGAGGATCGCAATGAGCCGGACATCGCTGCCCCGCCGGATATTGTTCGTCACCGGCATGTCAGGTGCCGGCAAGAAGACCGCGCTCAAGGCGCTCGAGGACATGGGCTGGGAGACCGTCGACAATCTCCCCTTGTCGCTGCTCGACCGCTTGATTGCCGTTTCGCCCGCCGAGGGGAGCATCGACGAACGACGCCCGCTCGCGATCGGGATCGACAGCCGGACCCGCGATTTCGACAGCAACCGGCTCGTCCGCCGCGTGGTCGCGCTCAAGACCGAGGGACGCGACGCCGGCATCCTCTTTCTCGACTGCTCGGGGGCGGAAATCGCCCGGCGCTATTCGGCGACGCGAAGCCGCCATCCGCTCGCCCAGGACCGGCCGATCGAGGACGGCATCGTCCATGAGCGGGAATTGCTAGCCCCTCTGCGCGCGGCCGCCGACGAACTGGTCGACACTTCGGAAGTCTCTACCAACGATCTCCAGGCCTCGTTGCGCCGCAGCCTGGGCGACGCGACCGGCGCCGGCACGACGCTGACGGTCATGTCCTTCGGCTTTTCGCGCGGGGTGCCGCGCGACGCCGATCTGCTGTTCGACATGCGTTTTCTGCGCAATCCGCACTGGGACCCGCAGCTGCGACCGAAGACCGGGCTCGATCCGGATGTGGGCGCCTATATCGTGCAGGATCCGACCTATGCCGAGGCCAAGCAGCGAATCGAGGATCTGCTGCTGCTGCTCCTTCCGCGCTACGAGGCCGAGGGCAAAAGCTATGTGACGATCGCCATCGGATGTACCGGTGGAAAGCACAGATCGGTGCATTTTGCGGAAACACTCGCAAGCCGGTTGCGCGAGGCAGGTTTTTCGCCCACGGTCCGCCATCGCGATCTGACTCACCAGAAGTCCGACGTGCAGGAGAACGGGGTGCCAGGCTTAGGATCATGACCAGCGGGTTTAATGTCAGATGATCGGATTGGTGCTCGTTACCCATGGCCGCCTCGCGGCCGAGTTCGTGACGGCTATGGAGCATGTCGTTGGGCCGCAGACCGCTATCGAGGCGATCTGCATCGGACCGGATGACGACATGGAGGGTCGCCGGGCCGATATCGCCAAGGCGGTTAAGGCCGTCGACGACGGCTCCGGCGTGATATTGCTGACCGATCTTTTCGGTGGGACCCCGTCGAACCTGGCCATCTCGCTGATGGAGCCCGGTAGGGTCGAGGTGATCGCCGGCATCAACCTGCCGATGCTGATCCGCCTCGAAGGCGCCCGCAAGATGATGAAGATCAAGGCAGCCGTCGGCGCCGCCCGCGACGCCGGGCGTAAATATATCTCGGTCGCATCCGAGGTTCTCGGGGAAGCCGCCGCATGACGACCGTCAGCCGCGAGGTCCGGATCACCAATATCCGTGGGCTTCATGCCCGGGCCAGCGCGAAGTTCGTGACCCTCGCCAGCTCGCACAGCGCCGAGGTCGAAGTCGAGAAGGATGGCTCGAAGGTCGCCGGAACATCGATCATGGGCCTGATGATGCTCGGTGCCGCCAAGGGCGACAGCATCATCATCTCGGCAAAGGGCGATGGCGCCGAAAAGGCGCTGGCTGCGCTCACCGAGCTGGTCGAGAATAAATTCGGCGAGGAATGACCCGGCGCCTGCCCGCCCCGTCGATGCCGCTGCCACTATCCATCGTTCGCCTGCGCGACCCGCGCGGGCCCCATCGGAGCATGGTCCCCTGCCCCGTCAGATAACCGCCTTCTCCAACACGCTGGTCAAGCGGGTCCGGTCGCTCCGCGAGAAGCGCCATCGGCGCGAGGAGGGCCTGTTTCTGGCCGAGGGCCTGCGCATCCTCACCGAAGCATCCGATGCCGGCCATCTCCCCGAATATATCTTCTTCGCGAAGGACGGGGCCGATCACCCGCTGACGCAGAGGCTGATCGCTGGGGTCGAGGCCGTCGGCGGCGAAGCGATCGAGACGAGCCGCGATATTCTGTCGAAGCTGTCGGGCAAGGACAATCCGCAGACCGTGCTCGGCGTCTTCCGTGAATGGGACACGTCGCTCACCGCGATCGACCGCGCACAGGCTAACATCTGGATCGTCGCCCAGTCGCTGCGCGATCCGGGCAATCTCGGGACGATCCTGCGCACCGGCGACGCCGTCGGGGCTGGCGGGCTGATCCTCGTCGACGACTGTGTCGACCCCTTTTCGGTGGAAGCCGTGCGCGCCACCATGGGGGCCTTGTTCACGCAGCGGATCGTTACCGCGCGCTGGCCCGAATTCATCGCCTGGCTGCGCAGCGGCCCCGGCGAGCTGATCGGAACGAGCCTGCGCGCCGTGCACGATTATCAGGAGCCGCGTTACACTGCGCCGACCTTCATTCTCGTCGGCAACGAAGCGCAGGGGCTTCCGGCCGACTATGAGGACCAATGCGATCGGCTGGTGAAGATCCCGATGCTGGGCAAGGCCGACAGCCTCAATGCCGCCGTGGCGACGGCCGTGATGGCCTATGAGGTGCTCAACCAGCGCCGGAAGCGGTGAATCGGTTGGGACAGGATCGCCCCAATTATATCACCCCGGCCGGTTTTGCCGCGATGCGCGCCCGCTATGAACAGCTTTTCGGCGTCGATCGCCCGGCGCTCGTGGAGGTCATCAGCTGGGCGGCGGGCAATGGCGATCGATCGGAAAATGGCGACTATATCTATGGTCGCAAGAAACTGCGCGAGATCGACCGCGAACTCGGCCATCTGTCGCGCCGCATGAAATCGGCCAAGGTGGTCGATCCGGCGCGCCAGGAGGATCGCAGCCGGGTCTTCTTCGGCGCGACCGTGACGATCGTCGATGAGGATGACGAGGAGCGGATGCTGACCCTGGTGGGAACCGACGAGGCCGATGCCTCGCAGGGTCGGATCAACTGGTATTCGCCGCTCGCGATGGCGCTCAAAGGCGCTGCGGTGGGGGATGTGCGCCGCGTCAGCCTGCCCGGCGGGACGCGCGATTATGAGATAGTGGCGATCGCCTACCCGGACGCCTGAGTTTCATCCGAATGGAGGAAGCGGGGCCACCAAATGCCGGCAGCCCCGCCCCGTTCATCAATGCCGGACCTGGACCTCGCTGCCGTCGGGGCTCGTCGCGCCTTTCAGAGTGAGAGCAAGTTCGTCGGCCTCGGTCCAATCGATCGCGGTCAGGCGACCGGCCAGCGCCAGTTCGAGCACCTCGTCGACATGGCTGACCGGGATGATCTTCAGCCCCTCGCGGATCGTCGAGGGGATCTCGACCAGATCCTTCTCATTCTCCTTGGGGATCAGCACGGTGGTGATGCCCCCGCGCAGCGCTGCGAGCAGCTTCTCCTTGAGACCGCCAATCGGCAGGACGCGGCCGCGCAGGGTCACCTCACCCGTCATCGCGATCTCCTTGCGCACCGGAATGCCGGTGAGTGTGGAGACGATCGCGGTGGTCAGGCCGATACCCGCCGACGGTCCATCCTTCGGCACCGCTCCCTCGGGAAGGTGGATGTGGATGTCCTTGCGCGCGATCAGGCTGGGCTTGATGCCATAGGCCGGAGCCCGCGCCTTTACGAAGCTGTACGCCGCCTGGACGCTCTCCTTCATCACGTCGCCGAGCTTTCCGGTCGTGTTGATCGCTCCCTTGCCGGGCACGGTCACGGCCTCGATCGTCAGCAGCTCGCCGCCGACCTCGGTCCAGGCCAGACCCGTCACCGCGCCGACCTGATCCTCTTCCTCGCCCACACCGAAGCGATATTTCCGGACGCCGGCGAAATCGGACAGGTTGTCGGGGGTTATGACCACCCGGCTTTCCTTGCCCTCCAGGATACGCCGCAGGCTCTTACGCGCCAGCTTCGCGATCTCGCGCTCCAGCGTACGCACGCCGGCCTCGCGGGTATAATAGCGGATCAGGTCGCGCAGGCCGCCCTCGGTCAGCTCGAATTCCTCCGCCTTCAGCCCATGGGCGTCGATCTGCTTGTCCAGCAGATGCTCGCGCGCGATCTCGACCTTCTCGTCCTCGGTGTATCCCTCGAGACGGATGATCTCCATGCGATCGAGCAGCGGCTGCGGCAGGTTCAGGCTGTTCGCGGTGCACACGAACATGACATCCGAAAGATCGACGTCGATCTCCAGATAATGGTCCTGGAACTTGTTGTTCTGCTCCGGATCGAGCACCTCGAGCAACGCCGAAGCAGGATCGCCGCGGAAATCCTGGCCGAGCTTGTCGATTTCGTCGAGCAGGAACAGCGGGTTCGACGTGCCGGCCTTCTTCAGGTTGGTCACGATCTTGCCCGGCAGCGAACCGATATAGGTCCGGCGGTGGCCGCGAATTTCGGCTTCGTCCCGCACGCCACCGAGCGACTGGCGGACGAACTCGCGGCCGGTCGCCTTGGCGATCGAACGGCCGAGCGAGGTCTTGCCGACACCGGGCGGGCCGACGAGGCACAGGATCGGTCCCTTAAGCTTGTTGGTGCGCGCCTGGACCGCCAGATATTCGACGATCCGGTCCTTGACCTTCTCGAGCCCGTGATGGTCCGCATCGAGCACGGCCTGAGCGGCAGCGATATCCTTCTTGAGCTTCGACTTCTTGCCCCAGGGCAGGCCAAGCAGCACGTCGAGATAATTACGCACCACGGTCGCTTCTGCCGACATCGGCGCCATGGCGCGAAGCTTCTTCAGCTCCGCATTGGCCTTGCTGCGCGCTTCCTTCGACAGCTTGAGCTTGGCGATCTTCGAAGCGAGTTCGGCCAGCTCGTCGCCGCCATCCTCGCCATCGGAGTTCCCCAACTCGCGCTGGATCGCTTTCAGCTGCTCGTTCAGATAATATTCGCGCTGCGTCTTCTCCATCTGCCGCTTGACGCGGCTGCGGATCTTCTTCTCGACCTGCAGCACGCCCAGTTCGCCCTCCATGAGGGCGAACGCCATTTCGAGGCGCTTGGCAGGGTCGAGTTCGATCAGCAGCGCCTGCTTGTCGGCAACCTTGATCGAGATGTTGGCGGCGACCGCATCCGCCAGCTTGGAGGCATCGTCGATCTGCCCCAGCTGGACCGAGGTCTCGGCCGGCAGCTTCTTGTTGAGGCGCGCATAATTTTCGAACTGGTCGACGACCGACCGCATCAGCGCCGAGATCTCGGTGCCTTCGGCGGCGATATCCTCGATCAGGTCGACCGAGGCGGTCAGATGCGCCGAATCCTCGCTCAATTCGGCCAGACGCGCGCGCTGCTTACCTTCGACGAGCACGCGAACAGTGCCGTCGGGTAGCTTCAGCAGCTGCAACACGGTCGCGACGACGCCAACGTCATAGAGGGCATCGCGGTCCGGATCGTCCTCGGCGGGATCGAGCTGCGCGACGAGAAAAATCGACTTGTCGGCGGCCATGGCGCTTTCGAGCGCGGCAACCGATTTTTCCCGGCCAACGAACAGCGGCACGATCATGTGGGGAAACACAACGATATCGCGCAGCGGCAGTACAGGCAGATTCTCAGTCATCTATTCTCCGATCGGCGCGCTGCGGGAGCACGCCACAGAGGCTATATGGGCGCCGACCTGTTCAGGATCAATGAATGGAGCGCTTTAGTGGTACGAAGTTGTAATTTTCCCTGCCCCTGCTGTAAGGCGCGGCCGTGACAGCTGCCTCAATAAGCCCCGCCGCTCGGCCCGCACCCCGAACCCGGGACGCCAGCATCGACATATTGCGCGGGCTGGCGCTGCTGACGATCACGATCAACCACATCACCGGCTTCACCGACCGGATGCACATGGTCGGTATGCAGTTTCCGACGCTAACCCTGTGGGGCTTCTCCAGCGCAGCCGAGGTCTTCTTCCTGTTGTCGGGTTATCTGGTAGGCGCGGTCTATTTCAGCGCCGACAAGAATCCGAAACCGCTCGATTTCGCCGGCACGGTCTGGCGCCGGGCGGGTAAGCTCTATGTGTATAATCTGGCGCTGTTCCTCGTCCTGGTGCCGCTCTGCATCTTTTCGAAGGACCTCGCCCGGCTCAGCTTCTACGACTATTTCATCGCACGTGGGCCGGGCTCGGTCGTCGATTTCCTGCTGCTGTACATCCAACCTTACTGCCTCGAAATCCTGGTCACCTATATGGTATTGCTGGCGAGCGCTCCGCTGTTTGCGGTGCTGCTTCGGTGGAACACCCTTGTCGCCGTCGCTGTCTCTGCAGGGCTCTACTGGTTCGCCCACCAGCATCCCTGGTTCAACATTCATGGCGGCTCGCCGATCGGCGACTGGCTGTGGAACTTCAACCCCGCTTCCTGGCAGCTGGTCTTCTTCGGCGCGCTCGCCGCCGGACGCTTCCGCCTGCTGGCCCGCATCGAACGGCGCGCCGAGGGCAATTGGCTCTGGCTGATCGCGCCGGTGCTGATCTTTACCGGGCTGACCCTGCTGTTCCTGTCGCAGCAATGGTTCTCCTATCAGGTGCTCTACCAGAGCAAGATCCGCATCGGGCCGGTGCGGGTCGCCCATGCCCTGTCGGTCTGCTGGCTGATCATGAGCATCCTTTGGATGTGGCCGCGGCTGCAGCGGACCTGGCCGATGCGCCAATGCGCGATCATCGGCTCCAACTCGCTGCAGACCTTCGTCGTCAGCGTCGCGCTCAGCTATGCTGCCGGCTTCATCTGGATCCAGTTCGCACCCAACCACGACGCCTATATCGCGCTCTGCATCAGCAGCGCAGGGCTGCTGGCCGGCTTTGCCAATGCCTATGCGGCGCGCAAGGCACGCGGCACCGCGCGTCCGATCGAGCAAACCGCAGGTTGACGACCCGATAGCTGCCCTGCGCTTGCCTTTCCCGCCCCCGGCGCGCATGGGGAGCCGCCGATTAACGAGTGGAACGGGATATGGCTAAGAATTGGACGCCCGCGAGCTGGCGTGAGCATAAGGCAGTGCAGATGCCGGATTATCCGGATCAGCAGCTTCTGGCAGCAGCCGAGAAGGAACTTTCGAGCTACCCGCCGCTGGTTTTTGCCGGCGAGGCGCGCGGTCTTCGCGGCGCCCTGGCGCAGGTTGCGGCCGGCAAAGCCTTTCTCCTGCAGGGCGGCGACTGCGCCGAGAGCTTTGCGGAGTTCCACCCGAACAACATCCGCGATACCTTCCGCGTGCTGCTGCAGATGGCAGTTGTCCTGACCTATGCATCCAAGCTGCCGATCGTGAAGGTCGGCCGCATGGCAGGCCAGTTCGCCAAGCCGCGCTCGGCCGCGACCGAGGAGATCGATGGCGTATCGCTGCCGAGCTATCGTGGCGACATCGTCAACGACATCGGCTTCGAAGAGGCCTCGCGCCAGCCCGATCCGCAGCGGATGATCCGCGCCTACAGCCAGTCGGCAGCAACGCTCAACCTGCTGCGCGCCTTCGCCCAGGGCGGCTATGCCAATCTGCATCAGGTCCACGCCTGGACGCTCGACTTCATGGGCCGCAGCCCCTGGGCGGCGCAATATGGCGAAGTCGCCAAGCGGATCGGCGACGCGCTCGACTTCATGGCCGCCTGCGGGATCAACCCGGAGACGGTGCCCCAGCTGAAGGGCACCGATTTCTTCACCAGCCATGAGGCGCTGCTCCTCCCCTATGAGCAGGCGATGACCCGCGAGGACAGCCTCAATGCGGGCGAATATTACGACACCTCGGCGCATTTCCTGTGGATCGGCGACCGTACCCGCTTCGAAGGCTCGGCACATGTCGAGTTCCTGCGCGGGATTCACAATCCGATCGGCCTGAAATGCGGACCGAGTCTTGAGCCCGACGCGTTGCTGCGGATGCTCGACACGCTCGATCCGAACCGCCAGCCGGGCCGCATCACGCTGATCACCCGCTATGGCCACGACAAAATCGAGAAGCACCTGCCCGCGCTCGTCCGCGCCGTGAAGCGCGAGGGACGCCAGGTCGTCTGGTCATGCGATCCGATGCACGGCAATGTCGTCAAGGCGCCGAACGGCTACAAGACCCGGCCGTTCGACCGCATTCTCGACGAGGTGCGCGGCTTCTTCGCCGTCCACCGCGCCGAGGGGACCCATGGCGGCGGCATCCATGCCGAAATGACCGGCCAGAACGTGACCGAGTGCACCGGCGGTGCGATGGCGCTCACCAACGAGAATCTCGCCGACCGCTACCACACCCATTGCGACCCGCGCCTCAACGCGGGCCAGAGCATCGAACTGGCCTTCCTGCTCGCCGAGATGCTCAACCAGGAAATGAAGGAGCGCGAGCGGGCAGCGGCCTGATCGCGTCAGGGAGGAGCCGGATGTCCGATGGCGGGCGCCGGCTCCGCTCCGCTCGCCCCGGAAATCAGTGTTTCGGCTGTTCCAGAGTGCGCTCTATGCACTGGAGAATCCGGTCGAGCATCGCCACCAGATCATCGTCGGACCGGCGCACGGCCTGGGCAATCCGCTCCAGCAGCGCCGGCACGGCCTGCTCGCCATGAAGGGCAATGAGGCCCATCGCTTCGTCGGTTACATCAGTGTCCGTTCGCATGGCCGCAAGCTAGCAGCATCGGCCTGCCCGAGGCTATTTCGTATTTCTCCCTGCGATTGTCCGAGGATCGCTGCCGGCCATCAGCTTTCGCTTGACTCCCCCCCGCCCCCTTCATAATGACGCCGCTCCGCAGCACGGCCCCTTCGTCTAGCGGTCCAGGACGTCGCCCTCTCACGGCGAAAACACGGGTTCGAGTCCCGTAGGGGTCACCATCGTCAAGCGGAAAATGGCGGATTTAATCCGTTTGCGACGATATTGGCGAATAGCCTCCCACAATCGGTCCAACATAATTTCTAAGCTCTCGAGGCATTATTCGGCACGTCGTGAGCCGCTGAGGCGCCGTCGGCCCTCAGCCATCTCCCATGGCGGCACTTGGGCCGGTTCTGGCCAGTCAGCTTTCAGGAAATTGAAGCACCAAAGCTGCCGTCTTGAGGTGCCAGTGTAGCGCGACCGCTTCACGATCTGCAAAACTACCGCTTTGAGATTTCGGCGGCGACTCCCACTAAGTCTCGGCTCGGCTTTCGGTTTCGACAGAGCTCGCCGCCGCTGTAGAATGGAGTGCGCAATCACAAATCTTTCAACCGATTGCGGATGGCAAATCCCACAAAATTGCTGTTGCCATTGACTTTCTGAGCTTCGCGGGCGCGAGGGTATCTTGTTTGCAGGTGCAATTGCGCCCGGGCCAAAGCGAACCTCGACAGAGAAGGTTTGGCGCGCTCGGCTTGGTGCCCGCTTCGCTACGCGACCACGTTGCCCACATCTTCCCATTGATCTCGCGTACCACGCTCAGCACTATGCTCCGTCTGAAGCACTTGGGTACTGAGCGCCTAGGCGACCCGTCGTAACGGTGCGGACACGGAAGGGAGCGCCCGTTGATGCAGACGACAGCAGGCACCGGCTACGACGCGATCCGCGATGGGGTCCGCGCGCTTTGCGCAGAATTTCCCGACCCATATTTCCGCAAGGTCGATGCGGATCGTGCCTATCCCGAGGCGTTCGTCAATGCACTGACCAAAGCGGGATGGATGGCCGCGCTGATCCCGGAGGAATTCGGCGGATCCGGTCTCGGACTTACCGCCGCATCCGTGATCATGGAGGAAATCAACCGGTCCGGCGGCAATGCAGGTGCCTGTCACGGGCAGATGTACAATATGACCACGCTGATCCGACACGGTTCGGCCGAACAGAAGCGAACCTACCTACCCCGGATCGCGACGGGGGAGCTGCGCCTGCAATCGATGGGCGTCACCGAACCGACGACCGGCACCGACACCACCAAGATCAAGACGACGGCCGTGCGCCAAGGGGACCGCTATGTCGTCAACGGGCAAAAGGTGTGGATCAGCCGCGTCCGCCATTCGGACCTGATGATCCTGCTGGCCCGCACCACGCCTTTGGCTGAGGTATCCCGAAAATCCGAGGGTCTTTCGATTTTCCTCGTCGACATCAAGCAGGCGCTCGGATCGGGCCTGGAGGTTCGTCCCATCGCCAATATGGTCAATCACGAAACCAACGCTCTGTTTTTCGACAATCTCGAAATTCCGGCGGAAAATCTGATCGGAGAGGAAGGGCAGGGTTTCAAATATATCATGACAGGCCTGAACGCCGAACGCGCGTTGATCGCTGCAGAATGCATCGGCGACGGCTATTGGTTTATCGATCGCGTGACGACGTACGCCAAGGAGCGCGTCGTGTTCGGCCGACCGATCGGCCAGAATCAGGGGGTCCAATTCCCGATTGCGAAAGCGTTCATGGCGGTCGAGGCGGCGAATCTGATGCGGTTCGAGGCCTGTCGCCGCTATGATGCCGGGGAGCCGTGCGGCGCGCAGGCGAATATGGCGAAATATCTTGGTGCCGAAGCATCGTGGGAAGCGGCGAACGCCTGCATTCAGTTCCACGGCGGTTTCGGCTTTGCGACCGAATATGATGTCGAGCGCAAATTTCGCGAGACCCGGCTTTATCAGGTCGCGCCGATTTCGACCAACATGATCTACAGCTATGTCGCCGAGCATATCCTCGACCTGCCGCGATCCTATTGATCGGGCGCGCCGATCGTGATCACGAGTTTTCCCGCGGCACGCCCGGCGGCAAGATCACTCAAGGCCTCTGCCGCGCGCTCCAGCGAATAGCGGCGCGTAACGACCGGCGCGATCAGCCCGGCCCACCACCAGTCGAACAGTTGCGCCATCATCGCGTGCAGCCGATCGGCGCGGTAGCGGCGAAAATAGCGCAGCGAGACACCGAGCATCGCGCGATTCTTGACCAGCAACCGATTGGCCGGGACGACGGGCACCTCCCCTGCCGCAAAGCCGAACACGATGTGACGACCGCCCCACCCGAGCATGGACAGCGCTTCGCTGCTGCGGGCTCCCCCGACCGGGTCGAAACAGACGTCGGCTCCGCGATCGCCAACGAACGCACCGACCTGATCGCGCCAATCCGCTGCGGTCGACGGCACGACCAAGTCGGCCCCGGCCTGCGCGGCGAGCGCCCGTTTTTCGGGAGTCCCGGCGAGCGCCACCACGCGTGCGCCCAAAGCTTTCGCGATCTGTACTGCAGCGACCCCGGCACCCCCGCCCGCGCCCAGCACGAGCATGGTCTCCCCTGCTTGCAGCCGCGCCACGTCGACCAGCGCCAGCCCCGCGCTCACATATGAGCTGGCCAGGACGGCAGCAGTGTCGAACGGCATCGCGTCGGGAATGGGAAAGGTCTCGGCATCGGCCGCGCACGTCTGCTCCGCAAACCCGCCATGCCAGAGGATCGCCACGACCCGATCGCCAGTCCGCAGACTGCTCCCCGGTGGTGCTGTCCGAACCACGCCCGCGGCGTCCAGACCCGGGGTGAAGGGAAGGTCGGGCCGCGTCTGGTATCGGCCCGCGATCATCAAGATATCGGCAAAATTTACGGTAGCGGCGCGCACGTCGATCTGCACATTCGGACCGTCGGCAATGGGTGGCGGGATTTCGCGGACGCATAAATCTTCGGGTAAACCCCAGCTCTCGCAAATCAACGCCCGCATCAAACGTCCATCCGTACGATACGGCATGCGAATTTCCGGCGTGAAGGACCTATAGATCGTCTTTGTCCAAGATTCACTTGTAGCTGTCGACCTACCAATGGGAGTAGGTTGACACTAAGCCCGCTGACAGCCCTCTATCGTCATAAATGCCTTCAGGGGGCGCACCAGAAATGGATGCAGCGAGCATTGTCATCACCGGGTACGGTTTCGCCTTGCCCGGCGCATGCACGTCGCACGAACTGGCTACAGTCCTACGCGAAGGCCGGATGTGTTACGGCGATTTTCCGGCCGGGCGGATCGACCCGGATATTTACTTCGATCCGCAGGCACGACAGGGTGATGCGCGCCTGTCCAGTTTGCGCGGTGGCGCTCTTGCAGATAGCGGGCCACACGACGCGACTGTCGCGCGCACCTGGCTCTTGGAAGCACTCGATCGCGCGCTTCGATCGGCGCAACTGTCGAAGGAGGCCACCGCCGGACAGGCCGTTCCGATCTTCCTCGGCCATTCGCGCGGCGGTGGTCCAGCGATTTACGACGCGGGACTGCTGGCTGCGGCCGGTGATTTGCTACCCGCACTTGTCGCCGGGGCGCACCCGGACGAATTCTCCTTCGCCGAGAATGCCGCCATCGCTGCCGAGGTTCGCGCCAGCCTGGCGACAACGCTGCATCCCGCGCGAGCAGGCGAGCGAGCGCTGCATCATCTTCCCGCGGCGCTCGCCGGTGCCATGGGCACGACCGGCAAAGCAATTGTCGTGGATGGCAATTGCACCGGGGGGTTGGCAGCGCTGGACATGGCGGCGTTCGAAGTTGCGCAGGGCGCGCCGTTCGCGCTGGCGGGAGCGCTGTCCTATGTCGATACCGTCAATCAGGTCCTCTACTCCAACGCCGGGCTGCTCGCGCGCGAAGGGTGTTTTCCGTTCACCGACGACAATGGCGGCACCGTGATTTCGGACGGCGTCGTGCTGCTTGTCGTAACCACACTGGGCTACGCGGTGCGCAAAGGCCTCCCGGTACGGGCTATCGTTCGCGGTATCGGCGGGGCGAATGACGGCGCGCGCGAACGCTACATGCTGTCGCCTAATCCACGCGGCCACGGCCTCGCGATCGCGCGCGCGCACGAGTCGGCGGGGATAGTCCCAAGAACGGTCGACCTGTACCTGACGCATGGCAGCGGCACGCGCGTCGGCGACGCGATCGAGGCCGAAGTCTTCGATTCTTACATTCGCGCGCATGGCGGGGCATCGCAACCGATCCCAATCCGGTCGATCAAAGGGCATATTGGCCACGCCAAGGAAGCAGCAGGGCTTGCCAATCTGGTGGCTGCGCTCGCGCTGTTCGAAGCGGAGGCGCTATTTCAGCCCGTCCGCCCGAACAGCGCGCGGGCCGCGTTCGATCGTTTCAATGCCGTCAACGTCGGCCCCACAGATCCGCACCACGCCAGCGCCGATCGCGTATCGCCGCGGCGCGCAGGGATCAGCGCGATCGCCAGTGGCGGGCAGAATTATCATGTACTGGTCGAAGCACCGCCAACCGCCCTCCCCGCCGCCCCGAGTGCCGCCGCGGTCGCCGGTGCGCCGGAGTCCATCGCTATCGTCGGCATGGCGGCCCGTTTCGCCGATGCGCCGGACCTGGAAACGCTGCACCGCAACCTTCGGCACGGTCACGCGCCTTTCCGACCGCAGCCGCTGTCGGCGGGATGGAGAAGTTTGGCTGAAGAAGCGGATGCGCAAAAGGCGTGGCGGCGCGAGCATCCGGGCATCTACACAAACTTCGGTGCCAGGCTGGCGCTCGATCCCTTAGTATGGGCCCGTCGGGCCGCCGCCTTCGGGGAGCGTCCAGCCGACATCGCGCGGTACGATCCCCTGCACTACCTGATGATCGATCTCGCGCAGGAGGCGGCGCGCAGTTCTTCCATACCGCCGGGCAGCAATGTCGCGGTGGTACTGGCCGCCGACCATTGCAGCGACTTTGGCCTGAAACAGGTCGCCTCCGCGCGCCTGCCCGAGATCGAGCATCACCTGCGCGGCGCGATGGCCGGGCGCGGTCGGTGCCCGCGCGAACGGGAGCGGACGCTCAAGACCGCGATGCGGTGTCTCGCAGCCGATCTGCCGCCGCTGTCGGCGTCGAGCCTCTTCAACCTCTCGCCCAGTTTCACCGCGGCCCGGATCGCGCGCGCCTTCGACCTGACGGGGCCGATCTGCGCAGTAGAGGCTGGCGGCGGCGCGTCGTTCATTGCTGCGCTGGAGGTTGCAGGCAGGCGCCTCGCCGACCCGGCGGTGGATGCCGTGCTGTGCGCCAGCGCCGAAATGCGATCCGGCGTCTCTCGGCTGGCGGAGGAATGTGCGCTGGGTCAGCTGTCCCACTCCGGCCGGCCAATCGCCTTCGCCGGGACATCGGACGGCTATCTGCCGGGCGAAGGGGCAAGCGTGTTTGTATTGCGCCGGCTTGCCGATGCGAAACGGCGAGGCGACCCGATTCTCGGCGTCATCCACGGGATCGGGAGCGCGGTCGCCACCGATATGCCGTCGCAGCTCGTTTCCACCGCCGCGCTCGAACAGGCAATTCGCGCCGCGCACGCAAGGGCGGGGGTAACACCCGACGAGGTTGCCTTCGTCGAAGGGTTCGGATGCGGCGTACCGTCTGCCGACCGCGCCGAGATCGCTGCGACGGCGGCCGCCTATCGTGGGCGACGCGAGGCGCTGCCGCTCGGATCGGTCATGCCCGACATCGGCCATTGCGGCGCGTCTGCAGCGGCGGGGAGCCTGATCAAAGCGCTGTTCGCGCTGAACCAGGGCGAATTACCCCCGACGCGCGGCGCCGACCCGGCCTACGCCGAAAGAGATGGCATCGCCATCCCGACCCGTCCTCTCAGCATCGCCGAGGCGCGTTTCGCCACGATCAGCGCGGCCAGCCCGGGGGGGACGCATTATCACGTCATCATTGCGGGCGCGCCGCGCGGATGAACGCGGATGCAGAAACGCTGGCGCGGCTGAGCGACGCGCTGCACGAGCGGATCCCCATGACGCGATACCTTGACGTCCGCCTCATCACCTTCGAGCCCGAGCGGATCGCGCTGGCGGCGCCGATCGCGCCGACGCGGAACCACCGCGGCACCGCGTTCGGGCCCGGCGTCTTTACGACGGCCGCGCTCGCGCCGTGGCTGTTGCTCGTACGCTGGATGTGGGCGCGGCGGGTCAGCGCGCGCATCGTCCTGCGGCATAGCGAGTTTCGCCTGCACCAGCCGATCGAGCGTGATTTCCGGGCAAGTTGCGAGGCGCTGCCGACGATCGATCTCGACCCGCTGTATGACATCGGCAAGGTCCGCCTCTCGGCGAGCGCGCAGGTGCGGGCAGCAACGGGCGACCCGGCGGCGACCTACACCGGGCATTTCACCATCTTGCACGCACCGTCCGATGCTTGCGAGGGCGATCTTGACCTGCCCTTTCCCGAAGCGTGGCGGCTGTGATGATGCGCGCACTGGCGGGGCAGAGCGTCTCGGCACTGGCACTTGGCGCGGCAAATTTCGGCGGCATCGGCAGCGCGCGCCGGTTGATCGGCCAGGGCGAGAGCGAAGCCGAGGCGCATGCCCTGCTCGATTGTGCGCTGTCGCTCGGCATCACACTGATCGACACTGCGGGGTCTTATGCCGATGGGGCCAGCGAGGCGATGATCGGCAGGTGGCTCCGTACCCGCAGCGAAGACGAACGCGCGCAGGTCAAAATTTCCTCAAAGGTCGGCCTTCGCGGGGGCCTGAAGCCCGCAACGATCGAACGCGAACTGCAGCTGTCGCGCGCCCGACTGGGGGTCGAGGCGCTCGATTTCTACCTCGCGCATATTCCCGACCCCAATGTCGCGTGGTCCCAGGTGATGGACACGATGGGCCAGCTGCAAGCGGAAGGGCTGATCGGGGCATTCGGCGTTTCGAACGTCGGCGCTGACGATGTCGCGGCATGTGCGTCCGCAGGGCATCGCCCCGCCCTGGTCCAGAACAGGTTCAATCTGCTGGATCGGGTGGACGCGGAGAACGGCATGATGGCGACGTGCCGAGACAACGGACTCGCTTACACCTGCTATTCGCCACTGGCTGGAGGATTGCTTGGAGGTGCCTATGCCTATGCCGAGAAAATACCCGAAGGGCGCCGCCTTGCGCTGCGCGCCGATCTCTACGCCCACCTCTGGAAGCCCGGGCTCGACGAGCGGATCGCCGGATTGCAGGCGCTCGCCGCAGCGCACGGAACCTCCCTCCCCGCGCTGGCGGTCTGGTGGTTGCTTAACCACCCGTCGGTCACGATTGTGATGCTTGGCGCGCGCACGCCGCGCCAACTCGAACAGCTCGTGCGCGGCGCGCTGGATCTCCCTTTCGATGCGGGATTGTTCGCTGCCGTCGGAGCCGCCGCCCGGAGCGCGGAGTGAAACCCCGCACCCAGTTGCGCGTCGAAACTTTCGGCGCGGTCACCGTTGCGACATTCCACCGCGACGAGGGCCTCAATACGCTCAACGACGCACTGCTCGACGCGCTGATCGCTTTCGCGACGGGCCTCGATGGCCATTGTCGCGCGGCGGTACTAGCTGCAGAAGGTCCGGCCTTCCTCGCGGGGACCGATCTTGCCGAGTCGATCGCAATGTCGCCAGAGGCATTGTTTGCGTATAGCGAACGGGCGCAATCCGCCGCGCGTGCGATCGTCGCGGCCCCAGTTCCGATCATCGCTGCGGTTAACGGTGCCGCGATTGGTGGCGGTCTGGAGGTGGCGCTGGCCTGCGACTTCATCCTCGCCGACCGATCCGCACGCTTCGGCATGCCGGAGGTGAAGCTCGGCACCATGCCCGGCCTCGGCGCGACCTATTTCCTGCAACGCACAGTTGGCCCCCGTCTCGCGCGCGAGCTGCTCTACACCGGCCGCATCATCGACGCGGAAACCGCGCAGCGGGTGGGGCTGGTCAATCGGCTCTGCGATGATGATCGATTGCGCGCCGATGCCCTCGAGACCGCGCACGGTATCGCGGCACAGGGCCCGCTCGCCGTACAAGCGATCAAGGCGACCCAGCGCCATATCGAAGCGGCCGGACTCGACGCTGCATTGGAGTGCGAACGGACGCGCCGTCGAGCCTTGCTGGGGACGGAGGACAGGAAGGAGGGCTTAAGCGCTTTCCTCGAACGCCGACCGCCGCGTTTCGAAGGGCGATGACGCCGCAAGGTCGCATGCGGTCCGCTACGATGCGGGCGGTCGCCAGACGCGAGCGCCGTCGTACGGCAGCGGATCGCACAGGGTGAGACGAAGTTCGGACGTATAGCGTTCCCCTGCAGCATCCGCGAGCCAGAGCCCGTCTCCATCGGGGACCATCTCGCTCAGCACCACCGCGTCGCCATCAAGCATGGCGGCAAGCATGTCCAAAGACAGGTCGGACCGGATGTCGACCAACACCGGCTTCACTTCGCGCGGCAGCCGGACGAAAACCCGCTCGGGCGCGCCCATCCCCCTGATCCAGCTACGCAATATCTCGCGGAATGCCGGTCGAAACCGATCGCGCGGCAGCGGTGGCGGCACTGCGCGCCAGCACGCGCGGCGGACGATCACGCCATCGATGGTCAGCCGCGGTCCGGGCCCGGCCGGTCCCACCGGGAAAGCAACCGCGGCGCGCAATTTGATGCGGCGCTCGAACACAGCCATCAGATCGAAGCGGTGCCGGCCGTCCAGGCTGACGGCCCACAGTCGCCCGTCGGCTTCGACCACGCCGAGATCGGCCGCACGGATCGTTTCGGATCGATCGCCGGCCGCAACATAGCCATGCCCGGTATCGATGTGCACGTGCGACGCCGCAAGCCGCGCATCCTGGGTAGAGCGGGCAAAGATTTCATGCGGGATCGGGCTGATCAGCGGCTCCGGGAAGTCCTCGGCCCATAGTGCCTCCAAAGCCGCGCGATCGGGTGCCAGCCCCAGCACGCTGAGCGTCGTGAAAGTCGATACGCCCGGATGGAATTCGGCGAGGATCGGGATGCCGCCACCGGTCAGCAGGTGCTCGGCACTTTCGGCCTGCCACATCAGATCGGGCGAATGGTGCCGCGCGCCCGGCCAGCCCGGCGAAGGCGCGTGCAAGTGCGGCGCGAGCATCGCCTCCGCGTCTTGCAAGGAGATGGCTTCCCGCGCCGAGAAGGCAGCCGCCCAATCCTGTGCGAGGCGATTTGCGGCATCCGCCACCGCGCGGGGACGCTCCACCTCGAACACCGGATCGGTCAGCCGCCAGAAGCGAGGCAACGGAACACAAGCGCGCTGCTGCTCACGGAAAATCCGCAGCATTTCCGCACATACGGATTGGCCAACGGAGAAGCTGTAACCACGCGCAACTTGTCCCATCAGCGCCAGCACGCCCAATACCCGGTCGAGCGCCGCCTTGCCCAGAGTCAGGTCGCCACCGCGCCGACAATCTTCATAGACGAGCGTTCGGCCGGCATAGGTCTGGCCCGGCGCGCGTGTCGCCCCTCTCCCGGTGTGCCGTTCAAATTCGGTTTCGATCCGTTCGATTGCCGCCGCGACCTTTTCGGCATCGCCCGCGCTTCCGGCCAGATCGCCGATCAATGTTTGGAAATGCGCGAAGAGCGGTGACGGCGGCGCCTTTTCTGCGGGATCATGCGCCACCGCGACCGGCACGTCGGCGACCAGCACGCCCTCGTCGATCAATTGGTCGCACAGTGCCCGATCTCCCTCATGGGTGTCCGCGATCGCGCTGCGGGGCTTGCCGACCGCCTCGCGGAGCACACGCAGTTCGTCGGCCGTCAGCGCGCGCTCCTGTTCCGGCCCGATCAGCCGATCACCGTCCTGCCGAAGATGCGCCGCCAACCTGACCGGCGTGGCAACGCGGGCCTGCGGACAGGCGTTGACGATGGCCTTTACCGCCCAGGGTTCGAAACTCACCCGTCGGGCCGCAACCAACGCATCGGCGGGCACGAACGCACCCGGCGCTTCCGGGACGAGCCGCGCCCATCCAAGCGGGCCAAAGAAGCCGATCGTGTCGTTCTTGGCGGTGTAGCGCTGCACATAGCGGGCGACGACCCGCAGCGATTGCCGCGCCTTTTTATCGAGCGGGACATCGACCGCCAGTCGGTCGAGCGCGGTAGCCAATATCCGCCGGTTCTGCCACGCGACGGCTTCCCGGAAGAGCGGCATGCGCGCCGCGCGGACGGCATTTTCGGAACTGCCAAGCGCCGTTTCAAATACCGAAAATGGCAGCCCGGCGCCGCGCAAGAGTCCGATCGGCCAGAGCGTCCATCCCTCCGACAGCGCAATCCTCATAGAGCCAGCGCCGTGGTGTACCCATAGCCATCGGGGAAATCCGTCATCACATGTCCCTCTGCATCGGGCGCATGCCGAATGCCGGTCCCCACGTTGCGTCCACCGATCATGAAGCTCGACGTCTCGACTCGACTCTCGACCCATTCGATATGCTGGCCATCGACGAGCACGGGAATGCGCGCCTTGGGCAGCGAGACGTAGCGTTGCGCGACATAGCCGGGGCCGCGCGTCGCGCGCGATACGCGCCGCAGCCATTCTGTCGGCGAACGGGCGATACCGGGGTGCGTATCCTTGCCATCAAAGGCGCGCTTGATCACCCACCCCGCTTGATCGTCTTCATACCAACCCGGCAGGTTTCGGCTGGGATGCTCGGTGTGCGTGACGTCGAAGGCAAAACCATCCGGCATCGTCCGGCGTGCACCCAATTCCCCAAGCCGTGGCAGCGCGCCCTTGTCCATCAACAGTCCCGCCAGCGGCTTGACGATCGCAACGTTGCCGATCCGCGCCCCGCGAAAGTCATGGAACGGACCGCCCGGGGCGAAATGTTCGGGGTGATCCAGAAAGCTCGTGTTGACGGTGATCAGCATGACGGCGTCGATGGCGGCGCCATCGCTGGCGAAGACCGGATCCCCTGACGAATCGAGCGCGATGCCCGTTTCATCGACGATCCGCACCGAAAGACCCGCCGCCTTGAACTGCTGAACGCCGAAGTCGATCTGACGGAACACGCGTTCGGGAAAACTGCGCAGCTCCGCCAATTCCGCCGAATGCGCGAGGAAGGCTATGGTCGGTCGCTCGACCGGCCGCGCGGCGCGACGGACCGCAGCGATGTAGCGCTGAAACGGTCGCGGATGATAGCGTGCATGGTGCAACCCCATGCGGCGCAGGACCGGATGCCCCGCCCAATATTGCGCGGTCCATTCGGTATAGGCGATGCTGACGAGAATGCCGTTGCCGAAATTGATTTCCGACAGTTGATAGCGGTCCTCGAACAGGAATCCGTCGGGCCGGTAATGGCTGTGGAAGAACGGACTTTCACAACCCGCGCCGACATCAAGCGCGCTGCCGAGCGCCGGGCCAAACGGATAGCATTCGTTCAGCCGCCCCGGATCCGCCGACAGCGCACGTATATCGCGGCGCAGCAATTCCATCGCGCGATGGAACGCCGTGCCGACGAAGCGGAGCCGGCCGGCGGGCAGCAGCATGGGCCGGACCGCCCAGCCTGTCCCGTCGATCGTCACGATCCCGGCCTCCTGCGCCCGCGCGTGGAAGGCCTGGGTATAATCGCGCACCTCCGAAAGGTGAGCCATCAGCAGCCGGTCCGCTTCGTCGGTCAGCTCCCGGAGTTCGGGCATCCGGGTCGACATCGGGATCAAACCGGGCGATCCGTCCCGGGGTCGGCGGTAATATCAGCGACGGTCGCG
Organism: Rhizorhabdus antheiae; assembly: GCF_049889055.1. Taxonomy (NCBI): domain Bacteria; kingdom Pseudomonadati; phylum Pseudomonadota; class Alphaproteobacteria; order Sphingomonadales; family Rhizorhabdaceae; genus Rhizorhabdus; species Rhizorhabdus antheiae. Next base: position 352,451 of record NZ_JBLTWO010000002.1, on the reverse strand, counting down.
TCGATGGGAAACAGACCGACATACCCCTTCACGGTCGCCGCCGACGCCAGGGTCGGCTGATTTCCCGCCCCCTTGATCACCGGGGTCAGCGCGGCCGTTCCGGCCTCGATGTAATTTCCTACCGTCGCCCAACCGATGATCGGCAGGAACCCGGCCAAGCCGCGATCATCATAGCGCACCCCGATCTTCAACCCCATGTTGCGATCGGACAGCCCAGTGATCATCGGATGCGCGCGAGTACGCCCGCCGGTCGGCGGCGCTTTCGACGCCGGTTCAGTCTCGCGAGCCGTGCTTTTCTTGACCATTGTCATTCTCCTCACGTTGCGCGCCCCACCAGCGCTTCCATTTGGCGGTCGCCCGCCTCGGTCAGTTCATCCTCGTCGGTGAGCTTGAAAAAGGCGATCGACAGCCGCTGGCTTTCGGTCAGCACCGCGCGATGCGGCGTCGAGACATAGGCACCGTCGGTCCAGTGCGAGAGCAGGTCGCCGATATTGACCAGATAGTCGCCGAGCCGCCCCGCCGGAGGACGCAGCCAGCTGCCGTCGCGCATCCGCACCTCAATCCCCGGCCGGGTGTGCGTCAGCAAGGTAACGAGCGTACCGTCCTGATGCGCGCCCATACCCTGGCTGTTGACGAAGTCGGGACGCAGTGCCGGATAGGCATGGCAACGCATCGAATCCGCCGATTGGGAGATACGATCGGTGAAGAAGCCCTTGGGCTTGCCCAGGCCGGTCTCGAACAAGCCGGTCACGACATTGGCAAGCGTCCAGGTCTCGCGGAAATAGGCCACCAGCGCCTGCCGCATCCGTGCGCCGACCGCCCCCGCCGGAAAAGGTAAACTCCGATCGTCATCGAGCGCCAGCCGTCCAAGGCTGAACTTCTCGACATAGTCGGACGGTTTGCCCATCTCGCCCATATAGGCGAAGGCATTCTCCTCCAGCATCCCGCTATAGCCATATGGCGTGAAGCGATCGTCGGGCGGCGACGCGTCCGCACCCAGCCGACACGCGTCCTTCGCCTCGGTTGGCAAGGCGAAGAAATGCGTCAACGTGCCGAACGCGTCGTCGATCACCGCATCGGGAATTCCGGTGCCGGTGACGACGAAGAAGCCGATATCGCGCGCTGCCTGGTCAAGCTCGCGCGCGACCGCCGCATGGCCGCGCGGATCGTCGCCGCGTGCAGGCGTCAGGTCGATGATCGGAATGCCGGCGACACTCAACGCGGGGTTCCCTCTTCCGGATCGATGTCGCGCAGATAGGCGGCGATCCGTGCGATCGCACGATGGCCCGCCGCAAGCTGCGCATAATATTGGTGCCAGACGTGGATCATGCCCGGCCATTCCTCGATCGTTACGGGGCTGCCTGCCGCCTGCGCGCGCGCGGCGAAGTCGGCCGCGTCGGAATACAGCGTTTCGCGTTCGCCGACCTGAATCAGGATCGGCGGCAGGCCGGACAGATCGCCATTCAGGGGTGACAGGCGCGGGTCACGACGATCCGCGTCGCCCGCGTACAGCCCGGCGAGCTTGGTTGCGAGCGCATGGTCGATCATCGGGTCCATCGCCGCGCGGCTGCGATAACTGTCCCCCGAACAGCTGAGATCGGTCCAGGGCGAGAGGACCACCGCCGCGCGCGGCATCGCCCTATCGGCGGCGCGCAAGGCAAGAAGCGTCGCCAGCGCCAGCCCGCCACCCGCGCTATCGCCCATCAGGACGAGATCCTGCGGCCCAACGCCGGAGTCATAAAGCGCGCATATGGCCGCAACGGCATCCTCGATCGCAGCGGGAAAGGGATGTTCCGGGGCCAACCGGTAATCGAGCTGGATCATACGGAGATCGGTGGCCCGGGCCAGTTCACCGACGAGCCCGCGATGGCTGAGCAGCGATCCGTACACATAGCCTCCGCCGTGCAGATAGAGACAGGTGCCCGCGCCCCCGCCCCCGGCACCGACCAGCAGCTCCGCCGGTCTGCCCGCCAGATGCATTGAAATCGCCGCAATATCCGGCGCGAGTGGCGTGGCCTCGGCCTCCATCGCCGCGCGCTCCGCCGCCAGACCGTCCGGCCAGCCAGCAGCGGTCAGCGCGTCGACCAACGCGGCGATCTCGGCGCGTTCCTGCGCTTGGTCGATCGGAGGCGCGGTCATGTCGCTTTCTCCGTCAACTGATTCAAAAACACCGCGCGATCAAGCTCCTCCAGCGCCATCGCCCATCCTATCCGCCCGCGCCCGCTCGACACGTTGACGATCCGCGACGTCGTCGAACCACGCAGCAGAAAACCGTTTTCGGCATCGCCGTAGAGGTAAAGGCCGTAGACGATCTCATGCACCTGCGGTGCCTCCCCGGGGGCATGCGGCATCGCGAGCGTCTCGGGGGCGACCATGACCTGGGCAACCCAATGCTCCGGTGCCGCCAACAGCGCGTCGCGAAGCGTATCAACCGGGGTCTCGGCGCCTACCAGAATGCCCGCCCCGCCAAACGCCTGCCGCGTCTTGAAGATGAGCTCCCGACGCCGCGCCATCAGCGACGTGGCATTGTCGGCGGTCACCTGCCATGTCTCCGGCACGAATGCGTCGAGCAGCGCCGCTTCTGCCGACGTGCAGCGACCGGCGCGACGGGCATCCCACATCAGCGCGAGCCAGCCCTTGTCCATGCGGATATCGGCCTCCAGCAGCGAGAAGACGTGGCCACCGGCACCGATCAACCGGCGCAGGAAGGCGCCGCCGTCATCAATCTCCTCCATCATGAAGCCACGGTGCACCAGGGTACGCGCCGCCGCGGCGGGTTCCAGCCAGGCGGGATCGAAGCTGGTCTCGTCCGCGATATGCACTGGAAGGCTGCTCGCAAGCAGCACGGCGGCGCGCATCCGGTCGTAACTGATGTAGCCCTTCCCTGCCGAGCCACCGCCGATGCTCCAGTCGAGAATGACGATCCGCTCCGCGTCGATCCGCCGGGCGGTATCGGCGATCAACGCCGCAAGCTGATCGAGCGGGCGAGCGGGCAGACAGTCCTCATCCAGGCCAAGCGCCAGCAGGGTATCGCGTCCAGCATCGAAAATCTCCGCCCCGGCGACACAGGAATCCACGTTCATTTCGCAACAGCGGAAGCTGCCGTCGGCGAGCCGGAGCAGATCAAGCCGACCGACCAGATAGCGTGGCGCGACCAACTCGTCCCAATGCACGAGGTCGCGGAAGTCGGGCGCCACGCCGAAGCGATCGAGGAAGCCCTTTCGTCCCTCTGTCGCGATCATGTCCGCGATCAGGCGAGATTGCAGCGCGATCAGGCGACGGCCGCGCGCTCCCAATGCGCGAACCTGATCCGGCGCACAAAAGATCGGGCGCGGCAGCAATTCGAGGAGATGCCCGCCCTCCGCAACCAGTTCCTCCCGCAGTCGCCGCGCCGTCGCATCCGCCAGCGCGCCGACCTCGCCTGCGTCCAATGCCGCGATCAACATGTGGTTGTCAGCGGCGACATCCATCGTCAGGCACCGATCCGGACGAACCGGTCGAAGGGTGCCGGCTCGTAATAATCGAGCGAAAGGTTTTCGCCCGCATAGTCCTTCGCCTCGACCATCGGTACGTCGTAATGGCCGTACCAGGTCACATAATCGTCCTCGGCCTCGAACTGATATTCGAAATGCCTCAGCGGTCGCCGCGCCGGGCGGCTCTCGTCTATTCGATAGGGGGCGGTGGCACCGTGCGCGACGCCGAACGCCACTTCGTTCAGCAACAGGATGGCGATCATGTCCGTGTCGATGTCGATATCCAGCCCTACGGTGTACCGATCGCGGATCGCGGCATAATGCGCGGGCGCGATCACGACATTGTAATTGTTGGGAATCGCGTCGACGACCTCGCCGGGATTCACGCCGTGATCGCGACAATAAGCGCGCACGTCACTCAGTAGCGGATGGCCGCCGCCGATATTCTCGTTAAGGCCATAGATGTTGGCGACGAACGGCGTCGCGGCATCGAAATGCAGACATTTCGAGGTCATGAACGCCCGGCTTTCGATCTTGTTGTCGTGTGAAAAGCCGCCGTTGAGATTGAACCCGTCGACGTCCATCGACGCCAGCGCCATCGGGCGGTCGACGACGGTGAAGCGGCGAAAATCGATCCGCGCCATCGCACCCCGAAAAATGGATTCAAGCAAGGCATAGGCGGCGTCGCGATGCTCGGCGATGTCGAGCCCCTGTGCCGCCAGGACTTGCCTGGTCGCATAGAGGATCGCAAAGCCCGGGGTCCCGGTCAGGTGGGCCGCGATCCGTTCGGTCAGCACATCCGGCTGGCGCGCATCGGCGCCGTCGAGGGACACGGCATAGGCCGAAAGGTCAACCGCCGCGTCCCGAATATTCTGTTCGAATGAGGTCGCCATCGATCGCCCTCCTAAGCGAATTCTCGCAGTGCGTTTCGGTTGGTTGATTCGGGATCGATAGCGAGCACGATCTTGCCGAAATGTCCGCCTTGTTCGAGACGGTCGTGCGCCGCGCGGACCGCTTCGAAGGGATGGATGCTGTCGATCACCGGCCGGATCGCACCGGCGGCGACCCGTCCGATCCAGCGCGCGAAAGCCCGCGCCGCGAGCGCACGCTTCTCGGCGGTCGGCAGCGATCGCAGGATGGTGCCGCGCACGGTGAGGCGCTTGAGGATGATCGGATCGACATCGACCGTGCCGATCATGCCCCCCATGATCCCCATCAGGATCAGCGTGCCGCGATGGTTGAGCCGCTCAAGATTGGCCGACAGTGTCGAGGCTCCGGCCATATCGACGATCAGATCGAAACCCGTGATTGGTGCCGCGCCGCCGGCTTCGCCCTGGAATGCAGCACCGTTGCGATCCACGACGTGGCACGCCCCTAGCGCCTTGAGCCGGTCGATCTTCGCCGGGTCGCTGGTGGTGGCCACAACCTCCGCGCCCAAATCCCGCGCGATCTGGATCATGACGGATCCCATCCCGCTGGCACCGCCATGGATCAGCACCCGCATGCCCGCCTCGACAGCGCCGATATCGACGAGATTGCCATGCGCGACGATCAGCGCCTCAGGCAGAGCGGCGGCTTCCTGAAAGGTCACATGCGGCGGTATCTCCACCGCGAGCGCGGGATCGACCGCCGCGATCTCGGCATACCCCCCACCGTCGACCAGCGCCATGACGCGCGCACCCTCGGCGAAGCGCCCGGTTGGATCGGCAGAGATCACCGTGCCCGCGACTTCGACGCCGAGCGTGTCCGACGCGCCCTCAGGGGCAGGCCATTCACCGTCACGCTGGTACAGATCGGCGTGATTGAGGCCGCTCGCGCGCACCGCCACCAGCATCTCCCCTGCGCGAGGAGACGGCACCGGCCACGGCTGCACGCGCAGCGCAGCGGATCCCGGGCCGCCTAGCACCCGCACGGCGCGCATCTCTGCCGGCTCAAGCATCGGCCTTCACGCGCGCGGGCGCAGGGGCCAGGTCCCGCTGCAGAATTTCGGTGAGCGCTTGCGCGAACCCGCGAATATCCGCTTCCGTATTGTCGGCACGCAGCATGATCCGCAGCCCGGCGGCCCCGCGCTTGACGATCGGAAAGAACACGGCCGAACTGTAATATCCAGCTTCGAACAAGCGCGCCGAAGCGGCCACCGCGCGGTCCTCGTCCCCGATTGCAATCACCTTCAAGGGGAAGCCGTTGTCGGCCTGCTCGGTTGCAATCAGGGAATCGAACAGCGCCATGTTACGCCGAAGCTGTGCCTGTCGGCGCGACAGCTCGGGAGAATCGTGAAGCTTCGACGATGCGATACCTGCGCCGATGCCGGGCACGTTCAACCCCTGCGACCAGGCCAATGGGCCACCGAAGCGCGTCAGAATATCCTCATGCTCGGTCGGCCCGAGCATGATGACACCGCCCGAACCGCCGAACGCCTTGCCGAGCGAGGCGACGATGATTGTGCGCTCATTGACCTCGCGCATGATCGAGCGCGCATAGCCCTCGCCATGTGCGCCATGAAGCGAAAGCGAATGGCTGTCGTCGATAAACAGAAACAGGCCGTAGCGATCCTGCAACGACAGCAGCTCCGCGATGGGCGCGACGCCTCCCATCGAATAAACGCCGTCGCAGACATAGGCGACAGACTTGTGCTTGCGACAGGCATCTTCGATTTGTTCCAGGTCATTGTGCCGACAGGCGATGACCTCGGTTTCGTCGGCGCAAATCGGCCTGATGTAATCCATCGAGAAGTGCGCGTGGCGGTCGAACAGCATGACCGGGGGCGTTCCATCCGGACTCATGTGGCCAGAGGCGATGAGCGGGAGCACGCCGGCCGTCGCCGCCGAACTCGTCACCGCGGAGAGACAGCGCGCGCCGAACAACGCCGTCAGTCGGTCTTCGAATTCCTCCAGCAGGTTGAGACGAAGGCGGATGCGCGAGATCGGCAGATCCAGCGCACCGGTATTGAGGATCGCGGTGATGGCCCCTTCCAAGATTTCCGGATGACTGTGCAGGCCCAGGTAAGAGCAGGAACACAGGTTGACGAATTCATGCCCGTCGGCGCGGCGCATGATGTTCGGGGTCACATAATCTGTCCTGATATCGATGACTTTGTTCTGTTTCGAAACCTCCCAAGCGGGGGCTCCGAAGCTCACAGCCGAGACACCATTGCGATGAGTATGCATGGCCCGTTTCCCCCTAGATGCGCAGGCTCCCCCGCTTGGTCAGCTGTTGTCGGTGAGGATCAGCGCTGTCTCATTTGCCGCTGGTATCGGCTGCGATGCGCTGCAAAGTCAGTTGGTCGACCGTCGTCTGAACGTACGTGGCGTCCGGTGCTGTCGACAGGCTGGAGAGTTTGAGCACCGTCAATAGTCCGGTACGCAAGTCGAGGCAGCCGGCGAAGGCGATCGCCGGGCCGCTTTGGGAATTCTGGATCGCCGTCAGGGCGGTCGACTGCAGCGTGAGGCCGCTCGACGTCGCATTGATGTCAGTGACACCTTCGATCTGGCAGACCGTGCCGCCCGTGCTGAGCGACCCCATCACCCAGCCGAAGAGATTGTTCGTATAGGGATAGACGCGCAGCGTGAGGACGGTGGAGCCGTCCGCCGTCGACCAGGTCCCCGCCATCGGATCGGCCACCGCCGCCGCCTGGGCAGGTCGCTCGTGCGACGATTGCGACGCGTCGGAAACGCGGGAATAGGTCAGCTTGTCGATATAGGTCCCGGCTGCGCACAGGCCAGGGAATGCGCTGCTTGCGACCATGGCATGCGCCAGGACAAGCGACTCCTTGCCGTTTTCCAGGCTCAACTGCCCGCTCAATCCTGAGGACCAATTCCAGCTCGGGTCCCCCGCGCCGCCGGCAATCGAGTGCCATTCGATGGCAAGCGCGACAGCCTGACCCGCGGCAGTGGTCGGCTCGGCATTTTGCTGAAACCCGATCACGCAATATTTGCCGGTCGACCCGGTCGAAGAACTGTACGTTCCGAAGACGAGCCCGCCGCTCAAGACCGACAGGTCCATGATCGAGCCATATTCGTTTTGCCAAACACCACTAAGCGTCATGAGCTATACCCTCCCTGATCGGACCGATCCTGCGGACTCATTCCATGGTTTTGCCGCGTACGACGTCGCGCGGGCCAAGCTCGCGCTCCACCGCGGTCGATGGGGTGATGATCGCGGGGTAGCCGGGCTTGTTGAAGACATACATGCCGCTCGGCGCGAGCGAGTAGCGGTTACCACCGCACTGCACGACGCGATATTCGTGGATAGTGTAGCAATATTCCATGATCACCGACCCCACGAGAACGAGGTTGGTCAGCCCTAACGGCTGGAACTGGGGCAGCGTCTTGCCCTGATCGGGTCCGGCCTGAATGGTGACGTTGTAGATGTTCTGCGGGATCGTGATGGCGCCGCCATTCGGGAAGACCATCCGTACCGGCGGATTTCCCTGTGCTTTGATCTGCGCAAGGGTCTGGTTCATGATCGCGTCATCGCCCTTGAACTGGGACGAGCCGGAATCGAGCGCAAACTGCACGTTCTGGGCAACCAATTGGTTGCCGACCCAATATTGCGACATATCCGCCGACCAGATGTATTCGACCCCCGCAAAGGCAGTGTACGGGGTCCAGGGCAAGAAAATGCCGCTGGTGACTTTATCCGGATCAAACCCGCCAATCAGGCAGGAGCCGGCCGACGTGTTCCCGTTCCAGTCGAACGACACGTACGGATAGTTGGGGGAAATCATGCCCTGGTTCATCATCTCCTGAACGATGAAGGTCGTGTCGCCCTGCTTGTACGGGCTGCCCGAGGGAATGCCGATGCCGCCATCCCAGTCGAGCTGGGCGAATTGCGAGCCCGAATAATCGGCCGACAGATAGAGCACGAGCGGCAAGGATTTTCCATTGGGGAGCGCCAGGACATCTTGCCCGGTCTCGACCTGCATCGTGCCCCACGGCCCGAAGCTGAAGGGAACCTGGATACAGTCAACCCAGGAGTAAGTGGTTGATTTCTGATAGTCGAACCGGCCGCCACTATAATGCTGACAACTGGTCGGGGCGCAAAGCGTCGAAGTCGTCCAGACCATGTTGGTGCCGGTATCGATCGCGAATTTGAGCGCCTGCCCAGGGGTGCCCAGTGTCGTCTGGGTGTACCACGGGCTGGCACCATTGTTCTGGTACGGGCCACGCTGCATGGGGAACAGGACACCCGATGTCGGGGCGGCAGATTGCGACATTGCACTTCTCCTTCTTGACGCGCCCTTGCGGTCGCTAAGGCAGATGGGTCAGATTGCGGGGCGACATACGCCCCTTTCGAAACGCCTTCCGCGCGCGGCAGCATGCGGTGACACTTGGGCGGGCGAACAAGCACATCGTCATCCCGCTATTGCCGAGTGAACGTTTTGCTGGAGATCGTCGTCTCGACATAGGTCGCGTCAGGCGCGGTCGAGCTGGAATTCTGGTCCAGCAGGGTCAGAACGCCGCTCGACAGGTCGAGCGTGCCCGCCAAGGATATCGCCGGTCCGCCGGCGTCGCTGGGCAATCCGACGATCGACACCGACTGCAAATCCAGCCCGGCCGACCCGGCATTGATGTCGGTCACGCCGTAGAGCAGCGAAGGGCCACCGTTCCAGATCAGCTTTCCAAAGACGTAGCCGAACGCGTTGCCGGCATAGGGAACGACCGATTGAATGAGCAGCGCGGTACCGTCCTGCGCGAACCAGCTTCCCACGAGCGGATTGTCGGCCAGCACCTCCTCACCGGGAAGCGGCTCTGCAGGAATGTCATGCTGCTCCCCCACGCGCGTGTAGATAAGCTTGTCGATATAGGTGCCCGCCTGCGCCAGGCCGGGAAAGGCCACCGAGGCAACCATCGCATGCGACAGGACAAGCTGCTCCCCCGACGATTGAAGGCTCAGTTGTCCGCTCAGGCCGGAGACCCAGTGCCAGCTATTGTCCGGCGGCCCCGCGACGACTGAATGCCAGTCGATCGCAAGCGCACAGGCCTGCCCGGCCGATGAAGTCGGGTCGGCGCTCGCCTGATATCCGATCACGCGATACTCACCCGTGGAGCCGGTGGTCGATTCATACTTGCCGACGATCAAGTTGGGATCGGCAAGAGACAGCGTCATGCGCGAGCCATACTCGTTTTCCCATATCCCGGCTAAAGACATTTGAGCTCTCCCGTCGCGCAAAATCTTACCGTTCGTGCAGCGGATGCATGGCATTTATTTGCGGATGCATGGCCTTTCTTTGCGTACAGGGTGTCGAATCCGCTCGCCGTTATCAAGCTACACGATCGGGTAGTATTCCAGTCGTGCCCGGGCCAAATCCTACTCGCATGGGAAAGGCTACGGGAGTTGCAACGCGTGCCATTTCAGTTCAGTCTGCCCAATATGGCTCCGATCGGCGTTTCACAGACTTGCGTCGGCACAATCAGCGCAATCGCATCATCGTGAAGGCGGGCTGACCATGCACCCAGCAGGGCCTGGAACCGAAATCGACACTATGCTTCAATTGAAGCTGGAGGCGCCGCGGCAGCCGCCGTCGATCGTCGAGCGCCCCCGGTTGCTCTCGGCGCTGTCTGCGGTTTCCGGTGCGCGCGTCATCCTGCTGTCCGCCCCGGCCGGATTCGGCAAGACGACCACCCTGGTACAATGGCGCGACCATCTGCTTGCCGCCGGGGAACAGGTGGGGTGGCTGACGCTCGACGAAAGCGATGCCGAACCGCGGCAATTGATCGCCGACCTCATCCGATCCGCTTTGGCGGCAGGGGTAGACACCGGGGAACTGGCTACTAAGGCCGCGATGGGGCTGGTCGAATTCACGCTGGACAGCGTGCTTCGCCAATTCAGCGACCTGCTGCGGCGACAACCGAGCCGCGTCAGCTTCATCATCGACGACTATCACCGCATCTCCACCAAGGAGATGGCCCAGGCGATGGAGCGCTTTATCGCGGTCCTGCCGGGGAATGTCCGGCTCCTGATCAGTTCTCGCGCGCGACCGAATTTCGACGTGCCCCGCCTGTTGGTAACCGGCGCAGCGGCGGAGATCACGAGCGACACCTTGCGCTTTACCGACCAGGAATCGCGCGATCTTCTAGACGACGTGTTCGACGGCACCGACCTGACGCGGCTGATCGGCGAACTGGAAGGCTGGCCGGTCGCGCTGCAGCTCATGAAGCTGGTGTCGCTGCAACGGCCGAACACGCCCAATCCGCTAACGCAGCTGACCGCGCGCGGCGGGCATTTGTCGTCCTATCTCAGCGACACGATCCTGAAGGGGCTGCCCGACCACGTCGTCGATTTCCTGCTGCAAACCTCGATACTCGAAAAGTTCAACGTCGACCTGGCCGATCAAGTTCGCGCCAAGACCGATAGCTGGCACATCCTCGAAGAGTTGACGCCGCTGCAATCGCTACTCACCTCTGTCGATGCGGACAGCGCTTGGTTCCGCTATCATCACCTGTTCGCCGAATATCTTCAGGGCCAGCTCCGGCTGCGCCGCCCGGGCGAGGCCGCGATCCTGCATCATCGCGCCTCCATCGCGTTCGAGCGGCTCAATCTGCTCCCCGAGGCGGTATGGCATGCGCAGATGGCCGGCGATCTCGGCCGTTGCGCCGAACTGATCGAACGGGCCGGCGGCTGGCGGCTGGTGCTGTTCGGTGGGATGAGCCAGCTCGCCCGGCTGCTATCCTGCGTTCCCGCCACGGAACGTCTGTCGCATCCGCGCCTCGTGCTCGCCGAGGCCTATCTGGCGCTCAAGGAAGGCGATTTGCGTCGGGCGCGCGCGAATTTCGATCTGGTCGGTGCGGACGTATTCAACCCATCGCACGATTGGGGCAGTCTCGACGATTATGCGCGCGACACATTGAATGTCGGTACGTTGATCCGAACCTATGACGACAACACCATCGACCCAGCCTTTCTGCGCTCGTTCGAGGAAATCCGCGCCGCCTATCCCGATGCCGACGGGCTGACGCGCGGGGTGCTCGATTGCGCGGGCGCGGTGGCGGCGCTTTGCCTCGGCCAGCTCGACTATGCCGAAGTCCTTGCGCGCGACGCTATGACGGCGATGCGCTCAGTCAATTCGGTGCTCGGGCTGAATTATAGTTTTCTCCACGCCGGTCTCGCCTGCCTGTTTCGTGGCGAGGTCCGCGCCGCCTCCGCGTACCTGACCCAGGCACGCAACATGGCCGAGGAAAATTTTGGCGTGGACAGCGGCCTGAAGGCCGTTTCGGACGTGTTCCTGTACACGCTGCGCGCGTGGCGTGGCGAACTTGCCTCCGGCGATGCGGCCGCGCTCGAAAGCGCGTTTCGCCATGTGTGCGACTATGACGGATGGTTCGATGTCTATGCCTCCGGCCTCGATACCCTGTTCTGGCTCGCCTGGACGGAAAACGACACGGCCGCGATGGAGCGGATAATCGCCACCGGCGCGAGCATTACCGAGGCGCGCCAGTTGGAGCGGCTTCGCGCGCTCGTCGATGCACAGCGTGTCCTGTTGCTGTGCGTATCCGCGCGGCGCGAACGATCGCCGCGTCTGATCGGCGATCTCCACGCCCGCTTCCCGACGGGCCGGTGGCGTAACGAACCGGCCTGCTGGCGCCCCTATCAGAACGTCGCCCACGCCCTGGCGCTGTGGTATCTGCGCGACCAGAGCGAGAAAGCGAGCACGCTGGCGGCCGATTTGCTCGATTGTGCGCGCGCTTGTGGCAGTCGGCTGTTCGAGGTCAGGGCATTGCTGCTTTCCGCGTTGATCGCCCATCATTGCGGCGACGATGCGGAGGCGATCAAGCGGATGGCGGCGGCGACCGCAATCGCGGCGCCGGAGGGCATCGTCCTGCCCTTTATCGAACAACCCGCGCTCAAGCCGCTGCTCCTCAAAATCCGCAGCGATTGCTGGCAGGAGGGCGGTCGGCCGATCGAAGCGGCGTTCCTGGCGCAGGTCGCGGAACTCCTCGCCCGCCGCAAGAGCGCCACACCGTCACGCGCGATGCTGACAGTGCGCGAGCATGACGTCATGCGCGAATTGGCCCGGGGGTCGACCAACAAGGAAATCGCCCGTGCGCTCGATATGACCGAGCACACCGTCAAATTTCACCTGAAACGCGTTTTTGCGAAGCTGGGGGTCGACCGGCGGGCGCACGCTCTGGACCTGTTCCGGGCAAACGGCGCCGCGCTCTGACTCGGACCGCCCCGCCTGCCCATTCGGGCAGGTCGAAGGAGGCATCGCCAAAATGGAGCTACTCCACCGCGCGGATTGCCACGCCGCTGCGGATCGCGGATTTCAAGCGCATCATTTACAAGGGGGGCAGAGGCGATGGAAAAAGTACGAGTCTCAGGGTTGCTCGCGTGCGCATCGGCGTTCGCCCTGACCATGTTGGGTTCAGCAGCCTATGGACAGACAACATCCGCCACGCTGCCCCCGAGCACTCCCGGTGCCTCGGACAATGACGACATCGTCGTAACCGCGCGCGGCCGTGGCGAGGCGCTTCTTGCTGCCCCTATCTCGGTCACCGCCTTTTCCAGCCAGATGATCGCGGACGCCCGCATTCAGGCAGTCTCCGACTTTATCGGCATCACGCCGAACATTTCGATTGCGCAGTCGCAAAGTGCAGGCACGTCCTTCGTGACGATCCGCGGCATTTCACAGGTGCGTAACGGCGAAAGCCCGATCGCGGTCGTCACCGACGGCGTTCAGCAGGTGAGCGCGCGCCAGTTCACCAGCGACCTGTTCGATGTGCAGCAAATCGAGGTTCTGCGCGGGCCGCAGGGCGCGCTTTACGGTCGCAACGCAATCGGCGGCGCGATTGTCATCACGACCAAGCAGCCGACTAATGACCTGCGCTTCAACGGGCAAGTCTCCGTCGGAAACGGCGAGGATTTTCGAGGCGAGGCATCGATTTCCGGGCCGATCATACGCGACAAGCTGCTCTTCCGGCTTGCCGGCAGCGCTCGGAGCTTCGGTGGCCTGCTTAACAACGTCTTTCTCAATCAGACGGCCGATAAGGTGCGCGACTATAATGTCCGCGGCCAGGTGAAGGCATTTTTGTCCAGCGACCTTACGGCGGACATGAAGGTCGGATATAGCAACACACGCGGGATCGGCCTGCCCTTTCAGTATCAGCCCGCCAAGTTCCTGCCCAACAGTTGCCAGCTCGATCTGACAAACCCGTTCGGCGGCCCGGCCCCAGACGCCAATCGCGTCAATCGCAATTTCTGCGCCAACAACCGAGGCTTCAACCTTCGCACCCTGTTCGACGCTTCCTTGCGTTTGGTTTGGAAGGCGGATTGGGGCTCGATCACCAACACTTTCGCAGTCGTCAACACCGCCGAAAACACGACGGGCGATCAGTTCCCTTACTCGGCCAGCCGGAACGTGTTCGGCGTGACGGACGGTACGCAGACACAGTATGAAAAGGTGCGTTCCTGGCAGAACGATTTCCGAATCGCATCGAACGACACGGCTGCCTTGCGGTGGATGGTCGGCGCTTATTATCTGAAAACAAAGCGTTTTATCTCGACGTCGACAGGCGTCGACAACGGGCTGGGGATCATCAACATCTATCGGACACCGCAGTATACCAGTACGATCAATCCGACGCTGTCGTTCCTTGCAGACGACAATCGCAACCATGCCTATGCGTTCTTCGGCAATCTCGCCTACGACGTCACCGACACGCTGACGGCGGAATTCGCGTATCGCTACGATATCGACCGCCGTCGGCAGTTCATCAGCCCGCTGAGCAGCGCTGGGGTTCCCGCCGGATGCACCGCAGCGGCCGCCGCCGCGTGCAAGCGCGGCACCACCTTCCGCAAGGGTCAGCCCAAGATCACGCTGACGTACAAACCCTCGGCGGAATTCACGCTGTTCGCGGACTATGGCATCGGCTTCCGCTCGGGCCAATACAATCAGAGCGGCGCAGCTGCAGCCGCGCAATTGCCCGGCGTGTTCGATCTGGTGCGGCAGGAAAGTGCTGCGACATCCGAACTCGGGGTCAAGAGCAAGCTGTTGGGCGGCAAATTGCGCATCAATGCGACCGGCTTCTACACGCGCGACAAGGACCCGTTCTACTTCGTCTTCGTCGGCGCAGTGGGCGCACAAATCCTGGTCAATATCGACAAGGTCGACCTGTATGGTGGCGAAATCGAGGCGACGCTGACCCCGGTCGAGGGTTTGGATCTTTTCGCAAGTTATGGCTACACCCATTCCGAGATCAAACGGTTCGCGTTCAATCCCGCGGCCGTCGGCAATTGGGCGCCCTATGTTCCGCGCGATAGCGGCGCGATCGGCGCACAGTATCGCTTCCCCATTTCGTCTCGCTTCAACGCGTTCGGCCGCGGCGAGCTTGAGCATCACGGCAAGCAATATTGGGAGCCGGAGAACTCCACCGCTCGGTCGGCCTTCCAACTGATCAACCTGAACGGCGGCGTCGAAACCTCGAACGGCCGCTGGAAATTGACCGGATTCGTCCGCAACCTAACCGATAAGAAATACAATGCGGAGTTCGTCAGCGGCGGCTTCGTCCAGCCGGCCGAGCCCCGGACCTACGGCGTCGAAATTCGAGGCAGTTTCTAGAAAGCCGAGCGTATGCGCGCGCGTCTGAAAAACCCGTGAGGCTGATCGGCGACGCGATCGGCATTCGGGTCACTTGCGGCCCGATCGATCGGACAGGGCACCGCCCTGCCGCGCGCCCGGTCACCGCCTTTATGGTCGCTACATAACGAACCTGCGCCCGCGCCGGTTCGACGATTGGGGAGTAAATCTGTGCGTGCTGCCAGCGACGTCGGGGGAACCTTCACGGATCTCGTCTTCTATTCCGTGGACGCGCAAACCGGCGACCCTGGCCCGATCCAAATTGCCAAAGCGGACACCACCCCGCCGGTGTTCGAGGAGGGCGTGATCAACGCGATCGCAAAGGCGGGGCTGACGCCCGCGGCGCTGGATTTCTTTGCACATGGTTCGACCGTCGTCATCAACGCCCTGACGGAGCGCAAGGGGGTGAAGACGGCGCTCATCACGACCAAGGGGTTTCGCGACGTTCTTGAGATTGCACGCGGCAATCGACCAGATCTGTTCAACTTCGTGTTCAAAAAGCCAGCCCCGTTCGTCGAGCGCTACCTGCGCGTGGAATTGACCGAACGCACTACCTTCAAGGGCGACGTGACCACGCCGGTCGATCTCGCGCCGCTTGGTCCGATGATCGATCGCTTCCGCGCCGACGGAGTGGGCGCGATCGCGGTGTGCTTCCTCCACGCCTATGCAAACCCGGATAATGAGCGGCGTACGGTCGAGGCGATCCGAGCCGCCTGGCCAGAGGTACCGGTGCTCGCCTCGCACGAGATCAGCCGGGAATGGCGCGAGTATGAGCGCACCAACACGACCGTCCTGTCTGCCTACGTATCACCGATCGCCCGGTCGTATATCGACTCGCTGCAGCGCAAGCTGGCCGAGGGCGGCTTTAGCGGCTCGCCGTTCATGATGCAGTCAAACGGGGGCATCGCCACCGTCGAAGCGGTCAAGCGCAATCCGATCACCATGGTGGAGTCGGGGCCGGCCAGCGGGATCTATGCGGCAGCCTATCTCGGTCAGCGCATTGGCGAACCCAACCTTATCGTGCTCGACATCGGCGGCACGACGGCGAAATGCACGCTGATCGAGGGTGGCCAGATCAAGGTTTCGACAGACTACTACATTGAGCGCGACGGAAAGAACCCCGGATATCCGGTGCAGACACCGGTCTCTGAAATCGTCGAGATCGGCAACGGCGGCGGTTCGATCGCGTGGATCGATGCAGGCGACAAGCTACACGTCGGTCCGCACTCGGCGGGCGCGCGGCCTGGCCCCGCCGCCTATGGCCGGGGCGGCGCAAAGCCGACCACGACCGATGCCAATCTCGTGCTCGGACGGATCGACCCAGCCAGCTTTGCCGGGGGCGAAATCGAACCCGATTGGCAGGCGGTCGATGCCGCGTTCGCGCCGCTGTGCGAACGGCTGAACCTGTCGAAGCAGGAACTGGCGCGCGGCGTCGTGCGGATCGCCAATGCCAACATGACCACGGCCCTGCGCCTGGTATCGACAAACAAAGGGTATGACCCACGCGATTTCGCCTTGATGGCGTTCGGCGGAGGGGGCGCGATGCATGCTGTCGCCCTGGCGCGCGAGCTCCGCGTGCCGAAGGTGATCATTCCGGTCAATTCCGCGGTATTTTCGGCATGGGGAATGCTGCTGACCGATTTGCGACGCGACTATATCCGCACGCGGCTGACCCCGATGGTCGCCGACGCGCTGGGACAGGTCCGCCAAGTCTTCGCAGACATGGTCAGCGCCGCTCGCGCGGATGTCGCGGATCAGGCGAATGCTGCGACGCTTGAGATCGAATATCGCGCCGACCTGCGCTACGTCGGACAGGAACATACCGTTGGCGTGGCATTCCCGCTCGACGCGGCCGATCCGATCGGCACCGCAATCGAGACGTTCCACGCCGCGCATGAAAAGCGCTACACCTACCGGCTCGATACAGCCGTCCAGCTCGTCAACTTCCATATCGTCGCGACCTTGCCGGTCAAGAAACCGGAGCTTGCCGATCGTGCCATCACCGGCGTTGCGCTCGAAGCATCCATCATCGGGCGTCGCACCGTCGATTTCGACGAGGATGGTGAACATGAAGCGACCATCTATGACGGGCTCAAAATGGAACCAGGCATGACGCTCAGCGGCCCTGCCGTGATCCAGGAACCCGCAGTGACCCTGCCGATCCCGCCGGGCGTCCGCGTCGAGGTCGATCGCTTCGGCAGTTATCATGTGCACCTTCAATAGGCCGGTGGAGTAGGCGAATGGCGAACGATTCCTTCACGCAGGACATCATCAAGGATGCGCTGGTCGCCTTGGGCGCCGAGATGTTCAACGCGATGCTCCGCACGTCGATGAGCCCGATCATTTACGAAACGACCGACTTTGCGGTCGGCGCGACCGACGCGCAGGGCAATTTGTTGGCACAGGGCAATGGCGTTACCGGTTTTCTCGCCACTCTGGATACGGCGGTGCAGAGCACACTCAAGCGCTGGCCGCTCGACCGCATCCGCCCCGGGGACATTTTCATCACCAACTCCCCCTATGAGGGCGGCGGCACCCATCTGTCGGATGTCGTCATCATCTGTCCCGTCTTTGCGGGCGAGCGACTGATCGCCTGGACCGTCAACAAGGCGCATTGGACAGAGGTCGGTGGGACCTTTCCTGGCAGCGCCACGACGGCCTCTACCGACATCTTTCAGGAGGGACTTCACCTGCGCTTCGTCAAGCTGTTCGACGAAGGGAAAATCAACGAAGCCTTGGTCGAGGTCATTCGAACCAATGTCCGCCTTCCCGACGGTACGATCGGCGATCTGCACGCGGGCGTCGCCGCCTGTCGCGTCGGCGCGCGGCGGATCGTTGAACTCGCGGAGAAATATGGGGTGGATGAACTGGTCGGCGCGATGGACGCCCTGCTCGAATATGGCGAGCGGATGACTCGCGAGGAGCTGCGCAAATTGCCCAAGGGCGTGTTCACCGCGGAGGATGTGATCGAGGAGGACGGGCATGGCAATGGCCCCTTCGCGGTCAAGGTCCGGGTCACGATCACCGACGACAAGATGATCGCCGATTTCACCGGGTCCAGCCCACAGGCGATCGGTCCGATCAACATGAGCTATGCGGGACTCATCACCGCGGCGCGGTGCACCTTCAAAGCCGTCACCAACACCGACATTCCGGCAAACGGCGGTTGCTTCCGCGCGCTGGAGGTGATCTGCCCGCCGGGAACGATCCTATCGGCGAGCAGCCCTGCCCCGGTCTCGATCTACTATGAATCCATGCTCGCGGCGATCGAGGCGATGTGGAAGGCGCTTGCCCCGTTGATGCCGCACAAGCTGCCGGTCGGGCACCAACGCACCGTTGGCGCGACCTTCATTTCCGGCGCTCATCCCGATACTGGTGAGTTGTTCGTGATGGGCGAACCGATGGTCGGCGGATGGGGTGCGACGATCGACCATGACGGCAGCAACGGCCAGTTCTGCGCCGCGAACGGGGAAACGTACAACATCCCGATCGAGCTGGCCGAAAGCCGCTATGGTTTCGAGATCGATCAATATGCGTTGCACGACGAAGATGGCGGCGCTGGCGAGTATCGCGGCGGCAAGGGCGTGATACTCGATTATCGCGTGACGTCCGAGGAGGCTTTCCTCACCTATTCGGCAACGCGCACCACCTCGCGTCCATGGGGCATGAACGGCGGTAAGGACGGATCGCACAATCGTGCCGAAATCTTGCGGCGCGACGGAAGCGTCGAGCGCCATTCGATGATCACCGGTGCGAAGGCCGCACGCGGCGAGACGTTCCGCCTGATCAGCGCGAGCGGCGGTGGCTATGGCGATCCGCGCCTGCGGAGCGCCGCGATGCTCGATGCCGACGTCCGGGACGGCTATGTCACGCCGGAACAGGCGTATCGGGACTATGGTGCCGAACGTTATGCAGGAGCGGTGAAATGACCATCGGAGGTTCGACCGCCGCAGCCGAACTGGCGGCTATGACCCGGTGGCCGGACCAGGCCGCGGCGATCGACGCGGCGGAACGCGACGCGCGACTGGAACGCGCGCGCGCGGCGATGGTCGATCGAAAAGTCGACGCCTTGCTCGTCAGCGCAGGGGCCAGCCTCAACTATTTCACCGGCGTCGGCTGGGGCATGATCGAGCGCCTTGTCGCGCTGGTCATTACGCCCAACGGTAGGCCGGCGCTCGTCTGCCCCGCGTTCGAGGCGGGTTCGCTGATGCCGATCCTGAAGATCGATGCCGACCTGTTTTTTTGGGAAGAAGATGAGTCCCCCTCCGAGGTTGTCGCGCAAATCCTGCGCGCGCGCGGTTGTAGCACCCTTGCGATCGACCCCACTCTGCCCTTCTTTATGGCAGAGCGGTTGCGCACCGCAGCGCCATCCGCATCGCTGGTCGATGCCAGCGCGATCATCGACGCGTGCCGCGCGATCAAGTCTCCGGCAGAGCTCGCGCTGCTGCGTCAAGCGAAGCAGATGACGCTGGAGGTGCAACGCCGAGCCGCGCGCATCCTCGCGCCCGGCATCCGTGCCAGCGCGGTGCGTGCTTTCATCGAGCGTGGCCATCAGGCATTGGGGGCAAGCGGTTCGACCTTCTGCATCGTCCAGTTCGGCGCATCGACCAGCTTTCCGCATGGCCTGCCTGCCGACGACGTGCTGCACGAAGGCGACATGGTGCTGATCGATACCGGCTGCGAAGTGCAGGGATATAATTCCGATATCACGCGCAGTTACGTGTTCGGCACCCCCGACGAGGAGCAGCGCCGCATCTGGGCGATCGAGCAGGAAGCGCAACAGGCCGCATTCGACGCTGTCGCCCCCGGCAGGCCTTGCGAGACGGTCGACGCGGCGGCGCGCGCGGTGCTGGAACGGCATGGCCTGGGGCCGGACTATCGACTGCCTGGCCTGCCGCATCGCACCGGCCACGGTGTCGGACTCAGCATCCATGAGGCCCCCTATCTCGTGCGCGGCGACCGCAGCCTGCTCGAACCCGGCATGTGTTTTTCCAACGAACCGATGATCGTCGTGCCGGATCGCTTCGGCATCCGGCTCGAAGATCATTTCCACGTCACCGAGACGGGTGCCGAATGGTTCACGACGCCGTCCCCCGCGATCGATCGGCCCTTCGCATGATGCGGTTGCCGTGAGCGAAGCCTCGCGACCGTCCGAGGAGCTGAATCAGCAGGGCTTTGCCGTGAAGCAAGTCCCGGAGAGCGCACAAGGTAGCGGCTGGCGCATTTTCTTCATCGTGGCCGGCAGCCTGTGCGGCCTGCCTGTTTTTGTCCTTTCGACGCAGGTCTTCGGCAGCCTCGGTTTCGTGCGCGGCGTGGAGGCCGCGCTGGTCGGCGCGACCATATCAGCCACGCTCGCCTTCTGCACTGCCTATACCGGCTCGCAAACCCGGATGGGGCTGGCGCTGCTCGCCGACCGGACCTTCGGTTTCGTCGGGGGACGGATCGTCAAGCTGGTCATCGCGATGTCGCTGATCGGCTGGTTCGCGGTCACGATCGGTGTGCTCGGCGCAACCGCGGCAAGTGCCCTGTCCCGGATGGCCAATATTGCCGTGGCACCAATCGCCATCGCATTGCCGGCGGCGGCGCTGATCGCAGCGATCACGTTGCGCGGTGCCACCGGTCTTGAGCGGCTTGGCGCGGTCCTCATTCCCGTCACGCTGATGCTGCTCATCATCTCGGCCGCGCTGGTGATGCCCAGGCTCGCCCGCGTCGCGTCGGCAACCGGCTCCGGAACGCTCACCTTTGGTGCGGCTGTCTCCGCGATCGTTGGAAGTTACATCGTGGGGATCGTCATCCAGCCCGATTATGGCCGATTCGTCCGACGGCCCGGTCACGCCGGGCTGGGTGCCGCGGTCGCACTGGGCGTCGCCTACCCGCTCGTGCTCGTCTTCGCCTCGCTTGCAAGCGTAGCGCTCGGCGCACCGGAACTGATCACCGCCATGATCATCCTCGGCCTTGGTGCCCCCGCGCTCGCCATTCTGCTGATCGGTGCGTGGATTGACAGTTCAGCCTGCCTCTATTCGGCGAGTCTGTCGATCGTCAGCCAGTTCCCGCGCTGGCGCTTGAGCTGGGTCGTGTGCGCAATCAGTCTTCTGGGAGCCGGCCTGATCATATTTGGCGCGGAACAGCTGTTCATTCCGTTTCTGATCGCGCTCGGCGTCAGCCTGCCCCCGTTGGCGGCGATCTTCGTGCTGGCGCCGCGCTTGTCCGATCCGATTTCCAGCGGCGAGTCCGCGGTGGTGCGCGCACTCGCGATCGGACCGGCGTTGAGCTGGCTCGCCGGAACGATGGTCGGCGCGCTGTCGCTGCACGACATCGTCGGGGTCACCCACCTTCCGGCACTGGATTCGATCCTCGCGGCGGCAGCGACCTTGCTGATCGCCGCTGCAATCGCCCGACGACACCATCGTATCATGGCCAAGGCCCCGGCGGCGACTTAGGCCGCACGGGACCGGCACGATCCAGCTTTGCATGCGGAGGCAGGAAGCAATGGTTTGGACGTTCGATCCACCCGGCAATGTGCCAGACTTCGTCGATCCCGCGCGCTGGCACGCCGTGATGGCGGCGCATGCCGACGACATGCTCTGGCAGCTCGCAGCCCACGCGCTGGACAACAAAATATCAAGCCTGACCGCCGCGGACCTCGATCATTTCGGCCCGGCACTGGCGTATGCCCATCCACTCTACCAACCCGTGCCCCCGAATGCGGAAACCGTCGCGCTGAAGCCCTGGTCGGGCTTCCCGCGCTTCGTCGATCGCCACGCTCCCTGGCCGCTACCGCCGATCCCGCACGATCTGGACGGCAGCCTGCGCACCGTCGAAGATCTGGGCGATCACGATTATGCGCCGGGGCGCTTCGTCGACGGCGACGGCGATCCGGTCGACCTTCCGGTCCGTCACCGCCAGAACGAATATCTCGAATGGGCCGCGCGGCGCGGCGCGGATGGGCGGCTGTCCAGCATCACCTTCGTCGCCGAGGGTCATGATTATTTCTCCGCGCTATTCGACGCGGACGAACGAGCGGTGGTCGAGCTGTACCAGCGCTTCACCGGTGTCCCCGGCATTACCGCGGACGCGCTACGCGCGCGAACCGGAATCTGGCGTGTCGCCCCGACGGGCGAGCGCGCATTGGTCGCGCGGCCGGGCGGCTACAACTACCGCAACCCGCTCAATATCGATCCGGGGATCGTCCACCTCTCGCATCATGCTAATTCGCTCATCGCGCAGATCAGCGTCGCGGGCGTATCCGGCCTGATCCGCTTGAAGGCCGATGGCACGCTCGTCTCGGGCATCGATGCGGAGGAACTGCTGTGCTGCAATCGCGGCGGCGATCCGAACCGCAACAGCGATCCCAAAATTTCGCAGCAGGCCTACACCCTGACGCGAAACGGATATCGTTATACGCTCGCCAATCCGGTCGGCGTCTACATATCCGGCGTCGACGAACAGAGCATCACGCTTCCCGATGGCAAGCCATTGCCGCGTGAATGGTGGACGGCCGTACGCGGCCGCGATCTGTGGAGCGACGGCGGATCGCGCGTGCTGCGCCTGGAAATCGCACCGCCGCCCGGCGAGACGATCGGCCTTGAAGACCTGAAAGTGAACGGAAGCGCGCTGCGTTTTCCGGGGCAAGTCGCGCGTCTCATCGGTGTCCACCTGTTCGTGACGCGCTGGAAACGGGAGACGCCGGGAACAGGTCCAAGCGCCCGCTGTCTTGGCACCTGCTGCTGCGCGGAGGGTAAGCGCGTGCTGTTGCGCGACGATCATGGACGCTGCCGGCCAGGTACCAAGATCGCGTTTCCGGGCCTCATCTCCCCGGTCATTGAGGATCTGGGTCCGCACGCGCCAGCGCCGACCGTAGGATGAGCGATCGTCCGCTCGCCTTCGACGATATCCAGGGCGACATTCTCGGCGGCTTCAACACCGACGTGCAAATCTTGCTCGGCTTCGGCGCGACCGAAGATGCCGCGCGGGCCGCCGCTATCGCCTGGCTCGCGAGGCTTGCGCCGGACATCACCTCTGTCGCGGACGTGCGCCGAACCCGCACGGCGATGAAAGCGCACGACACGTGTTCCGACGCCGCGCCAGTCTGGCTTGCGGTCGCGCTTAGCAAGGCGCTGCTCGGCTTCGCGGCGCCGGACGTGTTGATCCTGGATCAGGCGTTTCATGACGGGATGATCGATGGCGCCGCCAGCTCGCTTGGCGACCGCTCCAACCCCGACGATTGGGTAGCGGGCGCACCGTCGCGACCGATCGATATTCTCCTGAAGGTCGCTGGCAACGATCCGCGCTCCGTCACGGCACGCGCCGAGGCGATTTTCCACGATGCGCGTAGCCGCGGCCTCACCCTGACCTATTGCGAACGCGGTGATCGCTTGCCGGGCGAGATCGAGCATTTTGGATTTCGCGATCATATCTCGCAACCAGAGGTGCTCGGCGACGGGACCGCGGGCGGTCATGCCCCGGGGCGCTTCCTATTCGGCTATCCGCGCGATCCGGGCGGGCAGCCGCCAGCGCTGACCGTCGACCCGCACAGCGTCACCGATAACGGGTCCCTGCTCGTGTTTCGGCGATTGGTGCAGGATGTGCGAGCTTTCCGTAGCTTTGTGGCAGAGCGCGCCGCATCGCTCCAAGCGTCCTGGCCCGGACTGACTGCCGATCATCTCGCGGCGCTGATCGTCGGTCGCTGGCCCTCCGGCGCCCCCTTGCAGGCAGGGCGGCACGCGGACCCACGTCCCGCGGACCCCGACAACAGTTTCGACTTTTTTGGGGATGATGATGGCATGGTCTGTCCCTTCGGCGCGCATATTCGCAAGGTGAACCCGCGCAAGGGATCATCAGACGTCGTCGAGGTGCCGCGGATGCTGCGTCGTGGCACCCCCTTCGGGCCGCTGTTCGAAGAGAATCCGACGGCCGAGCGCGGTCTCCTCTTTTTGGCGTATCAAGCCTCGATCACAGCGACGTTTCTGTTCGTTTCCAGTCGCTGGATGAACAGTGGGAAATCGCCCGGCAGAGGCGACGACCTTCTCGTCGGGCGCCCGTTCGATGATCGCGCCATGGTCATTCAAGGTCCCGATGGCCCGGTCGAACTCCGCACCGGTGGCCTCCAGTGGATCAGGCCAACCGGCGGGGTCTATCTTTTCGCGCCCGGTATCGCTGGGCTGAAGAAACTTTGCGCGATAGCGGGCAGCAAGTCGCCAGGCGGAGCGGCCCCGTAGGGGCCACCATGCGGCTTCTCCTTTAGATATTAATGGCTTAGCGGCAGTTTCGAGAACTGTCTCCCGCAGTTTCTTCGACAGCGAAATCACAGAGCTTTGATCCACTTTGGATCAATTTGTCCTCCTGCCTCATCCTCATTGCGCACCCTGAACAATTGGCAACGGGAAGGCCTTAAACGTCGTTTAGCTGCCATCATCCGAACTCCCCGCCAAGACAGCTACCGCACGAGATAGTTCAACCGTAAGAGAGCGTTCTATGCGGTTTCGTCGCCTCGCGCCAACGGCAGCGCCTACTCCCCCATCCCCGCGGCAAAGGCGATGCGCAGCGCTTCCGACAGGCTCCGTACGCCCAGCTTGGTCATCAGATTGGCGCGGTGCACCTCGACCGTGCGGGGGGAGATGTCGAGGTCATAGGCGATCGTCTTGTTGGGCAGGCCCTTGGCGAGCCCATCGAGCACCTCGCGCTCGCGGCCGGTGAGTTTGCCCAGCATCACATGGGCTTCCTCGTTCCGCTCCAGATCGGCGACGTTCTTCCCCAGCCGGGCATGCGCCGCCTCGATCGCGGACATCAGCACCGCCTTCTCGAACGGCTTCTCGATGAAGTCGACCGCGCCGGCCTTCATCGCCCGGACCGCGATGCCGACGTCGCCATGGCCGGTCAGGATGATCACCGGCATGGTGATGCCGCGCTCGTTGAGCGCCTGCTGCACCTCCAGCCCGTCCATCTCTGGCATGCGGACGTCGAGCAGGATGCAGCCGGGCTCGGCCGTCTTGGCTTCCTTGAGGAAGGCGACGCCGCTTTCCCATGTCTCGACAGCATAGCCCGAGGTCGACAGCATGAACTTTGCCGACCGCCGGATCGAATCCTCGTCGTCCACGATATGTACCAGCCGCTTGTCAGCCATCTTGGTCCTCCGTTTCTATTCTTGCGATGGTGAACAGGAAGTTCGAGCCGCCGGTCGCATCGGGCTCGTACCAGATCCGTCCGCCATTGGCCTCGACGATGGTCCGGCAGATCGACAGGCCGAGCCCCATGCCGTCGGTCTTGGTGCTGTTGAAGGCGCGGAACAGGTCGGCGGCGATCTCTGGCGCGACGCCCGGTCCGGTGTCGCGGACGGTGACCCGCACGAAGCCGTCGTCTTCGGCCTGGGTCGACAGATGGAGTTCGCGCGGCGTGCCGGCCGGCTGGGTCGACATCGCTTCGAGCGCGTTGCGCATCAGGTTGATCAGCACCTGCTGGATCTGGACCCGGTCGACCAGCACCGGGCCCGCCTGCCGATCGATGTCGAACTCGACATGGACGCCCCTCTCGCGCGCACCGATCAGAGCCAGTTTCGCCGCCTCGTCGATCAGTGCCGGCAGATCCTCGACGGTCTTTTCGACCTCGCCCCTGGCGACGAACTCGCGCAGGCGGCGAACGATCTGGCCGGCGCGCATGGCCTCGCTCGCCGTTTCCGACAGCGCATCGCGGATGATCGGAAAATCGTGCGCCTGCGGGTACTCGAGCATGTCGCGGATCGTCTCGACATAGTTCATGACCGCCGTGATCGGCTGGTTCAGTTCATGCGCGAGGGTCGACGCCATCGTGCCCATCGCGCTCACCCGCGCGACATGGATCAGATTGGATCGAAGATCCTCGATCCGCTGCTCGGCCTGCATCTGTTCGGTCAAATCGCTGATGAAGCCGGTAAAGACCGGCTCTCCTTCGACCGCCGCCTCGCCCACCGCGAGTTGCATGGGGAAGGTCGACCCGTCGCGCTTGAGCCCGGACACTGTCCGGCCGATGCCGATGATCCTGCGTTCCCCGGTCGCCAGATAGCGGTGGATGTAAGCGTCGTGACGCTCACGGTCGGGGGACGGCATCAGCCGGCTGATATTCGCCCCGAACACCTCCTTCTCGGAATAGCCGAACAGCCGCTCCGCCGCCGCACTGAACGAGATGATCCGCCCGCGCGAGTCGATCACGATCATCGCATCGGGCACGGTCGACAGGATCGACCGCATCTGCGCCGCGCTCGACTGAAGCTGGCGTTCGGCCGCGCGTTGCTCGGTCACGTCGCGAATCACTCGGCCGAAGCCGCGCAGCTTTCCCTTGTCGTCGTACAGGGCTGTCAGCGAGATGTTGGCTAGGAACTGCGTGCCATCCTTGCGGCATCCCATTTCCTCTTCCTGAAACCGACCCTCACGCTTCGCTCGCTCGAGATCGGCCTGCGGCTTCCCGGCATAGACGGCTTCGGCGGAGTAAAACTCCGAGAAATGGCGCCCGACCGCTTCGGACTCGCACCACCCCTTGAGCCTTTCCGCCCCCTTGTTCCAGATCGTGACCCGGCCCTCGGGGTCGAGCATGTAGATCGCATATTCGGCAGCACCGTCGATCAGCAGGTTGAGTTCGTCGGCGGTCTGCCCAGCCGCCTGGCGAGAACGCCCCGCTGCCCGGTCGGCGAGATAGCCCAGGAGGATGAGGGTCGCCGCTCCGGCCGCCATGCTCAGCAAAGCGGGGGGACCATAGGCGATCGGCCCGAAGAACGCCTCGACCCGTTCAGCGAGCAGCGCCACGAAGACGGTGGTGATCAGCGCAGGGACCGCGCCCCCGACCAGCGCCGCAGCGAGTATCGGAAGCAGCAGCAGGATGTTCCCGCCATCGACGAGCGACGGCAAGCGGCCCATCGCGGCGGCAAGCGCCAATATTGCTACCCCCGCCAATCCAGCGAGGACGCCCTGCGCCAATCTTCGATACGCCCCTGTCAAACGCGCAAGCCCCTATGTCCGGCTGTCACCCCCGCCCCGGATGATCCACCGACATTCCACCGCTCTCCCCCGTGCGGCCAACTCCCCATCGCTCTGTCGTTACAACAGCATACCGAGCCAGGGCCCGTCCAATATTTGAGAATATATCCGTATTTATACATATCGCCCGATGCGCGCGCAGCGGCAAAGCTGATCCTCGCCCGCTGTCTGTGCACGGGCAGGATCGCGGCATCGGAGTATCATGGCCCCTCTCCTCCCATCGACGCTGATCGCCCTCGGTCAGGCGCTCGCGGCCGGGCTGCTGATCGGCCTCCAGCGCGGCTGGACGACCCGGTCTGCTCCGGCAGGTACGCGTGTAGCCGGACTGCGCACTCATGGCCTGATCGGCCTCGTCGGCGGTGTCGCAGGGCTGATGCCCGTCGCGCTGGCCATAGCCATGGCCGTAGGGACCGCAGCCCTGCTCGCGATCGGCTATTGGCGGCGCAGCGCCGGCGCAAGCGGCCTGAGCGCCACAGGCGCGATCGTTGCGCAATTGACCTTCGCGCTCGGCTTCCTCGCCACGACCGGCCATGCCACCGAGGCGGTTGCGGCCGCCGCTGTCGTGACCGCGCTGCTGTCCGCGCGGCAGCCGCTCCATGGACTGCTCAACGGCATGACGGGCGCCGAGATGCGCGCCGCCGCCCGCTTCGCGATCATCGCGCTCGTTATCCTGCCGCTGCTGCCCGACCGCCCCATGGGCCCGCTCGACGCCTGGAACCCTCATCAACTGTGGCTGGTGGTGGTGCTCGTCTCCGGCCTGTCCTTCGCAGGCTATGTTGCCAGCCGAAGGAGCAGCCCCGGACAGGGGATAGTGATGACGGCGCTGCTGGGGGCACTCGTGTCCTCGACCGCCGTCACGACCGCCTGCGCCCGGCGCATGGCCACCGAGCCCGAGGCACATGGCGCGCTGTCCTCGGCCATCCTGCTGGCAGGCGGCATCATGTATGCCCGCGTGATCGTTCTGACCGCGTTGCTCGTCACACCTGTGGCCCCCTGGATTGCCGCGGTGCTCATTCCCGCTTTGATCCTGCTCCTGTCACCGACGCTGCGGACGATGCGGGCCGCCCGCGCACAAGGGAGCGCGGTCGAAACGAAGGCGGGCAACCCGCTCGACATCCACATCGCCCTGGGGCTTGCCGCGCTGGTCGCGGTCATGATCCTCGTCAGCAAATGGGCATTGGCCAGCTTCGGCAATCTCGGCTTTTCCGCCGTCCTGCTGCTGACCGGGTTCGCAGATGTCGATGCTGCGATCATGACCCTGTCCGGCGTTCCCCGCGAGACGATTGCCCCACCGCTGGCGGCCGCGATATTGGCGGGACCAGTCATCGCCAACACGCTGCTGAAGGCGGGCATCACACTCAGCCTCGCCGGTCGATCCGGCCGGTCTACCGCCGCCTGGCTAGCGGGCAGTGGCCTTGTGGCGGGCGTGGTCGCCGCCCTTCTTGCTATCGGGACTGGCGTGCCCTGAACCGGGATGCTGCCCGGCAAAATGGTCGAGGATGCGCCGCATCTGCCGAAGCGCCTCGCGCCTCGCTGCCTCGCCTTCGATACGCTGGATATCCCGCTTCAGGTTGACGGCAAGGTCGGCATAGTCGTTCTGCCAGTCCCCGCCGAGAATCGCGGCCACGGCCGGATCCCCGGTCTTCAGCCGGTGAGCCCCCGTGGCGGGGTCGAGCAGGTAGCTCTCGCCGATCGCCGGTATCAGGACCTCATGACGCGCCTCGGTCGCCTTACGCAGGGCCTCCAGTGCCTCGCTCTCGCCGTGCCAGAGGAACAGCGCTCCGGTCACCGGCTCCCGCCGAGCGATCCAGTGCAGCAGGTCGCTGCGATCGGCATGCGCGGAATAGGCCTCGATCCGCGCGACTTTGGCCCGGACGGCGACGTCACGGCCCGAGATGCGGACACGCGATGCCCCGTCGACGATCGTCCGGCCGAGCGTCCCTCGCGCCTGGTAGCCGACGAACAGGACGGTGGAATCCGAGCGGCCGAGATTGTGGAGCAGGTGGTGGCGGACCCGCCCGCCTTCGCACATCCCCGATCCGGCCAGGATGACCGCGCCGCTGACATGGTTGAGCCGCATCGATTCCGCCGTTTCCTCGACATAGTGGAAGGCGGAATGGCGGAACAATGCGCCGTCATGCGTGCCTGGCAGATGCTGACGACCGAACAGGTCGGTGGCGCGGATCGCCAGCGGGGAGTCGAGAAAGGTCGGCCGCGGCGGAACGCTGCCTGATTCATACAACAAAGCGAGATCGGCAAGGATCTCCTGCGCACGTTCGATCGCGAAGACGGGGATGACGAGGTTGCCGCCCCGGCGCCCTGCCTCTACGACTTCGGCGCCCAGACGCTCGCGGCGAGCCTCCGCGCTCAGCCCTTCTTTTTCGCGGTCGCCATAGGTCGACTCGCAGAAGAGAAAGTCGACACCGGACGGGCCTGCCGACGGCGGCTCGAGATTTGTCACGGCGGGGCCGATATCGCCCGAAAAGAGCAGCCTCGCGCCACCCAACTCGACCTCGATCGACGCCGAACCGAGGATATGACCCGCATTCCAGAAGCGGGCGCGGACATCCGGCACAGGCTCGAACCATTGGCCGACATCGCTGGTCCGCGTGGCCGCCGCCGCCCGCTCGGCGTCGCGAAGCGTGTAGAGCGGCTCGACCGGTGCCTCATCGGCCCGGTCTCGGCGGCGATTGCGGCGCATCGCCTCACCTTCCTGCAGGCGGGCTGAATCGGCCAGCATGAACGAAAGCAGTTCGGCCGTGGGCGGAGTGCAGCAGATCGGGCCTGCAAATCCATCGCCGACAAGCCGAGGAAGCAAACCGCTGTGATCGATATGCGCGTGGGTCAGCAGCACCGCGTCGACCGCCGAGGGGTTGAAAGCGAAAGGCTCGGCATTCATCCTTTCAAGGCTGCGCGATCCCTGGAACAGCCCGCAGTCGACCAGCAGACGACGGCCCGCCCAGCGCAGTTCCGCGCAGGAGCCCGTCACCGTCCCGGCCGCGCCATGAAAGACGATTTCGACACTGCCGGTCATAGCTTCGCCCTCCCGCCATTTGCGCCTGCGGCAGGCCGTTCGCCTGATGTCATCGGCTCAGTGCACCAGGAACAGCGGGACAGGGCTTTCATTGAGCAAGCGTCTTGTTACCCCGCCGAAGAGCGCCTCTGCCAAACGCGAATGCCCATAGGCGCCCATCACGACATAGTCGCTCCGATCGGCCGTGATAGCCGCGAGCAGAGTCTCCGCCACATTCCGACCCGCCGGCTTTTCGGCGCGAACCACCACATGGATGCCGTGGCGCGACAAATAGGTCGCGGCATCGCTCGCCGACCCGACTGTCGAACCATCCTCGATCTCCAGCACCTGCACATGCCCGGCCTTCGCGAGCAGAGGGACTGCGGCGCACAAAGCGCGCTCGGCTTCGATCGAACCGTCCCAGGCGACAAGCGCCCGCCCCGTGACGGCAAGCCCCCGCATCTTCTCGGGGACCGCGAGGACGGGCTTGCCGCTCTTCAGGAGCAGTTCCGCCGTTGCGGCGTGCATATCGGGAATGGGCAACCCATCGAGCCGACGGTTGAGAATGATCAAATCGTTGAGCCCTGCCGCCTTCGCCAGGCAGGGCGCGATCTCCCCGGTCGCTTCGAACCAGGTCCAGGGAACCCCCTCCTGCGTAAGGCGTCGCTCGATCGTGGTGCGGTTGGCCGCTTCGCGCGCCTTTTCCTCGGTCAGCAGTATCGCGGTCCCTGCGCCACCCGACCAGGCGTCGGCCTCGATCACCGGCAGAATAGCGATATCGACACAGTTGAGATGGCCATCGAAGGCCCGGACAAGATCCAGCGCGACCTGAAGCCGGGCTTCTTGCCCGTCGTCGTCATGCACCAGCAACAGCAGATTCTTCATCGGAGCCTCCATTATGCGATGCCGGGAAAACTGCGCCCCGCTAGCGATGGGCGACATCCGGTTAAGTACGGACCTGGGCTCGGCGACCGCCTTTGGGTGCATTTGCAACTAAAATGCGCGATGAACCGCCCCATTGATAGATCAGGTTGCACGCCCCCGTCTTTTTGAAGGGTTCCTTCACGGGCGCATCGCTGTATAGGCACCGCTTTCGAAGGACCGGTCAGTACCGGGCCACATGGGGGAGCTAGATCGCCGGATGAGCTATCCGCAGAACCAGGGTTTGTACGATTCCCGCAACGAGCACGACGCGTGCGGCGTCGGCTTCATCGCGAATATTCGTGGCATCAAATCCAACGAAGTGGTGCAGCGCGGCCTGGAGATTCTGCTCAAGATCGATCACCGTGGCGCGGTCGGCGCAGATCCGCTGCTCGGTGACGGTGCCGGCATCCTCATCCAGATTCCCGACGCGCTGCTGCGCGCCTGGGCGGGCGGCACTGGCGTCACCCTGCCCCAGCCTGGCGACTATGCGGTCGCCATGTGCTTCCTGCCGCGCGACGCGGCGGCCCGCGCCTTCGCCGTCTCCAATTTCGAGAAGTTCATCGCCAAGGAAGGCCAGACGCTGGTCGGCTGGCGCGACGTACCTGTCGACACCAATGGCCTCGGCCAGGCCGTCCTCGACGAGATGCCGGTCATCCGTCAGGCGATCGTGGCACGCGGCGCCAATTGCCCGGATCAGGACGCGTTCGAACGCAAGCTGCTCGTCATCCGCAAGCAGACGCAGAACCCGCTGGAGAAGCTGGCCGAAAAGCACGGACTGCCGGAGCTCACCGACCTCTATATGCCGTCCTTCTCGAGCCGGACGGTCGTCTACAAGGGCCTGCTGCTCGCCGGCCAGGTCGGCAGTTTCTACAAGGATCTGTCCGATCCGCTGACCACCTCGGCGATCGCGCTGGTGCACCAGCGCTTCTCGACCAACACCTTCCCGAGCTGGAAGCTGGCCCACCCCTATCGCTTCATCGCGCATAATGGCGAGATCAACACGGTTCGCGGCAATGTGAACTGGATGAACGCGCGCCGCCGCACGATGGAATCCGATCTGATCGGTGCCGACCTCGACAAGATCTGGCCGATCATCCCGCACGGCCAGTCGGACACGGCCTGCCTCGACAATGCGCTCGAACTGCTGGTCGCCGGCGGCTATTCGCTCGCCCATGCGGTGATGATGCTGATACCGGAAGCCTGGGCCGGCAACCCGCTGATGGATCCCGACCGCAAGGCCTTCTACGAATATCATGCCGCGCTGATGGAGCCATGGGACGGCCCCGCCGCCGTGGCCTTCACCGACGGCCGCCAGATCGGCGCGACCCTCGACCGCAACGGTCTGCGCCCGGCGCGCTTCCTGGTCACCGACGACGATCATGTCATCATGGCCTCGGAATCGGGCGTGCTCCCGATCCCCGAGGAAAAGATCGTCCGCAAGTGGCGCCTCCAGCCCGGCAAGATGCTCCTGATCGACATGGAGCAGGGCCGGATCATCGAGGATGAGGAGATCAAGGCGAGCCTGGCCACCGCCGCGCCCTATGCGCAGTGGCTGGAAGAGACCCAGTATAAGCTGAAGGACCTGCACGTCCTCGACGCGGACGAGATCGGCGAGACGCCCGCCCTGCGCAACGATCCCCGGTCGCTGCTCGATAGCCAGCAGGCGTTCGGCTACACGCAGGAGGACATCACCAAGTTCCTCGAGCCGATGGCGCGCAACGGCGAGGATCCGATCGGGTCGATGGGAACCGACACGCCGATCGCCGTTCTGTCGAACCGCTCGCGACTGCTGTACGACTATTTCAAGCAGAACTTCGCCCAGGTCACCAACCCGCCGATCGATCCGATCCGGGAGGAACTGGTGATGTCGCTGGTTTCGATGATCGGCCCCCGCCCGAACCTGCTCGGCCGCCAGGCCGGCACGCATCTCCGCCTGGAGGTCGATCAGCCGATCCTGACCAATGAGGATGTCGCCCGTATCCGGTCGGCCGAGGCGCAGCTCGACGGCGCCTTCCGCACCGAGACGATCGACATGACCTGGGAAGCGTCCTCGGGCGCCGAGGGCCTCGCAGCCGCGCTCAAGGAAATGTGCTGGGCGGCGACCGAAGCCGTGCTCGCCGACAAGAACATCCTGATCCTGTCCGATCGCGCCCAGGGCCCCGACCGGATCGCCATGCCCTCGCTGCTGGCAACCGCGGCGGTCCACCATCACCTGGTCAAGCAGGGCCTGCGCATGCAGACCGGCCTCGTGGTCGAGAGCGGCGAAGCGCGCGAAGTCCATCATTTCTGCGTGTTGGCCGGCTATGGTGCCGAGGCGATCAATCCTTATCTCGCCTTCGACACGCTGGAGGAAATCCGCGTCCGCCAGGGGCTGGAACTGAGCAGCTACGACGTCCAGAAGAACTATATCAAGGCGGTCGGCAAGGGCATTCTCAAGGTCATGTCCAAAATGGGCATCTCGACCTATCAGAGCTATTGCGGGGCGCAGATCTTCGACGCCGTCGGCCTGTCCACGGGCTTCGTCGAGAAATATTTCACCGGCACCGCGACCACGATCGAAGGCATCGGCCTTAAGGAAGTTGCCGAGGAGACCGTGCGCCGCCACGCGGCCGCCTATGGCGACAATCCGATCTATCGCAACATGCTCGATGTCGGCGGCGTCTATGGCTATCGCATCCGCGGCGAGGAACATGCCTGGACCCCGGAAAGCGTCGCCTCGCTCCAGCATGCGGTGCGCGGCAACAGCCAGGATCGCTATGCCGAATTCGCCCGCTCGATCAACGAGCAGAACGAGCGCGTGCTCACGATCCGCGGGCTGATGGAGCTCAAGAAGGCGGATAAGCCGATCAGCCTCGACGAGGTCGAACCGGCCTCCGACATCGTCAAGCGTTTCGCCACCGGCGCGATGAGCTTCGGCTCGATCTCGCGCGAGGCGCATACGACATTGGCGCTCGCGATGAACCGTATCGGCGGCCGATCGAACACCGGCGAAGGCGGCGAGGAAGCCGACCGCTTCAAGCCGCTGCCGAACGGCGATTCGATGCGCTCGGCGATCAAGCAGGTCGCCTCGGGCCGCTTCGGCGTGACGACCGAATATCTGGTCAATGCCGACGACATCCAGATCAAGATGGCCCAGGGTGCCAAGCCCGGCGAAGGCGGGCAGCTGCCGGGCGACAAGGTCGACAAGAACATCGCCCGCGTGCGCCATTCGACGCCGGGCGTCGGCCTGATCTCGCCGCCGCCGCACCACGACATCTATTCGATCGAGGATCTGGCGCAGCTGATCCACGATCTGAAGAACGTCAATCCCGGCGCGCGCATCTCTGTGAAGCTCGTATCCGAGGTCGGCGTGGGCACGGTGGCTGCAGGAGTCTCCAAGGCGCGCGCGGACCATGTGACGATCTCCGGCTATGAAGGCGGTACGGGTGCGTCCCCCCTCACCTCGCTGACCCATGCCGGCAGCCCGTGGGAGATCGGCCTGGCCGAGACCCAGCAGACGCTGTTGCTCAACGGTTTGCGCAGCCGCATCGTCGTCCAGGTCGACGGCGGCCTGCGCACCGGCCGCGACGTCGCCATCGGCGCGCTGCTCGGAGCCGACGAGTTCGGCTTCGCAACCGCCCCGCTGATCGCGGCCGGCTGCATCATGATGCGCAAATGCCATCTGAACACCTGCCCGGTCGGCGTCGCTACCCAGGATCCGGTGCTGCGCGCCCGATTCAGCGGCCAGCCCGAGCATGTGATCAACTATTTCTTCTTCGTCGCCGAAGAACTCCGCCAGATCATGGCCGAGATGGGCTTCCGCACGCTGAAGGAGATGGTCGGCCGGGTCGACCGGATCGACATGCGCAAGGCGGTCAACCATTGGAAGGCGCATGGCGTCGAACTGGGCCGGCTGCTTCACCGCGCGGAACCGGCGATGGGCAATACGCTCCACCATTCGCAATTCCAGGATCACGGGCTGGACGCCGCGCTAGACAACGACCTGATCGCCGCCGCCGCAGCGGCGCTGGAGAGCGGGGAGCCGGTGGTCATCGAACGCCCGGTGTTCAACGTGAACCGCACGGTCGGCGCGATGCTGTCGGGCGAAGTCGCCCGCCGTTACGGTCATGCCGGCCTGCTCGAGAACACGATCACGATCCGCCTGACCGGCGTCGCCGGGCAGAGCTTCGGCGCCTTCCTGGCGCATGGCGTGACCCTCGAACTGACCGGTGACGGCAATGACTATGTCGGCAAGGGCCTGTCCGGCGGCCGGGTGATCGTGCGCCAACCGGCGCATGTGAACCGCAACCCGCTGGAGAACATCATCGTCGGCAACACCGTGCTCTACGGCGCGATCGCGGGCGAGGCCTATTTCGAGGGCGTGGCGGGTGAACGCTTCGCCGTGCGCAACTCGGGCGCGATCGCGGTCGTCGAAGGCACCGGCGACCATGGCTGTGAATATATGACGGGCGGCGTAGTCGTCGTGCTCGGCCAGACCGGACGCAACTTCGCGGCGGGCATGTCGGGTGGCATCGCCTATGTCTATGACGCCGACGGGCTGTTCCGTCAGCGCTGCAACCCGGCGATGGTCGATGTCGAGCCGATCGATCCGGC
The DNA here is from genome assembly GCF_049889055.1 of Rhizorhabdus antheiae. Taxonomy (NCBI): domain Bacteria; kingdom Pseudomonadati; phylum Pseudomonadota; class Alphaproteobacteria; order Sphingomonadales; family Rhizorhabdaceae; genus Rhizorhabdus; species Rhizorhabdus antheiae. The sequence continues at coordinate 316,868 of NZ_JBLTWO010000002.1, read as the reverse complement.
GGCCGACGCCGATGTCGAGGAAGGCCGTCCGCAGCAGCGCGCTGCCAGCGTCCATGACTATGGCATGGGCGACATGCTTCGCCATGACGCGGCACGCCTGCGCATCCTGCTCGAACGCCATCACCTCCACACCGGCAGCGCCCAGGCGGCTGCCCTGCTGGAGGACTGGGACACCACGCTGTCGCGCTTCGTCAAGGTGATGCCGCGCGACTACCGGCGGGCGTTGCAGCAGCTGGAGGCCGAGCGCCTCGCTGCCGCCAACGTCGCTGCCGAATGACCGGAGAATAAAGATGGGCAAGGCAACCGGATTTATCGAGATCGAGCGCAAGGACCGCGGCTATGTGAAGCCGGATGAGCGGCTGAAGCACTGGAACGAGTTCGTCGTCCCGCTGCCGGACAAGGACCTGCGCGACCAGGCAGCGCGCTGCATGAACTGCGGCATTCCCTTCTGTCACAATGGCTGTCCGGTGAACAACATCATCCCGGACTGGAATCATCTGGTTTTCGAGCAGGACTGGAAGAACGCGCTCGAAGTCCTTCATTCGACGAATAATTTTCCGGAGTTCACAGGCCGCGTCTGCCCCGCTCCCTGCGAGGCCGCCTGCACCCTGAACATCCAGGACACGCCGGTCACGATCAAGTCGATCGAATGCGCGATCGTCGATCGCGGGTGGGAGGAAGGCTGGATCAAGCCGCAACTGCCGACCCGCAAGACGGGCAAGTCGGTCGCGGTGGTCGGCTCGGGCCCGGCGGGCATGGCCTGCGCCCAGCAGCTGGCGCGCGCCGGGCACAGCGTGACGCTGTTCGAGAAGAACGACCGGATGGGCGGGCTGCTGCGCTACGGCATTCCAGACTTCAAGATGGAGAAGCATCTGATCAACCGCCGGCTGGTCCAGATGGAGGCGGAAGGCGTCACTTTCCGCACCTCCACCGAAGTCGGCGTGCAGGTGTCGCTCGACTCGCTGCGGGAGAATTACGACGCGATCGTGCTGTCTGGCGGCGCCGAAAAGCCCCGCCCGCTGGAGATACCCGGCTTCGAGCTGCAGGGCGTCCGCTATGCGATGGAGTTCCTGACCCAGCAGAACAAGCGCGTGGCGGGCGACGACGAGCTGCGCGCCGCACCGCGCGGGACGCTGACCGCGACCGGCAAGCATGTCATAGTTATCGGCGGCGGCGACACCGGCTCCGACTGCGTCGGCACCTCGAACCGCCAGGGCGCCGCATCAGTGACCCAGCTCGAGATCATGCCCAAGCCTCCGGAGAAGGAGGCGAAGGCGATGACCTGGCCGAACTGGCCGCTCAAGCTCCGCACCTCGTCCAGCCATGAAGAAGGCTGCGAGCGCGACTGGGCCGTTCTGACCAAGCGTGCGGTTGGCACCAATGGCCAGCTCACCGGGCTCGAATGCGTCCGCGTCGAATGGGTCGATGGGCGGATGCAGGAAGTTCCGGGCAGCGAATTCACGCTGAAGACCGACCTCGTCCTGCTCGCCATGGGCTTCGTCGGCCCCAATGCATCCGGCATGATCGAACAGGCCGGAGTCGAACTGGACGGCCGTGGCAATGTGAAGGCGGACACCAACGCCTATGCCACGAACCAGGACGGTATCTTCGCCTGCGGCGACATGCGTCGCGGCCAGAGCCTGATCGTCTGGGCGATCCGCGAGGGTCGCCAGTGCGCCCGCGCGGTCGACCTGCACCTGATGGGCACGACCGAACTGCCGCGCTAATCTCCGGCCCGCCGGTTCGGCGGGCCGACCACATGAAAGCGACCAGACAAAAAAGGGGCGCCGGTTCGACCGACGCCCCTTTTGTTCTGGGTTTGGAGCCCTCAGGCCGCCTTGGCCCGGCTTGCGCGCTTGCGCTCATGCGGGTCGAGATGGCGCTTGCGCAGGCGGATCGACTTCGGGGTCACTTCGACCAGCTCGTCGTCGTCAATATAGGCGATCGCCTGTTCCAGCGTCATCTTCTTCGGCGGCGTCAGGCGGATCGCGTCGTCCTTGCCGCCCGAAGCGCGGAAGTTGGTGAGCTGCTTCGCCTTCATCGGGTTGACTTCGAGATCGTCGGTCTTGGCGTTCTCGCCGACGATCATGCCCTCATAGAGGGCCTCGCCATGACCGACGAACAGGATGCCGCGCTCTTCGAGCGGACCGAGAGCGTAGCTGTTCGCCTCGCCCGCACCGTTCGAGATCAGCACGCCATTCTTGCGGCCCTCGATATTGCCCTTGTGGGGGCCGTATTTCTCGAACAGGCGGTTCATGATGCCGGTCCCGCGGGTGTCCGACAGGAACTCGCCATGATAGCCGATCAGGCCGCGCGACGGCGCCGAGAAGGTGATGCGGGTCTTGCCGCCACCCGACGGACGCATGTCGGTCATCTCGGCCTTGCGGAGGTTCATCTTCTCCACGACCGTGCCCGAATATTCCTCGTCGACGTCGATGACGACGGTCTCATAGGGCTCTTCCTTGCCGCCCTCTTCATTCTCGCGGAACAGCACGCGCGGACGGCTGATGCCGAGCTCGAAGCCCTCGCGGCGCATCGTCTCGATCAGCACGCCGAGCTGAAGCTCGCCACGGCCGGCAACGTCGAAACTGTCCTTACCGGCGCTCTCCGTCACCTTGATCGCGACGTTGGACTCGGCTTCGCGGAACAGACGGTCGCGGATCATGCGGCTCGTCACCTTGGTGCCCTCACGGCCTGCCATCGGGCTGTCGTTCACCGCGAAGGTCATCGACAGCGTCGGCGGATCGATCGGCTGCGCCTTGATCGGCACAGTGATCGCCGGATCGGCGATGGTGTGCGCCACGGTGGCGACCGTCAGACCGGCCATGCAGATGATGTCGCCGGCCTTGGCCTCCTCGACGGGCACGCGCTCAAGGCCCTGGAAGGACATCAGCTTGGTCGCGCGGCCGGTCTCGACGATCTTGCCATCGACATCGAGAGCGTGGATCGGCTGGTTGAGCTTCACCGTGCCGCTGTTGACGCGACCGGTCAGGATACGGCCGAGGAAATTGTCGCGGTCGAGCAGCGTCACGAGGAAGCTGAACGGCGCGTCGAGGTCGAGCTGCGGTGCCGGGACATGGTCGACGATCCGCTCGAACAAAGGACGAAGCGTGCCCTCGCGCGCCTGAGCATCTTCGCTCGCATAGCCGTTGCGGCCTGAGGCGTAGAGAACCGGGAAATCGAGCTGCTCGTCGGTCGCGTCGAGGCTGACGAACAGGTCGAACACCTCGTTCAGCACCTCTTCGACGCGCGAGTCCGGGCGATCGATCTTGTTCACGACGACGATCGGACGCAGGCCGAGCGCCAGCGCCTTGCCGGTCACGAACTTGGTCTGCGGCATCGCGCCTTCGGACGAGTCCACCAGCAGGATGACACCGTCGACCATCGACAGGATGCGCTCCACTTCGCCGCCGAAGTCGGCGTGGCCGGGCGTGTCGACGATGTTGATCCGCGTGCCTTCCCAGTCGACCGACGTGCACTTGGCCAGGATCGTGATGCCACGTTCCTTTTCGAGGTCGTTCGAGTCCATCGCACGTTCTTCGACGCGCTGGTTGTCACGGAAGGTGCCGGACTGGCGGAACAGCTGGTCGACCAGCGTGGTCTTGCCGTGATCGACGTGCGCAATGATCGCCACGTTGCGGAGGCTCATGGTCGTGAAAATCCTGACTTGAGGGATGTGGCGCGCGCATAGCGGAAATGTCGCGATGCAACAAGGGCAGCGTCGCGCGGCCGATCCGCAGTGGAGCCAATTGCGCCCCACGCTGGACAAAAAAAGGGCCGGTCCGAATGAACCAGCCCGAAGTCATTAGGAGAGGATGCCTGAAAGGCCCGCCCTATCTGGGCGTCGAGCAGCGATTCGACAAATGCGAATGCGTCAATAACAATTGCATTTAATGCAATCGCTTTTCCTGCAACCATCGGCGCGGCTGCCACATAAGCGTATCGCTTGAATAATGCACCTCATGCGGCCATCTTTGCGCACAGCAAAGCACGAGGGAGACGCCGGCGATGGCCAGCACGACGACGACAGAGCAACCGGATCTGGTGCTGCAACCGCCCGCACCGGTGAAGGCGCTCGCGCCGGAGAAGGCTGCCGGGCTCGTTCCCTTGCGTGACGAGCAGCGCTCGCAACTCGAAGAAAAGGTCGAAGCCTTCGTCGAGGAACTGGTCGCTCAGGACGTCAACAGCCCCGAATTCGGCAAGCGCGTCGATTCGATTAGCAATATGGGCCGACGCGAAATCGCCGAAGCCGCCGGCCAGTCGAACCGTTTCCTGGATCGCCCGGTCAAGGCGATCGATGCCGATAATGGCGTCGGCGCGAACCTCGCGGAACTGCGCCGCACGGTCGAGGACCTCGATCCGGGCAAGCGCGACAATCTCTTTACGCGCAAGAAGCTGTTCGGGATCATCCCCTGGGGCGATCGGATGCGCGATTATTTCGACAGCTATCGCTCCGCGCAGAGCCATATCTCGTCGATCCTCAACAGCCTCGCTTCCGGCAAGGATGAACTGATCAAGGACAATGCCGCGATCGACGTCGAACGCCAGAATCTCTGGGCGGCGATGGGCCGGCTCGAGCAGATGATTCATCTGTCGAAGACGCTCGACGAGCGGCTGGAGCAGAAGGCGCTCGAACTCGACAGCAGCGATCCCGAAAAAGCCAAGGCGATCAGGGAAACGGCGCTTTTCTATGTCCGCCAGCGCAGCCAGGATCTGCTGACCCAGATGGCGGTCACGGTGCAGGGCTATCTCGCACTCGATCTGGTCAAGAAGAACAATGTCGAACTGGTGAAGGGCGTCGACCGTGCCTCCACGACGACGGTCTCCGCCCTGCGCACCGCCGTGACCGTGGCGCAGGCGCTGACCAACCAGAAATTGGTGCTGGAGCAGATCACGGCGCTCAACACGACGACGGCGAACATGATCGAATCGACCGGCACGATGCTGAAGAGCCAGACGGCCGAGATCCACAAGCAGGCTGCCTCGTCGACGATCCCGATCGAGACGCTGCAGCGCGCCTTCCAGAATATCTACGACACGATGGACACGATCGACCGCTTCAAGGTCGAGGCGCTGTCCTCGATGAAGCAGACGGTCAATGTGCTGACCTCCGAGGTGGAGAAGTCGAAGGGCTATATCGCCCGCGCCGAAGGCGCTGCCCAGGGGCAGACCGAGCCGTTCAGGGCGCTGGAATAGGATAGAGCGCGATGGTCGACAGCCGCGCTGCGATGGATCGCGCCGAAGAGGTGCTGGAGCGGATTCGCTCGCGCACCACGCCGCGCGCGATCAAGGCGCATAGGCGCCGCGTCGTCGGCTTCTTCCGGCGGCTCCGCCTCGCTTTCTTCGCCGTCCTTGGCGTCGCTCTCGCCGGCGGGATGATCGGCGCCTTCGTGACCCCGTTGGGCATCTGGGGCTTCTTCCTGATGCTGATCGCCATGGCGATCGTCTTCTTCGGCATCCTCGCCTGGCCGCAGGCGCCCGAGCCAACGCCCCAGCAGATGGCGAAGAGCGACCTGCCTCTGCTCCCCTCCCAGACCGAACGCTGGCTGGAGGCTCAACGCCTTGCCCTTCCCGCCCCGGCGCAGCGGCTCGCGGACGATATCGGCATCAAGCTGGAGGCGCTGGGCCCGCAGCTGGCGAAACTCGATCCGCGCGAACCCGCCGCTTATGAGTTCCGCAAGCTGATGGCCGAGGAACTGCCCGAACTGGTCGAAGGCTATAAGCAGGTGCCAGAGGCGATGCGTCGGGTAGAGCGCAATGGCAGTTCGCCCGACCGCCAGTTGGTCGAAGGGCTCAAGGTGGTCGACGACGAGTTGCGCAGGATGGGCGAGCAGCTGGTGAGCGGCGATCTCGACAAGCTGGCCACGCAGGGCCGCTATCTCGAACTCAAATATCGCGGCGCCGAGGATCAGCGCGACTGAGCCGATCGCCCGGCGAGCCGATCGGCCTGCCTTATCCCCCGGTACAGCGCCGCCATGGCGTCGGGGTAGCTCGGGCCGGCGCAGGTGGTCAGCGCCTCGGGCAACAGGATGCGACGGCTGTCCGGAACGACCCGCCGCAACAGCGGGTGTTCGAGCATCTCGGTCCCCCGGTCACGGACGACGCCCTTCTGCTCGACCAGCAGAAAGTCCGGCCGCGCTCGCGCCATCTGCTCGATCGACAGATAGGACAGCATCGGCCGGCCAAGGCGCCCGGCGAGATTGACGAGTCCGGCGCGCCGCATCATCTCGTCGACCAGGGTGCCCTGCCCGGTCAGATAGCCGCGCCGCTGATAATAGGCCGCGACCCGCGCTCGGCCAGGGGGCGGGCCGAGAGCCGCCAGCTGCGCGCGCATGGCCTTTATCAAGGCCTCGCCCCGCTCGGGATGACCGACCGCTGCCGCGACCTGACGCACAGAGCGTTCGATTGCGGGATAATCCTCGGCACGCCCGAGTTCGACAGTCCGGATTTGGCGTCGACGCAGCACCTCCAGCGCGGTCGGCGTCCCGAAGCCCGACGTGAAGACCAGGTCGGGCCGGAGCGTCATCAAATCTTCGGCTCCACCCCGCGTCACGCGGAAGCCTTTTGCCCGCTCATAGGCCCAGGACATGCCTCGATTCTGCGAGAAGCGGTTGAGCGCCGCGATCTGGCCCGGATCGGCCAGAAGAACGAGATATTGATCCGCGCACAGGCTTAGCGACACGATCCGCCTTGGCGGCGAAGCGGAGTTCGCGGATGGAGCCACGACCGAGAGCGTTGCTGCCAGCGCGAAAATCAGGCTCTTCACGGGGCGGCGCATGATCCCTCTTGAAAGCAAGGCGCGTCTGCGGTCAAGCCGACCCCATGGTCCCGTCTCCCCCGCCCCGCGCGTTGCTGATCGCATCGCTGGCGATCCTCGCCCTGCTGCTGGCCGCGGGATCGCTGCTGACCGGTCCGACCAGCTATGGGCCGCGCGAACTGGTGGGGATCGTCGCCGGTACGGGCGACCCTCTGCTGCGCGACATATTGGTCGATCTGCGCCTGCCACGCGCGCTGCTGGGCTTGCTCGTCGGTGCGATGCTGGGCCTCGCTGGCGCAGTGCTGCAGGGCTATCTGCGCAATCCTCTGGCGGAGCCGTCGATCCTCGGCACCTCCAATTCCGCAGCATTGGGCGCGGTCATCGCGCTCTATTTCGGCCTGTCGCAGCTGCAGCCGGCGATGCTGCCGCTGCTTGCCATCGCGGGCGCCCTGATCGGTCTTGCCCCGTTGCTGCTCCTGGCGCGCAAGGCGGAAAGCCCGCTGTCGCTGATCCTCGCGGGGATCGCGGTGGGGACCGCCGCTGGGGCCGGCATCAGCCTCGCACTCAACCTGGCGCCCAATCCCTTCGCCGGCATGGAGATCATGAGCTGGCTGATGGGTTCGCTCGAGGATCGCTCCTTCACCCACGTCTGGATCGCCCTGCCGTGCATCCTCCCCGCAATGCTGCTGCTGTTCCGCGACGCCAGCGCGCTCGATGCGCTGACGCTCGGCGAGGATGCGGCGCAGACACTCGGCATCGACCTCGCCGCCGTTCGGCTGAGATTATTGCTGGGAATCGCGGTCGGCGTCGGAGCGGCGGTGGCCGTCTCCGGCGCGATCGGCTTTGTCGGGTTGATCGTACCGCACCTGCTGCGGCCCTTCACCGACCGTGCGCCGTCATCGCTGCTGCTGCCCTCGGCGCTGGGTGGAGGCGTGCTCCTCTGCGCCGCCGACATTGCCGTCCGGCTGATCCCCACGTCCGATATCGAGCTTCGATTGGGCGTGCTGACCGCGCTGCTTGGCGTGCCGATCTTCGTCTATCATCTCGCCCGCGAACGCCGCCTCTGGTGACGGCCGGGCAAGATCAGCCGGCGCGGTCCTGATCGCCGGGTGCCGGGTGGGCAAGATAAGCAAGCCGCCGAACCTCGCGTCGCCCTCGCACCACCGTGGCCAGGATCAATCCCGTATAGAGGTTGAAGAAGGCGAGGATCATCAACCCCGTGACCAGCAACGCGGTAGGCAGCCGGGGAACAAGCCCGGTCTCGAGATAGGTGAGCCCCAGCGGGACCGCGAGGAGGATGGCAAGCAGCGCGAACAGCCCCCCGATCGCGCCGAAGAACAGCACCGGCTTTTCGATCCGGAAAAGCGTCATGATCGTCCAGAGGATGCGGAAGCCGTCGCGATAGGTGGACAGTTTCGACATCGACCCTTCGGGCCGCGCGCCATAATGGGTCACGACCTCGCCCACCGGCATCTGCAGTTCAAGCGCGTGGATGCTGATCTCGGTCTCGATCTCGAAGCCCGCCGACAGCACCGGAAAGCTCTTCACGAAGCGCCGGGAAAAGACGCGGTAGCCCGACAATATGTCAGAAAAGCTCCGTCCGAAAAGCCGCGCCAATATGCCCGTGAGCATCTTGTTGCCGAAGCGATGGCCGCGACGATAAGCCTCCTCGACCTCGGACTTGCGCGCGCCGACCACCATGTCGAGGCGCTCGGCCAGCATCATGCGGATCAGTTCGGGGGCGGCCGCCGCGTCATAGGTCGCGTCGCCGTCGGCCATGACATAGATGTCGGCCTCGACGTCCGAGAACATCCGCCGGACGACATGGCCCTTGCCCTGCATCCGCTCGGTCCGGACGATCGCCCCGGCGGCGCGGGCAACCTCTACCGTGCGGTCGCGGCTGTTATTGTCGAAGACATAGATGCGCGCGTCGGGCAGCGCCTTGCGGAAGTCGGCGATCGTCGCGCCGATCGCCGCTTCCTCATTGTAGCAGGGCAGGATGACGGCGATATCTGGCTTCATGCCGGCGTTGATAAAGGTCGGCCGGTCGCTTGTCATCCGTGCTTCTCGCCGGATTGCCCACTGCGTCGCCAGAGCAGCGCGGCAAGGGAGGCCATCAGCGGGATCAGCCAGATGATCCGTGCCTGATAACGCGGCTGGGGCTCCGAGACGCCGCCGCCGAGCAGCGCGTTGACCATGGCGCCGATCATGAAAAGGCCGATCCACAGCAGCAGGTCCCGATCGGCCTGGGTCGACGATCTGCCCCGTATCGACCAGGCGAGGAGGAGCAGCACCGATATAACGACGACGGCCTGCTGGAGCCTCGCGACAAGCATCTGAGGCCAGAGGTTCCGGCCACCCAGCGAGGACAGAAGCGCGGCACGCTGGCGGGGCGGCAGCGAGCGCCAGCACCGGTCGCCGGGCGCGCAATGATAGTTGAGGATATCGACCTCGAACCGCAGCATCTGCCGCGTCGCATTATAGGCGATGCGTCCGCCCTGCGCGATCGGATGCTCGGCCAGGACCGCGAGCGCGAAGGCGCTGTCCTGATCGGACATGGCGCGCCGCGTCTGCGCATCGGCGAACATATAGCCGCCCCGCGCCGGATCGAGCGACCAGAGAAACTCACCGGCAGCGACCGACGAGCGGTCCTTCCACGCGCAGGCGGCGAAGGACGGTCGATCGCAATGGTCGCGCAGATAGGCAAGCCCCGGTCCGTCGGCCATGAAGCGCGCGGTCAGCAGCGGCACCAGCAAGGGCCTACGCCCGAACACCCGCTCCACGACCGCGCCGGTTAGCACCACCGATGCGAGCCCGATCGCGAGCAGCGTCAGGGTCGTCAGGAAAGCACCGCGCCATTCCGGCCACGGCCGACCGCCCAACCGCATGCCGACCGGCAGCAGGACGAGCATCGCCCCGATCGCAACAATGTGCGTCAGGTGTGAGAGCAGCGACAGCAGCAGAAGCGCGCCAACGCCCGTCCGCTCCCACCGTCTCATCCGGCCCCTGTCGATCACCATCAGGAGAAAGGCGAGCATGCCGAAGCCCGCCAGAAGATCGGGCATCAAGAGCCCGACGAAGAAGGGCAGCGACGTGCCCAGCGCGAGCAGCGAAACCGTCGCGAGGAGCGCTTGCCGGGTCAACACATCGAACATGCGCAGCGTCAGATGGACCAGCCAATAGGCCGCAACGGCTTGCGCAATCACGAACAGCCAGAAACTGCCGAACAGGAAGGTCATCCACAGCAGGGCCCCGAAATAGGGCGAGCGGCCTGCCATGATGCTCTGGCTGGCGATGTCGTTGCCATGGGCGGCGACATGGCCGCGCGCTTCAGGGCGTTTGGCGGCCGGATCAAGCGCGCGACGATAATGCTCGGTCCACTCGGTCGAGATGCGGTGGCCCGAGAAGATATAGGCGGCGCTGTCCGCTGCCCGCACATAGGAGGTCGTGTCGGGAAAGAAGAAGGGCTGGCCATTGAGAAAGGCAGGCCACGCAAGCGCGCAGATGCAGGCGACGTGCAACAGCCAGCGCTGAATCATCCCTGCCCCCGAAGCCCCGCTACTACCCCGCCGTCATCCGCGATCGGCCATGGCTTTGCAACCGATGTTGGGGCAGCATGCGGCGATGCATGAGGATTATGACCTGTTCGTCGAGATCGTCGACGCCGGAAGCCTCGCGGCTGCCGGCCGGCGGCTGCGCATATCCCCGGCGATGGTGTCGAAACGGCTGGCGCGGCTCGAATCCCGGCTCGGCGCACAACTTGTCCACCGGACCACGCGCCGCCTGCTGGTCACAGAGGTCGGCCAGACCTTCTACGAAGATGTCCGCCATATCGTCGAAGCGACGCGCGCGGCCGAGGCCCGTGTGGCCGGTCGGATCGGGCAGCCGGCCGGGGTGTTGCGCGTGTCAGCCCCTACGTCCTTCGGGCGGCTGCACGTGGTTCCCTATCTGAAGAGCTTTCTCGATCTCCACCCCCGGATCGACCTGACGATCGATCTCGACGACGGCTTCGTCGACCTGCTTGACGAGCGGATCGACGTCGCGATCCGCATCTCGCCGCCGCCGGCCAAATCGCTCGATTCCAGCCTGCTCGCCGAAAATCACCGGATCCTTTGCGCTTCGCCCGCCTATCTCGCCGCACATGGCGCACCGGCCAGCCTCGACGACCTGAGCGCGCATCGCCTGCTCGCCGCCGATCATCAACTGCCCTGGCGCCTCGAAGGACCGGACGGTCCCGCCACGGTCGACGGGCAAAGCGCAGTGCGGACCAATTCGAGCGAGGTCGCGCGCGATCTGGCACTGGCCGGGCTGGGTATCGCCCTGCGGTCGACCTGGGATGTCGGCCCGGCATTGCGCGACGGGCGGCTGATACGGGTGCTCGATGCCTATCGAGGGGCGACCGACGTCGCTATCTATGCGGTTCAGCCGCGCGGCGCGCGCGATACGCCCAATGCGAGCGCATTCATCCGCCACGTGCGCGCCATCTTCTCGCCACAGCCACCCTGGGATAGGTGATCGCGATGATCGAACATCTTCACGCCATCATGGCCCGCCTCCGCGACCCCGAAACCGGCTGCCCCTGGGACGTTCAGCAGGATTTCGCGACGATCGCACCCTACACGATCGAGGAAGCCTATGAGGTCGCCGACGCGATCGAACGCGGCGACATGGATGCGCTGCGCGACGAGCTTGGCGATCTGCAACTGCAAGTCGTGTTCCACGCGCGCATGGCCGAGGAACGAGGCCATTTCGACCTTCGCGACGTGCTGGAGTCGATCTGCGCCAAGATGATCCGCCGGCACCCGCACGTCTTCGGCGACGGGGAAAGTCCCGGCTGGGAGGAGATCAAGGCGAGCGAGCGCGCCGGAAAGTCGGAGGACCGCAGCGCCCTGGCCGGCGTCACCGTCGCCCTCCCCGCCCTGCTCCGCGCGGAAAAGCTGCAAAAACGCGCGGCGCGGACAGGCTTCGACTGGCCCGAGGCCGAAAGCGCGCGCCAGAAGATCGACGAGGAGATGGCCGAAGTCCTATCGGCCGACGGCGATGCCCATCGTTTCGAAGAGATGGGCGACCTGCTGTTCGCGGTGGTCAACTGGTCGCGCAAGCTCGGCATCGACCCAGAAGCCGCGCTGCGCGCCGCCAATGGCAAGTTTGAACGGCGCTTCCGGGCCATGGAAGCGATCGCGGGCGACACGTTCCCAAACCTAGATCTGGACGCACAGGAAGCGCTTTGGGTACAGGCCAAGCAGGCCGAACGCGGCTAAAAAGCCTCAGCGCGCGTCGAAGCGCGCCAGGTCGGCATCGGACAGCCGCACTTCCAGGACCATCCGGTCGCCATCGACTTCCTGACCCAGCACTTCGCCATGCGCGTGGAGCCAGGCGATCGCGGCACCATCGCCGATCGGAACGGCAATAGTGCGGACACGATTGCCCACCGACAGCCGGTCTGACACGATCCGACGCAACTGCTCGACCCCGTCGCCCTGCAGCGCCGACAGGGTAATCACGTCCTCGCGCCGGATCGCTTCGGCCTCCATCGCCGATCGGGCTTCCGCGTCGAGCATATCGATCTTGTTCCAGACTTCCAGGATCGGCGCGCCCTCGCCCGCCTCCGCATCGGGTGCGCGCGGACCGACACCGATTTCGCCGAGCACCTTCAGCACATCGGCGGCCTGGGCGTCGCTGTCGGGATGGGCGATGTCGCGGACATGCAGGATGATGTCGGCGCCGGTGACCTCTTCGAGCGTGGCGCGAAAGGCAGCGACGAGCTGGGTCGGCAGATCGGAGACGAAGCCGACCGTATCCGACAGGATCGCCTTGTCGAGGCCCGGTAGCGAAATCTGCCGCATCGTCGGGTCGAGCGTCGCGAACAGCAGATCCTCGGCCATCACCTTGGCGCCGGTCATGCGGTTGAACAGCGTCGACTTGCCGGCATTGGTGTAGCCGACGAGCGCGATCACCGGCCAGGGTGCGCGCTGACGCCGGGCGCGGTGCAGCCCGCGCGTACGGCGAACCTGCTCGAGCTCACGCCGCAGCTTCGCCATCCGGTCGCGGATCAGCCGCCGGTCGGCTTCGATCTGGGTTTCGCCGGGACCGCCAAGAAAGCCGAAGCCGCCGCGTTGCCGTTCGAGGTGGGTCCAGCTGCGCACGAGGCGGCCGGCCTGATAGTCGAGATGGGCGAGTTCGACCTGCAGCCGCCCCTCGGCAGTCGCCGCGCGTTCGCCGAAGATTTCGAGGATCAGGCCGGTGCGGTCGATGACCTTGGCCTCGATCGCCTTTTCCAGATTGCGCTGTTGGATCGGGGTCAACGCCGCATCGACGACGAGAAGCTCGGCCTCGTCCTGCCGGATCGCCAGCGCGATCTGCTCGACCTGGCCCGAGCCGAACAACGTCGCAGGCTTCGGGTCGCGCAGCCGGAAGGCAAGCCTTCCGACCACGTCGATCCCGATTGCGGCGGCAAGTCCGGCGGCTTCACCGAGGCGCGCCTCGGCGGAGCGCGGATTGTCACCGGCACGCTCGGGCAGAGCCACGAGCGCTCGCGCGCCCCTGCTCAGCCCGTCGTCTTCGTCACGGTTGAAAACGCTCAATCGTCGTCCGAACCGTCGATCTCGGCCAGATTGATCGGATGGGCCGGCTGGACCGTCGAGATCGCATGCTTGTAGACGAGCTGGCTCAGCCCGTCGCGACGCAGCAGCATGCAGAACAGGTCATAGGCAGCGATTTCGCCCTGGAGCATAACACCGTTGACCAGGAACATCGTCACCGGCTCGCGGGTCTTGCGGACCGCGGACAGGAAGACTTCCTGGAGCAGGTGGGACTTCTTCTCTTCGAAGCCCTTGTCGATCTCGGTCATGTCGAGCGGATGCGCCGGCATGACGGTCGAGATCGCATGCTTGTAGATGAGCTGGGACTGGCCGTCGCGGCGGAGCAGGACGGAGAAATTGTCGAACCAGGTGATGATGCCCTGGAGCTTCACGCCCTTCACGAGAAACATCGTGACGGGGGTCTTGGTCTTACGGACCGAGTTGAGGAAGATATCCTGAAGATTATTGACCTTGTCGGCCATTGCCGGTCTCCGGTCTTGGCGGGTCATGGCCCGCTTCGTGCGCCGTTGCATGGCGTCGTGCCGCCCCCGCCCTATGCGGGGACGGTCGATGAATAGACGAGCGAAAGCCTGCCGTCTATCTCGCACATGCAACAAAAATCGATCCTTGCGACGGACCGATGCGGCCAACGGGCGATCAGGGCTCCTGTTCGTCGCGCGAGTCCACCAGCCCCAATGTCTTCAGCTTGCGGTGGAGGGCCGAGCGTTCCATCCCGATGAAGGCGGCGGTCTTCGAGATATTACCGGAAAAGCGTCGAATCTGGACGCGCAGATATTCGCGCTCGAACGTCTCCCGCGCCTCGCGCAGCGGCGTTCCCATGATCGAGCGCGCCGCCTCGCCGGGTGCCAGGCGCGCCTGATCGTTGAGCACTTCGGGGGGCAGCATGTCGAGTTCGATCTCGCCGATCCGGTCGCCGGGCGCCAATATCATCGTCCGCTCAACGATGTTGCGTAGCTGACGGACATTGCCCGGCCAGTCGTAGGTCTGCAGCGCGCCGACCGCGTCGGGGGTCACCGTCGGCGTCGGCAAGCGCCGCTCGGACGCGAAACGGGCAAGGAAATGCTCGACCAGCGCCGGGATGTCCTCGCGCCGCTCCGCCAGCGAGGGGATGTTCACCGGAACGACGTTCAGCCGATAGTAGAGGTCCTCTCGGAAGCGCCCCCCCTCGATCTCGTCGGCGAGGTTCCGAGCCGTCGCCGAGACGACGCGAACATCGACCTTGACGATCCGCTGGCCGCCGATCCGGCTGAACGCCTGCTCGGTCAGAACGCGCAAGATCTTCGCCTGAGTCGTCAGAGGCATGTCCGCGATCTCGTCGAGGAACAAGGTACCGCCATGCGCCTGTTCGAGCAGGCCGGGCCGCATAAGCTCGCCATTCTCCTCGACGCCGAACAGTTCTTCCTCGACGCGTTCGGGCTCCATTCGCGCCGCGCTAACGACGATGAAGGGCGCATTGGCGCGGTTGCTCCAGAGGTGAAGAAGGCGCGCCGCGACCTCCTTGCCGACGCCGGCTGGGCCGCTGATCAGCACCCGGCTGCCGGTCGCCGCCACGCGCTTCAGCGTCGCGCGGATGCCGTTGATCGCGCTCGAATTGCCGGTCAGTTCCTCTTCCTGGCCGATCTGCGCCTTGAGCGTCGCATTCTCGCGGCGCAGGCGGTCGGTCTCGGTCGCCCGACCGACCAGCAGCAGCAATTGCTCGGCTTCGAATGGCTTTTCGATGAAGTCGGCGGCACCCCGGCGGATCGCCGCGACGGCGGTGTCGAGATTGCCGTGACCGGAGATCATCAGCACCGGCAAGGTCGGATCGCGCCGCTTGATCTCGTCGAGCAGATCCAGCCCGTCGAGCCGCGAACCCTGCAACCAGACGTCGAGCAGGACCAGCGAGGGACGCCGCTCGTCCAGTGCGGCCAGCGCCGCGTCGCTGTCTGCCGCCGTTCGCGCGGCATAGCCTTCGTCCTCGAGCACACCCGCAACCAGATCGCGGATATCGGCCTCATCGTCGACGATCAGGATTTCCAGAGCCATGCGTCAAGCGGTTCCACTTCTCTTGAGGGACGGGAATTTGTCGTCTTCGCCATCATGACCTAGCCGGTCTTCGGACGCGGTGGCGATGGTTGCCAGCGCGTCCTGATCGAAATCGAGATCGACGATGGTACCGCCGCCGGGCCGGTCCCGCAGCGACAAGGTGCCGAGATGGTCCTCGACGATCTTGCGGACGATGGCGAGGCCGAGACCGGTGCCACGCTTGCGCGTCGTCATATAGGGTTCGGTCAGGCGATCACGCTCGACCGGGAGGCCGGGCCCGTTATCGGCGAGCACGATCCTGAGCCGCCCTTCCCCGACGCGGATCGTCATCGCGATGACGCCCGGTGCATGCTGCTCGGGATTCTCCTCGATCGCCTCGACCGCGTTCTTCACGAGATTGGTCAGCGCCTGGCCCAGCTGGCGGCGGTCGCAGACCATCGTCGGCGCAAGATCTTCGCTGTCGAGACTGAAGCTGATCGCCGGATGCGCGACCTCGTGCAGGAACATCGCCTGACGCGCGATGTCGACGATCGCCTCTTCGCGGAAGGCCGGCTTGGGCATTCGGGCAAAGGACGAAAATTCGTCGACGATGCGTCGCATGTCGCCGACCTGGCGGACGATCGTCGCGGTAAGCTGGGCGAACACGCCCGGATCGGAACTGATCTCCTTGCCATAACGTCGCTGCAGACGTTCGGCGGCGAGCTGGATGGGGGTCAGCGGATTCTTGATTTCATGCGCGATCCTGCGCGCGACGTCGGCCCAGGCGGCGCGGCGCTGGTCGGCAAGGCGCTGGGTGATGTCGTCGAAGGTGAGCACGCGCGCGCCCTCGGCCGCGACCGATCGCACGGCCAGCGTCCTCGGTTCGCCTGCGATCACGGTCTGTACCACCACCTCGCGATTGCCACTGTCGAGAACGCGATCGAGTTCGGCGCTGATCTCGACCAGCGGTCGGCCTTCGACCGGTTCCTGCAGGTCGAGCATGGTACGGCCTGACGGGTTGACGAGGGTAACAAGGCGCTGGCTGTCGACCGAGACGATCCCCGCGGTGACGCCCGAGAGCACCGCTTCGATGAAGGCGCTGCGATCCTCGAGCTGGCTGTTCGCGGCGACAAGAGCGCCCGTCTGCTCGCCCAGTTTGCGGGTCATGCGGTTGAACGCGCTGCCAAGCGTACCGACCTCGTCCGAACTGGGAGAAATATGGACCCGCGCCGACAGATCGCCAGCCGCAACGCGACGCGCCGCCGACACCAGCTCGTTGACTGGCCGCACCAGCCGGTCGGCCACACGCATCGCGACCCAGATGGCCACGCCGAGAATGGCGAGCGCCATGATCATCAGCAGGATGTTGAAGCGCAGCTGCAAGGCCCGCGCGCGATCGATCGTGGCCACATAATCGCCGAGCGCCGAACGCGCGCGGACCGCCTGCGCCAGTACGTCGGGTGCCGCCTGCCGCGAGATGTAGAGATAGGTCCGGCTTGCCCCGTCGAGCAGGATAGTGCCCTCGATGCGGTCGCCCGCTTCGGCGGTGATGCGCGGCTGACCGCCCTGCAGAAAGGGGATCGTCGCGGGTGGAAGCCGCTTGTCGAGAGCGCGCTTGTCGAGATTGGCCAGCGCGATCAGCTGGGGCGTCCCAGCGCTGTCGATGTTGATGATCGCGGCCTCGGACAGGCCGCGATAGGCGATCTGCCGGGCAAATTCTGTCGCGAAGCGGGGGTCGTCGATGGTCGTCGCGGACAGGAAATAGCGAAGGTCGCCCGACATCGCGGTGATGTCGCCCAGCAGCCGCTCCTTGCTCTCGGTGACATAGGCCTGCGCGACCCGCTCGGAGCTTCGCAGCACGACCCGCGCCTTGTCGGAGAACCAGAATTGCGTGCCGAGCTGGAACAACAGCGACGCGAACACGACGACGAGCAAGGTCGGGACGGTCGCGATCAGCGAGAAGAAGGCGACCAGCCGGACGTGGAGCCGCCCTCTGCTCCCAAGCTCCGACTGCGAAGCGCGATAGATGGCGACGCGCCGCGCGATCAGCACCATCAGGCTCATGAACGCCAGCAGATTGGCGCCGAGCAGGAGGGTCGCGAAGGTCGGAGAGATCGGCACCTGCGGCCGACCGCTGGCCGCGATGATACGATAGCTGGCGATGAGGATCAGCAGCGTCGCGATCGGAGTCGCGATCTCGATCAAAGGCATCAGGCGGTGCAGCCGCCAGGCCATGACCAGCCGTCGCCGCACGCGTGTCAATGTCGGGCCGGGAAACGCCATCGTGGCCGGGTTACCACAACAGCGTGGCTTCGGGAACACAGTGACGTCGCACGCGCGCAACGCCATGTCGCGCCGCGACCGCAGGTCAGTCGGAGCGTTTTGCCGCCAGCGCGTCGATCCCCAAATCGGTCAGCTTCTTGCGCAACGTATTGCGGTTGATCCCCAAAAGCCGCGCCGCGCGCAGCTGATTGCCTTTGACCGCCGCCAGGGTAAGCCGCAGCAACGGGCGTTCCATCTCGGCCAGCACCCGATCGTAGAGACCATCCGGTGGCAGATCGCGGCCGAAGCCGGAAAAATAGCTCGCCAGATGCTGGCCCACCGCATCCGCCAGCCCAGCGGCGCTCACCATGGCAGTGGAGGCGGCGAAGTCCGTCGGCTGCTGTTGGTGCAACTGTTGCTCGACGAGGCTCGCGGTGATCACATCCTCGCGGCTGAGCACGGCGAGGCGCCGCATCAGATTTTCAAGCTCGCGGACATTGCCCGGCCAGCCATGCTGCATGAGTCGCGTCACCGCTCCCGGATCGAGCGCCTTGCGCGGCAGCCCGTCAGCCGCCGCCCGATCGAGAAAGAAGCGCGCCAGTTCGCCGATATCCTCGCCGCGCTGGCGCAGCGACGGGAGCCTGATCGGGACAACGTTGAGACGGTAATAGAGATCTTCGCGAAAGCCTCCGTCGGCGATCAGCCGGGGAAGGTCCTTGTGGGTCGCCGCGATGATGCGGACGTCGGCCTTGATCGATCGGGTGCCACCGACGGTCGTGAACTCGCCGGCCTGGAGCACGCGCAGAAGCCGGGTCTGCGCCTCCATCGGCATGTCACCGATCTCGTCGAGGAAGAGCGTTCCGCCCTGCGCCTGTTCGAAGCGGCCCGCCGACCGCGCCTGCGCGCCGGTGAAGGCCCCGCGCTCATGCCCGAACAGCTCGGATTCGATCAGCTCGCGCGGGATCGCGGCCATGTTAATGGCGACGAATGGCGCCGCAGAGCGCGGGCCGAAGTCATGGATGGCGCGGGCGACCAGTTCCTTGCCGGTGCCGGACTCGCCCAGAACCAGCACCGTAAGGTCGTTGGCCACGACGCGGGCAATGGTTCTGTACACCTCCTGCATTGGCGGGGAGCGGCCGATCAGCGGCAAGTCCTCGGTCGCCTCGCTCGCCGCCGCCGCGGCACTGCTCGCAGCCCGCGCCGCCAGCGCATCGGAAACGGCCCGGGCCAGTTCGCCGAGATCGAACGGCTTGGGCAGATAATCGAACGCGCCTTGCTCGGTCGCGCGCAAGGCGGTCGTGAAGGTGTTCTGCGCCGACAGCACGATGACCGGAAGCCCCGGATCCTTGGCGAGCATCTCCGGGATGACATCGAGCCCGTTGCCATCGGGCAGCATCACGTCGGTGACGAGCACCTGCGGGTCGAAGCTGGCGAACAGGCGCCGCTGGTCGGCCACCGAGGCGGCCGTCTCGACCACATGCCCCGCCCGCCGCAACGCCTCACGGACCACGGTGCGGATCGCCGCATCGTCATCCACCACCAATATACGCCCGCCAACGCCACTCATGCCATGACCCTCGCCCTGGGGAGGAGAAGGCGGAAGACCGTCTTCGGGGGAAGCCCCTCCCGCGCATATTCGATGATGCCGCCCTGATCGGCGACGAGCTTCTCGACCAGTGCCAGGCCCAGCCCGCTCCCGCTGCGTTTGGTTGTGACAAACGGATCGAACAAATGCCCCTCGATCTCCGGCGGCGCGCCAGGCCCCTCGTCGATCACGCACAGTTCGATCGGCAGCGGCTGGCGGGCGTTCCCGTCGGCACGGCGCATCGAGACGCCATGCCGATAGGCCGTGGTCAGGGTGATAGCACCTGGCATCGCTTCCATCGCCTCGGCAGCGTTCTTCAACAGGTTGATCAAAATCTGGATGAGCGAATCCCGGTGGCCGAGCACAGCCGGCAGAGAGGGATCATAGATTTCACGGATCACACGTCCCTTGGCGAACCCCTGCAGTGCGACTTCGCGGGCATGGCCCAGGATCGCATGGATGTTCTGCGGCGTCATCTCCATCGGCCGCGTGTCGGTGAAGCCCTGCATGCGGTCGATCAGCGCAGCCACGCGATCGACCTCTTCGCGGATCAGCCGGGTAAGCGCGCGCGACTCTTCGTCGCAGGTCGACTCAAGCAATTGGGCCGCGCCTCGCACCGCCGAAAGCGGGTTCTTGATCTCATGCGCGAGCATCGCGGCGGCGGCGACGGCGGTGCGGGTACCACCCTCGCGATCAACGGAACGTGCGCCGATGGCGCTGCGCGCATGAGCGTGGATCGAAACGGTCCGCCACCCCGCCCGCTCGGGCAGCGGCGCCACCATCAGGTCGACACGCATGCGCCGGCCGAGCGGAACGACGATTTCAAGGTCATAGGCCGCGAAGGGTGCGTCGCTGGGCATCGACGTCAGCGGATGACCGATAGCGTCGAACACCGGCCTGGCGACGATCTGGTTCCGACTGAGGTTGAACAGCGATTCGCAGGCCGCATTGAGATCGACGACGATCCCGTCGGGATCGATTACCAGAACGGCCGTCGCCATCGCCGCCAGCGTCTCGGCCGGCGATGGCGCGTCGGCGGCTACCCGGGGGACCGCCCCGCGTTTCGCCATACGCATCAGGCCGCCGCGCGGGAGAGCCACGGTGCGTAGAACTCACCGAGCATCGCGATGACGCGCGCCGGATCGGCCTCCTGATTGACCTTGTTGCGGAACTCGGCGGATCCGGTGAGACCCTTGGTGTACCAGCCGATATGCTTGCGGGCCATATTGACCCCGACGTCCTTGCCGTAGAGTTCGAGCATCTCGTGATAATGCGCGAGAATGACGTGATATTGCTCTTCAATCGTGGGGTCTGCCCTGCGCTCTCCCGTCGCGAAGAAATGCATCACCTGCGACAATAGCCAGGGGCGGCCATAGGCGCCGCGACCAATCATCAGACCATCGGCGCCCGACAGTTCGATGGCGGTGATCGCGTCGTCGATCGAGCAGATATCGCCGTTGACGATGACCGGGATCGAGACCGCCTCTTTGACCCGGCGCACGAAGGCCCAGTCGGCGCTGCCCTTGTACATCTGGTTGCGCGTACGGCCATGGACCGTGATCATCTTCACGCCGACATCCTCGGCGATGCGGGCGATCTCGGGCGCGTTCAGGCTGTCATGATCCCAGCCCATCCGCATCTTGAGCGTCACCGGCACGTCGACTGCGGCCACCGTCGCCTTGACGATCTCGACCGCAAGATCGGGGGTCCGCATCAGCGCCGATCCCGCATCGCCATTGACGACCTTGCGCACGGGGCAGCCCATGTTGATGTCGATGATGGCAGCACCACGATCCTGGCTCAGCTTCGCCGCCTCCCCCATTTCCTTGGGGGTGCAGCCGACCAGCTGCATCGAGACGGGCTCCTCCGACGGATCCCACAGCGCCTTCTGCAGCGACTGGCGGGTTTCGCGGATCGCGGCCTGGCTGGCGATCATCTCGGTGACGTTCAGCCCCGAACCATAGCCGCGCACGACCCGCCGGAAGGGCAGATCGCTGACGCCCGTCATGGGCGCGAGGATGACCGGGCTGTCGATCCGAACGGGACCGATCTGAATGGGACGCAATGTGGGTGTCATGGCTGCCATGTTGCCTAAAAAAGCAGCACTCCCCTAGCCGCATATCGCCTGCGGAGCAAGCTGGCCGCATGAGCGACGTCACGGGCGCTTTACCTGCGAGGCCGGGCATCCTAAAGCGCCGACCGATGAACGGCGCGCCCCGCATAGCAGCCTTGATCGTCGCAGCCGGGCGCGGCGTGCGCAGCGGCAGCGAGATACCCAAGCAATATCGCGAACTGGCAGGGAAGCCGGTGCTGCGCCACGCGATCGATTCCCTGCTGAATCATCCCCGCATCGACGTCGTCCAGGTGGTGATCGGTGAAGGCCAGGAGTCGCTCTATGCGTCTGCGATAGCCGGTGCGCGCCTGCCCCCGCCGGTGATCGGCGGCGCGACCCGGCGCGACTCTGTCCTTGCCGGCCTCGCCGCCTGCGACGCCGACATCGTCCTTATCCACGACGCCGCGCGCCCCTTCGTTCCCGCTGCGGTGATCGAGCGGCTGCTCGCTGCGTTCGACGATCACGACGGAGCGATTGCCGCGCTCCCCGTGGTGGATACGCTGGCCAGAGGCGACGGGCTGCTGGGTGACACGGTCTCGCGTGACGCGCTGTGGCGCATCCAGACGCCGCAGGCCTTCCGGCGCGCCGATATCATCGCCGCGCACCAGGCCTGGCCGGCGGACCGCGAAGCGACCGACGATGCCCAGGTGGCACGCGCCGCCGGTTTCCGCATTGCCGTGGTGGAGGGGGATCGCACCCTGGAAAAACTGACCTATGCCGCCGATTTCGACGCGGCTGCCGAGAGGTTTCCGATGATCAGCCGGTCCGCCTCGGGCTTCGATGTCCACGCCTTTGCCGCGGGCGATCGCGTCCATCTGGGCGGCGTCGCCATCCCGCACAGCCATGGCCTTGCCGGGCATAGCGATGCGGATGTCGCCCTCCACGCTCTGACTGACGCCCTTCTAGGCACGATCGCGGCGGGCGACATCGGCAGCCATTTCCCGCCGAGCGATCCGCAATGGAAGGGCGCGGACTCGGAGTTGTTCCTGAACCATGCCCGGTCGCTGGTCGCCGAGGCCGGCGGGATCATCGACTTCGTCGACCTCACCATCATCTGCGAGGCCCCCAAAGTCGGGCCGCACCGCGCCGCGATCCGGACGAATATCGCCCGCATCCTCGGCCTTTCCGAAGCGCAGGTGAGCGTGAAGGCCACCACGACCGAGCGGCTGGGCTTCACCGGTCGCAAGGAAGGCATAGCCGCGCAGGCCATCGCGACGATAAGGGTGCCTCAGCCGATATGAACGGAACCGCCGCATGACCGACAAGATCGACAGCCTTCTCCCGCCGGAACTGCTCGAAGCCGCCCGTCGCGTGGTGGATGCGAACCGTGCCGCCGGACGCCGGATCGCGCTTGCCGAGAGCTGCACCGGGGGCCTCGTCGCCGCAGCGATCACGGAGATTGCGGGGTCGTCTGACGTTCTCGGTTCAAGCTTTGTCACCTACTCGAACGAGGCGAAGGTCGCGATGCTTGGCGTCCCGTTCGAGATGATCGAGACCTTCGGCGCCGTCTCGATCGCGGTCGCCTGGGCGATGGCGCGCGGCGCGCAGGAGCGCAGCGACGCCGACATCGCCGTAGCGATCACCGGAGTTGCGGGTCCCGGTGGCGGCAGCGACAGGAAGCCGGTCGGCACGGTTGTGTTCGGCCGCGCGATCAAGGGTGCCGATCCGGAGGACATCGCCGCCGACAAGCGGCATTTCGGTGATCTGGGACGCGGCGGCGTCCGTCTTCAGGCGGCGCTGTGCGCGCTGGAACTGCTGATGCCGGGAGCGTCGCTCGAAGGGACCCCATAGAGCTTGGCGGCGCGCTCCTCGAACGCGCCGATCATCATGCGCAGCGCCCGGTCGAACACCTGCCCCGCGACCATCTCGAAAAGACGCGACTTGAACTCGAACTCGATCGAGAAGTCGACCAGCGTCCCGCCCTTCCCGTCCGGCGCGAAGGTCCAGTCGTTACGCAGATATTTGAGCGGTCCGTCGAGATAGTCGACATGGATGCTCTCGGGGCGCTGCTTGGTGACCTTCGATGTGAATTTCTCCCGCAACGCCTTGAAGCCCACCATCAGGTCAGCGATCATCTCGGTCTCGCTGTCCGATCGCACGCGTACCGCCGACACCCAGGGCAGAAACTGTCCATAGGATGCGACGTCGGCCACCAGATCGAATATCTGCTCCGGGCGGTAAGGGAGCGTCCGGACCTCGTGATGCCTCGGCATATCAGGCCGCCGGAACCGCCTTGCGCGCCAGTTCCGCGTTGCGGGCATCGCGCATCTTCGCGAAATCCTCACCGGCGTGGTAGCTGGAGCGGGTCAGCGGCGTCGCCGCCACCAGCAGAAAGCCCTTGGCGCGCGCGATCGCCGCATAGGCCTCGAACGTCTTTGGCGTCACGAACTCCGCCACCTTGGCATGCTTCGGCGTCGGCTGCAGATATTGGCCCATCGTGATAAAGTCGATGTCGGCCGAGCGCATGTCGTCCATTACCTGGTGGACCTCCAGCCGCTCCTCGCCGAGGCCGACCATGATGCCCGACTTGGTGAAGATCGTCGGGTCAAGCCGCTTGACCGACTCCAGCAGGCGCAGCGAGGCGTAATAGCGCGCACCGGGGCGGATCGTCGGGTAGAGCCTCGGGACCGTTTCCAGATTGTGATTATAAACGTCGGGCCGCGCGGCCACGATCATTTCGATCGCCGCGTCGGCCTTGTTGCGGAAATCCGGGGTCAGGATTTCGATAGTCGTGGCGGGTGTCGTGCGGCGCAGCGCCTCGATCACCTTGACGAAGTGGCGTGCGCCGCCATCGGGCAGATCGTCGCGGTCGACCGACGTCACGACGATATGCTCGAGGCCCAGTTCGGCAGCGGCATCGGCGACATGCTGCGGCTCGAGCGGGTCGACCGCGCGCGGCATGCCGGTCTTCACGTTGCAGAAGGCGCACGCCCGGGTGCAGGTGTCGCCCAGGATCATCACCGTCGCGTGTTTCTTCGTCCAGCACTCGCCGATGTTCGGGCAAGCCGCTTCCTCGCACACCGTCGCCAGGTTGAGGCGGCGCATGAGAGATTTGGTGTCGGCAAAGGCCTTCCCCATCGGCGCTTTCACCCGGATCCAGTCCGGCTTGCGCTGCTTGACGACGGCGGATGGGGTGGCGGGCGTGGGCAGAGGTTCGCTCATGGCCGTTCAGATAGGCGATGAGTCGACCACTTGCCAGCCCCCATCACCGCGACTAGTCCAATGGCCATGACCGACTTTACCGGATTGATCGCAGGCTATCGCCGCTTCAAGAGCAATGGCTGGACCCAGCAGCGCGAGCGCTGGAGCCAGCTTGCCGATGGCCAGAGTCCCAAGTTGATGGTCATCGCCTGTTCGGACAGCCGGGTCGATCCCACGATCATCTTCGACACCTCTCCCGGCGAAATCTTCGTCGTGCGCAATGTCGCCAACATGGTCCCGCCATTCGAAACGTCGCCGGGCCATCATGGCGTGTCGGCCGCGCTGGAGTTCGCGGTGACGCAGCTCGAAGTGCCCGAAATCGTCGTGCTCGGCCACCAGAGCTGCGGCGGCTGCGCCGCCGCCCTGAGCCACCGCTTCATCGATGCGGAGCCCGGCAAGGGCGGTTTCATCTCCGACTGGGTCTCGTTGCTCGATGAGGCGCGCGAGCGGGTGCTGGCGGAACATGGCGACGGCGATGGCGCCCAGCGCGCCATGGAGTTCGAAGCCGTAAAGGTGTCGATCGCCAATCTACGGACCTTCCCCTTCATCCCCGCCCGCGAAAATGCGGGAACGCTCAAGATCCACGGCGCCTATTTCGCCGTGGCGGACGGTATCCTCCATCTGCTCGACGAGAGCAGCGGCGAGTTCGCTCCGGCCTGATCGGCCGCAGGAACAGCGACGACATCGATTGGTTTAACTCTTCAGCATCCAGTGATGTTGAGGAGATCTACCATGACCATGCGTATACTGCTTGCCACTGCGGCGATGGCCGTGCTTGTGCCCGCTGCCGGTCAGGCTCAGCAGACCAGCGCCGCGATTGCCGCGACGGCAGAAATGCCGGAAACCAGGGCACTGAATAACGGCGTCAATCAGGCGATCGTCGAGACCAAGACCGCCAATGCGGTGGCGATGGCGCAGGCCGATATCAACCAGCAGGACTATGAAGCCGACAAGGCAGCCTATGCCAAGGCGATGCGGCAATATCGTCGCGACGTGATGGCTACCGATGCCAGCTTTGCCCGCCAGCAGGATGCCTATGCCATGGCGATGCGCGATTGGCGGGCGCAGGTCGTGATGTGCAAGAAGGGCCATCAGAGCGCGTGCAACCTGCCGACGCCCGATCCGCGCAATTACATGTAATCCGGCAAGGACAGGATGAAGAAAGGGCCGGCCCCGGCGGGTCGGCCCTTTCTCTGTTCAGCGGGTGAGCTTCTTGTAGGCGCCCGAGCCCGGCCGGTCGGCGGCGTCGCCGAGACGGCGGCGCTTGTCTTCCTCATAGCTCTCGAAATTGCCTTCGAACCACTCGACATGCCCATTGCCCTCGAAGGCGAGGATATGGGTCGCGAGACGATCGAGGAAGAAGCGATCGTGGCTGATGACCACGGCGCAGCCGGCGAAATTCTCCAGCGCATCCTCAAGTGCGCGCAGGGTCTCGACGTCAAGGTCGTTGGTCGGCTCGTCGAGCAGGAGCACATTGCCGCCCTTGCGCAGCATCTTGGCCATGTGCACGCGGTTACGCTCACCGCCTGACAGCTGGCCGACCTTCTTCTGCTGGTCGGGTCCCTTGAAGTTGAACGCGCCGACATAGGCACGGGTCGACATCTCGAACTTGCCCACGGTCATGATGTCATGACCCTCCGATACTTCCTCCCAGACATTCTTGTTGGGGTCGAGGGCGTCGCGGCTCTGGTCGACGAAGCCGAGCTTGACGGTCGGGCCGATGTCGATCGAGCCGGCGTCGGGGGTTTCCTGCCCGGTGATCAGGCGGAACAGCGTCGTCTTGCCGGCGCCGTTGGGACCGATCACGCCGACGATTCCGCCCGGCGGCAGCGTGAAATCGAGCCCTTCGAACAGCTTCTTGTCGCCATAGGACTTGGTCAGCCCCTTGGCCTCGATCACCTTGCCACCAAGACGCTCGGGGGTCTGGATGACGATCTGCGCCTTGCCGGGCGCGCGGTTGTTCTGCTTCTCGACCAGTTCGTCGAACGCGCGGATACGCGCCTTGGACTTGGTCTGGCGCGCCTTGGGGCTCTGCCGGATCCACTCGAGCTCTTCCTTGATCGCTTTCTGGCGACCGGCGTCCTCGCGCTCTTCCTGCTCCATCCGCTTCGCCTTGGCGTCGAGCCAGGAGGAGTAGTTGCCCTCATAGGGGATGCCACGGCCGCGATCGAGTTCGAGCACCCAGCCGACGACATTGTCGAGGAAGTAGCGATCGTGGGTGACGAGGATGACGTTGCCCGGATAGTCGACCAGATGCTGTTCGAGCCAGGCGACGCTCTCCGCGTCGAGGTGGTTGGTCGGTTCGTCGAGCAGCAGGATATCGGGCTTCTCGAGCAGCAGCCGGCACAGCGCGACGCGGCGCTTCTCACCGCCCGAGAGGCCGGTCACCGAAAGGTCGCCCGGCGGGCAGCGCAGCGCTTCCATCGCGATTTCGAGCTGGTTGTCGAGCGTCCAGCCGTCGACGGCGTCGATCTTCTCCTGGAGAACACCCATCTCCTCCAACAGGGCGTCGAAGTCGGTATCGTCCTTCGGATCGCCCATCTCGGCCGAGATCGCATTGAAGCGGTCGATCATGTCCGCGACATCGCGAACGCCATCCATGACGTTCTGCTTGACCGTCTTGTCCGGATCGAGCTGCGGCTCCTGCGGCAGATAGCCGACGCTGACGCCCTCGGCGGCCCAGGCTTCGCCCGAATAGTCGGTATCGATGCCCGCCATGACCTTCATCAAGGTCGACTTGCCGGCGCCGTTGACGCCGATGATCGCGATCTTCGTCCCCGGCAGGAACTGCAGGTGGATATTGTTGAACAGCGGCTTGTTGGCGCCGGGGAAGGTCTTGGTCAGACCCTTCATGACGAAACTATATTGCACGGCCATCGGTCGCGAACCTCGTTGGGCTGATCAGGCTGGAAAATGTCGGTCGCCACTAACCGACGCGGGCCCGATTGGCAAATGCGGACCGGCTCGCTAGCTTCGGCTCCCATGAAGATTCTCCACGGCATCGCGCTGCTCTCCGCCATCCTTGCGTCCCTTCCCGCCTTCGCCCAGGCGTCCGCCGGGGTCGAGGACGCTGCTGCGCTGCGCGATGCGGCGCTGTCCGATTCGCTCGCCTGGGACATCACCGAACAGCTGACCACCGAGATCGGTCCGAGGCAGGCGGGCAGCGATGCCGAAGCACGAGCGCGCGATTGGGCGGTGGCCCGGCTGAAGGCGCTCGGCTTTGCCAATGTCCGGGTCGAGACATTCGAGATACCCTGGTGGGAACGCGGCACGGCCAAGGCGGCGGTCGTAGCCCCCTTCCCCCAACCACTGACGCTCACCGCACTCGGCAACAGCGCGGCGACTCCGGCCAAGGGCCTGACCGCAGAAGTGGTTGCCTTCGACAATCTCGACGCGCTGCGCGCCGCCACACCGGCCTCGGTCAAGGGCAAGATCGTGTTCGTAACGCACCGCATGGCCGCGACGCAGGACGGCTCGCATTATGGCGTGGTCGGCGCGATCCGACGGAGCGGACCCTCGGTCGCTTCCAGACTGGGCGCGGCCGCGATCCTGATCCGGTCGATCGGTACCGACAATCACCGCGTGCCCCACACCGGATCGCAAAGCTGGGCCGACGGGGCGATGCCGATCCCGGCACTGGCGCTCGCCAATCCCGACGCCGACCAGCTAGAGCGCATCCTGAAGCGGGGGAAGCCGGTGACCATCTCTCTGGACGTCACCGCCAGGGCCGCCGGCAAGCGCATGTCGGGCAACGTCATCGCCGAGATTCCCGGCCGCGATCCGGCCGCAGGCATGGTGCTGATCGGTGGGCATCTCGACAGCTGGGACGAGGGCACCGGCGCGATCGACGATGCCTCGGGCGTCGCCATAACCACCGCCGCAGCCAAGCGGATCATGGATGCGGGCCAGCCCTTGCGCACCATTCGTCTCGTCTGGTTCGGATCGGAAGAGATCGGCCTGTTCGGTGGAGCCGCCTATCGCGAGGCCCATCGGGGCGAAAAGCACCATGTACTGGCCGAATCCGATTTCGGCGCGGATCGCGTCTGGCGCTACCAGACCTCCGTGTCGCCGGAAGCGCTGCCTTCCATGAAGCGGCTCGGCGCGGCGCTCGCTCCGCTCGGCATCGTGGCCGGGGGCAAGAATGGCGACGCATCTGGCTCGGACATTTCCGAAATTCAGAAGCTCGGCATTCCGGTGATCGAACTTGCGCAGGACGGCACCCGCTATTTCGATCTCCACCACACGGCGGACGATACGCTCGACAAGATCGATCCGGCCCAGCTGCGCCAGAATGTGGCCGCGTGGACCGCGATGCTCTCGGTGGTCGCCAATGATCCGGCCGATTACGGACCCGTTCCTGCCCGGTGATGACTGATCGCGCTGGTTAATTGTTGCGCCAGCGCAAAGGGCTAGAAACAATTGCTTCATAGCTCAGGCCTGCGATCGCGAAAAAAGCGACGCACGCAGGAGAAAAACCATGTCCATGATCATTGCACTGGGGATGATGGCCTTGTCCCCTCCCGCCGCCGACGCCGCGCACCATCACGCCACCACGATCGAGCATCGCGGCGTCCCGATGAATGTCAGCTACCGGGCCTCGGTCGATCTTGCGACCAAGCCGATGGGCGTATCGCCGCCGACGCGGGGCGGCACCGACCGCTGCGCCTGGGTCGCGACGATCGCGGTAGAGCGCCAGATGGCGCCCGCTGGCGGGGCGGGCCTGACCCGGATCGTCTCGAGCGACTATAAGATCAAAGGCAGCCGGGCCGGCAGCTGCATGACCAGCCGCAAGGCAATCGAGCAGGAAGTGGCGGCACGCGACGCCGAGATCCGCTCGCACGTCATGGCCGTCGCCGACCGTGACAAGAGCACACTCATGGCCGAGCTCGAAGCCGCTGCGCGCGTCAGCGTCGGCGCCAGCTGATATGGGCCGGGGTCGGGTCCTGTTCCTCAGCGGCCTGCTCGCCGGCAGTCTCGCTGCCGGCTGCTCCGCTGCAGGACTCGATCCGACCCTCTCGCTAACGGCGTCGACCGACGAACGGCGACGTGGCCTCAGCTGGAGCGATGGTCATCCCAGCGTCACGGCGCGCGGGATGATCAGCCCTTATGACGGCTTCAGCCTGAGCGCCGCCGGAACCAGCCTCCGCCGCAGTCCCCGCCATGGCGCCGCCGGCTGGCTGATCGACGGAAATCTCGGCTATCGACGAAGCTTCGGCGCGGTCGATCTCGACGCGCAGCTGAGCTATCACGGCTTCACCGGCACTTCCGGGCTCGATTATGTCGAGGTCGGCGGAGGAGCCTCTACCCTCGTCGGCCCGATCCAGCTGGAGGGCTTCATCCTCTATGCGCCGAACCAGGACGCGATCGGCGGCGACAATCTATACATTGCAGGCGCAGCAACGCTCTCCATCGTGGGAACGCCGTTCAATATGCGCACGCAGCTCGGCCGATCGAGCGGCAGCATCGACGATCCTCTACGTTCACAACGCCTCCGACCGCGCGGACGCTATTGGGATGCGTCGCTGCGTCTGGACCATGTGCGCGGGCCGCTGCGCCTGTCGATCGGCTACAGTGACAGCTTCGGCTTCGCGCGTTCCGCCCTGCCCGGCCCGCTGGGCCGCGACATGGGCTCGCGGATTGTGGCGTCGGTGGGCTTCGATCTGGGGCGCTGAGCCCGCCGGATCATTGCGGCCCGGCGAGCAGGTCGAGCGATCCCTCGCTGGCGCGCGTCTCGACCGCCGGCAATTCCTCGATATCCTTGTCGCCGGTCTCGATGTTGAGGTCGCGGAACTTGCGCCCGGTGACGAGCACCCGTCCCTCGAAGCTGGCCACGAACTTGTTGTAATTTTCGACCGCGCTGTTGAGCCCGCCGCCGACGCGGCGCAGATGCTGGGCAGCCGTATACAGACGCTCGTGCATCTCCTTGCCGAGCCGGCCGATCGCGCGGGCTTCTTCCGCCATCTTCTCCTGCCGCCAGACGCTGGCGATCGTGCGCGCCAGCGCGACGAGGTTGATCGGCGTGGCGATCAGGACGCGGCGCTGGTGCGCCCAGTCCCACAGCTCCGGGTCCTGCTCCATCGCGGCGGACAGGAAATGCTCGCCGGGGATATACATCACGACATAATCGGCGGCCTCGCCGAAGCGATCCCAATAGCTTTTCTGGCCCAATTGGCTGGCATGGGTTCGCAGTGCCGCGGCATGGGCCTTGAGGGACGCCGTGCGCGCAACCTCGTCGACCTGCTCGGCCGCGTCCATATAGGCGTTGAACGAGCATTTGGCGTCGATGATGAGCTTGCGCCCGCCCGGCAGCCGCACGACGACGTCGGGGCGCAAGCGGCCATCCTCGGTATCGACCGAAACCTCGGTCGCGAAATCGGCATAGGGTGACAGGCCCGACTGTTCGAGCACGTTGCGCAGCGACTGCTCGCCCCAGCGGCCCCGCGCCTTGGGGCTGGCGCGGAGCGCATTGACCAGCTTGGCCGCCTCGTCGCGCACTTGCCCCTGGCCGACACGCACCTGCTCGACCGCTTCACGCAAGCCCGCATAGCTGTCGACGCGTTCCTTCTCGACCCGTTGCAGCCCTTCCTCATAGCGCTTCAGCGTCGTCTCGACCGGGTTGAGCAGTGCCTTGAGCTGAGCCTCGCTCTTCTCGCCCGCCTGATGGAAACGCTGATCGGCGCGCTCGAGGAACTGCCGCTGCGCCTGATCGAGCAGGCGCCCGCCGACCTCGGCGAACTGTGCAGACAGCTGTTCGCGAGCCTCTTTCAGCTGGGCGATCTGCGCCTCGAACGCCTCGGTCCTGGCTGCCTTGTCGGCAGCGAGCGCGGCGCACTCCCGCTCCGACCGCGCCAGCGCTTCGCGCGAAGCATCGAGCTCACGCCGCAGGGTCGCCATATCCCCCGCCTGACCGGCTGCCATCCGCCCGCGCACCACCCAGCCCAAGGCCAGGCCAAGCAACAGGAAGAAAGGAACGGCGATCAAAATGGCAGTCGACGACATGGACACATCCCTGGAACAGAAGGCGAACCCTGCCGCCGGCCTCTGAATAATGCAAGTGCAACTGCGCTCTTCCCATTGGCGCGGCAGGGGCTAATATCGCGGCGGGGTACATTACGGGGGTCATTGCATGGCTGAACAAGGCCGGAAGGCGTCGCTTGGCGCGCGTGTCGGGGCATTCTGGCCGACGGCGCGCAAGACGCTGCGGCAGATCGGGACGACGCGGCTGATCGTCACGGCCATCTTCCTCGTGCTCGGCCTGATGTTCGCGCGCTACAGCTGGAACATCATGCTGGCCCGCGACGCCGAGCGCGCGCTGTATGATGTCCGCGCCTTGCTCGCCGCGCCGCATGTCGAGACCGACCAGCGCATCGTGATGGTGACCTTCAACGAGGAGACCCTCCGATTGACGGGCCGGCGATCGCCGCTCGATCGGGCCATGCTCGCCAATGCCCTCGTCCAGCTCGACAAGATGAAGCCCAAGGCGATCGGCATCGATATTCTGATCGACCAGCCGACGCCCGAGGATCAGATCCTGATCGACGGCTTCCGCACGATGAAGACGCCGACCTATCTCGGGCTCGCGACGAACAAGAGCAATCCGGCGTTCATGACCTATGACCAGGAGATCTTCCTTCGCGATTTCCAGAAGAAGACGGCCCCCGGCAACGTCCATTTCACGAGCATCCGGCTCGAGGCCGACCAGGACGGGGTGATGCGCAGCTGGCCCGGCCAGCCGGCCGACCTTCCGCCGCTGATGGCGAATTCGCTGACCAAGGGCTATCCCGAATACCGGAGCCATCAGGGCTCGATCCGCTACCGGCTGCCGGTCAACTACGAACGCCCGGTGTTCGACAAGTTACCGGTCGAATTGATCGCCAACCCCGACTTGCTCGAGGCCTTCCGCCCGCAGATCGAGGGCCGCTACGTCCTGATCGGCGGCAACATTCCCGACGTCGACCAGTTCACCACGCCCGCCTCGCGCATGAAAGACCCGCAGACGGGCCGCGTCGGCGAGACCACGATCGGCCTCGAAATCCACGCCACGCTGCTCGGCCAGATGCTCGACGGTTTCATGTTCAAGCCGATCCCGCAATGGGGCCTATGGCTGATCGCGATCGGCGTGGTGCTGCTCGGCGCACTGACGGCAATGGGCAATCTGCGGCTCTGGAAGCTCGCCTTGCTCCTGATCGTCCAGGCCGGTGCCGTCGTCGCCCTGCCCTTCTTCTGGCAGTTCCACGGCATCGATACGCAGGGGCTGCCCGTCTTCGGCTGGCTGCTCGGCTGGATCTTCTCCTTCTCGGCCGTCGGCACGGCAGCGCGCGGCATCGGTTCGGAGCAGCGCAACTTCGCCCAGTCGGCGCTCGGCAAATATCTTCCGGGCGATATCGCCAAGGACATCATGAAGAACCCCGAGCGGCTCCAGCTGCATGGCGAGAAGCGTGAAATCTATGCGCTGTTCAGCGATCTGGAGGGCTTCACCAAGCTTAGCCACCAGATAGAGCCGGAAATGGTCGCCTTCCTGCTCAACAAATATCTCGACGTGCTTTCGGAAACCGTTCTTCAGCATGGCGGCACGATCGACAAGTTCGTCGGCGACGCGATCGTGGCCTTCTGGGGTGCGCCGATCAGCCGACCCGACGATTGCGAGCGCGCGGTGCGCTGCGCCGTCGCCATGTACGAAGCCGGCGAGAAATTCCGGCGCGAGGCGCCCGAGGGTGTTCCGCCGATCGGCGTCACCCGTGTCGGGGTTCATTTCGGCGAGGCGATCGTTGGCAATTTCGGCGGCGAGGGGCGCATCCAGTACACCGCGCTCGGCGACTCGATGAACACCGCGTCGCGCCTCGAAGGCGCCAACAAATATCTGAAGACCAAGACGCTGGTCAGCGATACCGTCATCGAACGCTCGACGCTGAAGAATTTCCGCCCGGTGGGCCGGATCACCGTCTCCGGCCGCTCGACGCCGATGGAAGTTTTCGAGCCGGTGCTCGATTATTCCGAAACGGCTGTGCAACAGTTCACAGACATCTTCCGTAGATTCGATACAGGGGATGAAAGTGCGCTGGAAGATTTCGAGGCGCTGGCCGAACAGAATCCCGAGGATAAGGCGCTCAGAAATCTGATAGAGCGTCTTCGTGAAGTAGGACCAGGAGGGTATAGTGCTCTGGACAAATAATCGCCGGTCGCAGGCTGCTGTTGCGACACTCATGGCCGTGCTGCTGGCGGGTACCGCCGCAGCCGCGCCGCTCGTCGTGCGTTCCTCGGGCCCGTCGGCCAAGGCCTATCCGGCCGGCAAGGCGCTCGCCGACAATGCGAAGCTCACCCTGAAGGCCGGCGACACGATCGTCCTGCTCGACGGCAAGGGCACGCGCACCCTCAGCGGCCCCGGCACGTTCAGCGCCAGCGCCTCGACGGTCGCCGCGGCGAGCACCAGCTCCACCCTCAACGCGCTCGTCTCGGGTGGCGGCGAGAAGCGGGCCCGGATCGGGGCCGTGCGCAGCGCCAGCGGCATCGACAAGGGCGGCAAGGTGCCCAACCCCTGGTATGTCGACGTGACGCGCAGCTCGAACATGTGCATCGCCGACCCGGCCAATGTGACCGTCTGGCGCCCGGACGCGACCAAGGCGACCACGCTCACCATCGCCGGTCCGAACGGCAGCACCACGCTCGACCTCGCCGCCGGGCAGGCCATGGCCAGCTGGCCGGCGGCCGCAGCGATCAGCAGCGGCAGCCAGTATAAGCTCAGCTGGGATGGCGCCAAGGCACCGACCAACGTCAAGTTCGTCGTCGTCCGCCCCGCCACGGCAGACATGACGGGCATCGCCCAGTCGCTGATCGAGGGCGGCTGCAAAGAGCAGCTCGACCTCGTGATCGAAGCCGCGTCGGGCAACGCCTCGCACGGCTGATCGCGATCGACCGCGTTCGAATGGGCCGGGGCGTTTCGCTCCGGCCTTTTTCGTGTCCGGCTTCCCGAAGGCGCCGCTAAGCCTGTGGATTGCGCTGCGGGGGATGCTTGATCTAGAGCCGCGCCAGACCTCCTGCTGGATTTGACATGACGCACCCCGCTCCGCTCGGCGCCCCCCTCTCCCTGTTCGACAGCCTCAGCCGCTCTCTGCGGGTCTTCGAGCCGATCGATCCGACGATGGTGCGGCTCTACAGCTGCGGGCCGACGGTCTATAATTTTGCGCATCTCGGCAATTTGCGCGCCTATGTCTTCACCGACACGCTGCGCCGGACGCTCAACTGGAAGGGCTGGCCGGTCAACCACGTCATCAACATCACCGATGTGGGCCATCTGACGTCGGATGCCGACGAAGGCGACGACAAGATGGAGGCGGCAGCGCGCAAGGCCGCCAAGACGATCTGGGAGGTCGCGGCCTTCTACACCGAAGCGTTCAAGGCCGATCTCGCAGCGCTCAACATTACGTCACCGACGATCTGGAGCGTCGCGACCGACCACATCCAGGACATGATCGACTTTGCCCGCGTCATCGAGCGCGGCGGCGCGACCTATGAACTGCCGAGCGGCCTCTATTTCGACACATCGAAGGTCGCCGACTATGGCCGCCTCGCCGGCAGCCGTGGGCCTGAGGCGGTTGGCCGGATCGCCGAGGTCGAGGGCAAGCGCAACGCCGCCGACTTCGCACTGTGGCGGCGGTCGGCCGATGGCGAGCGGCGTCAGATGGAATGGATGTCGCCCTGGGGCCCCGGCGCGCCCGGATGGCACCTCGAATGCTCGGTGATGAGCATGAAATATCTCGGCCGCCAGTTCGATATCCACACCGGCGGGATCGACCATCGCGAGATCCACCACTGCAACGAGATCGCCCAGAATCAGGCCTTCACCTGCAGCGACGCCTCGGGCGCCAATTTCTGGATGCACAATAATTTCCTGGTCGATCGCGGCGGCAAGATGTCGAAGTCGAAGGGTGGCTTCGCGACACTCGCCAGCGTCACGACCAAAGGCGTGCATCCCCTCGCCTACCGGTTGCTCTGCCTGTCGGCGCATTATCGGTCCGAACTGGAATTTTCTCCGGAGGCATTGTCTGCCGCACTGACCCGGCTCGGCCGGCTGATCCTCGCGGCCGAAGCGCTCAGGGAGAAAGCGGGTACGCCCGACTGGCTGCGTGTTGTCGAAGAGACGGGCGCGACCAAAGGCGCGCCCTTCGCCTATCAGCGCGCGACGGTGGAGCAGGGCCTCGGCGCCAAGGCGCTGGATCTGCTCGTGAAGTTCGACGAGGCGCTGTCCGCCGATCTGATGGTCCCGCAAGCCCTGCCGCTGCTCGAAACCGCCCTGACCGACAAGGCCATTCCGGCAGAGGAACGGCTGCGCGTCGTCGCCAGCATGGACCTCGCGCTCGGCCTCGATCTTCTGCGCATGCGCCGTATCGACCTGCGCATGAAGCCGGAAGGCGCGACGATCGCAGAGGAAGAGATCGAACAGCTGCTCGAACAGCGCCAGAGTGCCCGCGCCGCCAAGGATTATGCGGAGTCCGACCGCCTGCGCGATGTGCTGGCCGAGCGCGGCGTGGTGGCGATGGACGGCGCCGGCGCGATGCGCTGGGATTGGCGGATCGAGCTGTAAAATTCCGTTGCGGAATCAAAAGCCCGGCCGACATAAAAAGAGCCTGTTCGACGTCGTGGAAATGCAATAGCAATCCTTCATTCTTCGGTCGCAGCAGGGGCGCGACGCGCAAGAGGGGGCATATATGGCGACAAAGGCATCCGATCTCTTCATCCAATGCCTGGAGGAAGAGGGCTGTGAATATATCTTCGGCGTTCCCGGCGAAGAAAACCTCGACATGCTCGACAGCCTGTCTCGCTCGACGAAGATCAAGCTGATCCTGACCCGGCACGAACAGGGTGCCGGCTTCATGGCAGCGACCTATGGCCGCCACACCGGCAAGACCGGCGTCTGCATGGCGACGCTCGGGCCGGGTGCCACCAATTTCGTCACGGCGGCGGCTTATGCCCAGCTCGGGGGCATGCCGATCCTGATGGTCACCGGCCAGAAGCCGATCAAGAAATCCAAGCAGGGTCGCTTCCAGATTCTCGAGGTGGTCGAGATGATGAAGCCGATCACCAAGTTCACCCACCAGCTCGCCTCGGCCGACAATATCCCGAGCCGCATCCGCGAGGCCTATCGCCTGGCGGAAGAGGAAAAGCCCGGCGCGACCCATATCGAATTTCCCGAGGACATCGCCGACGAGCATACCGACTCCCTTCCGATCAAGGCCTCGCTCGCGCGGCGCCCGGAGGCCGAGGACAAGGCGGTCCGTGCTGCCGTGAAGATGATCGAGGACGCCCGGTCGCCGATCCTGGTGATCGGCGCGGGCGGCAACCGCAAGCAGACCAGCCGGATGCTGCTGCAGTTCATCGAGAAGACCGGCATCCCCTTCGTCACCACCCAGCTCGGCAAAGGCGTGATCGACGAATGCCACCCCAAATTCCTCGGCTGCGCTGCGCTGTCGGCCGGCGACTTCGTCCATCGTTCGATCGAACATGCCGATCTGATCATCAATGTCGGACATGACGTTATCGAAAAGCCGCCCTTCTTCATGCAGAATGGCGGCACCCCGGTCATCCACGTCAGCTCGAAGACGGCCGAGGTCGACCCGGTCTATTTCCCGCAGGTCGAGGTGATCGGCGACATCGCCAACGCCATCTGGAAGATGCAGAAGGACATCGTGCCCTCGGGCCGCTGGAATTTCGATTTCATGCACAAGGCTCGTCAGGCCGAGGTCGCGCATACCGAGTCGCTCGAAGACGACACCCGCTTCCCGATCTTCCCGCCACATCTGGTGCGCGAAATTCGCAAGGCGATGCCCGCCGACGGGATCATCTGCCTCGACAACGGCGTCTACAAGATCTGGTTCGCCCGCAACTATCCGGCGCGCCAGCAGAACACGGTTCTGCTCGACAATGCGCTCGCGACGATGGGCGCCGGCCTGCCGTCGGCCATGGCATCGGCGATGGTCTATCCCGACCGCAAGATCATGGCGATCTGCGGCGACGGCGGCTTCATGATGAACAGCCAGGAAATGGAGACTGCGGTCCGCCTCGGCCTGAACCTCACCGTGCTGATCCTGAACGACAACAGCTATGGCATGATCCGCTGGAAGCAGGCGAACATGGGCTTCAAGGATTGGGGCCTGACCTACAACAACCCGGATTTCGTCAAATATGCCGAGAGCTATGGCGCCAAGGGGCATCGCGTCGAGAGCGCCGAGCATCTGACGCAGTTGCTCAAGGAATGCCTCGACACGCCGGGTGTCCACCTGATCGATTGCCCGGTCGATTATTCGGAGAACGATCAGATCCTGAACAAGGACATCAAGACGCTGAGCAAGCAGGTTTCCTGACGGCAAGCCTCGTTCTCGCCGCTGTCGACGGGCGGGGCGCCCCATGAAGTATAGAGACGGACAACTGCGATGAAGCTCAAAGACACCTACCCCCTATACCTCGCCAACGAGGCGCAGCAGCCGAACACCGACCTGAAGGTGACCGACAAGTTCACCGGCGAGGTCGCGACACGGGTTGCGCTTGCCGATGCCAAGACGATCGACGCGGCGATCGCCTGGACAGTCAAGGCCGCCGAACCGATGGCGAAGATGGCCAGCTATGAACGGCAGGCGGTGCTGCAGCACTGTGTCGATCGCTTCACCGAGCGCAAGGATGAACTGGCCTATGCGCTGTGCATCGAGGCCGGCAAGCCGATCAACGATTCGCGCGGCGAGGTCGGGCGGCTGATCGACACCTTCCGGATCGCTGCCGAGGAATCGGTCCGCATGACCGGCGAGGTCCAACCGCTCGACATCAGCCCGCGCGCCAAAGGCTATCAGGGAATCTGGAAGCGGGTACCGATCGGCCCCTGCTCGTTCATCTCGCCGTTCAACTTCCCGCTGAACCTGGCCGCACACAAGGTCGCGCCCGCCATCGCTGTGGGCTGCCCCTTCGTCATGAAGCCGGCAAGCCGCACGCCGCTCGGCGCGATCATCATGGGCGAGGTACTGGCCGAGACCGACCTGCCCAAGGGCGCCTTCTCGATCCTGCCCGCCTCGCGCGACGGTGCCGACCTGTTCACCACCGACGAGCGCCTCAAGCTGCTCTCCTTCACCGGCTCGCCCGATGTGGGCTGGGACCTGAAGGCGCGCGCCGGCAAGAAGAAGGTCGTGCTGGAACTGGGCGGCAATGCCGCCGTCGTGATCGATGCCGATGCGGATCTGGAAGACGCGGTCGCGCGGGTGGTGTTCGGGGCCTTCTATCAGTCGGGTCAGTCGTGCATCGGCGTGCAGCGCATCCTCGTTCATGACGCAGTCTATGACGCGTTCAAGGATAAGCTGGTCGCCAAGACGAAGACCCTGATCGCCGGCAACCCGCATGACGAAAAGACCTTTGTCGGACCGATGATCGACGTGAAGGAGGCCGAGCGCCTCGACAACTGGGTCCAGGAGGCGACCGCCAAGGGCGCTACGCTGCTCTGTGGCGGCGGTCGCGTCGGCGCGATGCTCGAGGCGACGCTGCTCGAGGGGGTTTCGCCCGACACCAAGCTCAACCGCGAGGAAGCTTTCGGTCCCGTCGCCTTCCTGATCCGCTTCAGCCAGTGGAAGGAAGCGCTCGACATCGTCAACGACTCGAAGTTCGGGCTTCAGGCCGGCATCTTCACCCGCGACATATTCAAGATCCTCGATGCGTGGGACGATCTCGACGTGGGCGGTGTGGTCGTCAACGACGTGCCCAGCTACCGGGTCGACAACATGCCCTATGGCGGGGTCAAGGACTCGGGCCTCGGCCGCGAGGGCATACGCTTCGCGATGGAGGACATGACCGAGATCCGGAACCTCGTCATCCGGCGGCGTCCGCACTGACAAGCGTTTGAATGATTGCACTTTGAGCGCGAAAGAGAGATACGTCACGGCATCGTGATCGCCCAGGGGCAAGTGGTGGCGTAACGAAGGGGCATCGGCAGTTAGGGAGCGCCG
Source organism: Rhizorhabdus antheiae (assembly GCF_049889055.1). NCBI lineage: Bacteria > Pseudomonadati > Pseudomonadota > Alphaproteobacteria > Sphingomonadales > Rhizorhabdaceae > Rhizorhabdus > Rhizorhabdus antheiae. The sequence continues at coordinate 277,366 of NZ_JBLTWO010000002.1, read as the reverse complement.
AATTGGGGGGTAAAGTCGCGAGCAGACTGTCCGTCGTCTGCGGACTGGTCGTGGCGGGAATACTCGCCGTAACGGCGCTTGCCTTCGGCATCAGCGGCGCGGCCGAACGCGCCGTTGCCGCCTCGGCGTCGCCCGCCTCCACCGCCACGCACATGGGCGTTGCATCCTGTTCCGGGTCGACCTGCCATGGGCGCAGCGAACCCACCGGCAAGGTCGTCCGGCAGGACGAAATTCTGATCTGGCAGGCAAGTTCGAGCAGCACGGGCGCGCACAGCCGCGCCTTCGCCGTCCTCGCCTCTCCGCGTGGTCAGGCGATCGCCGCGAAGATGGGCATCGGGCCCGCCACCTCTGCCGCCGAATGCCTCGGATGCCATGCCGATCCGGCCCCCGCCGGCGCGCGCGGACCCCGCTGGCAGGTCAGCGACGGCGTCGGCTGCGAAGGATGCCACGGCGCCTCGCAGAATTGGCTGTCGAGCCATTATGCGGTCGGCCAGACCCACGCCTCCAACGTGGCCAAGGGGCTATACCCCCTCGACCAGCCCCGCGCCCGCGCCGAGAAATGCCTCGACTGCCATCTCGGCAGCGACCGTCCGGGTCAGTTCGTCTCGCACCGGATCATGGCCGCCGGCCATCCCCGCGTGTCCTTCGAGGTCGACCTCTTCTCGGCGCTGCAGCAGCATCATGACGAGGATGCCGACTATCTCCGTCGCAAGCCCCGCATGGACAATGTCCAGCTCTGGGCGGTCGGACAGGCCTCGGCGGTAAGCCGCATCACCAGCCTCTTCGCCAATCCGCGGCTGGGCAGCGACGGCGTCTTCCCGGAAATCTATTTCTTCGATTGCCATAGCTGCCACCGGCAGATCGTCGACGGGCCAAGCGGCAAGGCCAATTGGGTCGCCAATCCCGGCCGTCCTATCCCGTCGGGCATGCCGCCGTTCAACGACGAGAACATGATCATGCTGTCGGCCGCGTCGAAGGTGCTGTCGCCGGGCGCTGCAGGCAAGTTCGATGCGGCTTCGCGCGGCTTCCATGCCGCACTGGCCAAGGACCGCGCGAGCGCTGTGTCGGCGGCCCGCACGCTAGGCGCTGCAGCCTCCACGCTCGCCGACAGCCTGTCACGCAGCCCGGTGACCTCGGCGCAGACCTTCGCGATCGTCGAGGCGATCGCGGGCGACGCCGTTGCGCCGCGCTTCACCGATTATGAGGGTTCGGCCCAGGCGGTCATGGCGCTCGACACGCTTCTCAACGGCCTCGTGCGCCAAGGCCATGTCAGTGAAGCCCGCGCCAAGTCGGCTCGCGGCGCGATCGACCGGGCCTATAAGGCGGTGGGCAACAGCAATAGCTACAAGCCGGCCGAATTCCGCTCGGCCCTCGGCCAGGCGGCTGCGGCGATCAGGGCGCTCAAATGATGTTTCGTTCGCGTTCGGTCGCCGCTCTCACCAGTCTCGCCTTCGTTCTCGCTTCCTGCGGTGGTGGCGGCAGCGGTAGCAGCACTCCGACCCCCACGCCGACCCCGACACCTACGGACAACCGGCTCTACGCGGCGCCCGTCCAGGAGTCGCTGACGGAAGCCGATGTCCAGAAAGTGCTGGCACAGGCGATCGAGGAAGCCATCGCCCGCAACAAGCCCTCGGTGATCGCCATCACCGACCGCGTCGGCAATGTCCTCGCCGTCTATCAGATGACCGGCGCGCCGACCGTGTTCATGGCCAAGACGACGCACCGGGTCGTGACGCCGACCGATGTCGAAGGCCTCGTCATCAACGGCTCGCCCGCCGCCAATCCGCTGGCGGCAGGCGCAATCGCCAAGGCGATCACCGGGGCCTATCTGTCCTCGTCGGGCAACGCCTTCTCGACGCGCACGGCAAGCTTCATCGTCCAGGAACATTATCCCCCGGGCAATAACCAGCTGGCCGCCGGACCGCTGTTCGGCGTGCAGTTCAGCCAGTTGCCCTGCTCCGACTTTGCCAGCCGTTACGCGGCTGCCGGCGGCGCTGCGGCCCTGATCGGTCCCAAGCGTTCGCCGCTGGGGCTGGCCGCCGATCCGGGCGGCTTTCCGCTGTACAAAAATGGCGTCGTCGTGGGCGGGATCGGCGTGATGTCCGACGGGCTCTATGGCTATGACCCCAATGTCGACGACATCGACACCGACGACGATGAATATATTGCGACGGCGGGCACGATCGGCTTCGAGGCGCCAGAGGCGATCCGCGCCAACAATATCCAGGCGGTGGTCCAGTTGCGCTACAGCGACGCGTCCACGCCGAACCTGAAATCGAACCCGAGCGCAGCGCGTGCCTTCTCGGCCTTTGCGGGGACCACGACAGGCTCGCTCGTCTCCATCCCGGGCTATTATGCGCAGGGCGTCACCCCGACGGTTCTGGCCGGCGTGGCCTATGGGTCGGAAGCATCGGGCTATCGGCCTGTCACCGCCTCCGAGCGCAGCGCCGGCAGCACGCTGGACAATGTCGACGCCTATATACTCACCGACGGTTCGGGCAGCAATCGCTACCCCATAAGAGGCGGCACCGATGGCGCCGAGGTATCGAGCCCGCTGACGGCGGCCGAAGTGAAGGCGGTCCTCGAAGAAGCCTTTAAGGTGATGAGCCGCGCCCGCGCGCAGATCCGCAAGCCGCTCGACAGCCGCGCGCAGGTCACGATCTCCCTCGTTGACACGCGCGGTACGATATTGGCGATGGCGCGTTCGCCCGACGCCCCCGTCTTCGGCACCGATGTTTCGCTGCAGAAGGCGCGCACGGCGGCCTTTTTCTCGGGATCGCACGCGGCACCCGACCTGCTCGGCAATCCCAGCACCGACGTCCAGTCCTTCGTCCAGAAGGTACGGACCTTCCTGAACGATCCGCAGGCGCTGACCGGCAAGACCGCCTTTGCGGACCGGTCGGGCGGCAATCTGTCACGCCCCTTCTTCCCCGACGGTGAAGTCGATCGGCCCAATGGTCCGCTGTCGCGTCCGCTGAACCAGTGGAGTCCCTTTTCGACAGGGCTTCAGAGCGCGCTGATCTTCACCAATCTGGCGCAGCATCTCGGCTTCGTTCTCGGTGCCTCGTCGGAAGACACGCGGCGCCGGTGCACCTTCACGCCCGATGTCTCCGGAGCCGCGCAGAACCGGCTCCAGAACGGCATCCAGATTTTCCCCGGTTCGGTGCCCATCTATCGCGGCAACACGCTGGTCGGCGCGATCGGCGTGTCGGGCGACGGTATCGACCAGGACGACATGATCTCCTTCCTGGGTCTGCACAATGGCGGCGCCCGCATCGGCACCATAGGCAATGCGCCCAAGGATATCCGGGCGGACCAGATCGTCGTGGCGATCGGGGCTGGCGTGCGGCTGCGCTATGTGAACTGTCCGTTCGCGCCCTTCCTCGACACGTCCGATCAGGACGTCTGCGGCGGCAAATGATGGCAGCAGCGCTCTCCACCCTTCTATTGCAAGCGGCTGCGCTGGCATCCGCCGCGCCTGAGACTGGCGGCACGATGGTGGCTGCTCCAGCCAGCGCGGACATGGCCGAAGGCGCGGCTGGAGATAGCCTTCTTGCCACGCCCTCCGCCGTTGCACCGGGAACGCCAGGCGCCAACGCCGCCGAGCCGATGATCGATGGTCGCCGCCGGCCGGGCTATGTCGAAACGCTGCCCCCGGCGGTGAAGCAGGAGAATATCGGCGCGGTCGCGGCTCCGCCGCCCGAGGCTTTTCCGATCGACCAGTTTCCGATTCCGGACCGCTGGCGTCTGGTAAAAGCTCTGTGCCCCGACAAGAATTTCGTCGGCCTGCAGGCGACCTGCCATTCGCCCTTCGACCCCTATCACCAGAACGGCCTGAAGGGTGATCGTCCGATCCAGTTGGACAAGAAGCCTTTCTTCCTGCCGATCACCGGCGACGACTGGTTCTTCGGCTTGAACGGCGTGTCCGATACGGTCGTCGAACCCCGCTCCTTCCCGACGCCGGTGGCCGACCAGACCAGCTCCTATCCGGGAGCGATCGATACCTTCGGCCGCCAGAAGAGCCTGGTGCTCGCGCAGACCTTCATCCTGGGTGCCGGCCTGACCAAGGGGTCGACTGCCTATAAGCCGCCGGATGTCGAATACCGCATCGCGCTCGCCTATCAGGTCAATTACGTCAACGTCGAGGAACGCCGCGTCCTCCACGTCGAATCCTCGCGCCCGTCGCACCGGACCGACAGCTTTCTCGGCCTGCAGGAATTGTTCGTCGACAAGCATCTGGGCAACCGTTCGGACCGCTTCGACTTCGACTCGCTGCGCATCGGCATCCAGCCGTTCAATTTCGACTTCCGGGGTTTTCTGTTTCAGGACAACCAGTTGGGCGTCCGCCTGTTCGGCAATCGCGACAATAACCGCTATCAGTATAATGTCGCGTTGCTGTGGCGGCTCGAAAAGGACACCAACAGCGGCCTGAACGATATCACCCGGCGCCCGCGCAAGGATTATGTCTTCCACGGCAACCTGTTCGTACAGGATTTCCCGATCCCCGGCCTGACGTCGCTCGCGTCGTTCACGGCCAACTGGAACCGCGATCGTCGCCGCGTGACCGATCATAATGGTTTTCCGACCCGACCCGCCCTGCTCGGCGATCAACGTCCGCGCGACTATGACGTTTATTATGTCGGCTACAGCCTCGACGGCCGTGTAAAGCGCTTCAACCTGTCGAGCAGCATTTATGGCGCTTTCGGTAAGGACCGGAACAGCTTCTTCACTTCGCGTCCGGCCAAGATCCGCTCGCTCTTCGCCGCAGCCGAGCTGAGCTACGATCTCGACTGGATCCGAATCCGCGGGTCCGGTCTCTACACCTCGGGCGACGGCGATCCGAAGGACAATACGGAGAACGGCTTCTCGGCGATTTTCGAGAACCCGATCTTTGCCGGCGCCGACACCAGCTACTGGATCCGCCAGGCGATTCCCTTCGCAGGCGGCGGTGTCAATGTGTCGATCTCGCCGCGCAACGGCATCATCAACGACCTGCGCACCACCAAGGAAGAAGGCCAGTCCAACTTCAACAATCCGGGCACGATGCTGCTCGGCGTCGGTGCGGACTTCGATCTGGCGCCGCAACTGCGCCTGTCGGCCAACCTCAACCGGCTGTGGTTCGAGAATACGGCGACGCTGCGCGAGCTCCGCAATGAAGGCAGCATTCCGAAATCGATCGGCTGGGACCTGTCGGGCGCGCTGATCTGGCGCCCGTCGATGATCCAGAACGTGGTGTTTCGCCTGTCCGGCGCGGTGCTCGACCCGTCGAAGGGCTTTGCCGACCTGTTCACCAATTCACGCGGGGACAACCGATATTATTCGGTGCTGTTCAACGCGATCCTGACCTACTGAGGACGTACATGGGGGCTTTGGGATCGATGACGACGATGCGATGGGCGGCTCGCGGCGCATTGGCGCTGGCGGCAGCGGTCGCCGCGCTGGTCTCGCTCCCCTCGGTGGCTCCAGCATCCGAAGGCGAAAAGCCGGTCGCGCGCATCTATCCCAAGTTCGGCGATGCCCCGCGCACGCAGGACTGGACACAGGCCGATGCCAAGAGCGACGGCTGTATCTCCTGCCACACCGCCTCCGATCGCAAAACCATGCACCAGAGCGAGGCAGTCGTCCTCGGCTGCGTCGACTGCCATGGCGGCGACGCCTCGGTACGCGTTCAGCCGGGCCTGCAGATGGCCGATGCCGCCTATGTCCAGGCGCGCGACAAGGCGCATGTCCTGCCCAAATATCCAAAGGGCTGGCACTGGCCATCCTCGGCCAATCCGAAGCGCAGCTACACCCTGCTCAACAAGGAAGCCCCGGAATATATCCGCTTCGTCAATCCGTCGGACTATCGCGTCGCGCGCCAGGCCTGCGGCGCCTGTCACGTCGAGATCATCCAGGCGGCCGAACGCTCGCTGATGTCGACCGGCGCGATGCTGTGGGGCGGCGGCGCCTATAATAACGGCATAGTCCCCTACAAGAATTACATCTTCGGCGAGGCCTACACCTCGGACGGTCAGCCGGCGCAGATCAAGTCGCCGGGCACCCCGGCTGGCACCGTGACACCCGAGCAAAAGGCGCGCGGCGCCCTGCCGGTGATGTACCCGCTGCCGACCTGGCATGTGATCCCGCCGGGCGACATCTTCCGCGTGTTCGAGCGCGGCGGCCGGACGATCAACAGCACTTTTGCCGAGATCGGCCTGCCCAACCTCAGCGGCAGCATCCAGCGGCTCGAAGAACCGGGCCGACCCGACCTCAAGCAATCGAACCGTGGCCCCGGCACCGGTCTGCGCGTCGCGATCCCGGTTCTCAACATCCACAAGACGCGCCTCAACGACCCGTTCATGTGGTTCATGGGAACCAACGACCAGCCCGGCGACTATCGCAATTCGGGCTGCGCGGGTTGTCACGTCGTCTATGCGAACGACCGCGAACCCAAGCATAGCCTGATCTATGCCAAATATGGCCGTGACGGTCAGACCGCGACGGTCGACCCGACGATCAAGGACAAGCTGGAACCGGCGGACGACGGCCATGGCGAAGGCCATGGCGGCGGCGGCCATCACGGCGCACCGGCGCCCGATCATGACCGCGACGACCATGGCGACGGCGCTTCGCACGACGGCAAGGGCATCGCCGGCCATCCGGTCGGGCCGATGAAGGAAAAGGGTCACCCGATCCAGCACGCCTTCACCAAGGCGATCCCGACCGCCCAGTGCATGAACTGCCACATGCACCAGCCCAACATCTTCCTGAACAGCTACCTCGGCTACACGATGTGGGATTATGAGTCCGACGCGCCGCTGATGTGGCCCGAGAAGCAGAAGAACCCGACGATCGCCGAGCGCCATGCCGTGCAGGAACGCAACCCTGAGGCCGCCGCTGCGATCGGCAAATGGGGTGATCTGGATTTCCTGCGTAACGTCTATGACGATGTGAACCCGAAGGCGAAGGACACCCAGTTCGCCGACTATCACGGCCATGGCTGGAACTTCCGCGCGATCTACAAGCGCGATCGCGAAGGCAATCTGCTCGATGCCGACGGCAAGATCGTGTCGCCCGACGACCCCGAAAAGTTCCGCAAGAATGGCACCGGCATGTTCGCCGAGATCGGCGAGCAGAAGGGCAAGGCGGTCCACATGATGGACATCCACGCCGAGAAGGGCATGCAGTGCGCCGACTGCCACTTCGCACAGGACAGCCATGGCAATGGCCTGATCTATGGCGAGGTCGCCAATGCGGTCGAGATCGGCTGCAAGGACTGCCACGGCACGCCGGATGCTTTCCCGACGCTGCGCACTTCGGGTCCGGCGGCGCCTCCGGGAGGCACCGACCTGTCACTTCTGCGCAACCAGGATGGCAAACGCCGCTTCGAATGGACCGTCGACGCCAAGGGCGAGCGGGTCCTGATCCAGCGGTCGATCGTCGATCCCAAACTCGAGTGGAAAGTGTCGCTCGTCCGTGAGTCCGTCGACCGGTCGAGCGCCTATTTCAATCCCCTCGCTGCCCGGTCGAAGCTGATGGGCAAGGCGGGCGTCGAGACCGGCAAGTTCAGCTGGGGCCCCGGCATCGCGCCCGAGGACCGCGCGCACAATGCCGACAACATGGCCTGCTTCACCTGCCACCTGTCGTGGACGACGTCATGCGGCGGCTGCCACTTGCCGATCGAAGCCAACTGGAAGACGACGACGCACAAATATGACGGCGTCGAGACGCGAAACTTCGCGACCTACAACCCGCAGGTCGCGCGCGACGAGATGTTCCAGCTCGGCATCCACCAGACCACCAAGGGCAATATCATCGCCCCGATCCGGTCCACCTCGGCGCTGGTGCTGTCCTCGACCAACCTCAACCGCGAGCGGATCTACATCCAGCAGCCGCCAATCTCCTCGGCCGGCTATTCGAGCCAGGCCTTCGCGCCGCACTTCCCGCACACGGTCCGCAAGACCGAGACGAAGCGCTGCACCGACTGCCACCTGTCGCAGGAAGACGACAACAACGCGATCATGGCGCAGCTCAATCTGCTGGGGACGAACTTCGTCAACTTCGTCGGCATGAACGCCTGGACCGGCCTGGAAAAGGGCATCGAGGCGATCCGCGTGACCGAGTGGAGCGAGCCGCAGGCGGTGATCGGCTCCTATCTGCACAAATATGCCTATCCCGATTGGTACAAGCAGCATCTGTCGCACGATCGCGAGCTGATCGAATGGGTGCGCGGCACGCGCTTCGGCAAGAAGCTGTCGGGTGAGCCCGACGCCGTCGAGGAGTTCGCCAACACCCATCACCCGACCAATGGCGCGGCCCGCTGCGTCCAGCTGCGCGGCGAATATTTCTTCGTCGCCGAGGGCAAGGGCGGCTTCCGCGTCTATGACGTCGCCTCGATCGCCAACAAGGGCACCTCGCAGCGCATCCTGACGGCGCCCTTCTCGCCGCTCGGCCACGACACGCACGTCGCGAGCAACAACGCGACCTGCATGGCGCTGCCGACCGGCCAGCCGATCTCGACCGAGCGCAACGATCACATCGTCAAATATTATCCCGAGAACCAGGAACAGAAGATGGGCGAAATTTATCGCTACGCCTTCGTCACGGACTCGGTGGAAGGGCTGATCGTCGTCAATGTCGAGACGCTGGCCGATGGCGAGCCGCGCAACAACTTCCTCAAGCGGACCGTCACCTGGAACGCCAACAATGTGCTGGCGGGCGCCCGCCACATCACCCTTGGCGGCAACTATGCCTATATCACGGCCAATGTCGGTCTGGTCGTCGTCGACCTGAACGATCCGAAGGCGCCGAAGCTGGCCGCAACGATCCCGCTGCGCGACGCCCGCGCCTCGGCGCTGCAGTTCCGCTATCTGTGGGTGACCACCGCCGACGGCCTGCAGCTGATCGACGTAACCCATCTCGACCGCCCGGTGCTGGTGCCCGAGGCGACCGTGCCGCTGGCGAACGCGCAGCGCGTCTATCTCGCGCGGACCTATGCCTATGTCGCCGCGAAGCAGGACGGTCTGGTGATCGTCGACATCACCCGGCCGCTGAAGCCGAAGCTCTATCAGAAGGTGACCTTCGACGGCCGGCTGAACGATGCGGAGGACGTGATCGTCGGTACCACCAATGCCTCGCTGTTCGCCTATGTCGCGGACGGCCGGAACGGGTTGAAGGTGATCCAGTTGACCTCGCCCGACAGCCAGCCCAATTTCTACGGCTTCTCGCCCGCGCCGAAGCCCGAGCTGATTGCCTGGGCGAAGACGCCTACGCCGGCGCTGTCGCTGTCCAAGGGCCTCGACCGCGACCGTGGCGTCGACGAGAGCGGCAACCAGATCGCGATCTTCGGCCGTGTCGGTTCGCGTCCGTTCAAGCGCAACGAGATGGAGAAGCTCTATCTCAACTCGCGGGGCATGCCGTGGAAGGTCAGCGACGTGGCCGACCTCAACGATTATGTCCCGAACCGGACGCTGGCGAAGCGCTGATCGAACGACAGCCTTCCCCGCTGCCTGCCGGGGTCAGGCGCGGGGATGGGCGTTGCGATAGACGTCCATCAGATGCGCGGTATCGACGCCGGTGTAGACCTGCGTCGACGACAGGCTGGCATGGCCGAGCAGTTCCTGAAGCGAGCGGAGATCGGCACCGCGCCCGAGGAGATGGGTCGCAAAGCTGTGCCGCAACGCATGGGGCGTCGTGCGGTCATCGAGACCCAGCCGCACCCGCGCCGCGCGCACGGCCTTCCGGATCAGTTCGGGCGCGAGCGCCCCGCCCCGCGCGCCTCTGAACAGCGGCTCGTCGCGTGATGTGCCGTAGGGGCAGAGCCTAACATAAAGCTCCACCGCCTCCCGAACCGGCGGCAGCATCGGCACTACGCGCGTCTTGCCGCGCTTGCCGGTGACCTGCATCGTCTCGCCGAGCGGCAGGATCGCACCGGTCAAACCCACTGCCTCGCCGATGCGCAGGCCCGCGCCGTAGAGAAGCAGCAGCACGGCCTGATCACGCGCAGAGATCCACGGCGCGCTGGCGGACTCGGCGGCATCGTCGACGATATCCTGCACATCGCCCGGCGCGACCGGCCGGGGCAGCCCCTTCTTCGTCCTCGGGCCGCGGATGTTCACCCGCTTCGGCACACCCGATGCCTCGCCCGCATATGTCAGGAACGCGCGGACGGCCGAAAGCTCGCGCGCGGCCGAGATATTGGCGAGCCCACCGGATCGGCGTTCGGCCAGAAAGGCGCGCAGGTCGCCCCGCTCGATCGCGGTGAGCGCGGCGGTATCGACCGGTCGCCCCAGATGCTGCCCAAGGAAGCCGACCAGACGATGCGCGGTCGCGACATAGGCGCGCACCGTATGCGCCGAGCGCCGCCGGTCGCGCAGCAGATGCTCGCCCCATTGCGCAGCCAGAAGCCGCGCGGGATGATCGTCCAGGTGAAGCGTCTGCATGGCGCCGAGCATAGGCCCGGCTCCGGCGTCAGGGAAGCAGCCAGCGCAGGACGAGACGGGACAGCATCGCCCCGAGGAAACTCAGCAGTTCGGAACCGGCCCGGTTATCGAACCCCATAGGCCGTCGCTGTCCGAGCATGAGAATGCCGCCCGGCGAAGGCCCGTCGCCAGGCAGCCTGATCAACGCTTCGGCACGAATGAGTTCGGAAGCCGGTCCGAACAGCGGATGGCCTCGATCGACCCCGCGCATCACGACCGCATCGACGCCTTCAATCGAGCGTTCGACCAGCCGCCGTTCTACGAACTGGACGCCCGAGGCATCCGCCCGAAGACCGCCCTCGTCGACGAACAGAGCCATCGAAACGGCATCGAGGCCCAATATATCGGGCCACATCTGCGTCACGATGTGGATCAGGTGATCGAGGCTCTCCGCCTCGGTCGCCGCCAGCACGGCTGCGTGGATCGAGGAGACCGCGCCCGAATGGCCGCGAGCGAAGGCGATGAGGTCCTGATTGGCCTCTTCGACCTCGGCAACCCGCCTCTTTAGCGACGCCATAGCGCCGACTTCGAAGTCGATCACGCTTCCCATGCCGGCAGTCTAACCGACAATGGTTAACGCACAATGGCGATGGCGCTGATTCCCATGTCCGTAAGGGAAACTTGACTGAAACAGCCGATCAATGGCCGGCCTTCTGCTGCTCCCACTGCCGGAATTTCTGAGCCAGGCAGCCACTCGCTCCTCCTGCGCCCGAGGCCGAACAGGAGCCTATGCCGCTCGCCCCCGAGTCCAGCAGGCGATGCCGTTCGCGCGACACCCCTTCGACCCCCATGTCGGAAAAATCGAAGCCAGGATCGCGCAAGCTCTCGGGAATGCGGTAGCGTTCGCTCCCCTGCCCGCGCCGACAGACCACTATCTCTCCACTCTTGCCGCGCTGGCAGTCGGTCGCGGCGGCGATGGCCTTGTCGAGCGGCATCGCCGCCGGCGCGTCCGCCAGCAGGAGGAGCAGAGGGATCAGAGGATGCTCTGTCCGGTTTTGGCCCAGTCGGCCATGAAGCCCTGAATGCCCTTTTCGGTCAGCGGGTGGTTGAACAGCGCGCGGATGACCGAGGCCGGCGCGGTCATCACATCGGCGCCGATCTTGGCAGCCTCGAGCACATGCACCGGATGGCGGACGCTGGCGACGAGGATCTCGGTCCCGAAGTCGTAATTGTCATAGATCTGGCGGATGTCTGCGATCAGCTGCATGCCGTCGAAACCGATATCGTCATGGCGTCCGACGAAAGGCGAGATGAACGCCGCGCCGGCTTTGCCCGCCAGCAGCGCCTGATTAGCCGAGAAGCAGAGCGTGACGTTGACCATCGTGCCGTCGTCGGAGAGCGCCTTGCAGGTCTTCAGGCCGTCCATCGTCAGCGGCACCTTGATGCAGACATTGTCGGCGATCTTCCGCAGGACCTCGGCTTCCTTCATCATCGTCGCATGGTCGAGCGCGACGACCTCGGCCGACACCGGACCGTCGACGATCTTGCAGATCTCGGCGATGACGTCGACGAACTGCTTGCCCGACTTGGCGATCAGCGAGGGGTTGGTGGTGACGCCATCGAGCAGTCCGGTGGCGGCCATTTCGGCGATGTCGGCGGTGTCGGCGGTATCGATGAAGAACTTCATGAAACGGGATCCCTTTGGATAGGCGGATGTTGCCGACGCCTATAGCGATGCGCCCCGCCGCCGCCTAGCTCTTCCCACCGTTCCGGCTTCCCATTGCAGGGCCCGCAACACCTCCCTATCCACGCGGACATGGCCCGTGCCCATGTCCTCCTGCTCAACCCCGCCCTCGGCCCGCTCGATTATCGCGCGGACCGCGAACATGTGGTCGAACCGGGCAGCATCGTGCTGGCGCCGCTCGGCCCGCGCCAGCTGGTCGGGGTCGTGTGGGAAGAGGAAAGCCTGCCCTCGCACGACCAGGTCGGCGACAATCGCCTGCGACCGCTGCTCGGCGTCTATGACGTACCGCCGATCGCAGCACCGCTGCGCCGGCTGATCGAGTGGACGTCGGACTATTATCTGGCGCCGCCCGGCGCGGTGCTGCGCATGGCGCTGCCGTCGTCCAGCGCGCTCGACGGGGCTCGGACGATCACCGAATATCGCGCGACCGGCGAGCGGCCCGACCGGATGACGCCGCAGCGCGAACAGGCGCTCGACCGCATCGGTCAGCGGCAGGGGCTGATCCGCGAACTGGCCACCATCGCCGATGTGTCTGATGCGGTGATACGCGGCCTCGTCAAGACCGGCGCGATCGAGGCGGTCGAGGTATCGATCGATACGCCCTGGCCCGTACCCGACCCGGACCACGCTCCGCCGAATCTGTCCGACGAACAGCAGCTGGCGGCGGGTACGCTGTCCGACGCCGTGATCACGGAGGACTTCCACCCCTTCCTGCTCGACGGCATTACCGGCTCGGGCAAGACCGAGGTCTATTTCGAAGCAATCGCCGCCGCGCTGCGCCAGGACCGGCAGACGCTGGTCCTGCTGCCCGAGATCGCGCTGACCGAGCCCTTCCTCAAGCGGTTCGAGGCGCGTTTCGGCCATCTGCCGGTCGCCTGGCATAGCGAACTCCGCCAGTCGCAGCGGCGCCGTGCGTGGCGCGCCATATCGCGCGGCGAGGCGCGCGTCGTCGTCGGCGCCCGCTCGGCCTTGTTTCTGCCCTATCGCAATCTCGGTCTGATCGTCGTCGACGAAGCGCATGAAACCAGCTTCAAGCAGGAAGACGGCGTCCTCTACCATGCGCGCGACGTCGCGGTGATGCGCGCCAAGCTGGAGGCGATCCCGATCGTGCTGGCCTCGGCGACACCGGCGATCGAGACGCGGCAGCAGGCCGCGATCGGGCGCTACACCGAGCTCAAGCTGACCTCGCGCCACGGCGTGGCAGAGCTGCCGACAATCGAGGCGATCGACCTGCTCAGCGATCCGCCGCCGCGCGGCCGCTGGATCGCGCCGTCGCTGGTGCGCGCCCTGTCGGATCGGCTCGAACGCAAGGAGCAGAGCCTGCTCTTCCTTAACCGGCGGGGCTATGCGCCGCTGACGCTGTGCCGCACCTGCGGCCACCGCTTCCAATGCCCCAATTGCACCGCCTGGATGGTCGAGCATCGCCTGCTCGGTCGATTGCAATGCCACCATTGCGGCCATGTCATGGCGCCTCCAGCGGCATGTCCCGAGTGCAAGGACGAGGACAGCCTGGTCGCCTGCGGTCCCGGCGTCGAGCGCATCGCCGACGAGGTGAAGATGCTCTTCCCCGAAGCGCGCATCGCCATCGCCACCTCGGACACGCTCTCGACCCCCGCCAAGGCGGCCGAGTTCGTCGAGCGGATGGAGGCCGGCGAGATCGACGTCGTCGTCGGCACCCAGTTGGTCACCAAAGGCTATCATTTCCCCGAGCTGACCCTCGTCGGCGTGATCGATGCCGATCTGGGCCTGTCGGGTGGCGACCTGCGCGCGGCCGAGCGCAGCTTCCAGCAGATCGCGCAGGTCTCCGGGCGCGCGGGGCGCGGCGAGAAGCCGGGCCATGTGTATATCCAGACCCACTCGCCCAAGGCGCCCGTCATCCAGGCGCTGCTGTCGGGCGACCCCCAGAGCTTCTACGACGCAGAGACGGAGGCGCGCCGGATGGCCAATGCTCCGCCCTTCGGCCGCTATGCCGCGATCATCATCTCATCGGAGAAGCTCGACGAGGCCGTCACCACCGCGCGGCTGATCGGCCGCACCTCGCCGGCCGTGGAGGGCATGCAGGTCTATGGCCCCGCCCCCGCCCCGCTGGCGATGCTGCGCGGGCGCCACAGGCAGCGCCTGCTCGTCCATGCGCGCCGGACGCTGGACGTGCAGCAGGTCATCCGCGACTGGCTGGGTAGCCTCGAATGGCCGCGTGGCGTCCGCGTGGCGGTCGACGTCGACCCCTATAGCTTCCTGTGACCGCCGACATGGGAGGCCCCTTGATGTTACCGCCGCCAAGTGCTGAAACCCGTCCATGAAAGCCGGGGGCCTTTTTACCATCAGAACGATTCTGCTCGTCGCCGCGACCGTCGGCGCAGGCATCCTGCTGGGCGATCCGGCCTGGGCATCGACCGCTGGCCCGGCGCAGAGCGGGGCGCTCGACCGGGCGATGACGACGATCGCAAGCGACGGCCGGCCATTGTCGCTGTCGCTTCAGATCCTGGTCCTGATGAGCCTGCTGACGGTGCTGCCGTCGCTGGTGCTGATGATGACCAGCTTCACCCGCATCATCATCGTGCTCTCGCTGCTGCGCCAGGCGCTGGGTCTGCAACAGACTCCGCCAAATCAGGTGCTGGTCGGGCTGGCGCTGTTTCTGTCGCTGTTCATCATGAAGCCGTCGATCGACCAGATGAACGCCACCGCCTTCAAGCCCTATGGCGCCGGACAGATTACGATCGAGGATGCCATCACGCGCAGCGGATCGGTCCTCCATCGCTTCATGGTCCTGCAGACCCGCCAGACCGACCTCAAGCTCTTCGCCGATCTCGCCAAGGCCCCGCGCTTCGCCCGCCCCGCCGACATTCCCTTCTCGATCCTGCTGCCGGCCTTCGTCACGAGCGAGCTGAAGACGGCCTTCCAGATCGGCTTCCTGATCTTCCTGCCTTTCCTGATCATCGATCTGGTGGTCGCGTCGACGCTGATGTCGCTCGGTATGATGATGCTATCGCCGGCCATTATTTCCATGCCTTTCAAGCTATTACTGTTCGTTCTTGTTGATGGATGGGCACTGACCATGGGCTCGCTCGCGGCGAGTTTCGCAACATGACGACGGCAACCTTCCAAATGGCGCAGCGCGATGGATAGCGCCGCCTCACCCGAATATTTCATCGGCGTCGCGCAGCAGGCGATGTGGGTGCTCGCGCTGATCTCGACCCCCGTCCTGATCCCCGCGCTGATCGTTGGCATCATCCTCGGCATGATCCAGGCCGCGACCTCGATCAACGAGCAGACGCTCAGCTTCGTCCCCAAGCTGATCGTCGTCGGGGCGGCCCTCGCCATCTTCGGCGGAGCCATGCTGATGCTGCTCGCCGATTTCACCCGCGAGCTGTTCGCCCGCATACCGGACATGCTGCGGTGATACCCCAGGGCCTGGCCGGGGTCGAAACCCAGCTGTGGCTGTGGATGATCGCGATGATAAGGCCGGGCGCAGCCTTCATCGCCGCCCCGGTCTTCGGCGCGCCGCAGGTGCCGGTACAGGTCCGCGCGGTCGTCGCGCTTGCGCTCGGCATACCCGCCTTCGCGAACACGCCCTTCGTCATGCCCCTCGGCGGGATCGTGAGCATCGACGGCGTGTTCCTCGTTGCGGGCGAGGCGCTGATCGGACTCGCTCTTGGTTTTGCTGTGCAGATCGGCTTCTCGACCGCGCTGCTGGCGGGTGAAGTCGTCAGCAACGCCATGGGCCTCGGCTTCGCGGCAATGATGGATCCGGCGACGGGCGCCACCTCGCCGGCCGTGTCGCAATTTCTCTCGCTGCTGGCGATGTTCCTGTTCCTCGCGACCGGCGGCCACCTTCAGCTCGCGGCGATCATCGTCGAGAGCTACCAGGCGCTGCCGCCTGGCCAGGGCGGCCTTAGCGGCAGCAGCATACAGGGCCTCGTGCTGTTCGGCGGAGAGCTGTTTTCGGCGGGGCTTGCGATCGCCCTGCCCGTCGGTTTCGCGATCATTCTCGTCCAGCTGGTCATGGCGATGCTCGCGCGCTCGGCACCGCAGATGAACATCTTTGCGGTAGGTCTCCCCGCGACGCTGATGGCCGGGATAGTCCTGATCGCCATCGCCTCGCCGGTCATGGCCGACGGTATCGCCTCCTCGCTCCAGCGTGGTCTGGCCGAGGCGCGCATGCTCGCGGCAGGGAAATAGGCGATGGCCGACGGTCCCGAGGACGACGAAAAGACAGAAGCCCCGACAGCCAAGCGGCAGAAGGACGCGGAAGAAAAGGGCGACGTCCTCCAATCCCGCGAACTGGGTACTGCGCTGGTGATGATCGTCGGGGCGGCATGGATCGCCATGGCGGGTCCCTGGACGATCGGGTCGCTGAGGCAAATGCTCGCCAATGGCCTGTCCTTCGACGCCGGCTCGCTCGAACGCTTCGACCCGCTCTCGGCCTTCTTGTCGCTCGTCGTGACGGTGGCGCTGCCGCTGGTGGTCCTGCTCGGCCTCACCCTCGCCGCTGCTATCGCCGCACCTGCGCTCCTGGGATCGCTCGGCTTTCGCTGGTCGGCGCTCGGGTTCAAGGCGAACAAGCTCAACCCCGCCGCCGGCCTGAAGCGGATGTTCGGCACGCAGGGCCTCATCGAGCTGGGCAAGGCCCTGCTCAAGATCCTTGTCCTCGGCGCGGTCGGCTATTGGCTGCTGATGGACCAGATCGCGAGCATCGTGACGCTCGGTCGGCAGGATCTGCGAACCGCGCTCGACGAACTTGGCTCATCTTTCACCTTCGCGGTGCTGGTGATGACGATGGCCCTGGCAATCGTCGCCGGCGCAGACATTCCTGCGCAGATCTTCCAGCGCGCCAAGCGGCTGCGCATGTCGAAGCAGGAGATCAAGGAGGAGGGCAAGCAGGCCGAAGGCTCGCCCGAGATGAAAGCCGCGATCCGGTCGAAGCAGATGCAGGCTGCCAAGGGATCGGCGCGCAAGGCGGTCATCGATTCCACCGTCGTCCTGACCAATCCGACCCATTTCGCGGTTGCGCTGCGTTATCGGCCCGGTTTCGATGCAGCCCCCGTCGTTCTCGCGCGGGGACGCGGCGCGACCGCACAGGCAATCAGGGAGCTCGCGACCGAGAATGCCGTGCCGCTGCTGTCCTATCCGCAACTGGCGCGTGCCATCTATTATACGAGCCGATCGGGTCAGATGATCCGGGAAGACTTGTTCATCGCGGTTGCCGCCATTCTCGCCTTCGTCTTCAACCTCGACCGGGCGATGGCAGAAGGCATCGTCCAGCCCGATGTCGACGTGCCCGCGGGCGCCCGGTTCGACGAGGAAGGCCGCAAGATCGGCTGACCCCGCATAAGCTCAACGCCGGGACATGGTTAGCGCCCGTTAGGAAAATTAAAGGGATTGAGCCGCTAAAACCTCCACCCGACAGGTCGTTACAGCCCATAGCGAGGTGGTGAAGAGAAATGGTTAGCTCGGTCGGTTCAACGATCCTTACCTCGCTGGGCGCGTCCAGCATCGACACCGCGTCGCTGGTGGATCAGCTGGCCACGGCGGCGATCTCGGACAAGCAGAAGATTTTGACCGCGCGGGAAACCGCCAACACCGCCAAGATCTCCGACCTCGCCAGCGCGATCAGCTCGATCAACGCCTTTTCCACTTCGCTTTCGACGCTGATATCCGGCGGTACGCTCTACACCCAGCCGACCAGCTCGAACACATCGGTACTTCAGGCGTCGGCGCAGGCTGGCGCACGGCTCAACGGTCTGTCGGCTTCGGTGCGGGTCGAAAAACTCGCCATGGCGCAGACCATGACGGCAGCCCCGCTGACCGGGGCATCGAGCGCGGTCGGCACCGGCACGCTCGAGCTCAAGGTCGGCAGCCAGACCAAGACGATCACGATCGATTCGACCAACAACACGCTCGCCGGGCTTGCCAAGGCGATCAAGGACAGTGGGCTGGGTGTTTCGGCCAGCATCGTCACCGATGCAAGCGGCGCGCGCCTCGTCGTCAAGGGTGCGACCGGTTCGGCCAATGCCTTCTCGCTCAAGATGACGAGCGGAACGGCGGGTGAACTCGATCGCTTCGCTTATGATCCAGCCACCTATGATCCCGATGCCATCACCGGGCTGACTCTGCAGCAGGCTGCACAAAATGCCGAACTGATCGTCGACGGCGTCGCGGTCAGCAAGGCGACGAACTCGATCACCGACGTGATCGAGGGCGTGAAGCTCGACCTTATGTCGGCGTCGCCCGGAACCACCATCACGATCGGATCGACCCAACCGGTCGATGCGATCAAGCAGGCCGTCACAGACTTTGTCGATGCGTTCAACGAGATGCGCACCACCTTGCGCACGATGACCGGGACCGACGGATCGCTGCGTAGCGACACCGGCATCCGGTCGCTCGTCCAGCGGCTGAGCTCGCTCACCTCGACCCGACTGACCTACGCCACCGACGGCAGCCCGACGACCCTCGCCGAAATCGGCGTGTCGACCAATCGCGACGGCAGCCTCACCCTCGACACCGGCCGGCTGGCTTCGATCATGTCGAGCAATCCGTCCGCAGTCGAAGCAATGTTCAACCCCAGCCAGCGCAGCGACAATCCGCTGATCCAGATCACCAGCGCCGTCGGCAAGACCAAGGGCGGCGTGTACACCGTGACGAACGCAAGCCCGGGCACGAGTTCCTCGGCGGCCTCGGCCACGCTCAACGGGGGCTTCACCCTGCCGCTCGGTGCCACCGGGGTCCAGGCCTCCTTCACCTCGGCAGCCTATGGTCTGTCTTTCGACATTCTCGGATCGGTCAGCACCGCGACGATCACGATCGACAGCGGGCTGCAGGGCGCGCTCGACGCGATCAAGACCGAGCTTACTGCCTCGTCGGGACAGCTGACGGCGTCACAGAGCCGGCTTGAAAGCGAGAAAGCAGCGATCGCCGACGACAAGGAGAAGTTGACCACCAAGGACACTGCCTATCGGGCGCAGCTGACCGCGCAATATACGCGCATGCAGTCGTCGCTGTTCGCCCTCACCTCGACCCAGAACTATCTGACGCAGCAGATCAAGCTGTGGACGAACGACAGCAGCAGTTAAGCTGGAAACCCCGCGATCAAGAGGGCTGAAGCATGTATATGAGTAACGGTTACGGCGCCACGGGCGGCGCAAAGATGGCCTATCAGAACGTCGACATCGAAGCACGCGTACTCGCGGCGACGCCCCATCAATTGATCGGCATTCTCTTCGAGGAGCTGACCAAGGCGCTCGAGATCATGGTCGCGGCGCAGCGCGTCGGCAACCGCGCGAAGATCATCGACAAGCAGGCCCGCGCGTCGAATATCCTGCTCGCTCTCGAAACCAGCCTCGACTTCCGCAACGGCGGTGAGATCGCGCTCAACCTGGCGCGCATCTATCGCGAAGCGCGTCGGCTGGTCCAGCTCGGCGGCCGCAGCCACGATCCCGAGGCGGTCGAGCGCGCCGGCCTGCTGCTCAAGGACATCGTCGAGGCGTGGGAACAGATCGGCTGATCTTTACCCGGCGTTAACCCCGACCGGGGCAGATTACCCTGGTCAGGAGACCGAGATGGCCTATTTCAACCGCAAGACCGTGCAGGATCCCGCTCCCTTCAAGGAGCGGCGCGTGAAGGGCAAGGTCGTGCGCTTCTCGGCCGACGCCACCGCAGAACATGTCCCCTCTCCCGCCCATGCGCTGCAGCAGATGCTTGCCGAGCGGACGGCTGACGGGTTCATCACCGATCCGGTCGCCCGCCATCGTGCGCTGGCGAAGTTCATCGGGACGGCCGTCCTGCTGTGGGGCGGGATGGCCGCGGCCCTGATCTCGATGATGGCGATGACGCGCTGAGCCAAGGCTCAGTCGTCGTCCAGCTTCGCCCCCTCGACCTTCCTCATCAGGATCGCGCGCTCTTTCTCGTCACGCTTGCGCTCAGCCTTCGTCCGGCCGAATTTCGCACGGTTCGCCTCCGCCTGAACCTTTGCCTCGACCCGCGCTTTCGCTTTGCGAAGCTTGTTGAGATTGACGACATCACCCATAACCCGATTGTGCCCCGGCGGCACATGCGAGGCAATACCGAGGCGATCCCGACGCGCTGGGGCTGTGCCTCTTCACCTAAAGCGCTTCCACCAAATGCGATCAGGGCTTAAGGCGCGCCTGATGCACGATGACGAACTTCGCCGCTGGGTGGAAAGCGCTCTCGGCCACGTCCCCCGCGACCTGGCGATGTTCCGGCGCGCGCTGACCCATGGCAGCTATGGGCCTGTCCATTATGAGCGGCTCGAATTCCTGGGCGACCGCGTGCTGGGCCTGATCACCGCGACCTGGCTGTACGAGCTCTACGGCGACGAGCCGGAAGGCAAGCTCTCGCGGCGCTTCAACACGCTGGTCAGCCGCGAGGTCTGCGCCGAGGTAGGGCGCGAGATCGGCGTCAACACGCATATGCTGCTCGGCAAACAGGCACGCGACGACGGCGCGGCGCAGAGCGACAATGTCGTCGGCGACGTCGTCGAGGCGCTGATCGGCGCGCTCTATCTCGAAGCCGGACTCGACACGGCCCAGCGCTTTGTCCGATCGGCCTGGTCCGGCCATGTCACCGGCCAGGCGCAGGCCCCCAAACATCCCAAGTCCGCGCTGCAGGAATGGGCCGCGTCCCATCGCTGCAAGCCGCCCGTCTATACCATGGGCAACCGGAGCGGGCCGCATCATGCGCCCCGCTTCACCGTCACCGTTTCGATCGCCGGCAAGGCCGAGGCCAGCGCCGAAGGCAGTTCGAAACAGGAAGCTGAAACCGCCGCCGCCAAGGCGCTGCTGGAGAAATTGTCATGACCGAACGCTGCGGCTTCGTTGCCGTCGTCGGCGCCCCCAATGCGGGCAAGTCCACCCTCGTCAATGCACTTGTCGGCCAGAAGGTCGCGATCGTCAGCCCCAAGGCGCAGACGACGCGCACCCGTCTGATCGGCGTC
Organism: Rhizorhabdus antheiae; assembly: GCF_049889055.1. NCBI lineage: Bacteria > Pseudomonadati > Pseudomonadota > Alphaproteobacteria > Sphingomonadales > Rhizorhabdaceae > Rhizorhabdus > Rhizorhabdus antheiae. The sequence continues at coordinate 256,269 of NZ_JBLTWO010000002.1, read as the reverse complement.
GCCATCGCCGGCGAGAGCCAGATGCTGCTGGTCGACACGCCCGGCATCTTCGCGCCGCGCCGCCGTCTCGACCGGGCGATGGTCGCAGCCGCCTGGAGCGGTGCGCAGGACGCCGACCTGATCGCCTTCGTGATCGACGCCAAGACCGGCATTTCCCGCCGCATCACCGAGTTGCTCGACACACTCGCGCAGCGCCGCGAGCCCAAGCTGGTGATCCTCAACAAGGTCGACATCTGCACCAAGGAAAGCCTGCTCGAGCTCGCCGTTCGACTGCAGGACAAGCTGGCGCCCGAGGCGATCTACATGGTGTCCGCGGCGACCGGAGACGGCATCGAGGATCTCCGCGCGGCGCTCGCCGCCCGCGTGCCCGAGGGCCCCTGGCACTTCCCCGAGGAGCAGGTGTCCGACGCGACCGATCGCATGCTGGCGGCCGAAGTGACCCGTGAGCAGCTCTACCTCCAGCTGCACGCCGAGCTTCCCTATGACTCGGCGGTCGAGACCGAGAAATATGAGGAGCGCAAGGACGGATCGATCGCGATCCACCAGCAGATCCTGATCGCGCGCGACAGCCAGAAGGCGATCATCCTCGGCAAGCGCGGCACCCGGCTCAAGGAGATCGGCTCACGCTCGCGCGAGGAGCTGGAAAAGCTGCTCGAGCGCAAGGTCCACCTGTTCCTGCACGTCAAGGTCGCCGAGAAATGGGGCGACGATCGCGGCCTCTATCGCGAGATCGGGCTCGACTGGGTCGACTGAGCGGGCGGCCCATTTGGCGATTTTCCCGCGCCATCGCCCCAGGCGATGATGCACTCCATCGGCGGCCGGCGACGCAATAGCCGTTCGAGCCGGGTAGTCGGCCGTATCGGCACGGATAGCCCGTCCGACCGCGCATGGTCGGCGAGACTGGCGCTCCACACCGGCTCGAACCCCGCAGCGCGCGCCTGTTCGCCGTGCCAGGCGTCCCCTCGGACGAAGTGCATGACGATCACCGCCCTGCGCCCCAGCGCCCGTGCTCGCTCAACGACGTCGCGCGCGGACTTCTTGGTCACGGCGCGCCGCTTATGGCCATCGCACCGTACGAACAGGCGGGTGTCACCCCGCGTCACCAGCAGATCTACGACCGAAGGATCCTCGCTCTCGCCCCGCTCGACTTCACAACCGCGATCCGCGAAGAAACGCGCCACCTCCTCGCCCAGCGCACGGTCCCGCTTGCGCTCCTAATAGTCCACGCCGGTTTCTAGGTAGCGATACTCCCAATGGCCCCAGTCGCGCTCATAGGCCTGCTCGCGCCGCCGCCCGCGCTGGCCGGTCAGACGGCCTATGATGCCGCCGATGAAGTCAGCACAAACGAAGGCAATGATCATCAGAGCGAAGAAGCTGACCACGACCAGTACGCCGACCCCTACGCCGGACGCGCTGCCAAATCCGGGGAAGAAGGCCGCCGTGAGACCTGCCGCGATCAGCAACAGAAGCAGCCAGACACCGATCATCAAGATCCAGCCGAGCGTGTCTGCAATCTTCCCCATGATCGCCACGAAGCGCTGGCGCTCGGGCGTCAGCCTGTAATCGGCAGGAAGGCCATAATCTGCGGGCAACGGCTCGCGGACGTCGTCCTCGTCATCGAAATCGTCCAAGGCCCCTCTCCCGAACATAGGAAGAACAACCTGACATAGGCGACCAGCCGTCGCAAGCCACCCGCTGTCGTGGTGAGTTTCAGCCGCCCAGCAGCTGCTCGACCCATTCGGGAACGAGCAGGCTCGCCTTGCCAAGTCGGGTCTCGTCGAACCAGCCGCTGCCCGCCGACCGCTCCAGGTTGAGCTCCAGCGTCTCGATCCCCGCATGGCGCGCCATCTGGACGAAGCCCGCCGCCGGATAGACCGCGCCCGAGGTGCCGATCGACACGAACAGATCGGCCTCCGCCAGCGCCGCCTCGATCCGCTCCATGTCGTAGGGCATCTCCCCGAAGAAGACGATGTCGGGCCGCAACTGGTCCTGCGCGCCGCACTGCCCGCACAATGTGCCGTCGAGCATCGCCCCGCCGAAGCGCGCCCGCCCGCCGCACGCCTCGCACAGCGCCGACATCAGTTCGCCATGCATGTGGAGCAGCCGGGTCGCCCCGGCCCGCTCGTGCAGATCATCGACATTCTGCGTGACGATCAGCAACTCCCCCCGCCACGCCCGATCGAGCCGCGCCAGCGCAAGATGCGCCGCATTCGGCTCCACCGCCCGCAACGCCGCCCGCCGCTGATCATAGAAATCGAGCACGAGGGGCCGATTGGCGGCGAGCGCCTCCGGCGTGCATATGTCCTCGACGCGGTGGTTCTCCCACAGGCCGTCCGAGGCCCGGAAGGTGTTGAGACCGCTCTCGGCGGAGATGCCAGCGCCCGTCAATAGGACGATATTTGCAATTTTCCCCATCCGAAGCACATTCCTTGGTCAAAGCCGATCAGCATAACCTGCGTACGATTGCTAATTTTTCACCTGAAAATCTATATACAATATACTGATTTATAATGAAATTAGCTCAACCTCTCACTCCCCAACCGGAATCTGGTCGAGCCCATGCCGCGTGCGGCGGTCATAGGCCTGTTGCAGGGCTTCGATCCGCTTCTGGGTCCGGTTGGCGACGTCCTTGATGCTGCCACAGCTCGCCTTGGCGGCGGCCTGGACGAAGTCGTTGCGATGGTCGAAGGCGATGCGGGCGTGGCCGGCTTCGTGGACTTCGAGGCCCTTGATCGTGCGGTACCAGAAGGAGGCAGCCTCGACCGTCACGCCCTCGGTCGTCACGAGGCGCGGCAGGACGACCTTTATCGACAGCCGCGTGACCGGATCGGCGACGATGCAGTCGTTGCCGCGCCGGGTCTGGCGCCAGCCGACGCGGATGTGCCAGACGGTGTTTGCCACCGCGTCGCCGGTCTGCGGCGCCCGGCGGCGCATCGAGCGGTAGATTTCCTCGGGCGTCCGCCCTTCGATGTCATAATATTCGTAGCTGATATTGGGGATGCCCGCGAAAGCCGAGGTCACCGGCGCACCGCCCAGCGGGGAATAAGCCGCCGTCCCCAACAAAAGCGCGGCACTCGCCGCATATACAGCTCTCATTCGCCGCCCTTGGGTCCCCAGAAGATCACCCAGGTGACGAAATCCTCGCTGAAATCCTCGAAGCGGTGGAAGGCGTGCGCCTCGACGAAGATCGCGTCCTGCGCCTTCACCGGCCGCCGCTCGCCATTCTTCACGAACCAGCCCGAGCCCGAAGCGACGATGTAGAGCTCGTCCTGCTCATGCGGCGCCTGATCATCCTCGAATTTGGGGGCATAGACACCGATGCGCATGCTGCCGTTGCGGATCGGATAGGTAAAACGCCGCCCCTGCTCATCGGGCAGCGTCGCCAGCGCGGAATCGAGAGAGAATTGCCAGTCCTGCGCGGTCATGATCGGGTCCTCGCTAGCGCCCCCGCTGCGCAGTTGAGCATGTCCTGCGCAGCGAAGCCAGATGCTATCGCCTGCACACCCCTCGTTCCGGCGCTTGCGTCGCGCGCGGGCGGACGCCATGAAGCGCGCGGATCGAAAAGGGACAGGGCATGGCCGCAATCGGAATCTTGGGCGCACAGGGACGGATGGGCCAGGCGATCGCCGCTGCCGCCCCGACCATGGGCGCCACGCTCGCGGGCGGGGTCGACCTGGGCGGCGCGGTGTTCGGGGACCATGGCGACGTGGCGGCGCTCGCCGCGCAGTGCGACGTGCTGGTCGACTTCTCCGCCCCTGTCGCGCTGGCCGGCCATCTCGCCGCCGCCCGTGCGGCCCGCGTTCCTATCGTCATCGGCACCACCGGCCTCCAGCCCGAGCATCATGCGCTGATCGACGAGGCGGCTGCCGGCGGCCTTGCCGTGCTGCAATCGGCCAACACCTCGCTCGGCGTGAACCTGCTCGCGCATCTGGTGCGCGAGGCGACGGCGCGGCTCGGCGCCGACTGGGACATCGAGATCGTCGAAATGCACCACCGCCACAAGGTCGACGCCCCCTCGGGCACGGCGCTTCTGCTCGGCGAGTCGGCGGCGGCGGGGCGAGGGTCCGATGGCGCGACGCTCAACCGCTTCGACCGGATCGGCCATGGCAATCATCGCCCGCGCGAGGAAGGCACGATCGGCTATGCCTCGCTGCGCGGCGGCTCGGTCGCGGGGGACCATATGGTCGTCCTCGCCAGCGACAATGAGCGGATCGAACTGGGCCATCGGGCTGAAAACCGTGCCATCTTCGCGCGCGGGGCAGTAAAGGCCTGCCTGTGGATGGTCGGCCAGGCACCGGGCCGCTACTCGATGAACGATGTGCTGGGCCTGTGAAGAAGGCCGACGTCTTCGAATTCTATCGGCGGCTGGCGGAGAATGACCCCGCGCCGGTGACCGAGCTCAACTATGTCAATCCCTACACGCTGCTGGTCGCGGTCGCGCTGTCGGCTCAGGCGACCGATATCGGGGTGAACAAGGCGACCGGCCCGCTCTTCGCCAGGGTCACCACGCCCGAGCAGATGCTCGAACTCGGTGAAGAGGGGCTGAAGCAGCACATCAAGACGATCGGCCTGTTCAACACCAAGGCGAAAAACGTCATCGCCGCCGCCCGCATCCTCGTCGACCAGCATGGCGGCGAGGTGCCGCAGGACCGCGACGCGCTGGAGGCCTTGCCCGGCGTTGGCCGCAAGACCGCGAATGTCGTGATGAACACCGCTTTCGGCGCGGAGACGATCGCTGTCGACACGCATATCTTCCGCGTCTCCAACCGCACCGGCCTCGCGCCCGGCAAGAATGTCCTGCAGGTCGAACTCAAGCTGGAGAAGGTCACGCCCAAGCCCTTCCTCCAGGGCGCCCATCACTGGCTGATCCTGCACGGCCGCTATATCTGCAAGGCGCGCAAGCCCGAATGCTGGCGCTGCCCGGTCGAAGATCTGTGCCGCTTCAAGCCGAAGACTCCGGCCCCTCCACCGCCCAAGGCGTGAACCAAGGGGCGGTCCCGCATTTTCAAGGCGCGTCGCGGGCGATAACGTCTTATGATCATGGTCCGAAAGATCGATGATCTGGGAAAGGATGTTCCGATGCGTGATCGAACGAAGCGTGCACTGGCCCTTGCCGTCGTCCTTCTCTGCGCCGCCGGCTCTGCGGGGCAGAGCCGGCCGCTGAAGCCCGAGCAGGAAGCGAAGATCAAACCCGACGGCAAGGTCGAGGACTGCATCCCGCTCCGCTCCATCCGCAACACGCGGGTCCGCGACGACCGGACGATCGACTTCTACATGAACAACGGCAAGGTCTACCGCAACACGCTGCCCTATGCCTGTTCGGGCCTCGGCTATGAGGAGCGTTTCGGCTATGCGACCTCGCTGCCGCAGCTCTGCTCGGTCGACATCATCACCGTGCTGCGCACCCCGCCAATCCCGATCGGCGCCTCCTGCGGCCTGGGCAAGTTCCAGCCGATCAGCGGCGCGCCGAAATAGGGCCGACCCGACGGGTCCCCGCCAATTAGCTCTGGCGGTGCCCCGATCGCTTTGCTAAGCGGCCCCCAACGCACCCGTAGCTCAGCTGGATAGAGCGCTGCCCTCCGAAGGCAGAGGCCAGGGGTTCGAATCCCTTCGGGTGCGCCAATCAACTGTCTGATTTAATTAGATTCACTCGTCACCGCCGGGACGGCGGTCATATCCCGTTCGTCGATGTGGAAGCATTGTGGAAGCTGTCGACATATCCGGCAAAGCTTTAGCAAACTAAACTCAACCGATTCCCCACTCTTCTCTCCCTCCCCCCCAGGTTCGGGTCCTTCCATTCACTGAAGAGTAGCAAAGCGGTTACGTACCGCTCCTTGGGAGAGGCTTAGACGCAACGATCTATCCAAAACGACAACGATCGGCACGAATGTGGTTAAGCTATCGCTTGGAAAACGCCCCCCATGCCCGGACGTGCTGCCAGCCGACGGATGAGGCCAAGCCCTTTCGGATGACATTTGCCGCAGAGCAGTCTATCGGAGCGCGCATGTTTCGCGCCCTGCGTACAGATCGGCATTTTCGCGGTATCTTCGCCGCCCTGCTTTTCTGTGTCCTCGCGCTGCGCGTGGCGGTGCCGACCGGTTTCATGCCGACACAGGCGGATCATGGCCTCGTCATAACCGTCTGCAATGGCATGGGTGTCAATCAGACCGTTGTGATCGACCTACCGCAGTCCGGCGATGCAGATCACTCCGGCCACAAGACATCCGAACATAAGCCCTGCATCTTTGCGTCGGCATCCTTGCCCCTGCTGTCGGGCGATGCCCCGGAATTTTCTCTCGGGCCTGCATTGCTGCTACGCGAATTCGCTCTGCCGCCGCCGGTCGGCTATCATGTTGTCCGCACCGATTTCGCCACACCTCCCTTGCGCGGACCGCCGGCGCTCACCTGAGCGCCGGAGACTGCTGATTCGACTGCGCTGATCGGCGCAGTTCCTCATCCCGCTCCGGCTCGTCGCGCGTCCCGCGCGTCTGCTTTCATGCCGGAGATACCATGTTCAAGACCCGCCTGCTGGCGACCCTCGCCGCTACCACCGCTCCCATCGCCGTCCATGCTCAGGACCAGTCGCCGCAAGGCTGGACTGCGGACACAATCGTCGTCACCGGCTCAAAGCCGGGGTACGCCGTTCCCGAGACCACCACCGGCACCCGCACCGCGACGCCGATCGAGAAGGTGCCCCAGTCGATCCAGACGATCACCCGCGCCCTGATCGTCGAACAGGATCTCCAGACGCTCTCCGACGCACTCGTCAACGTATCCGGCGTCGTGCCGAATGGCGTCGAGCAATCCGTGCTGCAGCCGACACTCGTCCGCGGCTTTGCGGTCAATTATTATATCGACGGCGTCCCAACCTATCAGCTTCCGGCAAGCGTCGGCGACCCCGGCACGCTGGTCAATGTCGAGCGGATCGACGTCGCCAAAGGCCCCACCGCTACGCTCTATGGCGGAGGTGCCGGTGCGCCGCTGTCCGGGATCGTCAATCTCGTATCGCGTGATCCTTACGAGAGCCTCGGCATCAAGCTGACCGGCCGCGGCGGCTCTTTCGGCACCGTCGGTGGCGAGGCCGATGTAAACCTGCCGCTTGCTGCGGGCATCGCGGTGCGCGTCACCGGCATGGTCGACAGTGCGGACAGTTACATCGATTTCGTCAGCCGCGATCGCAAAGCGATTTTCCCCACGCTCGCGGTCGGCCTGGGCTCGGACACCACACTGATGGTGCGTGGTCGCTACAGCCGCATCGCGCAGACGGAATATGCTGGCCTTCCTGTTTCCCTGCTCGAACCGGTCGCCCTGATCGATCGCGACGTCTACGCGGGCTCCCGCGACATGCCACGCACCTGGATCGAGAATAAGGGCGTGACCGGATCGCTCACGCATCGCTTCTCCGACCGCGTGGAGGCGAACCTAACGGTGGCGCGGGTCATCACCGGATTCGAGGAGCGTGGGAGTTTTCCGTTCGGTCAGATCGCCGGGACCGTCTACAACTTCGGAACGGCCTTCCTGCCCTCCGAAAGCAAGAAGACCTTCGCGACCGCCAGCCTGACCGCCCGCGTGGGCGAAGGGCCGATCCGCCAGACGATCCTGGTCGGCGTGGACTATGACGCCACCAACTATTTCGGCGCGATGTACTTCAATCCCGCCTGGGCGCTGATCGACTTTGCCAACCCTCTGCCCGCGCCCAGCTTTGGCGGCGATCCGGGATTCTTCTTCGATCAAAATGACCGGCTGAGAAGTTTCGCAGCTTTCGCGCAAGACCAGATCGCGATCGGCGACCGGCTGGATGTGACGCTCGGCCTGCGCTGGACGCGGATCAAGGTGCGCAGCAATGTCGGCGTCACGACCGAGGACAAGGCCGGGAAGGTCACACCCCGCATCGGCGCGACCTACCGTCTCGTCGACGGACTTTCGCTGTTCGCCGGCTATGCCGAAGGGTTTCAGGGCGTCGTCGGCGGCGGCTTCTATACGATCGTGCCCAAGCCCGAGACGTCGCAGGCCTGGGAGGGCGGTTTCAAGTTCGCCGCGCCGATCAAGGGGCTGACCGGCACCGCCTCGCTCTACCGCATCACCCGGCAGAACGTCGTGACCGCCGATCCGGTAATTCCCTTCGCCAGCATCCAGACCGGCGAGCAGCGCGCGCAGGGTGCCGAGCTTGATCTGATCTACGAACCGACCCCGTCCTTCTCGCTGCTGTTCAACTATGCCTATACCGACGCAAAGGTAACGCGGGACAACAGCCTGCCCGTCGGCGACCGGCTGCGGGCCGTGCCGGCGCACAGCGGCAGGCTTGCCGCACGCTATCGTTTCAGGGACGGCGCGCTTCAGGGTTTCGCGCTAGGCGCTGGCGTCACCGCCGTTTCGCGGCGGGAACTGACCCTGCCCAACAGCGCGTCGATCAAGGGGCTGGCGCTGGTCGACGCGCAGGCATCCTACGACCTCGGACCGGTGTCGCTGGCTATCTCGGTCACCAATCTGCTGGGCAACAAGGGCTTGGAGCCATATCAATATTTCGGCGGTCCTTATGTCATCCCGACCCAGCCGCGCTCGGCCTTCCTCACGCTGAAGGGAGGCTTCTGATGCAGACGCTCGATCGGCGGACGGCCCTGCTCATGGCAATCCTGTCGCCCTTGGCGACGGGATCGGCATCAGCACAAACCGGGGCTTCGGCGCAGCCCGACCATGACATGAGCGGGATGCCGCCGGGCTGGGTGAAGGCCGATCAGATCGCCATGCTCTGCTATCCGGGCATGACGATCCTCGACCTGATCGGTCCGCAATATATGTTCGCGGCGCTGATGGGCGCGACCGTGCATCTCGTCGGCAAGACGCGCGATCCGATGACCAGCGACACCGGGGTCACGATCATCCCGACCGCGACCTTCGATCAGTGCCCGAAAGACCTGACCGTCCTGTTCGTGCCGGGCGGCACCGTTGGAACGCTGGCGGCGATCAAGGATGATGCAACGCGCAACTTCATCGCGGATCGCGGCGCGCGGGCACAATATGTGACATCGGTCTGCACCGGAGCCCTGGTGCTCGGCGCGGCCGGGCTGCTCAAGGGCTATCGCGCGACGACCCACTGGGCCGCGCTGGAAACGCTGGCCGATTGCGGGGCGACGCCCGTGTCGGAGCGCGTGGTGCGCGACCGCAACCGGATCACCGGTGCGGGCGTCACTGCCGGACTCGATTTCGGCCTCAGCATGGTCGCCGAACTGCGCGACGCCACCTATGCGCAAGGGGTGCAGCTCGGCTGCGAATATGATCCGCAACCGCCGTTCAACGCGGGCTCGACCAAGACGGCCCCGGCCGAGGTCCAGGCGATCATGACCTCGATGTACGCCAGCTTCCCCGACCGGGTGCGCGACGCGTTCAAGGTGGCAGGAGCGAGCCGATGAAGCCCACGAATTCGGGCTCCATCGCGTGGCTACGTGAGATCCGCCGCTCGGCCTGGCTGCTGATCGGCCTTTGCGTGATCTACCGGATCGGCGGCTTCATGATCGACGACATAAGCGCGTCACTCCAGAGCCGCATCATGATCGCGCAGGTGCAGCCATGAACACGCACGTACCTTCAACCCAATGGCCGGGGTCCAAGGAGGGTCCCTGGAGTCCGGCGCGGCTGCCTGACTGCGAAATCAGGATGGTCGCGCCGCGATCCACGCTGCCGGTATCTGGCAAATATGTCCTGATCGGCGCGGCGGTCGCCGCCGTTCTGGTTTCCCTCCGCTTCGTCATGATCGGGGCTTGGCCGGTCCTTGTCTTCGCCTTGCTCGATATCGGCGCACTGGCCGTCGCGCTCTACATCTTCGGCCGCCGCCCCGTGCCGGAAGAGCGCATTTCGCTGGTCGATGGGCGTATCGAACTCGTCCGGATCGACGGAAGCGGACGACGCGATCGGCTGGAACTGCCAGCTTTCTGGACGCGGCTCGAGGCTTCGGGCCGGACAGAGCTCGATTGCGATCTCCACCTCGTTTTCCGTCAACACCGATACCCCGTCGGGCGATGCGTTTCTGCCGCAGCGCGGCGGTCGCTGATCCCGCAGATCGAGGCGCTGCTCGCCTGCGCCCGCCAGCCATGACGAGTGCCACACCCCTCCCGTCCCACCCGATGCATGGGAGAAACATCATGCGCCTTCTGCCTCTCCTGCTCGCCGCCGCATCGATCTCGAGCCCCGTCTCTGCACAGAACCCCAGCGCCGCTGCGCCTGCAAAGCCGGCATTTGCGCTGGCGCCGCTGCCCTATGCCGCCAATGCGCTCGAACCGGCGATCGATGCGCAGACCATGATCATTCATCACGACAAGCACCACCAGGCCTATGTCGACAATCTGAACAAGGTGGTCGCGGCCGACCCGGCCCTGTCCGGCCAGACGCTGGAGCAGCTGGTGGCAAGGGCAGGCACCCTGCCCGCCGCCGTGCGCAACAATGCCGGCGGGCATTGGAACCACAATTTCTTCTGGACGACGATGGCGCCGCCTGCCGAAGCTGGCCAGCCGTCTGCCGAATTGACCAGGGCGATCACAGCCCAGTTCGGCTCGCTCGACGCCTTCAAGGCGCAGTTCAAGGCGGCGGGCACGGCGCGCTTCGGCTCCGGCTGGGTGTGGCTGATCGTCGGCAAAGACGGCAAGCTCGCCATCACCTCGACCCCCAACCAGGACAATCCGCTGATGGACGTTGCCGAGGTCAAGGGCACGCCGATCCTCGGCAATGACGTGTGGGAGCACGCCTACTACCTCAAATATCAGAACCGCCGCGCCGACTATCTCGATGGCTGGTGGCAGGTCGTGAACTGGGCCGAGGTATCGAAGCGCTACGCAAACGCGATCAACAATCGCTGATCCGTCAGCATCAAACCCCTTTTGTTTCTGAAGAGCTCTTAATTCATGAAAATATTGTCCGCCTTTCTCATTTTGACGACCGCCATGACGTCGCCAACACTGGCGCAGTCGGCTTCTAGTGGTTCGCCGGGGTCCGATCGCAACGACACAAAGCAGCGTGCCGACACGCAGGTCGCGATCGGCGGGGACGAGATTGTCGTCACCGCGAGGTCGATGGTGCGCTCGACAGCCAATGTCCTGACCTCGATCGACGTGCTGGGCGGCGATATCGCGCAGCGGCAGAATGTCGACAATGCCTGGGAACTGTTCGCGCGGCTGCCCGGCGTGGTGCTGACCGATTTTAACCAGGGCACGACCTCGGGCCGCTTCTCGATCCGCGGCTTCAACGGCGAGGGGGAGATCAATGCGGTCAAGCTGCTGATCGATGGCGTGCCGTCGAACGACAATGCCGGACGGATGGATTTCATCGACCTCGTCTCGCCGCTCGATATCGCGTCGGTCGAGCTGGTGCGCGGCACGTCCGACCCGCGCTGGGGGCTTCACGCGATAGCCGGCAGCGCCAATATCAAGACCCGGATCGGGGGCACCTATCTCGATGCGCGGGGCATCGTCGGCGCGTTCGGCACCTATGACGCGCAGGCCTCCGCCGGTCTGGAAAGGGGCAAGTTCAGCCAGAACTATCTGGTCTCCTATCGCCAGACCGATGGCTATCGCGACCATGCCGATCTCGAGCGGCTGAATCTCGCGGGCAAGTGGTTCTATGATTTCGGGCCGGCAAGGCTGGGGCTGATCGTTCGCCACAGCCGCAGCGAGGCCGACGAACCGGGCTATTTGACCGATGCCGACGCGTACACCAACCGGCGGCTTTCCTATGCGGTTTCAGAAACTGACGGAGGCAAGCGGCGGCTTGGCGAATACAGCCTGCACCTTGATGCCGATCTGGCTTCTAATCTGTCGCTGACGGCGGTTGGCTATGCGACGACGAACCGGGATGATCGCTATGTGCGCTTCTCGGCCAGCGTCGCGCAGCAGCGGCGGCTCACCAAAGAAACGCATTACGGCTTTGTCACCGGGCTACACTGGCACGCTGCCGGCTGGCTGATGGCCGAGGCGGGCGGCGATGTGCAGTGGCAGGACAACAAGAGCCTGCGCTGGACCACCAATCGCCGCGCCCTCGTCACGGCCACCCGCGATCAGGATTTCGATCTGACCGTGGGCGGCGCCTATGCGCAGGCGATCATCACGCCGCTCGCCTGGCTGACGATCACGCCTGCATGGCGGATCGACCGGGTGAGCGGCAATTTCACCAACCGGCTGAACGGACTGAGCTACCCGGTCAACGACTATGGCACGATCAACCAGCCCAAGCTGTCGGTGGCCATCACTCCCGTCGAAGGCGTCACAGCCTATGGCAATTTCGGCCGGACCTTCCAGATCGGAGCCGGGTCGGGTGCCTTTGTCGTGCCGCCGCGCGTGCGCGATCTCGACCCGTCGATCAATGAAGGCTTCGAGGCAGGCGTAAAACTGTCGCGCGGTCGCTGGCTGACGGCGCGTGCCGCTGTGTGGCAGCAAACGGCAAGCGGCGAGTTGCGGCGTCGGCTTAACGATCCATCGGGAGAGTTCGACAATCTCGGGGCTACAAGGCGTCGCGGCTTTGACCTTGAGGCCAGCGTTCAACCTTTGCCCGGCCTTTCGGCCTGGGCCAGTTGGTCGCATCAGAAGGCCGTGATCCGGGTGCCCGATCCGGCAGCGCCGTTGACCGCAGGAAACGAGATCGACCATGTCCCCCGCAACGTATTCACGGCGGGGATCGAATGGGCACCGGCCACTCTGCCCTGGCGCGCCTCGCTATGGGGCAACGGCCAGTCCTCCTACGAACTCAACACCGCGAACAATCAGGGCCGCTATGGCGACTATTTCCAGGTCACGGCGGAGCTTGCCTACCGCATCACCCAGGCGATCGAGGTGTCGGCGCAGGTTCGCAACCTGACCAACGACCGTTACGAATATGTCTGGTTCGACGGGACTCAGCGCCTCCATGCACCCGCCGATCCACGTAGCCTGTTCGGCGCGGTCCGGGCACGGTTCTGACGATGGCTGGCCGGGCGGCAGAGATCGGGCGGACTTGGCGGATCGCGATCCGACGCATCCACCTGTGGCTCGGCCTGTCGCTCGGCCTGCTGTTCGCGCTGATCGGCCTGACCGGATCAGCGCTGGTATTCTATGTCGGGATCGACCAGGCGCTGCATCCCGAAGCACGTAGCGAAACCGCCGCACCCGGCCCCGGCTGGGCATCCCCGGTCTGGGATCGGGCGCTGGCAACCGGGCGCGCGGCGGGCTTCGATCCTGCGGGCAAATGGTCGTTCGAAGTCACGGGCGAGGGCGGCGCGATCCCGGCCCGCTTCTATCCGCCGGCCGCAGAGGGTGTGCAGCATCCGCCCCGCCAGATGGTCTGGTTCTCGCCCGATGGCCTCAGGATCGTGCGCGTGGCGCCCTGGGGCGGCTACCTGATGAGTTGGCTGTACCAACTGCACATGGAATTGCTGGCGGGCGACATCGGGATGCAGATCGTCGGCTGGTCAGGCGTCGTCACCCTGGTCCTGCTACTGACCGGGATCATCGCCTGGTGGCCAAGGGGAAGCTGGCGCAAGGCGCTGTCATTCAAGCGGCGTGCCGCGCCGATCCGGCGGTTGCACGATCTGCACAAGCTTTCCGGCGTGACCAGCAGCATCTTCCTTGTCATTCTAGTTGCCACAGGCGTCATCCTTGCCCTGCCAAGCGTCAAGGCGGCCTTGCTGTCACCCGCGCCCGTACCGGACCCGCGATCGCCCGAAAGCACGGGCCCCGTGCTGCCGATTTCCACCGCGCTGAAGGCAGCCCGGCAGGTCTTTCCGGCTGGGGAACTGGCCTTCATCGACGTACCTGGCGACGCGGATGTGCCCTATCGCATTCGCGTGCAGGTGCCGGGCGACCCGCATCGGCGGTTTCCGGGAAGCTATGCCTTCGTCGATCAGCGGTCGGGCCAGATCATCGCCTCTCAGACTATCGGCACTGATGGTCCGGGGAGCGCGATCAACGCCTGGGTTCGTCCCTTGCACGACGGATCTGTCGGCGGGCTTCCTGTGCGCATCCTTGCCGTACTGGTCGGTGTTGCGCCGACTTTCCTGCTTGTGACCGGCCTACTGCATTGGCGGCGTCGCCGACGGACGCAGGCTCACCGCGCTGCCAAGCCGACGGATCGCATGAATTTCGTGGATGCCCGGGTCGATACCGCCACCACAGCGGCAGCAAAGCGAGCCGGCACTCAATCCAGGATCAGCCCAACAATCACTTCCCAAAGGGGGAAATCATGACCGCTTCTCGAATCACGATCGCAGCATTGCTTGCTGCCATGCCCATGCAGCTTGCCCACGCCCAGCAAGCCGCAGAGAGCATCGCCGATCCCGGCGAAATCGTCGTTACCGCGCAGCAGCGCGAAGAGCGGCTGATCGACGTGCCGATCACCATCAACACGATCGACGGCGCGGAACTGAAGCAACGCCGGATCACCACGCTACAGGAACTGTCCTTCGCGGTTCCCGAGTTGATCAACGTCGTCACCGGCATGGCGCAAAACCGCGCGATGTTGCGTGGCGTCGGTGATGGCGGCGGCAACTTTCCGCAGGTCGGCATCTATCTGGACAACATCGCCGCCGACGGTCCACTGGGGCGTCCGCTCGACTTGCGCGTGCTTGACGTGGAACGGATCGAGGTACTGAACGGGCCTCAGGGCACGCTCTATGGGCAGGGCTCGCTGGGCGGTACGGTTCGCTTCCTGACCCGGGCGCCGATCATCGGCGAGACGAGTCTGAGTGCTGACGCGGAACTCTGGAGTACGAAAGGCGGTGCCGCGTCGCAGCGGGTCACGGGCGTTGCCAATATTGCCGTCAGCGATCAAATCGCTCTTCGCGTCTCCGGCATCTACGAGAACCTGGGCGGCTGGATCGACGCCCCGACCGCGCGTCGCCGCACCATCAACGACGGCGAGCTGTTCGAAATCCGCGTAAAAGCCCTCGTCCAGCTTACCGACAGCCTCACGCTGACGCCAATGGTGCAGATTCATCGCAATGACGTCGGTTCGCTTAGCAATGGGGAGAATGCCGATGGCAATCTGATCTTGCCAGCCTTTGCTCCGGGAGCCGTACAGCCTGCCTCCAACGATCATGAACTCTATAGTCTGACCGCCGACTGGGATCTTGGCGGCGTGAACCTGCTTGCGGTCGGTTCTGCCTTCCGCAACGTGTCGAGGGGCGCATTCTACAGCCCGTTCGCAGGCAATGGCCGGTTCCTCCGCTTCGACAATGATGACAAGGCGCAAAGCGTGGAACTGCGGCTAAGCTCGGACAGCGATCGTCGCTGGCGTTGGGCTGTGGGCGGTCTGTACCGGCATGGCGATTACTATTCGAACAACACCCTCTACCTTCTCGGACCCGCGAACGGCACTATCGGCACCCCGGTCAATTTCCCCAACATCGCGCGCATCAGAAGCGACAGCCTATCGGTCTATGCCAACACCGGCTTCGACCTGACAGACCGGCTCGAGATCGGCGGCGGGCTGCGCTATTTTTCCGATAAGGAGCAGTCACCCTCGGCGAACCAGGCCGACCAGACATTCGATTCCGTCGATCCGCGGGTTTACGTCTCCTATCGTCTCGACGAGCGCTGGAACATTTTTGCAAGCGTTGCGAAAGGCTTCCGCAGCGGTGGGTTCAACGTCGTCAATCCGGCGATCCCATCTGCGTTCGGGCCGGAAAAGCTGTGGAGCTACGAGGTCGGCACGAAGTTCGCGACGGCGGACGGTTTGCTCACTGGTGAGGTCGCTGGTTTCATCAGCCGCTACAGCGACATGCAGGTATCAACGATCGCCAATTCGATCGGAGTTGGTTTCACCGGAAATGTCGGCCGCGCACAGATCAAGGGGATCGACTGGTCACTCGAACTTCGCCCCCTGCCGTGGCTTGCGCTAGGCAGCGCCGGCGCGCTGCTCGATACGGAGGTCGTATCGGTCGCTCCTCGAAGCGCCTATGCGCGGGGCGATCGGCTCAACTACATTCCAAAGTCCAACCTCACCTTCTTCGTCGAAGCGCATGCCGATCTTTCCGCCAGCGTCGAAGGTCGCCTGCGCGTGGACTATAATCGGCGGGGCGCCGGCAATTTTGCACAGCGCACTGCCAATCTAACGGCGCAAGGCGACAGGCTGGACCTTATGAACGGCAGCATCACGTTCGACTTCGGACGATACACCTTGGGCGTGTTCAGCGACAATCTGCTGAATGAGCGAGACCAGATCTTCCCGAACCCCGTGGCCTTCGCAACTCGCGTGCCGCCGAGGACGATCGGTATTCGGGGATCGGCATCCTTCTGAATGTCCAGTCGCCGCGCACGTCGATGCACATGATAGGTATGGAATGGAGAATGATATGCGATCGATGACCACTGGTGGACTAGCCCTGATTGCGGCCACCCTCAGCGTGCCTGCACTCGCCCAGACACAGCCCGTCGAAATCCGCTTCGACGCACGGGTCGGCGCGGAGGCGGCGCGTTGTGGAAAGGCTTATGCGGGCGTCGGCACGGCAAAGGCGGCGTTGCGCTTTCAGGACATCCGCTTCTATGTTTCGGCCGTACGCCTGATCGACGCAAAGGGACGCGAGGTGCCGGTGACACTGTCCCCGAACGAACAGTGGCAGAACGATCAGGTCACGCTGCTCGACTTCGAGGATGGCACGGGCAATTGCAACGGCAATGCGGGGACCAACCGGGTCGTGCGCGGCACCGTGCCGAAAGGCGAGTATCGCGGTCTCGTGTTCGATATCGGCGTGCCCCAGGCGATCAACCATCAGGACCCGACGCTGGCCGCCGCACCGCTCAACGTGACGGGCATGACATGGCCATGGCGGATCGGCTACAAGTTCACCGGGGTCGATATGGAAACCAGCGGCGGCGCGAACGGCCCGAATGCGGCGACCGGCTTCTCCATCCACCTTGGCAGCACGGCGTGCGGTGATGGACCACCCATGGCCGCGCCGAAGGTCGCCTGCGCCAATCCCAATCGCCCGACCTATCGGCTCGCCGGATTCGATCCAGCCAAGTCGACGGTAATTCTGGATATTGGCGCGCTTCTGGCCAGCACCGATATCACCGTCAACGCGCCGAAGTCCGCTTCGGGCTGCATGTCCTTTCCGGGGGACGGTGACTGCGCGGCAATCTTTGACCGGCTGGGTCTGGCCTGGGAGGGCAAGCCGTCGGCTGGGCAGCAGTGGGTGCGGGCCGACTGACCATGCAGCGCGCATCGAACATTGCGCTGGCCTTGTCCGCCGTGGTGATGCTGTTCAGCATCGCCCATGCCCAACATCGACAGTCGCCCTTGCAGCCGATCGACGCGATGGTGCCCAGCCGGTACGACTTTGGTCTGCCGGCTTGGGCGCCAAGGCCGATGGAACCCGCGGCCAATCCGACGACAGCGGCGAAGGTCGAACTGGGACGGCACCTTTTCTACGACAAGCGCCTGTCCGCAGACGGCACGATGTCATGCGAAAGCTGCCATCAGCAATCCCGCGCCTTTGCCGATGGGCGCGCGGTCGCCACGGGCGTGACTGGTCAGTCGACGCCTCGCAACTCGATGTCGCTGGTGAACGTCGCCTATTTCCCGGTCCTGACCTGGGCCAACCCGATGCTCAGACATCTCGAGCAGCAGGCGCTGGTCCCATTGATCGGCCAGGAACCGATCGAACTGGGTCTGGCGGGGAAAGAGCAGGAGATGGTGAGGCGGCTTGCGGCCGAGCCGATCTATCGGCGATTGTTCGCCGAAGCCTTTCCCGAGGTAGATGGAGCGATCTCGCTTGCGACCATCGTGCGGGCATTGTCCGCGTTCGAGCGTTCGATCGTGTCGATGCGGTCGCCTTATGACCGCTATCGCTACGAGGGCGATGTCGATGCCGTGTCCGATGCCGCGATCCGCGGCGAAGCCCTGTTCTTCTCCGAGCGGCTCGAATGTCACCATTGCCACAACGGCATAAACCTCGCCGACACGGTGTTGCACGAGCGCAACAAGGGCGGGGAGATCGCCTTCCATAATACCGGCCTCTACAATCTCGACGGCAAGGGCGCCTATCCAGCAACCAGCCCCGGCATAATGGAGATTACCGGCAAGCCCGAGGATATGGGCCGCTTCCGCGCGCCCAGCCTGCGCAATATCGCCGTGACCGGGCCTTATATGCATGACGGCTCGATCGCCACATTGGACGGCGTGCTCGATCACTATGCCGCCGGCGGGCGGACGATCGCGTCGGGGCCGCACGCCGGTATCGGGCGCACAAATCCGTTCAAAAGCTCATTCGTGCCCGGTTTCACTCTCAACCGCGAGGAGCGGGCCGACGTCATCGCCTTCCTCAACGCCCTGACCGACGAGGCGTTGCTGCACGATCCGCGCTTCGCCGACCCTTGGCTCCGAAAGGACGAAAGCAAATGACGAGAGTATTTCGCACGGCGCTGGCCCTGATCTCTATAGCGGTGCCCGCCGCCGTCCAGGCCCATACGGCGTTGCGCAGCTCCAGTCCGGCAAGTGGCAGCGTACTTACCCAATCGCCGCCTGTGCTGACACTGGTTTTTCTAGAGCCCGCTTCACTGACATCGCTGACGCTCGTCACGGCAGCGGGCGAGCGGCAGTTGTCCTTTACGCCGACCGGACGCGCGCTGACCTTCACCGCAGCCAGACCGGGGTTTGCGCGTGGCCGCAACGAGATACGCTGGCGGGCGCTGTCGCGCGACGGTCATGTCGTCGAAGGCAGCATCATCGTCGTTCTGCGCGCGCCCAAGCCCTGAGATGCTCGAGGCAATCGCTGCCATCGTCAAGGCGCTGGGCTACGCTGGGGCGCTGACCGGGGCCGGGACGGTGATCGTTTGTGTGTCGCTCGCGTGGGGCCTCAAGACGCCGCCGCAGCTCCCGTCCAGTCTGGTCCGGTTTGCCGGCAGTCTGCTCGTCCTCACCTCCTGCGCGACGGCGCTGATCTTCTTCCTGCGGCTCGGCGGCGATGCGGATACCGCGACGCTCGATGCGATCTTCCTGTCACCGCTTGGCGTTGCCCTCGGCCTGCAGCTGATCGGTGGCCTATGGCTGGCGCTCAACACAGAACGCCGCACCGGACCCATTGGCGCGCTTTTGATCCTCGTCGCGTTCGGCGTCGTCGGCCATTCCGCCTCCCGAGGGATGCTGACGTCAATCACCATCGTCCTGCACGTTACTGCCGCCGCCTGGTGGTGCGGCGGCCTCTGGATCCTGCTGTTCGCCGGCCGCACCGCCTCGCCGGACTTCCACGAACTGGTCGGCCGGTTCAGCCGGCAAGCGGTCTGGGTCGTTGCAGCCCTGCTTGTCGCGGCACTGACGACCGCCGCGCAACTGCTCGAATTCCGGTTGGACCTTGCGCTGGCGTATGAGAAGGGTCTGCTCACCAAGCTGGGGCTGACAGTACTGCTGCTCTCGGTCGCCGGCATCAACAAGCTCGTGCTCACACCACATCTCACCAGCCAGGACTCGTCGCGTGTCTGGCTGAGGCGGGCGATAATGGCCGAATTGCTGATCTTCACAGCCTTGCTATCCGCGACGGCTTATCTGACGACATATCTGTCACCGCATGGTTCGACCAACGGTACGCATGCCGACCAGAGCGAAGTACAGGCCAGCGGCCCGATCGTTATCGTCGATCCATGGGCGCCGGCCATGCCAGGCGGTGCGTCGACCGGTGCAGCCTATCTGACGATCGTCAACAACCAGCCTGTCGAAGATCGGCTGATCGCGGCAAGCAGCCCCTGGGCTGAGCGGGTGACGCTTCACGCATCCAAAGTCGACAACGGCATCGCTCGTATGCGGGATCTCGACGCTTTGCCGATCCCTGGGCGCGGGCAGGCAACGCTGCAGCCCGGCGTCTACCACCTCATGTTCGAAGGTCTCTATGCGCCACTCGTCGCCGGTGACACGCTACCAATGACGTTAACCTTCGAGCGGGCCGGAAAGGTGGAAGTCCACCTGACTGTCTTGCCGCTGGGAGAGCGCCCCGCTGAGAGACATCGGCACTGACCTTTCTTGTCGCAGACCAGAAAATGTCCGAAATCGGCCGGTATACTGCCTCACGCTTATACGCCTGATGCCGCTGCCCCCCCTCAAAAGGTTCAGCGCACCAGCCGCTCGCCGACCTCGCCACCTTACGCTCAAACCCGACAATCTGCTGATGCATCCCAACGATGCAACACGCGCTCGTCGCACTTTCCCCGTGCCAGCGCCGTCCAGGCCTGCATTAGCCGGCTCAACCTGCCAAAAGCGTCCCGAAGCTATTGCTAAACAACGCGGCGGAACGCATCCTACCAATTCGACAAGATCGTCCACTTGCCCGACATATCCCGAGCCAGTTTTAACCCGCTCTCGTAACCAGATTCCGGCCGACAGCCACGAGAATAAACGCTCGCCCGAGGGCTTCATCAAACCAGTTGAGCGCTTCTACCCAAAGGACTGAACCGCCCCGGCTTTCCCGGAGGCTCCTATTTGTGAGAAGGAGCTTTCGTTATGAGCAAGACCCGGAACAAGTTTTCGCCTGAAGTCCGTGAACGAGCGGTGCGGATGGTTGGCGAGCATCGCGCTGATTACGGCTCGGAGTGGGAGGCAATGACCTCGATCGCCGGCAAGATTGGCTGTACGGCTGAGACGCTGCGCCGCTGGTGCCGTGAGGAGGCGAGCCGACGAACGGCACCAGCGGCGCAGGCCGCCGACGACAAGGCCCGGCTCAAGCTGTTGGAGCGCGAGGTCAAGGAACTGCGGCGGGCTAACGAGATTCTGCGCAAGGCATCGGCGTATTTTGCGCAGGCGGAGCTCGACCGCCAAGGCAAATGGTGATGTCGTTCATCGACGCGCACCGCGAGGATTTGGGTATCGAGCCGATTTGCCGGGAACTGGCAGTCGCCCCGTCCTCCTATCATGAGCATGCCCGTCGCCAGGTCGATCCCGGCAGGCGCCCCGCACGTGCCCGCCGCGATGACGAGATCAAGGCACAGATCAAGCGTGTGTACGAGGCCAGTTCCGGCCTCTACGGCGCGCGCAAGGTCTGGCATCAGTTGCTGCGCGATGGCGTTGCAGTCGCCAGGTGCACCGTGGAAAGGCTGATGGCGGCCATGGGGCTTGCAGGTGTCCGGCGTGGCAAGACTACGGTCACCACGGTCAGCAACCCGAAAGCCCCGTGCCCGCTGGACAAGGTCAATCGTGAGTTCCGGGTTGAACGGCCGAACGCACTGTGGGTGGTCGATTTTACCTACGTGCACACCTGGGCCGGGTTCGTCTACGTGGCGTTCGTGATCGACGCCTATGCCCGCCGGATCGTGGGCTGGAAGGTCAGCACTTCAGCCACCGCCAGCTTTGTTCTGGATGCTCTGGAGCAGGCGATCCATGCTCGCAGGCCGGGGCCGGAAGATGGCCTGATCCACCACAGCGACAGGGGCGTTCAATACCTTGCCATGAACTACACCCAGCGTCTGGCCGAGGCCAACCTCGTGCCCTCGGTCGGCAGCGTCGGCGACAGTTACGACAACGCATTGGCCGAGACCATCAACGGCCTTTACAAGACCGAGATCATCTGGCGGCAGCGATCCTGGCCGAGCGTATCAGCCGTGGAAATGGCGACCCTGCGTTGGGTCGATTGGTACAACAACCAGCGCCTCTAAGGCCCCATCGGCTACATCCCACCCGCCGAGGCCGAGGCAAATTACTATGCAGCCAAAGAGACCCTCGATATGGTTGCATGACTCAATTGAAAATGCCTCCGGGAAAGCCGGGGCGGTTCACTCCGAAGGCAGAGGCCAGGGGTTCGAATCCCTTCGGGTGCGCCATCCTCCCAACCTTTCCGGCCATATGGCCATTCCGCTCACGCGAATGTGCGGATGGCTGCGTCAGGCTCTGCATATCTGTGGTTCGACGCTTCCGCTGACGGCATCATGACGACCAGGGCGGCGATACTCGGCACCGCTCTTCAACTTGTGAGCCAGTCGACAGCCTCACCCTTATCCGTAAAAAACGCCACCCCCTCTCGCGACGTCAGCCGTTTCGCCTGCAGCCTCGCGAGGCTTCTCGCGGTCACGAAAGCCAGACGGCGAGAACGGACATCATCGCTGCCGACAAGTTTTGCGAACTCGCCGACGCGCTCCTGACTCTGGATATCCATCTCGCATATGTCGCACAGAGTGAGATGATCATTGGCCGCGCATGCCAGCGTCGCGATGGCTTCGACCATGCGCGCGCGCATCTCGACGATGGTCGCGCTTTCGAAGAAGCCTCCCATGGTCAGGCGGATCAGTTTGAGATCCTTCTCAACCTCGATGGCGAACCAGCCTTGCACGATCGCACTCTTCCTCTGCAGCCTGCCGATCCGGACCGGGCCCGAAAGGATGCCCGCCGATTCGCGACATTGTGCCTGCCAAATCCTGACAAACAGGAAGCATGCCGGGGCGCTGGTCGCCACCACCAAGCGATAGTTGTCATTAGATCTCTTTCTGCTATTTTAGCTATCGCTTCTTTAGCAGTTATAGGAGTCTGAAATGGCGACGATAGAGATCGATTTCGAGGTATATAAGGAACTGACCGTCCGACGAGCGACCGAGGCGATGACCTACAACGACGTGATACGCGGCCTCCTCGGCCTTGATGCCGGGGAGGAAGTGGTCGACGCTCAGGTGCTTCCCGTCGGCGGTCTCACGGTAAAGGGGGTATTTCTTCCCAACGGAGCGCAGCTTCGCGTGACCTACAAAGGCCAGACCTACACGGCCGAGATCAAGGACGGCGCCTGGATCGGCGGCGACGGGGAACGGCGGAACACGCCCTCGGATGCTGCCTGTGCCATCACAGGAACCAACGTCAACGGCTGGCGCTTCTGGCACGTAAAGCGGCCGGGCGACAATGGCTGGAGGGTACTCGATTCACTCCGCCGGTGAGTGTCGTTTTTTTCGCGGAGGCCCAGGCTAGAGCGAAATCCGTTCCGATTGCATCGCACGGATCGCTCTAGACTATTGTTTTACCGCGCTTTCCGAGTCACCAGATGATTCCATCTGGTTCGAAAACGCTCTAGCGCGAACACAGCTGGCAGGCCGTTCAGAATGGCCATAGGAGCTATATACCCGGCGACGCTCGATCATCCCCGAGACGTGCTGAAGAGGCCCACCACGACCATTTCCCATTACGGGAAAGATGACTTGTTCCCATTATGGGAAATACTATCGTGACGGTGTGAGGATAATCGCGCGCTCAACGATCGTGGACTTTGCCGCCCGAAATCCGGCAGCAAAAGCCTCTCTTGCACATTGAGCAAGCCTTACCAAGGCAGCCGACTGGCAATCGACAACCGACGTCGTCGGGGCATTTTCGAAAGCCAAGGTGCTCAATGGCGAGCGCGTTCGCTTCGAGGTAGCCAGCGGTGCCTATCGTCTGATCGTCGCATTCAAGTTCGACGCTCAGATTGCCTTCGTGAAGTTCATAGGCACCCATGCGGACTATGACAGGATCGATGCCCTGATCGTGAGCGACTACTGAGGATTTCTACACATGGAATTGAAAGAGCCCTTCCGCTTCGATGTCCGTCCAATCCGCGATGACGAGGATCATCGGGCTGCACTCAAGACAATCGAAGCGCTGTGGGATGCCAAACCCGGTAGTCACGAATTCGATCTCATCGATGTGTTGACGACACTGGTGGAAGTCTATGAAGCGAAACGCTGGCCAGTCGATGATCTCGACCCTGTCGAAGCGATCGAAGCGGTGATGGAAGCCGAAGGTCATAGCCGTGCCGAGCTTGCTGCGCTTATCGGCCAGTCGCGCGCGACAGAAATCCTTTCGAGTAAGCGCCCGCTGACCCTCGCGATGATCCGATCGATCAGCGAAGCGTGGAGGGTGCCGGCCGCAACACTCGTGAAGGCATACCGGCTGGAGCGGTGAACGACCGGACAGCGAGCCGAGATCGAGCCCCCTTGAGTCAGCCGTCAACTCTCGCATCACCTCTGCACCGCCGCTCCGCAACGCTACTGCGCATCGACTAGGCTTCTCCGCGGTCCGGCTATGGGCCTCGCATAAAGGCGACACCGGATCATCAGGTCCCCACATGAACAAGAACGCTCGCTGCTCCTGGGTTTCGCGCTGCGTACGACCTCGCAGAGTTGCGCCCCTCTCCCGTCACCTACATGAATCGCTGGCGAATTCCGGCGCCTTCCATAAGGTGGCGGGGTGGCCGGCTTGGGGGATGGCGTGCGTTCGGATCATGAGGGGGGAGTGACGGGCGATTGCCGATGCCGCGCGCCCGGCCGTGATGGAGCCGGGCCGCGATGAGCATGAGCGGCAGCGCGATGGCGCGGATCGTCGGCATCCAGACGATCGTCCAGTTCGTGATCGATTTCTCGGCCAGCCTGATCGTCGCGCGGCTGTTGTCGCCGCACGAAATCGGCGCCTTTTCGATTGCGCTGGCGGCCGTCGTGATCGCCGCCACGCTGCGCAGCGCGGGCGTCAACATGTTCCTGATCGCCGCGCCCCAACTCGACCGGCCGATGGTGCGCACCGCGCTGGGCATGGCGATGCTGACCAGCTTCGCCTTCGCGCTGCTCATCTTCCTCGCGGCCCCCGCGATCGCCGGTTTCTACCGCGAGCCGGTGATCGCCGACGTACTGCGCATCGTCACCCTCTCCTATCTGATGGCGCCCTATCAGGTGCTGAGCCACGGCCTGCTCACCCGAGCGTTGCGTTTCAAGACGATCCTCGTCGCGACGCTGGCGGGCGCTGCGGCGGGCGCGGGGACATCGGTCGGGCTGGCCTATGCCGGCTGGGGCAGCATCGCCATGGCCTATGGCTCGGTCGTCAATGGCGCGGTGGCGCTGGGCCTGTCGGTGCTCGCCCGGCCGCCCGATTTCGTCTGGCGCCCGGCGCTGACGCACTGGCGTTCGATCTCGTCCTTCACCGGCTGGGTGCTGGGCGGGGTGCTGCTCGGGCAGGTCGGGCCACGCCTGAACGAGCTGTTCGTCGGGCGCTCGCTCGGCATCGCCCCCGCCGCCTTTCTCGACCGGGCCGAGATGCTGCCGCGCATGTTGTGGAATTATGCCGCGCCGCCGGTGCTCAGCATATTGTCGCCGCTGGTCGCGCATGAGTTGCGCAGCGGGATCGACGCCCATGCAACGCTGCTGGTGCGGATGCGACTGTTCGGCTGCATCTTCTCGCCGATCCTGATCGGCATCGCGACCCAGTCCGCGCCCATCCTCATCGGCCTTTATGGCTGGCAATGGCAGGCATCGATCGCGCCGGCGCCCTGGCTGTGCATCGCGGCGGCGATTACCGGGCAGTTCGTGGTGCTCAACGCGTCGCTTTCGGGTCTCGGCAAGGCGCGCGAGCTGTTTCTGCTCGGCCTCGCCGAACAGGCCGCGCGCGTCGTCATGCTGGCGATGCTCAGCTGGACCAACATTATCTTCGTCGCGATCGGCACGATCGGGGTGTCGCTGGTCTATGCGGCCGCCGCGATCCGCCTCGGCATCTCGCTCGGCCTCTTCTCGCTGCGCGACATGCTCGCCAGCCTCATCCCCTCGGTCGCGATCTGCGCGGTCGTCGGGCTCGCGGGCGCGGCGATCGACCTGGCACGGGGCGGCGGCATTCCTGCTCAGCCGATCATCGCGGTGCTGGAAGCGGCCGGGCTGCTCGCGCTCGTATGGCTCGGCGCCGTGGCGCTGTTCCAACGGTCGGTGCTCACCGCATTGCTGAAGGTTGCCCGGCATTGAGCGGCGCCCGCCCCATCCTGCTGGTCGCCAACGCCCTGCCCCCGCTCGTGGGCGGCACGCCGATGGTCTATGATCGGCTCGCCCGCGCCTGCGCGTCGCAGCTCCATGTCCTCACCGCCTGGCGCGACGCCGACGAAGGCAAGCCCATCCCCGGCTGGCGCGAGAGCGACGCCGGCAAGACATATCCGGTCCACCGCATCGCCTGGCTCCGTCCGCCTCGCATAGAGGCGTTTCGCCGCCGCATCGGGCTGCTCGACCTGCTGGTCGTCGACCTGCCGGTGATGCTCTATGTGCTGCTGCGCGTGCTGATCCTCGCAACGCGGATGCGCACGCGGACGATCGTCATAGGCGAGCTGCAAGGGCTCGGCTGGCTCGCCATCCTGCTCGCGCTGCTCGGCCCCTGGCGGATCGTCCTCTACACCCATGGCGAGGAAGTGGTGCAGAAGACCTACAACCGCCTCGCCCGCCTGCGCGGCACTGCGCTGCGCACGGCCGACCATGTGATCACCGTGTCGAGCTTCACGCGCGACAGGCTTATCGCCGATTTTCAGGTGCCGGCCGAGCGGATCAGCCTGGTCACGCCGGGGGTCGATCTCGCCCGCTTCCAGCCGGGTCAGGACGCGCCCGCTGAGCGACCCTTCGTCCTCGCGGTCGGACGCCTGATCGAGCGCAAGGGCTTCGACCGGCTGATCGAAGGCTTCGGACTGATCGCGGCCGACTTTCCCGATGTCGAACTGGTGATCGCGGGCAAGGGGCCGGAAGAGGATCGGCTGCGGTCGATGGCAGAATCCTCGCCCGCCGCGCCGCGCATCATCTTTCGGGGCGGGATCGACGATCGGACGCTCGACGCCCTCTACCGGGATTGCACGCTGTTCGCGATGCCGAACCGCACCCTGGCCGATGGCGACACCGAGGGCTTCGGCCTGATCTTCCTCGAGGCCAATGCCTGCGGCAAGGCGGTGATCGGCGGGCGGGCGGGCGGGGCTACCGATGCGGTGATCGATGGTGTGACCGGCCTGCTGGTCGATGGCGACGATCCCGTGTCGATCGCGGCGGCACTACGGCAGCTGCTGGGCGATCCGGCCGCGCGCCGAACGATGGAACAGTCCGGGCTCGCGCGGGCCCGGACACTGGGGTGGGACGCAACCGCGCGCAGCTTTCTCGAGGCAGTCCGATGACGAACAGACGCGGCAAGCAGGCGAATTGGTGGCAGTCGAAAGCCTATGTGGCACTGCTTCTGCTGCTCATGGTCCTGCCTTTGCTGTGGCCGCCCTTCCCGCCGCTCGACGACGTCCCCACCCATATGGGGCGCTTCTACATCCAGGCGGGCATGGCGGGCGCGCCCACCCTGTCGTCGATCTTCTCGATCGACTGGATGCCGGTCGGCAATCTCGGCGTCGATGCGCTGGTCTATGCGCTGCATCCGCTGATGGGGGTGGAGCCGGCGACCAAGTTGGTCATCATTCTGATCCCGCTGCTGTCGACCGCCGGCCTGCTGCTGATCGCGCGCGAGGCGCATGGCGAGCTGCCCGCGACGGCGGCCTTCGCGTTGCCGCTGATCTACAATTATGCCTTCCATTACGGCTTCATCAATTTCTCGCTGGGCGCCGCGCTCGCCTTTCTGCTGTTCGGCCTCGTCCTGCGCTACCAGCGCCTCAAGATGCCGGCAGTCTGGCGCCCGCTGATCCTGCTCGGCAGCCTGCTGGTCTATTTCGCGCATATCTTCGGCTGGGTCGTGTTCGGCCTGCTCGTGGTCGGCAATGCGCTCTACCGCCATGTCACCAGCTGGAAGATCAGCCTGGCGATGGTTCGCGCTGTCGTCCTCGAATGCCTGCTGCTTGCGCTGCCGCTCATCCCGATCGTCGCCTGGCGCAGCGGCGACAATCAGGGCGAGACCAGCGCCTTCTTCGCGATCTTCGACAAATGGGGCTGGATCGAAAGCGCGATGCGCGACCGCTGGGTCAAGTGGGAGGGCCTGTCGGCGCTGCTCTGCGTCGGGCTGATCGGTCTCGGCATCGTCGGCGTGATGCGGATGAGCCGCCGCCTGCTGCTCGTCTTCCTGGTGATGACGGCCTTCTACATCTTCATTCCCTATGCCTTTTTTGGGCTGATCTATGCCGACATGCGGATCGCACCGCTGCTGCTGGCGATCGGTCTGCTGGCGATCGCACCGCGACCCGCCTGGGGTCGCACGGCCGCCTCCGTCCTCGCGCTGCTCGCGCTCGCCTTCGTCACCGCGCGCAGCGTCGCGACGACGATCAGCTATGCCAGCTATGCCGAGGATCATGCGCGCTGGCTGAAAGTCCTGCCCAGCATACCGCGCGGCGCGCGCGTCATCGCCTTCGTGGCCCCGCCCTGCCCGCGCGGCTGGAACGTCCCCCGCATCATCCATCTGCCGAGCATGGCGATCGTCCGTCGGGACGCCTTCGTGAACGACCAGTTCGACATGCCCGGGGCGCAGCTGGTCGCGGTGGGGCCGTCCATCCCGCGCCAATTCGCCTATCACAGCAGCGCGCAGGTGCGCCTGCCCGGCTGCAACCGGCCAGAACCGCTGCTCGCCGACCGCATCGCGCAGATCCCGCATGGAGCGTTCGACCATCTGTGGCTGCTGGGGGTCGATCCGGCCAACCGACCCAAGGCCGACTGGCTACGGCCGGTCTGGTCCGACGAGCGTTCGGCGCTCTACGCGATCGTTCGACAAAAAACATCTTCCGCTGCTAAGGCGGGCCCGAGGGGATAGTCAGTGGGGGCTGCACGATGAGCATGATCGAAACCAAGAAGGCGCCGCGCCGCAAATTGTCGGCGCCCGACGTCTCGCTGATCATCCCGACCTATAACGAGAAAGCGAATATTGCGCCGCTGGTGGAAGCGGTGCGGTCGGCGCTTGGGGATATTCCCTGGGAAATCATCATCGTCGACGACGACAGCCCGGACCAGACCTTTGCCGAGGTGTCGCGCCTTGCGCGCGAGGAACCGCGCCTGCGCTGCCTGCGCCGCGTCGGCCGGCGCGGCCTGTCCTCGGCGGTGATCGAGGGCGCGCTGGTCGCGAACGGCAGCGCCATCGCCGTGATGGACGCCGACTTCCAGCATGACGAACGCATCCTGAAGCAGATGTACGAGAAGCTGACCTCGACCGGGGCCGACATCGTCGTCGCAACCCGCTATGCCGATGGCGGCGGCATCGGCGAATGGGACGCGACCCGCGCCAAGATGAGCGATTTCGCGACGCGGATGGCGGGCATGCTCGTCGGCAACCAGACCAGCGACCCGATGAGCGGCTTCTTCATGGTCCGCCGCGAGATATTCGCCAGCGTGATCTACGACCTGTCGCAGCAGGGCTACAAGATCCTGCTCGACATCATCAGCTCCTCGCACACCCCGCTCAAGATCGAGGAAGTCCCTTATGTCTTCCGCACGCGACAGGAGGGCGAGAGCAAGATCAGCATCATGGTGCTGGCGCAGTTCCTGTTCCTGATCATCGAGAAGCTGACCCACGGCCTCATCCCGCCCCGCTTCGCGCTGTTCAGCATCGTCGGCGGCTTCGGTCTGCTGGTCCACCTCGCTATCCTCAACGGCCTGAAACTCGCCGGCTTCACCTTCATCGCCGCGCAGCTCACCGCGACCTTCATCGCGATGATGTCCAACTTCGTCATGAACAACGAATTCACCTATCGCGACAGGCGGCTGACCGGCCTGTCCTTCCTCGCCGGCCTGATTCTGTTCTGCGTTGTCTGCAGCTTCGGCGCGCTCGCCAATGTCGGCGTGGCGGAGATCGCGATCAACCAGTTCGGCAACTGGTCGTTCGCCGGCCTGGCCGGCGCGATCATGGGCGCGGTGTTCAACTTCTCGGCGGCGACAAGCCTGGTGTGGCGGCGCCCCCGCAAGAGGGTCGTTTCGGTCGCTGCCTGAACCCGGCCAGCCGGAATTTCGATGCGACGGATCGAAAGACGGGATGGCACCAGCCGGTCGTTTCGGCGTTGACCCGATCGGGGATGACTGCCGCCCGCCTCACGGCGACCGTAAACAGGGTCAGAATGTCGGACGAGCTATTTCGAACGGATAGGAATTGCTGGCGCGTCGAGCACGCCGAACGGTTCGGCGTGATCATTGATGCCGCCGATTATTTCCGGGTGGCGCGCGACGCGATGATGGCGGCACGCGAACAGATCATTCTGGTTGGCTGGGACGTCGATCCGCGTATCCTGCTCGATCCCGATGCCGGCGATCGCGAGGAGCCGAACTGCCTCGCAGACTTCATCCCCTGGCTGGCGAAGCGCAGGCCCGAGCTGCGGATCAACCTGCTGATCTGGAACATGGGCTTTCTCAAGATGCTCGGGCGAGGTTTCTCGGCCATGACCCTCGCCCGATGGCGCCTGAGCCGCCATATCGACATATGTTTCGACAGCAGCCACCCGATCGGCGGCACCCACCATCAGAAGCTTCTGGTCGTCGACGACAGCCTGGCGATGTGCGGCGGCATCGACATGACCTGCGACCGCTGGGACACGCCCGACCATGTCGACGACGACCCGCGCCGGGTTCGACCGAACGGCGCTCCCTACCGCCCGTGGCACGACACTGCCGGCATCGTCGATGGCCGGGTAGCACAGGCGCTCGGCGAACTGGCGCGCATCCGCTGGCGCAGGGCGACGGGCAAGCAGCTCCCTCCCCCGACCGTCCATGACACCGCCTGGCCTTCAATCGTCGAGCCCCTCCACCGCGATGTAGCGGTTGCGATCGCGCGGACGGAGCCGAAGGCCGAGGATCATGAAGAGGTTCGCGAGATCGAACAGCTCTATGTCGACATGATTGGGCGCGCACGCCGCTTCATCTATGCCGACAACCAATATTTCGCTTCACGACGCGTCGCCGAGGCGATCGCCAAGCGGCTCGAGGAGGCCGACGGTCCGGAGATCGTGATCGTCAACCCGGTCAGTGCCGATGGCTGGCTGCAGGAAGCGGTCATGGGCAGTGCACGCGCCGAGCTTTTCTATGCGCTGGCGGAGATCGACCGGCAGGACCGCTTTCAGATCTACACCCCCGTCACCGCCGGCGGGCACCATATCTATGTCCACTCCAAGCTGATGATCGTCGACGACCTGCTGCTGCGGGTCGGATCGTCGAACATGAACAACCGGTCGATGGGCCTCGACAGCGAATGCGATATCGTGATCGACCGCAGCGGGCAGGATGCGCCCGACCCGACCATAGCCATGCTGCGCGAGCGGCTGCTCGCCGAACATCTCGGCACGACCGAACAGGAGGTCCGCAATGCCTTCGAACGGACCGGATCGCTGATCGGGGCGATCGAATGCCTGAGGGGGACCGGTAAGACGCTGGAGCCGTTCGAGCCGGAAAAACCGAGCGATACCACCTATGCCATCGGCGCGAGTGGCCTGCTCGATCCGGAGTCGGTCGACGAGCGGTTCGAGCCTCTGTCCAATCGCGGACTGTTTCGTGGGTTTCTGCGGCGGGGAACGCACCAACTGATCGACAATCTGCGCGAGAGGCGTCGGCGCAGGCGCGAGCGCAACCGTGGCCGGTGGCGGCGCAAGTTCCGGCAGATCGTCGACGCGGCGCGCGGGGAGCGCGATTGACGGCGGTGGGTGGGTCGACCACTCTCGCACATCATCTTGCGAGGCCTGCCCTTATGCTCTCATTTCGAAAAATCGCTCTCCTTGTCGCCGCATCCGCGCCGCTTGCCTTGACCGCAAGCCCTGTCGCGGCGGCCAGCGCCAGGACATCGCCCGCACAGCATGCAGAGGCACTGAAAATCTGGAAGGCGATGATCGCAATTCCGACCGTCCAGGGACGCGGCGAGATGCGCCGCATGGCCGATTATGTCGCCTCGCAGCTGCGCGAGGCCGGCTTCGCTGCAGAGGACATCGTGATCGAAGGCCAGGGCGACGCCATCTCGCTGGCCGCGCGCTATCGCGGGACATCCGGCGGCAGGGACAAGGCAATCCTGCTGTCAGGCCATATGGATGTGGTCGAGGCCCGCCCCTCGGACTGGACGCGCGATCCCTTCACTCCCGTCGAGGAAAGCGGCTTCGTCTTTGGCCGTGGATCGCTCGACATGAAATTCGGCGACGCGGTCCTCGTCTCGACGCTGATGCAGTTGAAGCGCGAGGGTTTCAAGCCGCGGCGCGATATCCTTCTGCTGCTGTCGGGCGACGAGGAGACCGACATGGCGACCACCGCCCGGCTGGCCGAGCGCTATGCCGGAGAGGCTGAGCTTCTGCTCAACGCCGACGGCGGCGGCGGGCAGCTGGACGAGGCTGGCAAGCCGGTCGCCTTCTACGTGCAGGGTGCCGAGAAGACCTATGCCGATTTCGAGTTCACGGTCACCGATGCCGGCGGCCATTCGAGCCGGCCCGGCCCGACCAACGCCATTGCCGAGGTCGCCGCCATCGCACAGCGCATCGCCGCCTTCCGCTTTCCCGCTCGGACGAGCGAACTGACCGCCTCCTATCTGCGGCAGGCCGGCGCCAAACTGGGTGGCGACACGGGCGCCGCCCTGCAGCGTTTTGCGGATAATCCGGGGGACAGCGAAGCGCTGGCGAAGCTGCGCGCCGATCCCGAATGGGTTGGGCAGACCGGAACGACCTGCGTCCCCACGATGATCTCCGGCGGCCATGCGCTCAACGCACTGCCGCAGAAAGCCAGCCTGTCGGTCAATTGCCGGATATTTCCTGGGGAGTCGGTCGAAGATATCCGGGCAACACTCTGGAAAGTCGCCGCAAATGATAAAGCCAGGATGACGACGCTGGGCGCTCCACTGGCGAGCGACGCCTCACCGCTGCGCCCCGATCTGATGCGCGCGGTCCGGAAGGGGATCGACCTCAGCTATCCCGGCTTGCCGATCTCGGGCGTGATGGCGGCTGGCGCCACCGACAGCCTCTATTTCCGCGCCAAGGGCGTTCCGAGCTACGGCGTGCTCGGCATGTTCCTGAAGCCGGAAGACGACTTCGCGCATGGCCTGAACGAGCGCGCGCCTATTGCGAGCCTCGACCCGGCTCTCACCCTGATGCGCACCATGGTGGTCGATCTGTCGAAATGAAGACAAGGCCGGGTCACCGCCTTTGCGGGTGATCCGGCCTTTCGCGTCCCGCCCGGGACGGGGATCAGTTGGTCAGACCGACCGTCAGGAAGCTCGGCACCGGACCGTTCCAGCCATCGTCCGGCCCATCATCGTTGCGATCGCGTCGATCGTCGCGGCGGGGCCGGCGCTCTTCGCGACGCGGCTCGCGCTTGGGCACGGTCTCCGCCTTGCGCTCGGTCTGCTCGGGACGCGCCCGCTCCTCGCGGGGCGCCCTCTCGCGACGGGGCTGCCGCTTCTCGCGCGGTGCCGCTTCAACTTGTTCAGCAGGCGCTTCCACGCCGTCGCCACGCGGACGGCGGGGCAGGGCCGCACCCGTGAGCTTCTCGATCGCAGCGACGGCCTCGGCATCTTCCGGGGTCACCAAAGTGATCGCGGTACCGGTCGCACCGCCACGGCCCGTGCGGCCGACGCGATGGACATAATCGTCCGGGTGCCAGGGCACGTCGAAATTGAAGACGTGGCTCACGCCCTTGATGTCGAGCCCGCGCGCGGCGACGTCGGATGCGACGAGGATATTGATCTCGCCGCCCTTGAAACGCTCGAGTTCCCGCAGACGCTCTGGCTGCTCCATGTCGCCATGGATCTGCCCCGCCTTGAAACCGTGGCGCGCCAGGCTGGATGCCAGATCGCGCACCGTGGTCTTGCGGTTCGAAAAGATGATCGCGGTGGTGACCGTCTCGCTGCGCAGGAGGTTGCGCAGGGTTTCGCGCTTGCCACGGCTCGACGTCTCGACGAGCGACTGGTCGATCGACAAATTGGTGCTCGCCGGACGCGAAACCTCGATCTGCTTCGGGTTGGACAGGAACTTGTCCGCCAGCTTCTTGATCGGCGCCGGCATGGTGGCCGAGAAGAGCAGCGTCTGCCGCTGCGCCGGGAGCTTGGTGCAGATTTCCTCGATGTCGGGGATGAAGCCCATGTCGAGCATGCGGTCGGCTTCGTCGATCACCAGCAGGCTGCAGCCGGTCAGCAATATCTTGCCGCGCTGGAACAGATCCATCAGGCGGCCGGGGGTGGCGATCAGTACGTCCACGCCCTTTTCGAGCGCGGCGACCTGCTCACCCATGTTCACGCCACCAATGAGGAGTGCCATGTTAAGCTTATGATATTTGCCATATTTCTCGAAGTTCTCAGCAACCTGCGCGGCAAGCTCGCGCGTCGGCTCGAGAATGAGAGAGCGCGGCATGCGCGCACGGCTGCGTCCCTGCGCCAGGATGTCGATCATCGGCAGGACGAAGCTGGCTGTCTTTCCCGTGCCGGTCTGGGCGATACCGATCAGATCCTTCATCATGAGGACCGGCGGAATCGCCTGCGCCTGGATCGGCGTGGGCTCGGTGTAGCCGGACTCCACGATAGCGCGGAGAAGTTCGTCGGAAAGGCCGAGATCGGCAAAGGACATGAAGCTATCCGGAAAAGCGTGCGAAACCCAATTCCACACTGAGCGGCCGATTGGGCGTCCATGCACGATTTGTCAAGGATTATGCGGCCCGCCGCCGCTCAGTCGTCGAGCACGAGCTTGCGAAAACGCCGGATTTCGCACTGCCCGCCCGAACGGGTGCGGATGACGTCGCGGCCCGCGCAGATGCGACCATCGTCGGTCGGGAGGATGTAGAAGCCCGAATAATAGTCGAGCGCCGGACAGCGCGACGAGAATTCGGCGCGCAGTCGCTGCCCGCCGCGCATGGCCAGGTCGATGGCGTCATCGGCGACGACGGCAGCCCCGGCGATATTTGCCATGACGACGCATTTCGGCCCCTTCTTCTCTTTCCACTTCAGAGGCTTCTGCGGGGCGCGGGCGGGAACGCGAACGACGAGCGTTTGCTGGATGCTCATCTGGGCCAGCACCGTCCGCGCAGGCTCGGCCAGGCCCGGAAGCAAAGGGCACAGGGATGCGATCGAGGCAAGCGGCACCCCGATGGTCAGGACTCGCGGCAAGCGGCCGAAATTCACGTCCGACGTTCCACCCTTTTTACCCGCACCAGTTGGTGTCTGGCCCACCCATAAGGCCGATCCTCATGGGTGCAACCGGTTGAACGACCGATGAACTGTCGCACATGTCGGTTATGCTGGCTAATCGCGCCAGCGCTGCATTATGTTCCGCCGATGCCGCAGCTCAACCGCCCCGATGCCGCTCTCGTCGCCCGTCTGCACGACCTGCTGGGTCCACAGGGCTGCGTCACCGACGACGACCTGATCACACCCTGGCTGACCGACTGGCGCGGCCGATATAGCGGCACGAGCATCGCCCTGCTCGCTCCGGCAACCACCGAGGAGGTGTCGGCGATCGTCCGCCTCGCCGCGGAGGCGCGCGTCGCGCTGGTTCCGCAAGGCGGCAACACCGGCACGGTGGCCGGCGCCACGCCCCCCGCCGATGGCTCCGCGCTGCTCCTGTCGATGCGACGGATGAACCGGATCCGCTCAGCTTCGGCGACCGACAATGCGGTCATCGCGGAAGCCGGCGTGATCCTGTCCGATCTGCATGCGGCTGCGGCGGCGATCGGGCGGCGCTTTCCCTTGTCGCTCGCCGCCAAGGGCTCGGCGACGGTGGGCGGGCTGATTTCGACCAATGCGGGCGGCACGCAGGTGCTGCGCTTCGGCCCGATGCGCTCGCTGGTGCTCGGGCTGGAGGCCGTGCTGCCCGATGGCGCGCTGTTCGAGGGATTGGCGACCCTGCGCAAGGACAATCGCGGCTATGATCTGCGCCAGCTGCTGACCGGCGCCGAGGGCACACTGGGCATCGTCACTGCGGCGGCGCTGCGGCTCGTACCTGCGGTGGGCGCGCGCGCCGTCGCCTGGGTGGGGCTCGACAGTCCCACCAACGCCCTGCGCCTGCTGCGCAGGCTCGAAGAGCGCTCGCCGGAGAGCATCGAGAGCTTCGAACTGATCCCGGCCGACGCGCTGGCGCTCGTTGTGGAAACAATGCCCGGCATGCGCGCGCCGCTTGCCTCCCCCTGCCCCTGGAATGTGCTGATCGAAGCGGTGGGAAACCGTGACGATGCTCCGCCAGCCGCCCTGCTGGAATCCGCGCTGGCCGACGCCATGGAGCAGGACCTGATCCTCGACGCCACCATCGCCGCGAGCGAAGCCCAGGCCGAAGCGCTCTGGGCCCTGCGCGAGTCCATCTCTGAGGCCGAAAAGCGTGACGGTCCTTCGCTCAAGCATGATATCTCGGTCCCCGTCTCGGAGATGCCGATCTTCCTGGAGCGCGAAGGGCCCCGCATCGAGGCCAGATTTCCAGGGTCCCGGATCATCGCCTTCGGCCATCTGGGCGACGGCAACATTCACTTCAATCTGCTCCCCCCGGCCGATGCCGATCGCGAAAGCTGGATCGCCGCGCACGGACGCGAGGCGACCGCCATGGTGCACGATCTCGTCGCGGCGGCCGGCGGCTCGCTGTCGGCCGAGCATGGCATCGGGCAGGCCAAGCTTGCCGAGTTTGCGCGCCTCGGTGATCCGGTGCGGCTCGCCATGCTGCGCGCCATAAAGCAAGCGATCGATCCGCTCGGTATCATGAACCCCGGCAAGCTTGTTCCGCTTGCGCCAGAGGCCAAGGATCAATAGACGGCGGCACGATCGTCCGGGTCCGCAACCCGCGAAATCATCCACCTCTCAACCGGTTTTCAGGAGATTGTCGATGGCGACTGCCCCGGCCAACGCCCTGCCCCTCTTCTATAATGAATTGCAGCCGCTCTCGAGCCAGCTTCACGCCAACTGGAAGGCGCGCACGCTGGAGTCCGCCGAATTCTTCGCTACCGCCCATGCGGTGCCGCTGACGGTCGAGGAGTTCATCTCCGCACAGCGCTACTATCCGATCGTCTTCTCGGCAGGTCCGGAACCCGTGCCGCTGGCGCTGTTCGGACTCAATGACGGCGTCAACGTGTTCGTCGACGAGAAGGGCATGCCCACCCGCGACATCTACATCCCGGCCTATGTCCGCCGCTATCCGTTCATGCTCGCCCGGCTGCGCCCGGACAGCGACGACCTGTCGCTGTGCTTCGACGGCACCTCTGGCGTGATCGGCGAGTTCGAGGACGGCATGCCGCTGTTCGACGGCGAGGAACCGGCCGAGGCGACTAAGAACGCCCTCGCCTTCTGCGAGCAGTTCGAGCAGGCCGGCATGCGAACCGGCATGTTCATGCAGGAGCTGATCCAGAACAAGCTGCTGATCGACGGCGAAGTCACGATCGAGCCGGAAGGTGGCCAGCCCTTCGTGTATCGCGGCTTCCAGATCATCTCGGAGGACAAGCTCAAGGAGCTTCGCGGGGACGTGCTGCGCAAGATGGTCCAGAGCGGTCTGCTGCCGCTGATTTACGCCCACCTCTTTTCCCTGTCGCTGATTCGCGACGTATTCGGGATGCAGGCGCAGCAGGGCAAGGCACCGCCGGTGACCCCGGTCGAGGCGCAGGCCTGAGGCGAAACGGGGGGAAAGTGCTGCGGAACTAAGGAATTTCCCCAAAATGGGTCGAACTGTTCTTGAAAGATCGGGGCAGTCGACCTATCTTGCGGATGTGCGGTGGTCGTGCCCCCCTTTCGCGGCCCCGTACGACGCATCCCCCGGGATGCGTTCCTCCCTGAACCTTGGCCACCTCGTGCGAAAGCACGAGGTGGTTCTTTTATCGGGGCCTTCCCTTATTCCGCAGCGATCTGCGCTTCGGGCCTGAACAGGCTCTCCAGCCGGCTCGCGATCGTCGCCAGCAGGCGGCCACACCCCTCCATATTGGGTCCGGGACGATCCAGCGCTGCATCGAGGTAGAGCGACCGGTCATATTCGATCTGGATCGCGTGCACGTTGCGCCGGGGCCGGCCATGGCGGTCGATCGTATAGCCCCCCGCATAAGGATGGTTCCGCGCCGCGACCAGGCCGACACTCTCGATCACCGCCATCACCAGATCGACCGCAGCGATCGAAGCCCCCGCGCCGAAGCGATCCCCCACCACGATCCGCACCGGACCGTCCGGCTGCCGGATAGGCAGTGGTGGCATCGAATGGCAGTCGATCAGGATCGCCGCCCCGAAACGCTGCCGGGTCAGTTCCAGCCGCTGTGCTATCGCTGCGTGATAAGGTGCGTGGATCTCGGCGATTCGGCTCCGCACAGCATCCTGGGTCAGCCGCCGCCGCCACAGCTCACCGCAGGACGGGAGGCGCCGCGGAAACAGGCCCAGCCCCGCGCGCACCTTTCCGCTCAGCAATAGATCTTCGGCCGCGAGCACCCCTTCGACCATCGCCGGATCGATCTCGCGCGGGTCACGGTTGAGGTCTATGGTCGCCCGCGCCACGCTGGCGACGATGGCGGTTGCCCCTTGCGCGATGGCCGGTCCGATCAAGTCGTCGGCATAGCGGTCCTCGAGCGCCCGCAGCCGCTCCACGGGAACCCGCGCCGCCTCGATCACCGACGGCGGATAGTCGCGCCCGGCATGCGGCACCGTCAGCAGGATCGGCGACGCGGGCAGCGCCGGGCCGATCAGGGTAAAGGGAGCGGCGGAAACCATGGCCTCACGCTAGAGTCGGGGGCATGGCCGCGCAACAGCTGCCGCTACGAAAGGTTAAGCGGGAATCGCTTTTTTCGGCAGCATCTGGAAATTGTTAAGCGGTTCGCGCATAAGTGGACGGCAGACCGGCACGAGGCCGGCATGCAGGATGTGACGCGATGATCCGTATTTTGCTGGCCGAGGACGACGACTCGATGCGCGAATATCTCGCGCGGGCACTCGAGCGTTCGGGCTATGCCGTCACCAGCGTCGACCGCGGTACCGCCGCACTCCCGCTGC
Source organism: Rhizorhabdus antheiae (assembly GCF_049889055.1). Classification (NCBI taxonomy): domain Bacteria; kingdom Pseudomonadati; phylum Pseudomonadota; class Alphaproteobacteria; order Sphingomonadales; family Rhizorhabdaceae; genus Rhizorhabdus; species Rhizorhabdus antheiae. Next base: position 217,731 of record NZ_JBLTWO010000002.1, on the reverse strand, counting down.
TGGAACGCGAGAGCTTCGATCTGCTGCTGACCGACATCGTCATGCCGGAAATGGACGGGATCGAGCTTGCCCAGCGCGCCAATGTGATCGCGCCGAACATGCGCGTCATGTTCATCACCGGCTTTGCCGCCGTGACGCTCAAGGCCGGTGCGACGCCGCCCGATGCCAAGGTGTTGTCGAAGCCTTTCCACCTGCGTGAGCTGGTGATGGAGGTCGACCGCATGTTCCAGGTCGGCAGCGCGACAGGCCTGTAAAAAAGAAACATCATGGGGGGTTGCGCGCCCCCCGAGCCTCCGCTAGGGAGCCCCGCATTGGGCGTGTAGCTCAGTGGTAGAGCACTGTGTTGACATCGCAGGGGTCGCAAGTTCAATCCTTGCCACGCCCACCATAAACCCCGTCAATCCTCTGGATTGGCGGGGTTTTTGTTGTCGGTTGCAGATCTGACGGCACTGCCCTTTGGGGAAGCGCCGCATCCGCGACGACCTTTCTCACGTTCCTTCAATGCACTTCCTCCTCCCGAAGTGTTCAAGAAGGATGCAGACGATGAAAATCACGTCCGAAAAGCTCTTCCGCGCGATCGCCGGCGCGGCGCTGATGGCGTCTACCGCCATCCCCTTCGCAGCCGTGCAGGCCGCCGATCATCACGGCGCGCATCAGGGCACCGTCGTCGACGGCGCGGTCGCCTCGCCCGATCACACCACGCTGGTTGCGGCGGTCAAGGCGGCCGGCCTCGTCGAGACGCTGTCGGGCTCCGGCCCCTTCACGGTGTTCGCGCCGACCAACGCCGCTTTCGCCAAGCTGCCGGCCGGCACCGTCGACACGCTGCTGAAGCCCGAGAACAAGGCGACGCTGACCTCGATCCTCACTTATCATGTCGTGCCCGGCAAGCTGATGGCGGCCGACATCGCCGCCAATGCCGCTGCGCATGGTGGCAAGGCGATGGTCAAGACGGTTCAGGGCGAGACGCTGACCGGCTGGAAGGATTCGGCCGGCGGGTGGTGGCTGACCGATGCCAAGGGCGGCAAGGTGAAGATCATTGCGGCGGACATGGCCAAGTCGAATGGCGTGATCCACGTCATCGACGGCGTGCTGATGCCCTGAGGCAGAGCCGGGTTGGGGAGCGCCATGGCGCTCCCCGTTTCCGGTATCAGCCGGTCCGGTAATAGGCCGCGCGGAAACCATCGGCGAAGGCCTTGAGCCGGCCTTCCGCAATCGCCGCGCGCAGGTCCGCCATCAGGGCCTGATAGAAGCTCAGATTATGCTCGGTCATGAGCATCGCGCCGAGGATTTCCCCCGCGCGGATCAGATGGTGGATATACGCCCGACTGAACTGGCCGCAGACGGGGCAGCTGCAGGCGGGATCGAGAGGCCCCTGATCCTCGCCGAAGCGCGCATTGCGCAGGTTGATCGGACCCTCCCGCGTGAACGCTTGTCCATTGCGCCCGGAGCGGGTCGGCAGCACGCAATCGAACATGTCGATGCCGCGCTCGACCGCACCGACGATGTCGTCGGGCTTGCCCACCCCCATCAGATAGCGGGGCTTGGCCTCGTCCAGCTGACCGGGGGCGAAATCGAGCGTGGCGAACATCGCTTCCTGCCCCTCACCCACAGCCAGACCGCCGACCGCATAGCCATCGAACCCGATGTCGAGCAGCGCGTCGGCCGACAGCTTGCGCAGCCGCTCGTCCAGCGCACCCTGCTGAATGCCGAACACCGCCGCGCGCTCCGCATGCTCGCCTCCGGCATCGAACGCGGCGCGTGAACGGCGCGCCCAGCGCATCGACCGGAGCATCGCCTCTTCCTGCTCCTTCGCCGTTGTGGTCGTCGGCACGAGCTCGTCGAACGCCATGATGATGTCGGAATCGAGCAGGCGCTGAATTTCGATCGACCGCTCGGGCGACAGCATGTGCGACGAGCCGTCGAGATGGCTCTTGAAGGACACGCCTTCTTCGCTCCGCTTGGTCAGCGCCGACAGGCTCATCACCTGATAGCCGCCGCTGTCGGTGAGGATCGGCCGTTCCCAGCGCATGAATTCGTGCAGACCGCCGAGCCGGGCAACCCGTTCTGCTCCGGGGCGCAGCATCAGATGATAGGTGTTGCCGAGAATGATGTCGGCGCCGGTCGCGCGCACATCTGTCGGCTTCATCGCCTTGACCGTGGCCGCCGTGCCCACCGGCATGAAGGCGGGGGTGCGGATCTCGCCCCGCTTCATGCTTATGGTGCCGGTGCGGGCCTTGCCGTCGACGGCTTGGATGGCGAATTCGAAACGCGGATTGTCCATGGGCGGCCCATAAGCCGGGCGGCCTCGCCTGCCAAGGCTTGCGCCGGTTGGGTTGGTCGGGCAGGTCGTTACGCCATGGACCTCGGCCTCGACACCTATGCCATCCTCACCATGGTCGCCTTCGTGGCGGGCTTCATCGATGCGATCGCGGGCGGCGGTGGCCTCCTCACCATCCCCGCCATGCTCTGGACCGGCATTCCGCCGATCGCGGCGCTTGCCACGAACAAGCTGCAGAGCAGTTTCGGATCGGGCACCGCCTGCTGGAATTTCAGCCGGAAGCGGATGATCGACTGGCGCACCTATGGGCCGACGGTTGCCATCATCGCGGCCCTCTCGGCGGTGGGCTCGATCATCGTTCAGGCGATCGGCAATGACGCGCTGAATCTGATCGTGCCCGTGCTTCTGCTGGCGGTGGCCGCCTATATCGTCCTGTCGCCGCGCATGCATGACGAGGATGCGCATCAGCGGTTGAGCGTGAAAGCCTATGTGCCGGTCGGCGGTGCGATCGGATTTTACGACGGCTTCTTCGGCCCGGGCACCGGCAGCTTCTTCGCGACCACCCTGGTGTCGCTACGCGGCATGGGGCTCACCCGCGCCACCGCCCACACCAAGGCTTTCAACTTCGCGAGCAATATCGGCAGCCTGATCGTCTTTCTGTCCGCCGGGCACATTTTGTTCCTGCTCGGCCTGTGCATGGCGGTCGGAACGACGGCGGGCGCCCTTGCGGGCTCGCATATGGCGATGCGTTTCGGTGCGCGCGTCATCAGGCCGCTGCTGGTGACCATCTCGCTCGCCATGACGGCACGGCTTCTATGGAACGCGCTGGCCTGACGGCCAGCTTCGACAGAGCCCGCACAGAGCCCGCTTCGGCACGGACCGCCGCCCTGACCCAACGAAGCGCTTGCCTTGGCCCCGCCTTGGATTCCATAGCAGAGGCATAGATCAGGAGAGTTGGCGTTGGACGAAGACAACATCCCCACCACTGACGCGCAGCCGGCAGAGTCGCCTACCAAGACGAAGTCGGCGCCCAAGATAACCAAGAAGACGGCCGTGATCGGCGCAGCCGTCGGCATCGGGTCGGCAGCGATCGTCGCCGCCCTGCTCTACGCCAATCGCGGTAACGGCAAGTCCTGAGCCGGCCCTCACCCTCCCGGATCTTCACGATCGGCTATGAGGGCGTGACGCAGCAGGAGTTCGTCGACTGCCTGCGCCAGGCCGGAGTCGAGGTCTTGGCCGATGTCCGCGCCGTGCCCCTATCGCGGCGCCCCGGCTTCTCCAAGAATATCCTGGCCGCAGGGCTCCGCGAGGCCGGCATCGACTATAGTGGCTTCAAGGCGCTGGGCACGCCCGCCGAGGGGCGAGCCGCAGCGCGGCGCAACGACCTCACCACCCTCTCGCGCATCTATGCTGACCAGCTCGACATGCCGGACGCCATTGCGCAATCCGTCATGCTGCAGGATCTCGCCCGGCAGCGGCGCACCGCCCTGCTCTGCTTCGAACGCGCACCAGCCTGCTGTCACCGCTCGCTTCTGGCCCAGGCCTTGTTCGCGGGCGCCGAAATCATCGACCTGTTTCCGTAGCGGCCGCGGCCATTGCCCGCACAGTGATCGGGCGTTAGCCTTGGGCCGAAACAAGGAGGGGATATCCATGACCGACGCCATCGCCACGACCGAGGCCTTTCTCGCCGAATGGGCCAAGGGTCGCGACGCCATCCGCCAGGCCGTGCGCGACTATTTCACGCCCACCACGACCTGGGAAAATGTCGGCATGTCGCTGACGACTGGTCCGGACGAAGCACTGGCGGCCCTCGACGGGTTCGAGGCGAACCTCGGCATGGTCGCAATGACCGTCGACATGCATTCGATCGTGGCGCTTGGCGACAAGGTGCTGACCGAGCGCGTCGACCATATCCTGACGGCAGACGGCTCGGTCGCGGCCTCGATCCGGATCATGGGCATCATCGAAACCAGCGGCGGCAAGATCACCGCCTGGCGCGACTATTTCGATACGGCCGGCCTCCTCGGCGGCGGCTGACCGGATCCGCAGCGCGACTGGCCGTTTCCAGCGGTTGGTCGGCGGACCATTTTCCTCGCCGCAGACCGCGCGAAAAAGCGCCGGTCGGAACCGATCCGTAACGGAAAATCCCGACCTCTCTATAGGTTGAAGCGGAACAGGCTTTTCCGCCGGATCGTTTCAGGGGCTTCCAAAGAAGGAATGCCCATCATGAAACGCTCCATTCCCATCCTGTCAGCCGCTGTGCTGGTGCTGGCCCTTTCGGGCTGCGGCGACAAGACGAAGGCGGATGCCGATGCAGCCGCCAATCAGGCCGAGCAGGCGCTCGACAGCGCCGGCGCCATGGCGTCGAACGTGGCGCTGGACGCGCAACAGGCCCTGTCGCCTACCCCGGCCGGACAGGAATTCATCGACCGTCTGGCGAAATCCGATGCCTATGAAATCGCCGCGGCCAAGCTCGCGGCAACCAACGCATCGTCGCAGGCCGTGAAAGACTTCGCGGCCGGGATGATCAAGGCGCACACCGACTCGAGCGCCCAGATCAAGGCAGCGGCGGCCATGGCCACCCCCGCGCTGATGCCCAATGCGGAACTGACCGCCGATCAGCGGGACGACCTTGCGGACCTCGGCAAGAAGAAGGGGGCCGAGTTCGACAAGGACTATATCGACGATCAGGTCGACGCCCATGAGGACGCGGTCGTGCTGCTCCGCGACTATTCGGCCAAGGGCGACACCCCCGCCCTGCGTGACGCGGCGGGCGAGTTGCTCCCCACCGTGCAGGGCCATCTCGACCACGCACGCCGTCTGGACAAGTAACGGACAGAGCTTCCGCTGCCGGCCGGCTCCCGCCTCAGATGGTGAGTACCACCTTGCCGATATGGTCTTCGTCGAGGCGCCGATGCGCCTCGGCGGCGGCGGCCAGCGGGAAGGTGGTGTCGATCACCGGCTTGAGCCGGCCTTCTTCGACATGCGGCCAGACCACCGAGGCGATCTCGTCGGCGACACCCGTCTTGAAGCTCAGGTCGCGCGGGCGGAGCGTAGAGCCGGTCAGGGTCAGCCGCTTCTGCATGATCTTCCAGATCGGAATCTCGGCTTTGCCGCCTTGCTGAACCGCGATCGACACATGGCGCCCATCGTCCGCCAGGCAGTCGATGTTCCGCGGCAGATAGTCGCCGCCCACCATGTCGAGCACCACGTCGACCCCGCGTCCGTCGGTAAGCCGGGCGACCTCCACCACGAAGTCCTGCGTGCGATAATTGATCGCTGCGCTCGCCCCCAGCTTCACCGCTGCCGCGCATTTCTCGTCCGATCCGGCTGTCACGATCGTGCGCAGCTGGAAAATGCGGCCAAGCAGGATCGTCATCGTGCCGATGCCGCTGGTGCCGCCGTGGACGAGCACAGTATCGCCGTCGGCCGCATAAGCGCGCTCGAAGACGTTGCTCCACACCGTGAACAGCGTTTCCGGAATGGCCGCCGCCTCGATCATCGACAGCGTGTTGGGGATGGACAGGCACAGCCCGGCTTCGGCCACGGCATATTCGGCATAGCCGCCCCCGGCGACCAGCGCACAGACCGCCTGCCCGAGCAGCTCGGGCATAACCCCGTCTCCGCAGACGACGATCTCGCCGGCAATCTCCAGCCCCAGAATCGACGGCGCCCCCGGCGGCGGCGGATAACGGCCCGTCCGCTGCGCGACATCGGGCCGATTGACCCCGGCGGCTGCGACTCGGATGAGGACCTGTCCCGGTCCCGGCATAGGCACGGGCCGCTTGACGGGGACCAATATCTCCGGTCCGCCCGGCCCATCCGGGTCGATCGCCCACATCATCTCAGCAAATTCGACCATCTTGCCCCCGATCAAGGCGCTGCCGACGCCCGATTCACCATCGGTTTATTGACATGCGCCCCGTCAGGGTCAACTTTGAGGCCATGGAGCCTGACGATCTTTTCGCGAAAAAGGCCGCAGATCCGCTGAGCCAGCTGGTTCGGCAGGATCTCGACCCGCTGTCGGTCGAAGAGCTGGAGCTGCGGATATCCGCACTTACGGCTGAGATCGACCGCTGCCGCGATCGGATGGCCAAGGCCGTTAACCATCGCGCAACAGCCGAAGGCCTATTCAAGCGATGACGGCGCGACTGCCGGAAAGCGACGCTCTCGCCCCCCGGCAGAAGGGTGGTTCTTGATGAACGGCCCTCGGCACCCGACATATGGTTTAGCGGCATGGCTCGGCCCATGCCGAATGGAGTAGAACGACCATGCCATCCTTCGCCCGCGAACTCGAACAGACGCTGCACAACGCGCTGAGCGCAGCCAGCAGCCGGCGCCACGAATATGCGACTCTGGAGCATCTGCTTCTGGCGCTGATCGCGGACGAACATGCGTCGAAAGTGATGACTGCCTGCGGCGTCGACCTGTCGGAGCTGCGCAACGCGGTCACCAACTATCTCGATACCGAGCTCGATGCGCTCAAGGTCGAGGGGGAGACTGATCCCTCGCCGACCAGCGGCTTCCAGCGGGTCGTCCAGCGCGCAATTCTCCATGTCCAGTCTTCGGGTCGCGAGGAAGTGACGGGCGCGAATGTCCTCGTCGCGCTGTTCAGCGAGCGTGAAAGCTATGCTGTCTTCTTCCTGCAGCAGCAGGACATGAGCCGCCTCGATGCCGTCAGCTATATCAGCCATGGCGTCGGCAAGGCCGGCCAGCCGACCGAGCAGCGAGAGGTCAAGGGCGCCGAGGAGGAGAAGGCGCAGGCCAAGACCGACGGCAAGAAGGGCGAGAGCGCGCTCAAGCAGTTCTGCGTCAACCTCAATGACAAGGCCAAGTCGGGCAAGGTCGATCCGCTGATCGGCCGCTCGGCCGAAGTCGACCGCACCGTGCAGATCCTGTGCCGCCGCTCGAAGAACAATCCGCTTTATGTAGGCGACCCCGGCGTCGGCAAGACAGCCATCGCCGAGGGCCTGGCGCGCAAGATCGTCGAGGGCGACGTTCCCGAGGTGCTGCTGCCGGCCGTCATCTACTCGCTCGACATGGGCTCGCTGCTGGCGGGCACCCGCTATCGCGGCGATTTCGAGGAGCGGCTGAAGCAGGTCGTGACGGAGCTCGAAAAGCTGCCCCACGCGGTGCTGTTCATCGACGAGATCCACACCGTGATCGGTGCGGGTGCGACGTCGGGCGGCGCGATGGATGCGTCCAACCTGCTCAAGCCGGCGCTGTCGGGCGGTTCGATCCGCTGCATCGGCTCGACCACCTACAAGGAATTCCGCAACCACTTCGAAAAGGACCGCGCGCTGCTGCGGCGTTTCCAGAAGATCGACGTCAACGAGCCCACGATCGAGGACACGATCAAGATCGTCTCCGGTCTGCGGTCGGCCTTCGAAGAGCATCACAACGTCAAATATACGCCCGACGCGATCAAGGCGGCGGTGGAACTGTCGTCGCGCTACATCAGCGACCGCAAGCAGCCCGACAAGGCGATCGACGTGATCGACGAGGTCGGCGCCTCGCAGATGCTGGTGCCCCCGGCCAAGCGCAAGAAGGTGATCACGCCCAAGGAGATCGAGGCCGTCATCGCGACGATGGCGCGCGTCCCTCCGAAGACGGTGTCGACCGACGACAAGAAGGCACTCGGCACGCTCGAAACCGATCTGAAGCGCGTCGTCTTCGGACAGGACAAGGCCATCGAAGTGCTGAGTTCGGCGATCAAGCTCAGCCGCGCCGGCCTGCGCGATCCGGACAAGCCGATAGGCAACTATCTCTTCTCCGGCCCGACCGGCGTCGGCAAGACCGAGGTTGCGCGCCAGCTGGCATCGATCCTGGGCATACCGCTCCAGCGTTTCGACATGTCCGAATATATGGAGCGGCACTCGGTCAGCCGGCTGATCGGCGCGCCTCCCGGCTATGTCGGCTATGATCAGGGCGGCCTGCTGACCGACGCGGTCGACCAGCATCCGCACAGCGTGCTGCTGCTCGACGAGATCGAGAAAGCGCATCCGGACCTGTTCAACATCCTGCTGCAGGTGATGGACAACGGCAAGCTGACCGATCACCACGGCAAGACGGTCGACTTCCGCAACACCATCCTGATCATGACGACCAACGCCGGCGCGTCCGACATGGCGCGCGAGACGCTGGGCTTCGGGTCGCTGTCCCGCGAGGGCGAGGACGAGGAAGCGGTGAAGAAGCTCTTCACGCCCGAATTCCGCAACCGCCTCGATGCGATCGTGCCGTTCGGCTATCTGCCGGCCGAGGTCGTCTCGCGCGTGGTCGAAAAGTTCATCCTGCAGCTCGAACTCCAGCTGGCCGACCGCGAGGTGCACATCAGCCTCGACGACGAGGCCAAGCAGTGGCTGACCGCCAAGGGCTACGACAAGCTCTATGGCGCCCGCCCGATGGGCCGCCTGATCCAGGAAAAGATCAAGCAGCCGCTGGCCGAGGAACTGCTGTTCGGCAAGCTGGTCCATGGCGGCGAGGTCAAGGTGAAGATGAAGGACGAGGCCCTCTCGTTCGAAATCGTGCCGGCCGCGCCGAAGCGCTCGAAAAAGGGCGGCGGCGCCAAGGCCAAGGTCAAAGCCTGAACTTTTGAACGACTGAAACAGGACAAGGCCCGTCTCGCAAGAGGCGGGCCTTTCTCTTGCCGACGTTCTCTAGCGGCCGGAAAATCGCGATTAACCTTATCTTGCGACCTTTGGATGCAGGATCGCTGTTTGGCCGTCCTGCGACGTGCCGAGGGGGCGATGACATGCGCTACGAACTGATCGTTATCGGCAGCGGGCCGGCCGGACGCCGGGCCGCAATCCAGGCCGCCAAGCTGGGCAAGTCGGTACTTGTCGTCGAGAATCGCTACCGGGTCGGCGGCGTGTCGGTGCACACCGGGACGATCCCCTCCAAGACGCTGCGCGAAACCGTGCTGAACCTGACCGGCTGGCGCGAGCGCGGCTTCTATGGCCGGGCCTACCGCGTCAAGAAGGACATCGAGGGCAAGGATCTCAACGCCCGGCTGCAGATGACGCTCGACCATGAGATCGACGTGCTGGAGCATCAGTTCACCCGCAACGGTGTGCGCACCATGGAGGGCACCGCCCGCTTCATCGGGTCGCACCAGATCGAGGTTACCGGTCCCAAGGGCGAGATCCACCCAATCGAAGGCGAGAAGATCCTGATCGCGGTCGGCACGATGCCCTTCCGCCCGGCCTCGATACCGTTCAATGCCACCAATATCCTCGACAGCGACGACCTGATCACCGAGCCGGCCATCCCGCGCAGCCTGACGGTGATCGGGGCAGGCGTGATCGGCATCGAATATGCCACGATCTTCTCGGCCCTGGACGTACCCGTAACCCTGATCGAACCACGCGACAGCTTCCTCGACTTTGTCGACCGGGAGATCATCGACGACTTCGTCCACCAGCTCCGCGACCGCGGCATGGCGATCCGGCTGGGGGCGAAACTCGACCATGTCGAGGTCGATGCCAAGGGCTGGGCCGTATCGGTTCTGGAAGATGGCCGCCGCATCCGGTCGGAAATGCTCCTCTACGCAGCCGGTCGCATCGGCGCCACCGCGGCGCTGCAACTCGATCGCTGTGGGCTGGAAGCGGACGATCGCGGCCGGCTTAAGGTCGACCCGGTATCGCTGCAGACCAGCGTCCCGCACATCTACGCCGCGGGCGACGTGATCGGCTTTCCCAGCCTGGCGTCGACATCGATGGAGCAGGGCCGCATCGCGGCCTGCCATGCCTTCGGCGCACCGATGCCCCCGGCCCCCGCTTACTTCCCCTATGGCATCTACGCCGTCCCCGAAATCTCCACCGTCGGCCTGACCGAGCAGGAGGTTCGCGACCGCGGTATCCCCTATGAATGCGGCGTTGCGCGCTTTCGGGAAACATCGCGCGGCCACATCATGGGCAGCCAGTCGGGCATGATGAAGATGATCTTCGCGCTGGAAAGCCGAAAGCTGCTCGGCGTTCATATCATCGGCGAAAGCGCGACCGAGTTGATCCACATCGGTCAGGCCGTGCTCAACCTTGGCGGCACGATCGACTATTTCGTTGAGAACACCTTCAACTATCCGACCCTCGCCGAGGCCTACAAGATCGCCGCGCTCGACGCCTGGAACCGGATGCCGCGCTGCGACGACCATATGCAGAGCGCCCTCGAACGCGCCCTGCCCGAGCTGCAGCGGATAGCCGTCCAGGGGCCCCGCGCAGCCTGAACAGCGGACACACTTAAGGGCATTTTTTGTCAGCGCCATTGATCTGCGGCGGGGCGGGCCACATGTTGCGTCGGACAGTGTCCGAGGAACCTACAGCCGCATGACATCCGCCATCATCGACGCCAGCGGCGTCACTCTCGCGCTGGGCAAGCCTCCGGCACGCGTCGAGATATTGCGGCAGATCGACATCAGCATCGACCGGGGCGACACCGTGGCCCTGCTCGGGCCGTCGGGATCGGGCAAATCCTCGCTCATGTCGGTGCTGTCCGGCCTCGAACGGGCGGACTCGGGCCGAGTGCTGGTCGACGGCCTCGATTTCGGCATGCTCGACGAGGACGCGCTCGCAGCCGCCCGGCGCGGACGGATCGGTATCATCCTCCAGGCCTTTCATCTGTTGCCGACGATGACCGCGATCGAGAATGTGGCGGTTCCGCTCGAGCTGGCCGGAGCCCCCGACGCGATCGAGCGGGCGCGAGACGAACTGACGGCGGTCGGCCTCGGCCATCGGCTCGACCATTATCCGGCGCAGCTGTCGGGCGGCGAGCAGCAGCGCGTCGCCATCGCGCGTGCGATCGCGCCCCGCCCTGCCCTTCTCTTCGCCGACGAACCGACCGGCAATCTCGACGCCGCGACCGGAGAGGCGATCATGGACCTTCTCTTCGCCCGGCAGCGCGATACCGGCACCACATTGCTCGTCATCACGCATGATCCCGCGCTTGCCGCCCGCTGCGCGCGGGTGATCGAGATGCGCGACGGCGCGATCGTCACCGACCGTCGCGCCGCATGAGGACCGCATGGCGGCTGGCGCTGCGCGACATGCGCGGCGGCCTCAAGGGGCTGCGCCTCCTCATCGTCTGCCTGTTTCTGGGCGTAGCGGGTCTTGCCGGCGTCGGCAGCCTTGCATCGGCGATCACAGCCGAGCTTGACGGGCGCGGCCGCGAGATATTGGGCGGCGACATCGAGATGCGCGTTGCCCAACGCGAAGCCGATGCGCAGGAACGCGCTGCCTTCGAAGGCTATGGCCGCACGTCGGAATCGATCCGCCTGCGCGCGATGGCCTCGCGTCAGGATGCGACTGCCTCGGTTCTGGCCGAACTCAAGAGCGTCGACGCGCTCTGGCCGCTCTATGGCCGCTTCACGACGCAGGCCGGTGCGCTGGCGCCGCGCCCGACCGGACTGAACGCGATCGTGGCTCCGGCGCTCGCCGAGCGGCTGTCGTTGCGCATCGGCGATCGGATCCGCGTCGGCGAGACCAGCCTGCGCGTGGCCGGCCTGATCGACCAGGAACCCGACAGGGTCGGCGAAGGCTTCGCCTTCGGTCCGACGATCCTGCTTTCACGCGAGGCGCTCGACGCCTCCCGCCTGCTCCAGCCCGGCAGCCTGTTCACCGCCCGCTATCGCATCCGCCTCGACGGCGATCGGGACGTGCGCGCCCTGTCGGAGCAACTGGACAGCCGCTACCGCCAGACCAACTGGGAAGTGAGCGACCGGACCAACGCGGCGCGCGGCCTGCGGCGATTCGTCGATCAGCTCGGCCAGTTCCTGACGCTGGTGGGCCTGACCGCACTGATCGTCGCCGGGATCGGGGTCGGCAATGGCGTCGCCTCCTGGCTCGACCAGCGGCGAAGCTCGATCGCGACGCTCAAGATCGTCGGCGCCTCCTCTGGGCTGATCGTCCGCCTCTATCTGCTGCAGGTCGCTGTCGTATCGATCGGGGCGGTGATCGCCGGCCTCGCGGTGGGCGCCGCCGTGCCAGTGATCGTCGGCTGGCTGGCTGGCGATGCGCTGCCCGTCGCTCCAAAGATCGCGCTCTACCCTGTACCGCTCGCGATCAGCGCCGCCTATGGCATGCTCGCAGCGCTGCTGTTCAGCCTCGCTCCGCTGAGTCGGGCCGGCCGCGTCAGCCCGGCTGAAATCTTTCGTGCACGGATAGAGCCCTTCGGTCTGCCGGGCTGGGGCGTGCTCGTGCTGATGACCGGGGCAGGCACCGCCATCGCCGCCATCGCCATCGCGACCGCACGGCAGCCGGCATTGAGCGCAGGCTTCCTTGCCGGCGCGCTGGGGCTGTTCGGGGCGCTCTGGGCCGTGGGTCGTCTGGTTCGCCTGATAGCGCGCGCCCTGCCCCGCTCGCGCAACACGCTGGCGCGCCTGGCGATCGGCAATCTGCACCGACCGGCGGCGCAGACCGACCGCCTCGTCGTGGCGCTCGGCCTTGGCCTCACGCTGTTCGCGATGATGGCGATCATCCAGTCGAACCTGACGCACCAGATCGAAAAGACCGTCCCGCAGACCGCACCCAATTTCTTCGCGCTCGACATCGGCACCGACGAACTGGATCGCTTCCGCTCGACCGTCGACCGGCAGGCCCCCGGAGCGACCATTGTCTCGGTGCCTTCGCTGCGCGGCACCGTCACGACGGTGCGCGGAACACCTGTTACCGCGTTGAAGCCGCTGCCCAAAGGCGCGTGGATATTGAACGGCGATCGGGGCCTGACCTATGCGGCCACCCTGCCCGAGGGCAACGAAATCGTCGCCGGTCGCTGGTGGCCTGCCAATTATGCAGGACCTCCGCTGGTCTCGATCGACGAACAGGCCGCCAAGGCGCTCGATCTGAAACCCGGCGACAAGCTCGGCTTCTCGGTTCTGGGGGTCGAGATGGAGGCCGAGATCGCGTCGATCCGCCGGATCAACTGGGAGCGGATGGGCTTCAACTTCGGCATCGTCTTCGCGCCGGGCGCGCTTGAGGGTGCACCGCACAGCTACATGGCGACGATCGCCCTGCCCGACACGCGCGAAGCCGCCGTCAACCGCGCGATCGTCAGCAATTTTCCCGCCGTATCGCTGATCCGCGTGAAGGATGTCGCCGGCCAGATCGGCGAGATCTTCGGCCAGCTGGCGACCGCGATCCGCGCTGCCGCAGCCGTGACGCTCGCAGCGGGCATCGCGGTTCTGATCGGCGCGATCGCTGCCTCGCGACGGGCGCGGCTCTACGACGCCGTGCTGCTCAAGCTGCTCGGCGGCAGCCGCGCGCAGATCTTGCTGGCGCAGGCGATCGAATATGCTCTGCTCGCCTCGGTCATCGCTCTGCTCGCGCTGGCTGCCGGCAGCGCAGCCGGCTGGTATGTCGTGACGCAGATCTTCGAGCTGGCCTGGGCGCCCGACTGGGGGCTCGTCGCCGTGACGCTGCTCGTCGGCGCGGTCGGGACTTTGGGCATCGGGCTGGCGGGATCGCTGCCGATTCTCAACGCCCGCCCGGCACAGGCGCTGCGCTCGCTCTGACCGGCCGGACGTTCGCCTCAGGGCTGCAGCCGGGCGCGGGCCTCGGCAAGCGCTTCTGGCGTATCGACGTCGAACAGGACGCCCGGATCGTCGCAATCGACGAAGGTCGGTTCACGGTCGCGTAAAAGCGAGCGTCCCCCTTCGTCGCCGCGCAGACCGGCCAAGGCCGCGAAGTAGGACCGGCCCCAAAGCACGGGATTGCCGGGCCGCCCCGCATGGCGTGGACGGACGATAGCATCGCGGGTGGCGAGCCCGATCAGGCGGTCGATGGTTTCGATCCGTACAAACGGCATGTCGCCGAGCGCCACGACCACCGCATCCCAATGCGCCGGGATGCAAGCCGCTGCGGTGGCCAGCGAGCGACCCATGCCTTCCTCATGATCGGCGACTTCGACGAGCACGGCATGTGCCGCGAGATGCTGCGTCAGTGGCGATCCGGGCGGGACCGCCGCCAGAACGCCGTCGAGTGCCGCACCGCGCAGGCTTTGCAGGGCATGCACCACGAGCGGCATTCCTCCAAGATCCATACCCAGCTTGTCGTCGCCCATCCGGCGGGCGCTGCCGGCTGCCAGCAGGATCGCGCCGACGATCACGTCTTGCGCAGGGCCGCCGTCGCGCCCGCGAGGATCGACAGCGCGATCTCGGCCGGTGTCGCCGCGCCGATGGCGATGCCGGCGGGCCCGTCGATCCGCGCCAGCGCTTCGGCGCTCCAGCCCTTGGCTGTCAGTCGCTCGATCCGCTTGGCGTGGGTCCGGCGCGAGCCGAGCGCGGCCACGTAGAAGGCCTCGCTGCGCAGCGCAGCCTCGAGCGCGGGATCGTCGATCTTGGGATCATGGCTAAGCGTCACGATCGCCGTCGCGCTGTCGGGCTTCCACTCCTCGAACGCCTCGTCGGGCCAGCGTCTATCGACATCGATCCCGACGAAGCGATCGGCGGCGGCGAAGCTGTCGCGCGGATCGACGACATGCACCCGGTAGCCGAGCTGGCGCGCCAGCGGCACGAGCTGCTGGCTGACATGCACGGCGCCGACGATCAGCATGCGCAGTGGCGGCGTATAGGCGTTGACGAACTCGTCCTCGCGCGGCTCGGGTGCAGGATCCACGATCATCGAAGCGCCGGAAGACAGATCGGTCGCGACCGCCACCGCACGGCCGGCCCGGCGCTCTTCGCGCAAGGTCGACAGGAGCGCAGGCGGGAAATGGACGTCATCGACCGTCTGGATCGCAATCTCTATGCTGCCCCCGCAGGCCAGGCCGAAGGTCCAGGCATTTTCGTCCTGAACCCCATAATCCCGGCGCGCGAAACCGCCGCCTGCGTCGAGCAGCCCTTGCGCGGTCACGAGGACGTCGCCCTCGACGCAGCCGCCGCTCACCGAACCTTCGAAAAGACCATCGTCGCGGATGACGGCGTGCGATCCCCGGCGGCGGGGCGCCGAACCCCAGGTCTGGACGACGGTCGCGATCGCCACGCCATGGCCCTGATCGCGCCAGTCGAGCGCCTTGGTCAAAAGTTCATCAAGTTCGTCTAGCATGGGTCCATCGGGGGGTTGCTCGCAGCGGGGCTGCGGGGCATGGAAACCCCCTCTCATCACGCAGGCCCCTGCCCAAAGCAAGGATATTGAATGACGGACGCCACCCTCGATGTCGTCGGCATCGGCAATGCCATTATCGACCTGTTGGCCCATGCCGACGACAGCTTCCTCAGCGAACAGAAGCTCGCCAAGGGCGCGATGACCCTGGTCGATGAAGACACCGCCGAGCGGCTCTATGCCGCCATGGGCCCGGTCACCCGCGCCTCGGGCGGATCGGCCGGCAACACCATCGCGGGCCTCGGTTCGCTGGGCGCGAAGTGCGGCTATATCGGCAAGCTCAAGCAGGACGAACTGGGTGCAGCCTACCGGCATGACCTGCTCGCTGCCGGCGTCCGATTCAACACCCCGATGGCCGTCGACGGTCCGTCGACCGCGCGCTGCATGATCTTCGTGACGTCGGACGCCGAGCGTACGATGAACACCTATCTGGGCGCCTGCGTGAACCTGAAGGCCGATGACATCGACGCCGATATGGTCGCGGCTGCCAAGATCACCTATCTTGAGGGCTATCTCTATGACGAGCCCCACGCGAAGGAGGCCTTTCACCGGGCGTCCGACATCGCCCATGGCGCAGGCCGCAAGGTCGCCCTGTCGCTGTCAGACGCCTTCTGCGTCGAGCGCCACCGGGCCGACTTCCTCGACCTGATCGCCAACCGGATCGACATCCTTTTCGCCAATGAAAGCGAGTTGCTCGCTCTGTTCCAGACCGAGGATTTCGATGCGGCCGTGGAGCGGCTCAAGCCGATGGTCGAGATTGCCGCGATCACGCGCAGCGCCCAGGGGTCGGTCGCGGTCCGTGGCGATGAGCGGGTCGAGAGCCCGGCCGCGCATGTCGAGCGGGTCGTCGACACGACCGGCGCAGGCGACCTCTACGCAGCAGGATTCCTTTATGGGCTGACCCAGGATCTTCCGCTGGCCGAATGCGGGCGCATCGCCGGGCTCGCAGCCGCCGAGGTGATCTCGCACTTCGGAGCACGACCGGAAACGCCGCTGCGCGAATATGCCGGGCTCGATTGAGCCCGGCTTCGGTCACCGACGGAAGGCAACAAAAAAGGGCGGCCGCGAGGCCGCCCTTATTCGTATCGAGAGAGGAAGCTACGCTTAGAACGCGTTGCCGTACTTCTCATTGCCGACGAAGCCCATCTTCTCGACCTGGGCCCGCTTGGTGACCGCGAGGACGCGATCAACCAGATCGTAGCGAGCCTGGGCGTCCGGCTCCAGGTGGAGCTCGGGGACCGGGTTCATCGTCTGGGTGATGTCGAGATACTGGCGCAGGCGCACCAGATCGATCGGCGAACCATTCCAGAGAACCTCGCCCGTCGGGGTGATCACGACCTTGTTCTTGATCGGATCGACCGGCGGCGGGGTGTTCGGCCCGCTGTCGACCGGAAGGTCGAGCTTCACCGCATGGGTCTGGATCGGAATGGTGATGATGAACATGATCAGGAGCACCAGCATCACGTCGATCAACGGCGTGGTGTTGATGTCCATCATCGGTTCGCCTTCGGCAGTTCCCGCTGACATTGCCATGATGACTACTCCTTGTAAGCGGGCTTAGAGGCGCGGACTGGCGAAGCCAGCCGGCGGTTCCGAGATGAAGCCCACGCGGGTGAACCCGGCGCGCTGCATCGCGAACACCGTACCGCCGATGCAGCGATAGGGCGTGTTCACGTCACCGCGGATATGCACTTCCGGAAGCTCGAGGCCGGGAGCGTTGGGGCCACCCTGCTTGTCGATTTCCTTGCGCAGCTTGACCACGGCACGGTCGATCAGTTCCGAGGAGTTCACCTTGGTGAGACCCCAATAGACTTCGCAGGAGCCATCAGCCGCCGCACGCACCGAGAGCGCGACGTTCTCGGGCTTGGTCGTGGTGGGTTCGAACACGACGCTCGGAAGCTTGACGGGCACCGTTTGAATGACGACCGGAACCGTGATGAGGAAGATGATCAGAAGCACCAGCATGACGTCGACGAGCGGCGTCGTGTTGATGTCCGACATAGGGGCGCCGTCTTCGGCGGGGCCGGCACTCATGGCCATCGGCACTAATCCTATCTACTTGCTCGACCCGATGAAGGTCCGGCTCTTTCGCCGTTCCCTGGGCCAGACGTCCTTCGAGACGCGGGCGGGAGCACAAGGCCCCCGCCCTGTACGTCGGTCGATTACTTCTTGACGGCCGGGGCCGGAGCGGCCTTGACCGTGGTCGCCGGCTTAACGGCGCCGGCCGAAACCATGTAGCCGTGCAGATCGGTCGAGAACGCCGACAGCTGCTCGGCAACGACCTTGTTGCGACGGATCAGCCAGTTGTAACCGAGCACGGCGGGAACGGCCACGGCCAGACCCAGCGCGGTCATGATCAGAGCTTCACCGACCGGGCCGGCGACGGCGTCGATCGAGGCCTGACCGGCAGCGCCGATCTTGATGAGCGCGCGATAGATGCCGATAACGGTACCGAACAGACCGACGAACGGAGCGGTCGAACCGACGGTGGCGAGCACCGCGAGACCGTTGCCGAGCTTCGAGTTGATCAGGCCCTGGCTGCGCATCAGCGAACCGGTGAGCCACTCATGCTGGTCGACCGGGTCGGTCAGCTTGGTGTGCTGCTCCTGGGCGAGGAGGCCGTCGTCGACGATCTGACGATAGGCCGAGTTCTTCTCGAGCTTCGCCTGGCCGTCCTTCAGGCTCGGAGCCGACCAGAAAGAAGCACGTGCCTTCTTGCCCTGGTTGAGGATCTTCTGCTGCTCGAGCAGCTTGGTGAACATGATGTACCAGGACGCCGCCGACATGACGACGAGGATGAGGAACGTCGCCCAAGCAATCGTGCCACCCTGCTCCAGAGCGGCCATCAGGCCATACGGGTTCGAACCTTCGGCTGCGGGACTAGCCATAAACTGAATTTCCTTCTCTGAAACTGTCTGTTGTATCCGGTCATAGAAGCCGGGCGGACCGCCGGGTCAGCCCGACACAAGCTCAGTCCTTCGGGATCTGCCAGCGAACGCGATTGCGATAAGTGAACGGCATGGGCTGACTGTTGCCATCGAGCTGGGGCTTGAAACGCGCCCGGCGCAACAACATCTGACAAGCCTTCTGATCGAGCGACGGGAAGCCGCTCGAACTCGTAACCGAGCAATTGGTCGCTTTGCCATCAGGACCCACAGCCAGCTCGAAGCCGGTCGTGCCCTGATTTTCGGCGCGGAGATCGGCGGAAGGGTAATCCTCCGGCGTAACCCACTCGCCCGGGGTGCCACGCGGTTCACCCCGACGCGAAACCGCCGGAGGCGGAGGCGCGGGCGGAGCGGCCGGCGTGATCTGCGGCGGCGGAGCCACCGGAACCGACACGATCGGCGGAGCGACACTCGGAGCCACCTGAACGATCGGAGGCGGCGCCACAACGGGCGGCGGCTCGATATTCGTCTCCGGCGGCGGAGGCGGCGGCTGATCCGGAGGCGGAGGCGCCTCTTCTACGACGTCGAACGTCTTGAGGTCGCGAGCGACCTTCTTGACGACGTTATACGCAAGCCCGGTGACGAAGGCATATCCGATCACTGCATGGAGCAGGACCACCAGCCCAATCGACACCACCTTGCGGGTGCTAAGGGTTTGATCGCCATAAGCCATTAAGGAACGACACTCCCTCCAATCCAAAGCCAGCATTTGTACCGGCACGCACCAATGGGAGTGCCATTAGCGCCCGGCCCTTCACCCGCCAGACATAGTTATAATATTTAGCGGAGGTGTGTCCTTATCGCGACAGTTCGACGGAAGCAATAAGCGAAACGGCGCATTGGATGCCCGTTTCGGGCGTGACGCGACCCCTATGACGACGCTATCCACAGCGCGAACACCCGCTGGAACCCTGGAGCGAGCCATGCGTATGGACCGGATGAACGCCAACACTTTTCATACTGGCATGATGCTTGCTTTCTTGGCAATGACATCTTTGCCCGCATCGCTCGATGCGCAGCCCGCCTCACCCGCGTCGATGGCCTCTCCGGGTCCCGGAATCCCGCAACTTTCCTATGCCGATCTTGCCGATATCGCCCTCTCCGCCCAG
This sequence comes from Rhizorhabdus antheiae, assembly GCF_049889055.1. Taxonomy (NCBI): domain Bacteria; kingdom Pseudomonadati; phylum Pseudomonadota; class Alphaproteobacteria; order Sphingomonadales; family Rhizorhabdaceae; genus Rhizorhabdus; species Rhizorhabdus antheiae. The sequence continues at coordinate 198,311 of NZ_JBLTWO010000002.1, read as the reverse complement.
GTGGTTGCCGGCGTAACGGTCACCAAGGCGGAGCGACTCAAAGGCGAGCTCGCGCCCGGATTGCAGGCAGGGAATGCCCGATTTTTGATCGAAGCGCAGACGGCCATGTTGTTGCGCAGCGCGGAAGGATTGCCGGGTTCGGTCACCTACATCGTCGACGTCCCACTCGATGCACGCGGCAAGGCACCCTCGCTTAAAAAAAATCGCCTGATCATTTTCGGAAATCGGGTTCCGCAAAAGCCCCAGGAATTGCGCCTCACTTCGCCGTACTCACAGGTCGGCTGGGCGCAGAACACCGAATCACTGCTGCGTGCGATTCTCACCGAAGCGACCGCCGCGACGGCCCCACCGGTCGTGACCGGCGTCGGCAACGCCTTCCACGTACCGGGCGCGATTCCCGGCGAAAGCGAATCCCAGATCTTCCTGACCACCCCGAATAATCGGCCAATCTCCCTCACGATCCTGCGCCGGCCCGGCGAGCAGCCGCAATGGGCGGTCGCCCTCGGCGAGATGGTCGACGACAGCGCCTCGGCTCCCGCCCGCGACACGCTGCTCTGGTATCGCCTTGCCTGCTTCCTGCCGGCGACGATGCCCGAGAAGAGCACCGCTTCGCTCGGCGCGTCCGACGCACAGGCGGTTCGCGACGATTATGCCTTCGTACTGAAGCAACTCGGCCCCTGCGGACGAACCATCGCCCGCTGAGGCGGCGTCAGAAGGACGAAAGCTCGACGCCGACCGACGCGCAGTCCGGATAGACATCCGGCTTGCTGGTCGAGATGCGGAGCCCCTTCACGCCCGCGCGCGCGGCAACGAGCGCATATATGCCCCGTGCCAGCGTCTCCTGCAGATTATAGCGGCGGGCTTTGGCGAGCGACAGGATCTCGGTGCGCAGGAAGTCGTAGTCCCAGGCGCAGTCGACCTCGTCGCGCGAGGCGAAACTGGCTTCGTCGAGCCAGACCTCGACCGTGACGAATACGCGTTGCGGATTGCCGACCTCGAAATCGTGGAAACCGATGTCGATCGGCACCGCGAAATCGCGCAGGACGATCCGCCGCGTGCGCGGCGCGAGAGCCTCGGGCACGAGACCGTCGAGCTGGGAAAAATCCATCAAACCTCCTGGTCGAGATATTGGACGTCGCGCGACAGGCCCAGAAAGCGTTGGCCGCCATCGAGCGTGATCGTCTGCCCGGTAATCGTGGGGACGGCGATCAGAAAGCGCAGCGCCTCGACGATCTGGCCGACCTCAACCCCCCTCCCCAGCGCGTTGAGCGCATGGACCTTCTCGAAATTCTCGCGGCTCTGCGGCCCGGAGACGAGCGTTACCGAAGGCGCGATCGCGTTGACCCTGATCCCGCGCCCCGCCAGCAAGCGGGCGAGCAGTTCGTGAACGCCGGCAAAGGCGATCTTCGATATCGTATAGGTGAAGAAGTCGGGGTTCAGCTGCGACAGCTTGGCGTCGAGGATATTCACCACCATTGCGCCGGCCCCTTTCGGCACCGCCTGGGCGAAGGCGCGCGACAGCAAGGCAGGGCCGCGTGCGTTGGCGGCCATATGCATGTCCCAGGCCTCGATCGAGAAATCGTCGAAACCGTCATAGACGAACGCCGATGCACTGTTCACCAGCAGCCCCGCTGGCGGCATGCCGTCGAGCGCGGCGATCACCTGTTCTGGCCCGCCCGGATCGGCCAGATCGGCCTGCACGATCCGCGCACCTGGGCAGCCTGCCGCCAGCGCGAGGGCCTCGTCCGCGCTGTGGCGATAATGAATCAGGCACGTCCACCCGTCCGCCGAGAGTGCCTTGACCAATTCGGCCCCGATACGCTTGGCGCCGCCGGTTACAATCGCGGTTCTGCTGCTTCCGAATTCGGCATTCATCATTGGTCCCCTATGCCCGGTCGGGGCAACGTGGCGGACCCTATGGCCGATTCACAGCCTTTCCCCAACTTGTCCACAAGGTCATCCACGGCTCACGCCTTGGCCGAGGGGCGGCTCGATACATCGTCATGCCAGCGTTTCAGTGCGGGCCGGCCATCGAATGGGTCGGGCAGGCGCGTGGCAAGGCCGAAGTCGATCGCGACCAGCAGCGCGATGTCGGCCATGCTGAAAGCGTCGACGGCGATATAGGAACGTCCGGCCAGTCGGCGCTCCAGCACATCGGCAAAGGCCGACCACATGAGCCTGCCTCGCTCGACCAGCGCTTCAATCTGCTCGATCCGTGGCCATTCCCCGCCGACCGCGCGGCCGTCGAATACCGAAACCCGATTGCGAAAGGCGATCGCCACAGCCTGAAAACAGTCATGCTCGACCCGACGCAGCCAGGCTTCGATCAGCCCGATCTCGACCGGGGTTACCCCGAATAGGCATGGTTCCGGGTGCAGGGCCTCGAAATAGCGACAGATTCCGAGCGAGTCGTCGAGCAGCGTCCCGTCGTCGAGCAGCAGCGCGGGCGTCTGCCGCTGCGGATTGACCGCCAGATAGGCGGGTGCAAGCTGATCGCCCGTCTTGAGGTCGACCTGAACCCGCTCGACCTGGATTGCCTTTTCCGCGAGGAAAATGCGAACGCGCCGGGGGCTTGGTGCCCAATCCGAGTCGAACAGCTTCATGAAATCATCATCCGATTCTGCTTCACATTCGGTCGCAAGACGGTAAAGGCGCCGCTCCATCCGAACAAGGATTCCCAACCGCATTGATCAGCCTCGTGCCCATCGCCTCGGTCCCAGCCTCGTCCGTCGAGCAATTGCTCGATCTGGCCTTCGGTGCCGACCGGCATGGCCGCACCGCCTATCGGCTGCGTGCAGGCATGGGCGCGATCCCGACGTTGAGCTTCGCGGCAGTGGACGAGGAAGGGCATCTGCTGGGCAGCATCCAGTGCTGGCCGATCGAGATCGCGGCCTCGTCAGGCGAGGTCGCCCCCCTGATTCTCGTCGGGCCGGTCGCGGTCCTTCCTGATCGGCAGCGCGATGGTCTGGGCCGCAAGCTGGTCGAAGCCGCCCTGGCGGTGGCAGACGACTCACGCGCGGAGCCGATGATGCTGATCGGCGACGCAGATTATTATGGCCGTTTCTTCGGCTTCACGGCCGACGCGACCGGCGGCTGGCAACTGCCTGGCCCGGTCGACCGCGATCGCCTGCTCGTTCGCCTGCGCCCCGGCCAGCGGGTGATGGTCGAGGGCCTCCTTCGTCCGCGCACCCTTGCTTCCAAGACCGACGATCGGCAGTTGCGCCCGGCCTGATTCCCGGTCAGGTGGAAGCCGCCCCTTGTATGGCGGCGGCTTAAGGGGCACATCGCCGCCATGCCCGAAAGCAACCCAGCCCCGGACTTCGCCGCGACTTCGCTTCAGGACATTGCCCGCTACGCGGCCGAGAACCGCCGCCCCCCCGTCGAGGCCTGGAACCCGCCGCATTGCGGCGACAGCATGATGCGTATCGCACGCGACGGCACCTGGTATCATGAAGGCTCGCCGATCGGCCGCCCGGCGATGGTGCGCCTCTTCTCGACGATCCTGCGCCGCGAAGATGACGGCAGCTATGTGCTGGTGACGCCGGCCGAGAAGCTGACCATCGCGGTCGACGACGCCCCATTCTTAGCCGTCGAACTGAAGAGCGAAGGCGAAGGTCGAGACAGACGCCTGGCCTTTCGCCTCAACACCGACGACATCATCGTCGCCGGCCCGGAGCATGTGCTGGAGATCCGCAACGACGCCGATGGTCCCCACCCCTATCTCGAGGTGCGACGCGGGCTGAAGGCGCTGGTCAGTCGGCCGGTCTATTATGAGCTGGTCGAACTCGCGCTGGCCGAGGAGAATTCGCCCGTCGGCCTGTGGAGCGAAGGTCTCTTCTTACCCCTGGGGGACGAATGAGCGCGCTCGCGCACCGGCTTCGCCAGAGCCTCGCCAACGCGCCGGAAAGTCAGAACACGCCGATCATCGAGCAGGAAGGTCTCGTCGGCGACGTGCGAAAGCTGGTGCCTGCGGCAGTGCTGATGCCGATCATCGAGGCGCCCCGCCCTCGCGTCCTGTTCACCGTGCGTCATGCCGGATTGCGCGCCCATGCCGGGCAGGTCGCCTTTCCGGGCGGACGGCTCGATCCCGATGATGACGGCCCGGTCGGCGGCGCGCTGCGCGAAGCCTGGGAGGAGGTGTCGCTGCCGCCCGAACAGGTCGATGTCGTCGGCACGGCGCGACCCTATGCGACCGGGTCGGGCTATCTGATCACGCCGGTCATCGGGGTGATCCCCGACGGCCTGGACCTGCGTCCGCACGAAGCCGAAGTGGCGGGTCTGTTCGAGGTCCCGCTCGACCATCTTTTGTCCGACGCGCATCATCTGCGGAAGACCGGAACGCTGCGCGGGATCGAACGGCATTATTTCGAGATCGACTGGCCGAGCGAGCGCATCTGGGGGGTCACCGCCGGGCTGATCGTGACGATCGCCCCCCGCCTGCGCGCTGCCCTGGAATTGCCCGCATGACCCGCCTGCCCGACAGCAGCTGGCGGCGGGCCGAAGGCATGGACCGTCTGATGGCGGCACTTGGCGCCGACAAGGGCATGATCCGCTTCGTCGGCGGCGCGGTGCGCGACAGCCTGCTCGGCCTGCCGGTGAAGGATGTCGACTGTGCCACCCGCTGGCGCCCGGAGCAAAGCAGCGAGCACATCGTGGCGGCCGGCTTCAAGGCCATCCCCACCGGCATTGCCCATGGCACGGTCACCGCGCTGCTCCCGAGCGGCCCGGTCGAGGTGACGACGCTGCGCCGCGACCTGTCGACCGACGGCCGCCACGCCACCGTCGCCTTCACCGACGAATGGCGCGAGGACGCCGCCCGGCGCGACTTCACCATCAATGCGCTGTCCGCCGATCCGGTCACCGGCGACCTGTTCGACTATTTCGATGGCCTCGACGATCTGCACGCCGGCCGCGTCCGCTTCATCGGCGACGCACTGCAGCGGATCGCCGAGGATCATTTGCGGATCATGCGCTTCTTCCGCTTCCATGAACGGTTCGGACGCGGAGACCCGGACCCAGACGCCCTGGCTGCCTGCGTGGCACGGGCCAACGACCTGATGGCGCTGTCCCGCGAGCGGATCGCCGACGAACTGCTCAAGCTGCTCGGTGGCGCCAATCCAGCCCCGACCATTCGGCTGATGTTCGACAACGGCATCTTCCGCCCGATCATTCCGGAAATCGATTCCAGCGGAGTCGATCGCCTCACCCGACTTGTCGTGCGTGAAGGTCTTGGCGCTGTGCGGCCCGATGGTCTGCGCCGCCTCGGCGCGCTTCTGCCCGAGTCAGCCGAAACGGCGGTCTCCATCGCCCGGCGGCTGAAGTTGTCGAAGGCGGCGACGCGCCGGCTCGAACTCTCGGCGGGCGGAGACAGCGGCCCCGCCCATGCGCTCGCCTATCGTTTCGGGAATGAGGTCGCGACCGACCTGCTGCTTCGCGGAGACGGCGATATCGAAGGCCTCGATCTGGAGGCGCTGGCTGTCTGGCAGCGTCCCCGCCTGTCGCTGGGTGGAGGCGAACTCATCGCCATGGGGTTGCGGCCCGGCCCCATAGTTGCCGCAACACTCCAGCAGGTCGAGCGTCAGTGGGTCGAAGAGGGTTTTCCCGACAGCGCACGCGTGTCGGTGCTGGCACGTGAGGCGGTCGATCAGGCCCTGCGCTCGCGCCAATAGGCATAGGCCTGGTCCGACGGAAGCGGTCGTGCAAAGTAGAAGCCCTGCGCGACATCGCAACCGAGACCGATCAGCGTTTCGACCAATGGCTCGGATTCGACGCCCTCGGCCGTCGTGGTCATGCCGAGCGCAGACGCCAGGCCCAGAATCGCCCGGACGATGGCGACCGAATCCCGGTCGACCAGCATCGGCGCGATGAAGCTGCGATCGATCTTGAGCACATCGATCGGCAGCTTCTGCAGATAGGCCAGGCTCGAATAGCCTGTGCCGAAATCATCCATCGCGATCATGACGTCGAGGTCGTGGATCGCGCGCAGCACCTTGGCCATGCCCGAAGGATCGCTGACGATGCAGCTTTCGGTCAGTTCGATCTTGAGCCGGCTGCCCGAAATCCCGCTCTCGGCGAGTGCCGCCTGCACCGCGGACACCACATCGTCCCGCTGGAACTGAACCGCCGAGACGTTGACCGCCATGTGAACGGGCAGCGGCGAGCCAGCCATCCGGTCCCATTCGGCCAGCGTGCGCGTCGCAGCGCGCAGGGCCCAGCGGCCGAGCTGAACGATCAGGCCGGACTCTTCGGCGACGGGAATGAACTCGGCGGGAGAAATCGGACCCTTTTCAGGGTGATCCCAGCGGGCCAGCGCCTCGTACCCTACGACCTTCCCGGTCGCGAGATCGATCAGCGGCTGGAAGGCCAGCGTCAGCTGGTCGCGCTCGATCGCGCGCCGCAGCTCGGTCTCGAGGCTGAAACGCTGGCGCGCGGCGGTGCTGTCGCAGGCCTGGTAGAGTTCGGCATGGCCCGATCCCTTGGCGCGCTTCATCGCGAATTGCGCGTTGCGGATCAGGTCCTCGGCATCGTCGACAGCGGGCGCCATCATCGCGACGCCCACGGCACAATCGATCTTGATCTCAAGTTCGCCGAGCCGGATCGGGGTCGCGAGCGAAGCCTGGATACGGCGCGCGGCACGCATTGCCTCGGACGGATCATCCGCGACGCTCAGCAATACGGCGAACTCGTCTCCGACAAGCCGGGCCAGCACGTCGCCGGCCCGCAAGGTCGAGACCAGACGGCGTGCCACAGTGATGATCAGTTCGTCGCCGGCAAGCGAGCCGACCCCTTCATTGACCCGGCTGAAGCGGGTCAGGTCTATCAGCAGGACCGCGAACTGACGCCCTTCGGTCTCGAAGTTCAGCATCGCATTCTCGACCTGCTCGACGAATGCCGCGCGGTTCGGCAAGCCGGTCAGGCTGTCGCGCAGCATCTGCGTGCGCAGCGAACGCTCGCCTTCCACCTGCTGGGTGCGGTCGATCAGCGAAAGGATACAGCGCGGCACAGGCGACTCGCCGCCGTTCAGGCGGACCAGACGGACGGCGAAATGACGCCCGCTGATGCCGTCGCCTTCCTGCATGTCGAACGCGCGCTCATGCTCGTCGGACGCCAGGAAGTCGCGGATCTCGGGAACCAGCGCCAGGCCGATGCCGGGGCAGATCTCTCTGGCGCCGTCCGTCGGCGGCGGACTGGCTCGACGCCCGGCAAGTTCGAGAAATGCGCGGTTTCGCGCAAGAATGCTCGGCTTGCCTTCGGTGAGGCACAGCAACGCTATCGCAATCGGAAGCGTGTCGATGAACTCCTGCTGCGCTGCCGTGCGCGGCGTATCCAGCAGTTCCTGCAGCGCAGCCGGAAACATCGCTCCGGAAGGAGCGGCGTCGCCCTCGGCGGCCTTCGCCGCTTGTTCGCTATGGGTTTTTGCCGCCCGCATGATGGATCGGAATTAGCAGCGCAGGGTTAATGCTCTGTTTCCGAGCCCTTAAACCTTTGTCTACCCTTAGGGGCGGAAGCGATTGTCGCGCGGGAAGCCGACCGGCGGCATGCGGCCGGCGGCACCACGCGCCGCGCGCCAAGGCGTCAGGTCGCTCTCGGTCCGGGTCCGGCCGGTGTCACCGCCCATCGCCCAGCTGAGCCCCTCGTCCAGGCGGAAGCTGATCGCGTCGGACAACCCACCATCCTTGTAGCGCTGGATCGCAACCCCCTGCCCACGCCCCATGCGCGGCAGTTCGGACAGCGGGAAGACGACCATCTTCCGGTTGTCGCCGATCGCCGCGACATAGTCGTCGGTCGGTGCGATCGGGTGGATCACCTTGAGCCGCCCGCCCTCGCGCAGGTTGACGACCTGTTTCCCCTTGCGGGTCTCGGCGGTGACGTCGGCCATGTCGACCACGAAGCCCTTGCCGTCCGCCGATGCCAGCAACAGTTCGGCGCCCGGGCGGGCTGCGAGCAGCGCGATGATCCGCGCATCGGCGTCGATGTCGGCGAACAGCCGCACCGGCTCCCCGAAGCCGCGACCGCCGGGAAGCTTGTCGGCCGGAAGCGTGTGGAAGCGTCCCTGGTCGGTCGCCAGCAATATACGGTCGGTCGTCTGCGCACGGATGGCATGGTCGGGGCCGTCGCCCTCCTTGAACTTGACCGCCGCCGCCGCCGCGTCGTCGAGATGGCCCTTCATCGCGCGGATCCAGCCGCGCTGCGACAGGATCACGGTGACCGGCTCGCGCTCGATCATCGCCTCCAGCGGAATTTCGCGCGCCGGCGCCGCTTCGGACACCGATGTCCGCCGCGCGCCCAGCTTGGTCTCAGGGCCGTAGCGATCCCGCAATGCGGCCAGGTCGCGCTTCATGCGCGTGCGCTGGCGCGCGGGGCTGGCGATCAGCGCTTCCAGATCCTTGCCCTCGGCATCGAGCGTGTTGCGCTCGCGCCGTATCTCCATCTCCTCCAGCTTGCGCAGGCTGCGCAGCCGCATGTTGAGGATCGCCTCGGCCTGGCGGTCGTTGAGGCCGAATTCCTCCATCATCACCGCCTTGGGCTCATCCTCCTCGCGGATGATCTGGATGACCCGGTCGAGGTTGAGATAGACGATCAGATAGCCGTCGAGCAGTTCGATCCGGTCGGCGATCTTGGCGAGGCGGTGCTGCGACCGCCGCACGAGCACTTCGAACTGGTGCTTGAGCCAGGCCGACAGGGCCTGCTTCAGGCTCATCACCATCGGCGTGCGATGTTCGTCGAGCACGTTGAGATTGAGCGAGACGCGGACCTCCAGCTCGGTCAGCCGGAACAGGCTTTCCATCAGCATGTCCGCGTCGACCGTGCGGCTGCGCGGTTCGAGGACGATGCGGATGTCCTCATCGCTCTCGTCACGGACGTCGGCGAGGATCGGAAGCTTCTTCTCGTTGATCAGTTCGGCGATCTGCTCGATCAGCTTCGACTTCTGAACCTGATAGGGAATTTCACTGACGACAAGGTGCCAGCCGCCGCCCTTCTCGTCGATCCGGTCGATCCGGGCGCGCACCCGGAAAGCCCCGCGTCCGGTCGAATAGGCCTCGGTGATCGAGGCCGCGCTGTCGACCAGTACGCCCCCGGTCGGGAAGTCCGGCCCCTGCACGAACTGCATGAGCTCTGGCGTCTCCGCTTCGGGCCGGTCGATCAGGTGGACGCAGGCATCGACCAGCTCGGCCACATTGTGCGGGGGAATGGAAGTCGCCATGCCGACCGCAATGCCGCTCGCGCCGTTCGCGAGCAGGTTGGGAAACAGGCCGGGGAAGATTTCGGGTTCTTCCTCCTCACCATTATAAGTCGGGCGGAACTCGACCGTCCCCTCGTCGAGGCCGGCCATGAGTTCGCCGGCCGCCGCCGTCAGCCGCGCTTCGGTGTAGCGCATCGCCGCCGCATTATCGCCGTCGACATTGCCGAAATTGCCCTGCCCGTCGACCAGCGGGTAGCGGAGCGAGAAGGTCTGCGCGAGGCGGACCATCGCGTCATAGACCGACTGGTCGCCATGGGGGTGATATTTGCCGATGACATCGCCGACGACGCGCGCGCATTTCTTGTAGCCCGCAGTGGGGTCGAGCCGCAGCAACCGCATCGCCCAGAGGAGCCGCCGATGGACCGGCTTCAGACCATCGCGAACGTCCGGAAGCGATCGGGCCGTGATGGTCGAGAGCGCGTAGACGAGGTAGCGGTCGGACAGCGCGCTGTCGAACGGCGTGTTGCGGATGTTGTCGTCGGGAAGCTCGGCGATATCGGTCATGCCAATGCTGTAGCGGCTAAGGGGCAGGCGGGGAAAGAGGCTTGCCGCCTGCGCCTGCCTTCGCGGCGTCGCAGGCGCTCGCCTACCACCGGATTATTTTATGTGTCCGTCCCCTTACGGGGGGTGACGCGGCAAGGCGCCGACGCCATCATGCGGTCGACAACGAGAAGATGGACCTCTGCCGCGATGCGTTTCTACCGCCCGATTGCCCTGTTCGGTCTTGGCTGCCTCGCCGCAACCGCCGCCCCCGCCATCGAGAACAGCCGTCCACAACCCCTGCCGATCGAGCGGCACCTGCCTGCCGCACGCGACGTCCCCTATCCCGGTACGCTCCGCCTGGAGGTCGACGCAACCGATGTCGCGCGCGGCGTCTTCACGGTGCGACAGAGCATTCCGGTCGCGCAGTCCGGCACGCTCTATCTGCTCTATCCGCAATGGCTGCCCGGCAATCATGCGCCGCGCGGGCCGATCGACGATGTCGCCGATCTGCGGATCAGCGCCGGGGGCAAGCCGCTCAGCTGGAAACGCGATCCTGTCGACGTCTATGCCATCGCGGTCGACGTGCCGGCCGGCGCCTCGAGCATCGAGCTTAGCTTCGACTATGTCTCGCCGGTCAGCAGCAGCCAGGGGCGCGTCGTGATGACTCGCGAGATGCTGAGCCTGCAGTGGAATCTCGTCGCCTTCTATCCGGCCGGCCATTTCACGCGTGGCATAACAGTCGCAGCCTCGGCAAAGCTGCCGGCGAACTGGGGCTATGGCACCGCCTTGTCGACCGATGCCAGCGACACCGACGGCACCGTCCGCTTCAAACCCGTCGATTTCGAAACCCTCGTCGACAGTCCGATGCTCGCGGGCATCAACTTCCAGCAGATCGCGCTGAGCCCGAAGGTCCGGCTGAACATCGCTGCGGACAGCGCCGCCGAACTGCGCGCGACCGACGAGCAGATCGCGCTCCACCGCAACCTGGTCGATCAGGCGGTCAAGTTGTTCGGCGCCGAACATTATGACCATTACGAGTTCCTGCTGTCGATCAGCGACCGGCTCGGCGGCATCGGCCTCGAACATCAGCGTTCGAGCGAAAATGGCGTGGCCACCGGCTATTTCACCCGGTGGGACGAACAGACCGCCCGGCGCAATCTGCTGCCGCACGAATATGCGCACAGCTGGAACGGCAAATATCGCCGGGGCGCCGATCTGTTCACCCCCGATTACAGCACGCCGATGCGCAACTCACTGCTGTGGGTCTATGAGGGGCAGACCCAATATTGGGGCTATATCCTCCAGGCGCGTTCGGGCCTCGTCTCCGCCGACGACACGCTCGCCGCCATGGCGATGATTGCTGCACAACTCGACAACCGGCCGGGCCGGCGCTGGCGGCCGCTGATCGACACGACCAGCGATCCGGTCATCGCCGCCCGCCGGCCGCAGCCCTGGACCAGCCTGCAACGGTCCGAGGATTATTATGCCGAAGGCATGCTCATCTGGCTCGATGCCGACATGCAGATCCGGGCGCTGACCAAGGGCAGGAAATCGCTCGACGACTTTGCCCGCGCCTTCTTCGGGATGCGCGACGGCGACTGGGGCACCCTGCCCTATACGCTCGATGAGATCGTGGCGACGCTGAACGCCGTCGCGCCCTATGACTGGCGCGACTTCCTTGTCAGCCGCGTCGACCGCACGCAGGACCGCGCACCGCTCGGCTGGATCGAGCGTGGCGGATATCGACTGGTCTATGACCGCAAACCGACCAGCTACTGGCGAACCGAGGAGCGACGCCGCAAGGTCGCGGATTACAGCTATTCGCTCGGCCTCGTGGTCGACGCTGCAGACCGCAGCATCGAGCAGGTGATCTGGGACAGCCCGGCCTTCGCGGCAGGCCTCACCAACAACGACAATATCGTCGCGGTCGAAGGCGAGGCGTTTGACGGCGGCCGCATGACGGCGTTGATCGATGCGGCGGCCACGTCGAAAAAGCCGATCGAAATGATCGTCCGGCGGGGCGATCAATATCGCGTCGTCAGCATCCCCTATTTTGGCGGCAACCGCTTTCCACGCCTCGAACGGGCCGGATCGCGCAGCGGCTGGCTCGACGAGCTGCTCGCGCCAAAGGGCTGAGATTGCAGTTGGGGGCATGAAAGCGGGAGATGCTTTCGTGCCTGTCCGCCGAAGCAGGCAATGCTTGCAAAATCAGCGGTGCGACAATGGTCTAATTGGAATGCGCTCGCACCGCGCCTATGCCGCCCCTCTTGTTGTGGAACGGGCGTGGCGTCGACGTGATCATATTGGAAAATGCCGACGACGGCGAATATCTGCGCTGGCGCTATTGGGAAGCGGTCAACGCGGCGCGCCATGCCGTCTCGATCGAGAACCGCACGCGGCATATGCGGGTCGCCGAAAGCTACCGGATGCAATCGCGCCAGGCGGGCCTCGATCTGCCCGCGCTCGATACGTTCGACCTGCCGACGCTGCCACCGGTACGGAACGTCTGAACCGACCACCGGACATCCGCCGCCACCGGCGGCGGAGCCCGTCTGTCTCGATCAGCCTACGAAGGCCTTTTCGATCACATAGTCGGCCGGCTTGGCGTTCGATCCTTCCTCGAAACCGAGCCGTTCAAGGATCGCCGAGCAGTCGCGGATCATGTCCATGCTGCCACACATCATGACGCGATCGGTCGTGGGATCGAGGCGGGGTTCGCCGTCGACACCATCGAACAGGCCGCCATTCTCCATCAGCGTGGTGATGCGCTGCTGGCGGGGGAAGGGTTCGCGGGTGACGATCGGAACGTAACGGAACTTGGCCGCGGCCTCTTCCTCGACCAGCGGATCGCCGGCCAGGCGGCTCTCGAGCACGTCGCGGAAGGCGAGATCGCTGAGATGGCGGACGCTGTGCACGATCACGACCTGCTCGTAGCGCTCATAGATGTCGGGGTCGCGCATGATCGACAGGAAAGGTGCGAGCCCGGTGCCGGTCGCCAGCAGGAACAGGCGTTTGCCCGGCGTCAGCGCATCGGCGACGAGCGTGCCCGTTGTCTTGCGCGCGACATAGATCTCGTCGCCCGGAATGATGTGCCGCAGGCGCGAAGTCAGCGGACCGTCCTCGACCGCGATCGAGAGAAATTCGATCTCGTCGGAATAGGACGGGCTGGCGATCGAATAGGCGCGCAGCAGCGGCCGCGCCTCGGTCGGCAGGCCGATCATCACGAACTCGCCCGAGCGGAAGCGCAGCGAGGCGGGCCGGTCGACCGCGAAACTGAAGAGATGCTCGTTCCAATGCTTCACCCAGAGCACGGTCTGGATGTTGAAGGCGTCGTTCGGGGCGATCTTCACCGCTTCCGTACGGCTGCTCATTAGCTCGTTCCTTTCAAACCCGCTGGTCGCCGATCCTTGGCGCAGGAGGCGTCCCATAGAGCCCAAGGGCCGCGCTTGCCACACCCGTTTTCGTTGGGCGTGGTACAGCTAATCTTGTCACGGGTCAGTATTGCTGTCGCAACGCCTCGCCCACTTCTCCGGAGCTGGAAATGGGCGAGGCGAGACGCCGCCCCGGGTCGAGCCGCCGGCTTCGACTCAGGGGCGAATTGCGGACCGCCGGTCGAGCCACGGCGGCGGTGCGCAAGAGCGTTCGAGAAGGGCGGCAGGATAAGGATCGCGCGGCGCGCCGGGCCCGATCAGGCCCAGAAAGCGGTCGAGCAGCTCCTCCCCCTGCACCCAGCGGCCAATGCCGTCGATCGGGCGGAAATGTCCGCAGCCGGGCATGAGCGCAAAGCCGCATCCCCATTGCCGGGCGAGGCTGAAGCCTCGATCGGCAGTGAGATGCGGATCATCGTCGCTAGCGACGACCAGCGCGGGGAAAGGAAAAATGCTTTGTGGCAGCGGCAGGAAATCGGCGAGGCGACGATCTTCGGCAAGGTTTGGATCGTTCGGCGCGACCAGCAGCGCCCCGACGATCGCCGCCTCGCTCTCAATGCTCATCAGGCTGGACCAGGCCGCCAGGCCGAGCGCCCCTACCCCATGGCCGACAAGGAACACCGGCCCCGGAACGCTGCGAACATTGCGATCGATCCAGGAGACCAGTGCATTGCGCCGCGGCACGTGCGCATGGCCGAGGTCGACTTTGCGACAGTCGAGCCGCCGCTGTGCCCATTGGTCCTGCCAATAGTCCCCCGGCCCGAAATCGAAATCGGGCAGCAGCAGAACGGTAGGCTCCAACGCGGCATATTCGAAACGGTCGGCGGACATGGGCGCCTCCACGACTCGCTCTGCGGTGCAGAGCTTCCGTAGCGGCATGGTATGTCTATCGATAGAGTTGTAAATCGGGCTGCGACCAGCCGCGCCCGGCGTGCGCCGAAGCGGGTCGGATCCCGCTTCGGCGCAGGCACAGCTTATTTGCCGCGGTTCTTCCGGTGGCTCTCGAGATCGAGAATCATGTTCTCGCCCTCGGGCATCAGGCCCAGCCGACGCGCAATCTCCTGATAGGCCTCGACCTCTCCGCCAAGGTCCTGACGGAAGCGATCCTTGTCGAGCTTCTCGCCGGTCGTCATGTCCCACAGGCGGCAGCCGTCCGGGCTGATCTCGTCGGCCAGGATGACGCGGCTGTAGTCATTATCCCAGAAGCGACCGAATTCGAGCTTGAAGTCGACCAGACGGATACCGATGCCGGCAAACAGGCCGCACATGAAATCGTTCACGCGGATCGCCATGTCGGCGATGTCGTGCATCTCTTCCTGGCTCGCCCAGCCGAAGCAGGCGATATGCTCGTCCGCCACCATCGGATCGCCGAGGGCATCGTCCTTGTAATAATATTCGATGATCGTGCGGGGAAGCTGGGTTCCCTCCTCGATGCCGAGCCGCTTGGTCAACGATCCCGCCGCGACGTTACGGACGACCACCTCGATCGGAACGATCTCGACCTGCCGGATCAGCTGCTCGCGCATGTTCAGGCGGCGGATGAAGTGGGTCGGGACGCCGATCGTGCCGAGCAGCGTGAAAATATGCTCGGAAATGCGGTTGTTGAGGACACCCTTGCCGTTGATCGTCCCCTTCTTCTGGGCGTTGAAGGCGGTGGCGTCGTCCTTGAAATACTGGATCAGCGTGCCGGGTTCGGGGCCTTCATACAGAATCTTGGCCTTGCCTTCGTAGATTTGGCGGCGGCGGGTCATAGATTTGGGCCTCCGGGGGCACGGGAAAACAGAGAAGCCCCGGAGACAACGTCGATTCGGACGCGCCGCCGAGGCAGTTCTTCCGACCCTTTACAGCCATTGCCGCAGACAGGCAATCAATGCGTCGCGCGTCGAAGAATCTGCGTGCATTCGGCGATGCAGGCTCCTAATCCGCCCGAAATCGCCGCTTTGGGGCATGGACATGCGAAATGACGTCGCCAGGGTCGATGAGGCCTCCGGAGACAGCCGACAGCGTAGGAACGACAAGGCCGCACTGACGCTCGGCGCGCTCGGTGTCGTGTTCGGCGATATCGGCACCAGCCCGATCTACGCCTTCCGCGAAGCGCTCGCACAGGCCGCCAATGACGGCATCGTCGCAGGCGAGATCCTGGGCGTGCTGAGCCTTGCTCTGTGGGCACTCATCCTCGTCGTCACCTGCAAATATGTCCTGTTCCTGATGCGCGCCGACAATAATGGCGAGGGCGGAGTTCTGGCGCTGATGGCGCTGGCCCAGCGATCGACGCGCAAGCGCCGCAACGTCGTGCTGGCGCTCGGTGCGATCGGGGCTGCGCTGTTCTACGGCGACGGCGCGATCACGCCGGCCCTGTCGGTGCTGTCGGCGGTCGAGGGCCTTAAGACGATCCCCGGCTTCGAGCATGCCATCTCGCGTGGCCTGATCATCGTGATCACCTGCTCGATCCTGATCGCTCTGTTCCTGATCCAGTCGCGTGGTACGGCAATCGTGGGGCGCCTCTTCGGTCCGGTCTGCCTGATCTGGTTCGTCACCATCGGTGCGGTCGGCCTGCTGCACATCGCCGACGAGCCAGGCATCCTGCTCGCTCTGTCGCCCCACAATGGCGTATTGTTCATGGCCAATCACGGCACGACCGGCCTTTTCGTGATCGGTGCGGTCTTCCTGACCGTGACCGGCGCGGAGGCGCTGACCGCCGACATGGGGCATTTCGGCGTTCAGCCGATCCGTACCGGCTGGCTGTTCATCGTCTTCCCGGCGCTCGCCCTGAACTATCTCGGCCAGGGCGCCTTCGCATTGAACGCGCTGGAAGAAGCCGCCCGGCGCGGAACCGAATTCACCAACCAGGACTGGTTCTTCCTGATGGCCCCGGGCGCGGCACGTATTCCGCTGGTGCTGCTCGCTACCTGCGCGACGGTCATCGCCAGTCAGGCGGTGATCACCGGCGCCTATTCGCTGACCCGTCAGGCGATCCAGTTGGGCCTGCTCCCCCGCCTGAAGATCAGCCAGACATCCGCCACCGATGCCGGCCAGATCTACCTGCCCGCGATCAATAATTTCCTGCTGGCCGGCGTGCTGATCCTGGTGCTCGGCTTCGGCTCCTCCTCGGCGATGGCCGCTGCCTACGGGATCTCGGTCTCTGGCACGATGGTGGTCACCACTTGCCTGGGCTTCCTTGTCGTGCGGCGGACCTGGGGGTGGAGCCTGCCGCTGACGCTGGGCGTGATCGTGCCGCTGCTGCTGCTCGACATCTTCTTCTTTGGCGCCAACATCCTGCGCGTCTATGAAGGCGGCTGGGCTCCGCTGATCATCGCGCTGGGCGTCGTCACGCTGATCGCCACCTGGGTGCGTGGGCGGAAGCTGCTGCTGTCGATCGACCAGAGCCAGTCGATCGAACTGGACGAGCTGGCCCGGATGCTGCGCGCCCGGCCGCCAGAGCGCGTGCCCGGCATGGCGATCTTCCTGTCGTCGGACATGGAGGCGGCGCCGAGCGCGCTGCTCCACAATCTCAAGCACAACAAGATCCTGCACGAGCGCAACCTCGCGCTGACGATCAACACGGTGAACAGCCCGACAGTCTCGCCGGCCAAGCGGCTGGACATGACCAATATCGACGAGAATTTCACCCGCGCAGTGCTCAGCTACGGCTTCATGGAAAGCCCGGACATTCCGCGCGACCTCGCTTTCGCACTCCGCCATGGCGACAACAAGCTCGAGCCGATGCAGACCAGCTATTTCATCGGTCGCTCGACGCTGCGCCCGTCGAAGCACAGCGGCATGCCCTTCTGGCAGGATCTGCTTTTCATCTTCCTCTACCGCAATGCATCGGACCCCACCGACTTCTTCCGCATTCCGGCGAACCGCGTCGTCGAACTGGGCTCGCAGACGACGATCTGATCGAAGGCGGGGATTGCGTCGCACAGCCAAGGCCCTATGCCATTGCCACATGTCTGACACTCTCGATCTCAGCCGGTTCGAGCGCATGATGGCGGGCCACGCCGGCCAGCTCGGTCTGCGCTACGTCGCCCATGGCGACGACTGGGCGGAACTCGGCTTCGACTATAAGCCGTCGCTCGCGATGAACGCCGAAAATGGCGTGCTCGCCTCGGGCCCGATCATCTCGCTGATCGACAGCGCCTGCGGCTTCTCGATCGCGGCCAAGATCAAGCGCGTCCGGCCGATGGCGACGCTCGACCTGCGCATCGACTATGTCCGCGCCGCGCCGCCGGGGCGGGCGATCACCGCAAGGGCGACCTGTTACCGCGTCGCGCGCAACGTCGCCTTCGTCCGCTGCCTGGCCCATGACGGCGATCCCGAGGATCCCGTCGCTCACGCGCTAGCCACCTTCTTCTTCACGGGCGACTGATGAGCTTCACCTCCCCTTACGCCAACATGATCGGCGCGCGGCGCAACACGGCGACCGGCGAACCGATCATCACCATCGGCTGGCACGAAGAGATAGAGGGGCGCCCCGGCTTTCTCCACGGCGGCGTGATCGCGGGCCTGCTGGAAATGGCCTGTTACGAGGCGCTGAGCCAGGAATTGCGCGATCAGGAGGCTATGCCCCGGCTGAAGCCGATCAACATCGCGGTGGATTATCTGCGCGGCGGACTGATGACCGACACCCACGCGGTCGCGCAGGTGGTCCGGGTCGGCAAGCGGGTCGCCAATGCCAGCGCCGTCTGCTGGCAGGACGACCGCTCCAAGCCGATCGCGACCGCGCGCATGCACATATTGCTCGACCGCTAGGAGAGCCCATGACCGACTTTACCGCGCTGCTCCAGCCCGACCGGGGGCAGAAGGCCCATGGCCTAATCCCCGTGGCCGCCGACAGCCTCGACGCCTGGCTCCTCCAGCAAACCCCCGCCGCTCGCGCCCTCTGCGCGGCCGCGCAGTTCCGTGCGAAGCCCGGCGAGATCGTCGTTCTGCCCGGCAAGAAGGACGATGACTGGTCGGTCGCTTATGGCCTCGCCAAGGCCCCCGGCCCCTGGGACATCGCGGCGGTTGCGGCGAAGCTGCCGGCCGGCGCCTACCGGATCGAAGGCGATGGCCCCGGCGCTGGCGCACTTGGCTGGCTGCTCGCCCAGCACCGCTTCGACCGCTATCTGTCGAAACCCGATCCCTTGCCCGCACGCATCCTGCTGACCCGCGACGTCAAGGCCATGACCGAGACGCTGGCGCTGGCCGAGGCGGTCGCACTGGTCCGCGACCTGGTCGACACGCCCGCACAGGACATGGGGCCGGCCGAACTGGCCGAGGCCGCCGAGCGCATCGCCCAGCGCCATGGCGCCGAATTCCGGGTGACGCAGGGCGATGTGCTCGATCGCGACTATCCGATGATCGCGGCGGTCGGCCGCGCGGCGAGCCGCGATCGCGCGCCCCGGCTGATCGAGTGCGAATGGGGCAATCCTGCCCATCCCCGCATCGCCATCGTCGGCAAAGGTGTCTGTTTCGATTCGGGCGGGCTCGATCTCAAGCCCTCGTCGGCGATGCTGCTGATGAAGAAGGACATGGGCGGAGCGGCACATGCGCTCGCCCTCGCCCAGCTCGTCATGGAGGCCCGGCTACCGGTCCGCCTTCATCTGCTGATCCCCGCCGTCGAAAATGCCGTCGCCGGCAACGCCTTCCGTCCCGGTGACGTGCTGCGGACCCGCAAGGGGCTGTCGGTCGAGATCGGCAACACCGATGCCGAGGGGCGTCTCGTCCTCGGCGACGCGCTGACCCGCGCGGGCGAGGACAAGCCGGTGCTGATGCTCGACTTCGCGACCCTCACCGGTGCGGCGCGTGTGGCGCTCGGTCCGGACCTGCCGGCGCTGTTCTGCAACGACGAGGCGCTGGCCGCCGATCTTGCCACCGCCGCCTCCACGTCCGCCGACCCGCACTGGCGCCTGCCGCTCTGGGCCGACTATGCCGACATGCTCAAATCGAACGTGGCGGACATCAACAATGCCGGAGAAGGCGGGATGGCCGGGGCGGTGACTGCCGCTCTCTTCCTGCAGCGCTTCGTACCCGATGGGCTGCCCTGGGCCCATTTCGATACCTTCGCCTGGCGCCCATCCCCCAAGGCCGGTCGTCCGAAGGGCGGCGATGCCCTGGGGCTTCGCTGCGCATTCAGCCTTCTGAAAGCGCGATTTAGTCCAGACTGAGGCGAAACGAACTTCTCCGGCGACGAAAGCGCCGGTCTCCCACTTCGGCAGTGAAACGAAACGGTCACGGACGCGTTCTCACCAACGGGTCCATGCCCGATCCTGCATCTGTGGAACGAGACGAGCAACATTATGTCCGACAATCAGCTTTCCCAATGGATGCGCGCGCTGGTCGCTTATGTCCGTTCGGGGCAGCCCGACCTGACCAATCGGCAGATGGCCCTTCTGCTCATCAGCTACATCACCCCCGGCCCCCACACGGTGCGCGGCCTCGCCCAGCAATTGGGCGTGTCGAAGCCGGTCATAACGCGCGCCTTGAATACATTGGGGTCGCTCGGCTATCTGCGCCGGGAACGCGACGATAATGATCGACGCAACATCTTTGTCGCCAAGACGGAAAAAGGGGCTGCCTTCCTCGATGCCTTCGGAAAATCCATCGACATCGAGAAGCTGGGGGGCTGACGGCCCACTCAGCCAGACTCCGCCCGTCTCGACCTTCAACCTCGACGGCCCGACGCGCGCGATCGACAAAAGAATACACGCCTTCAGGCCGGACATTGCGGACGTCGCGCTGGCCGGCACCTTGTTCGCCCCCCATTATGCCGCGCCCATGCCGCGCGCCGCTCTTGCGACGGCGTTCATGCGCAGCGCTCCGTCGGCATCGGCCGAGGCCGTGTCGCAACTGCTGCCGGGCGAAGGTTTTGCCGCGCTGGAAATTGCCGCCGGCTGGGCCTGGGGCTATTCGCTCCACGACCATTATGTCGGCTATGTCGAGGTCGCGCATCTCGGTGAGCCGATCACGCCTACGCACCGGGTATCGGTGCGCGCAGCGCTGGTCTTTGCCGACGCCTCGATCAAGGCGCCGCTGGTCGCGACGCTGCCGACCGGATCTCGCGTGAGCGGCACGGTCGAAGGCAGCTTCCTCAAGACCGATCTCGGCCATGTCCATATGCGCCATCTCATGGGCATAGAGGAGCTTGCCGCCGATCCGGTCGCGGTGGCAGAACTCTGCCTCGGCATGCCCTATCTCTGGGGTGGGCGCGGGGGCGATGGAATCGACTGTTCGGGCCTCGTCCAGATCGCGCTCGCGGCAGCAGGACACAGCGCACCGCGCGATACCGACATGCAGCGCCACGACATCGGCGTCGAACTTGCGGACGACGAGCCGCTGCGCCGTGGCGACATCGTCAGCTTTCCCGGCCATGTCGGCCTGATGGTCGACGCGGACCGGCTGATCCACGCCAACGCGCATTGGATGGCCGTCGTCGTCGAGCCGCTGGCCGACGTGGTCGCCCGCCTTCAACCCAATCATGACCGGCCGATCCTGAGCCGGCGGAGACTGACAGCATGACCGCACAGGTCTTCATCGACGGCGCCGCCGGCACCACCGGGCTCGAGATCGCGGAACGGCTCGCCGGCCGTCCCGACATCGAGATCGTCACGATCGCCGAGGCACGCCGCAAGGACCCCGCCGCGCGCGCGGAGGCGCTGAACGGCGCAGATGCCGTCGTGCTGTGCCTGCCCGACGATGCCGCGCGCGAGGCGGTCTCGCTCATCTCCAATCCCGACGTGCGGGTGGTCGACGCCTCGACCGCGCATCGCACCGCCGAAGGCTGGGCCTATGGCTTTGCCGAGCTCGATCCGGGCCAGCGCGAGAGGCTGGCCGAGGCACGGCGCATCTCCAATCCCGGCTGCTATCCGACCGGATTCCTGGCGCTCGTACGCCCGCTGGTCCGCGCCGGCCTGCTGCCCGCCTCCACCCCGCTGTCGGTCAACGCCGCCTCGGGCTATTCGGGCGGCGGCAAGGCGATGATCGCGATGTATGAGGATGCGGCCTCGGCCGACGCCACCGACAGCGCCTTCCGCGCCTATGCGCTCGGCCTCGGCCACAAGCATGTGCCCGAAATGCAGCGCCACGCCGGGCTCGATCACCCGCCGATCTTCTTCCCCTCGGTCGCGCGCACCTATCGCGGCATGCTGGTCGAAGTGCCGCTCCACCTGCACCTCCTCCCCGGCCGCCCGAGCGGCGCCGCGCTCCACGACGCGCTGGCGGCCGCCTATGACGGCAGCCAGATCGTCCGCGTCCACGAGGACCGCCCGTCGGCACTGCTGATCGAACAGGCCGCCAGCACCGACCGCCTGGACCTCTACGTCTATGCCGACGAAACAGCCGGCCAGGCCCGCCTCGTCGCGCTACTCGACAATCTCGGCAAGGGCGCCGCCGGCGCCGCCGTCCAAAACCTCAACATCGCACTCGGCCTGCCCGAGGTAACAGGGCTGCGGCTGTAGCCCAGCCCGGGATCACAGAGGAATCAGGCGGCCCGTGCCTGATGCGAGTTTGGGGCGCGCTCCGTCATTTTGTGCGGATCAACTCCGCCGCTTATGACGCCCAATTCAATTTCTCGGGCCTATAAAAAATTGTCCGAAGTAATCAAATAAGAAGAATTATAGGGATCAAACGTATTATCGATAAAGACGGCAGAATCGACGAATCCGCCACCCGTGGAGGACCAAAGCATAATTGTGCTTGAAGAATAATGCACAAAAGCAACTTCATTATCGCCGAGATTGCTATCGAACAAATTTTGAGCGTAAGCTCTTGCGTCTTCCGGGCTCGTAACTACCAAATTTCTTCCACTGAAGAAAATATCTTCGGGAATAAATCCAAGAGAAAATTGATCACTACGGGAGTCAAAATATAATATTCTATCCAAATCCCGCATAGTCGCGCCTATCAGGCTAGTTTCGGGACCGAATACAAAAGTATCTGAGCCACCATCAGTGCTCGCAAGTCCGTCACCGTCCAGAACGTCAACACCACGGTCACCAATCAATATATCGTCGCCATTGCCGCCTACGATTGTATCATTTCCCTGGCCACCCCGAAGAAGATCATTTCCATCGTCCCCGTCTATTTCATCATCATCACGATTGCCGTTAACGGTGTCATTGCCTGTTCCCGCGCTAATTCTATCCCGTCCCTGGCCGCCATAGAGTCTATCCGACCCCTCATCACCCCTTAGATCGTCGTTCCCGGCATTTCCGTGGATATAATCGGAACCGGCGCCACCGGCTAAATCGTCTGCGTCCTCGCCACCACCATTGGGTGAATGCCCATAGATATGATCATTACCGCTACCGCTATTGATAAGATCGCGTCCTGGTCCGCCGACGAGAATATTGTGTCCGGAATAATCCAGAATAATATCATCACCCATGGTACCCTGTATTTGATCATTTCCGGGCAATAACGCTACCAGAGGATGAACCCTGACATTTCCCGACGAAATATCGGTCAGGATATCA
Organism: Rhizorhabdus antheiae; assembly: GCF_049889055.1. NCBI lineage: Bacteria > Pseudomonadati > Pseudomonadota > Alphaproteobacteria > Sphingomonadales > Rhizorhabdaceae > Rhizorhabdus > Rhizorhabdus antheiae. The sequence continues at coordinate 175,701 of NZ_JBLTWO010000002.1, read as the reverse complement.
AAGAATTCAGCAGCAGAGGCCTGCAAGCCACTTAGTCTGGTGACATGACCTTCTGCATCGGCGATTTCGACGCCCGTTATAATACCGGCGATCGGCTCACCAACTTCGTTATACTGCACACCAGTGCCTGAGAAGGAGAAGGTTCCCAAACCGACTCCCCCACCAACAATTACGTTCAACGTGCTCAACACCAGCTCGGTGCTCGTCCGCAAAAGAACCTCTGGCTCCCGCACCAAATTAATGAAGTCAGCATCCATTCTGATCGGCGAATTGCCGACGCCCGCCACTGGCATAACGCACTCCCGGTCTCGGGAGCGAGGAACCATGGGATAAGCACGAGGTCAATGCGAGATAGATCGGATGTGGCCGCATCTCGTAGCGAGAGGCCGACGCATTCTTCTTAACCGCAACTAGATCTCTTGCGAATTGTAGCTCTAGCCATGTTGCAGCCTCCATGGATGCACCCGGCGCCTGCCCCCGCTCACATCTCGCCGCGCGCTCTCCGGATCGCGTAGTAGCGTTGCACGTTCGCGTTGTGCTCGGCGAGCGTGTTCGCGAAGATGTGGCCGCCCTTGCCGTCCGCGACGAAATAGAGCGCGCTGCTCTTGGCCGGGTCGAGCACCGCTTCGATCGCGGCCTGGCTCGGGTTGGCGATCGGGCCTTCGGGCAGGCCCGGCGACGCATAGGTGTTGTAGCCGTTGACAGCGCGCAGTTCGGACTGGCGGATGCGGCGGCCGAGGGGCTTGCCCTTGGTGATCGGGTAGATGACCGTCGGATCGGCCTGCAGCTTCATCCCCTGCCGCAGCCGGTTGGAATAGACCGAGGCGACCATCGGCCGTTCGGAAGCGACGCCGGTTTCCTTCTCGACGATCGAGGCGAGAATCACCGCGTCGCGCTTGTTCGTGACCGCCGTGGTCGGCTTGCGGCCCTCCCAGGCTTCGTCGATCGCCTTGCGCATCGCCATCTGCATCCGGGCGAGGACCGCCGCGCGCGGCTCACCCGCCTCGAACGCATAGCTGTCGGGCAGCACCGAGCCTTCGGCCGGCACGTCGATGGTGCCGGTCAGCAGCGGTTCGGCCAGCAGCCTCTCGCGCACCAGGATCGAGGGCATGCCCTCGGGGATGGTGACGAGATGCTGCACGGGGGTGCCGTGCTGGAGGATATCGAGGATCTGGAGCCCGCTGGCGCCCGCCGGAATGGTGAACTCGCCCGCGCGGACCGGCTCGTCCGAGCCGAAGCGTCGGGCGAAGCGCAGGAAATTGGTGGTCGAGCGGATTGCCCCCGCCTTTTCCAAGGCCCGTGCTGCGGCCGCCAGCGTATCGCCTTTACGGACGACGACGCTGGCTTCCTTGGTCAGAGGCCCCTGCCCCCACCAATCGCGAGAGATCCACGCCGCAGCCCCGCCCGCCAGCAAGGCCAGGACCACGACCAGCACGAGGAGCCGGCCGACGATCGAAGGCTTGCGGCGGCGGGCCACGACCGGGTCAGTCCTCGATGGCGCGCATGATCAGGCTGGCGTTGGTGCCGCCAAAGCCGAAGCTGTTGTTCAGCACGGCCTTCACCTTGCGCTTCTTCGCCTTGAGCGGAACCAGGTCGAAATCCTCGAGGCCGTCGCTCGGATTTTCGAGGTTCAGCGTCGGCGGCACGATCTGGTCGCGCATCGCGAGGATGCAGAAGATCGATTCGACCGCGCCGGCACCGCCCAGAAGATGGCCGATTGCCGACTTGGTCGAGCTCATCGACACCGTCTTGAGCGCATCGCCGAACAGGCGGCGGACCGCGCCCGCCTCAAGCTCGTCGCCGAGCGGGGTCGAGGTGCCGTGGGCGTTGATATAGTCGATGTCCGACGGCTGCAGACCCGACTTCTTCAGCGCCATCGCCATCGAGCGATAGGCGCCAGAGCCTTCCGGGTGCGGCGCGGTGACATGATAGGCGTCGCCCGACAGGCCATAGCCGATCACCTCGGCATAGATCTTCGCGCCGCGCGCCTTGGCATGCTCATATTCCTCGAGCACGACGATGCCGGCGCCCTCGCCCATGACGAAGCCGTCGCGGCCCTTGTCATAGGGACGCGAGGCCTTTTCGGGCGTGTCGTTATAGGCGGTCGACAGCGCGCGCGCCTGGGCGAAGCCGGCGATCCCGAGCGGGCAGATCGCGCCTTCGGCGCCGCCTGCGACCATGATGTCGGCATCGTCCATCGCGATCATCCGCGCGGCGTCGCCGATCGCATGCGCGCCGGTCGAGCAGGCGGTGACGACCGCATGGTTGGGGCCACGCAGGCCATATTTGATCGAGACCTGACCGGAGATCAGGTTGATCAGGCGGCCATGCACGAAGTGCGGGCTGACGCGGCGCGGACCCTTTTCATAGAGGACGATCGACTCGCTCTCTATGCCGGGAAGGCCACCGATACCCGAACCTATCGACAGACCGGCGCGGTAGCTCAGCTCCTCGCTCATGTCGGTCAGGCCGGCATCTTCGAGCGCCTGGCCGGCGGCGTCGATGCCATAGACGATGAACGGATCGACCTGCCGCTGCACCTTGTGGTCGACGCGCTTGCTTGCGTCGAAGCCATAAGGATGGTCGGCGGGCTTGACCTCGCACGCGATGGTGCACGCCTGATCGCTCGGATCGAAGCGGGTGATGCGGGCAGCGCCCGACTTGCCGGCGATGATGTTGCTCCAGGCTGTCTCGACGTCCGCGCCGAGCGGCGTGACAAGACCCAGACCGGTTACGACCACGCGACGCATGGCAATCTCCTGCATATCCTCTTGAACGGCAAAGCGGCTCCCCGTCCCATCGGTTGGCCCGGGGTCGGGGAGCCGCCGAAAGCTCTCGGCTCGATCACCTGCCCCGGACGATCAAACGACCGGCGGGCGGGTGGATCAGCCCTTGTGGCTGTCGATATAGCTGATCGCGTCCTTGACGGTCGCAATCTTCTCAGCCGCGTCGTCGGGGATCTCGACGCTGAACTCTTCCTCGAACGCCATGACCAGCTCGACGATGTCGAGGCTGTCCGCGCCCAGATCGTCGATGAAGCTGGCCTCTTCGGTCACCTTCTCGGCTTCGACGCCAAGATGTTCGACAACGATCTTCTTAACGCGCTCAGCGGTCTCGCTCATATTCCAAACCTTCCTTAGGGTTTCTGTCGCCTGCCCTAACGGGGGGCGACTTTGCTTGCAAGCATGCATTGACGACGCCGGGCCGCAATCGGCCCGCCATCGGCCTATGCTGCTCAGATCATGGCCATCCCGCCGTTGACGTGAAGGGTCTGGCCGGTGACGTAGGACGCCTCGCTGCTGGCAAGATAGACAACGGCGGCGGCGATGTCGTCTCCGTCGCCCAGCTTGCCGGCCGGGATCTTGGTCAGCAGCGCGTCCTTCTGAGCGTCGGGCAGGACGTCGGTCATCGCCGAGGCGATGAAGCCGGGCGCGACGCAATTGACGGTGATGTTGCGGCTGGCCAGTTCCTGAGCCAGCGCCTTCGACATGCCGACGAGACCGGCCTTCGACGCGGCATAGTTCGCCTGGCCGGGGTTGCCGGTGGTACCGACGACCGAGGTGATCGTGATGACGCGACCGTGGCGCGCCTTCATCATCGGCTTGGCCGCCGCGCGGATCAGGCGGAAGGCAGCTTCGAGATTGACCGAGATCACCTGATCCCACTCCTCGTCCTTCATCCGCATGACCAGATTGTCGCGGGTAACCCCGGCATTGTTGACGAGGATATCGAGCTTGCCGCCGAGCGCTTCGACCGCACGCGGGACGAGGCCATCGACCGCTTCGGCATCGCCGAGATTGCACGGCAGAACGACAGTGTCCCCACCGATCTCGGCGGCGACGGCGTTCAGCGCCTCCTCGCGCGTACCGGACAGCGCGACACGCGCGCCCTGCGCCGCGAGCGCCTTGGCAATGGCCGAGCCGATGCCGCCACTCGCGCCCGTAACAAGTGCCGTGCGGCCCGAAAGATCGAACATGTGGATCGCCCTTCTCTTCTCTTTAGCTAATGCGGAATGCCGCGAGATGACCGAAGCGTGGTGGTCGCGCAGGCTTGCTCTACCCCTGCCCGAGGGCGAGAGGCAAGCGGCCTGCGCCCCGGCTCAGAGGCCTGCGGCCAGAGCCTCGATGTCCGCCATGGTTACGACGCTGGTCGCCGCCGCCTTGTCGGTGATGTCCTTGACCATCGGCCCGACGACCTTGCCGCCGAACTCGATGAACTGCTCGACACCCGCATCGGCCATGGCAGCGACGCTCTCGCGCCAGCGCACCGTGCCGGTCACCTGCTCGACCAGCAGGCGGACGATCTCCACCGGGTCGGACACCGGCGCGGCGAGGACATTGGCATAGACGGGGACGAGCGGCGCCTGCACGGCGGTCTTGCCGAGCGCCTCGGCCATGGCGTCGGCAGCGGGCTGCATCAGCGCGCAGTGGAAGGGGGCCGAAACAGGCAGCAGCATCGCCCGGCGCGCGCCCTTCGCCTTCGCGATCTCGATCGCGCGCTCGACCGCATCCTTGTGACCCGACACGACGACCTGACGGTTGCTGTTATCATTGGCGGCCTGACAGACTTCGCCCTGCGCCGCCTCGTCTGCGACGGCCTTGGCGCCTTCGAAGTCGAGGCCGAGGAACACCGCCATCGCGCCGACGCCGACCGGCACCGCCGCCTGCATCGACTGGCCGCGCAGCTTGAGCAGCCGGGCCGTGGTCGACAGGTCGATCGCCTCGGCGGCGCACAGCGCGCTATATTCGCCCAGGCTGTGACCGGCGACGAAGGCCGCCTTGTCGGCCAGGCTGATACCGCCCTCCTTCTGAACGACGCGCAGCGTCGCGATAGCGTTGGCCATGATCGCCGGCTGGGCGTTTTCGGTGAGGGTCAGCTCGTCGGCGGGGCCTTCGACCATCAGCCTGAACAGATTCTGCCCGAGCGCGTCGTCGACTTCCTGAAACACCTCGCGCGCGACCGCGCTGGCATCGGCGAGCGCCTTGCCCATGCCGACGGCCTGGCTGCCCTGTCCCGGAAAGATGAATGCGCGCATGAACGGCTCCCTCGCTAAGGCCGCCGCCACTAGGAAAGCTTTACCGCGCTGGCAAGCGCAAAGCCTTGCGCGATCAGCTCGACAATCGGCCGAAAGGCAGCAGCTCGCGCGCCATCTTTTGGGTCGCACTATCGTCGCCAGCTTTCAGCGGCACCAATATTGCGATGGCGGCATTGCGGAAGATGCGGTCGAGCGGCGCGCTTACGGTGGCGACACTCGCGGCTTCGGCCAGTTGCCGGCCGCGCGCATCGTCGGGATCGATGGCCAGGCGAAGCAGCGCCGCCAGCCCCGGATAGAGCGCGCGACCGCCACCGAGGGCGACGGCGCGGTCCATCAGCCCGAAGCCGATCGCCTTCTTCGCCCCGATCGCGAGGCCGGCCATCATCGCACCGAGATCGACCACCGAGTCCAGATGCCAGGTCCCGACCGACGCAATCGCCTCGGCGTCGCGCGGATTGGCTGCGGCCAGCGCCTCGAACGACTTCCGCGCTGACAGGGCATCGCTGCGGCTGCGGGTCAGCTTCGCGCGGTACCCGACGGCCATAGCCCGGATCAGCCGGGCATCCTCATCGCCCGGCCTCGCCAGTATCTGCTTGCCTGCGAGCGACTCCGCCTCCGCTATGCGGTCTAGCGCGACCGTCTTGTCGCGGGTCTTGAAGGCGGCCTCGACCAGCAGATCGCGCGCGGTGGCGGCACTGACGGGAGCGGCGGCAAGCGCCGCTACCACGATCGCGACGCACGACAGTCGATGTGATAAGAATGCCATCCGTCCCCCTATGAACCAGCGCGACTCCGTGAACCGGCAGAGCATAGACTGGTTCCGCCAAGCGCCCTTGCCTTTTGTGGGCCTTTCCTCCATAGGCCGGGCTAACCGGGGCGGGAGCCTGTCTCTCCGCCCCTGTTGCTTTTGGAAGACAGCCGGAGGGGCGTTCGTGATGGGCACGGCGTCAGCGATCGGCCAAAGGAAGGAAGTCGCGAACATGGCTCTGTACGAGCATGTGTTTCTCGCGCGTCAGGACCTGGCACAAGCCCAGGTCGACGCGCTGGCGGAAGCCGCCACCAAGATCGTCGAGGACAATCAGGGCAAGGTCGTCAAGACCGAGACCTGGGGCCTCCGCAGCCTCGCCTACCGCATCGCGAAGAACCGCAAGGCGCATTATGTGATGCTTCACATCGATGCCCCCGCCGGCGTCGTCGCCGAGCTGGAGCGCCAGACCGCGATCAACGAAGACGTGATCCGCTACATGACGATCCGCGTCGACGAGCTCGAGCAGGGTCCGTCCGCGATGATGCGTCGTGGCGAGCGTGAAGGCCGTCGTGGCGACCGCGAAGGTGGTCGTGGCGAGCGCGGTGACCGCCCGCGTCGCGAAGACCGCGAAGTCGCGTAAGGAGGGATAGAAACCATGGCACGCGCATTTTTCCGCCGCCGCAAGAGCTGCCCCTTCTCCGCGAAGGACGCTCCCCGGATCGATTACAAGGACGTTCGTCTGCTGCAGGGCTTCGTTTCGGAGCGCGGCAAGATCGTCCCGAGCCGCATCACTGCGGTTTCCGCCAAGAAGCAGCGTGAACTCGCCAAGGCGATCAAGCGCGCCCGTCATCTCGGGCTGCTTCCCTACATCGTCAAGTAAGAAGGGACCGCCAACATGGACGTGATCCTGCTCGAGCGTGTCGAGAAGCTGGGCCAGATCGGTGACGTCGTCACCGTAAAGGCGGGCTTCGCGCGCAACTATCTCCTGCCCCGCAAGAAGGCGCTCCGCGCCAACGAAGCGAACAAGAAGGTCTTCGAAGCCAACCGCGCGCAGATCGAGGCCGACAACGCCAAGCGCCGCGAACATGCGGAAACCGAAGCGAAGACCCTCGACGACAAGTCGGTGACCCTGATCCGTCAGGCGTCGAACACCGGCCAGCTTTATGGTTCGGTTTCGGCCCGTGACATCGTCGAGGCTCTGGCCGAAGACGGCGTCAAGGTCGCCAAGTCGGGTGTCGTGCTCAGCCGTCCGATCAAGACGATCGGTCTGCACGAGGTGAAGATCTCGCTGCACGCGGAAGTCGCGCGCATCGTCAAGGTCAACGTTGCCCGCTCGCCCGAAGAGGCCGAGCTGCAGTCGCAGGGCGTCGACGTCATGGCCTCGATGTTCGAGCGTGACGAAGCCGGCTTCACCGAAGCTTACGACCCCAACGCCGAACCCGGCGAGATCGCTGCCGACCTGGTCGAGCAGCCCGCCGAGGATTCGGCCGAGGCCTGATCGCTTCGCCGAACAGAGAAAGGGCCGTCCGGAGCGATCCGGGCGGCCCTTTTCTTATGACGATTACCCGTCAGATCGGGTCGCAGACATTCAGTTTGCCGGGACGCAGCGGTATTCCCGAGCATAGTTGACTTTCTTAAGGCCCCCGATGGCTTTAGCGCATTCCTCGTAATCATCAGCATAGCCAAAGATCAGTCCGGTTCTCTCCCATTCCCCCGCGATATTCTTCACCTCGATCCACTGATCGGTGTCGGCGCCAACTCGCTTTGCAGAAACCTGATCTACCAGCGCATCGTAGCTGGCAGCCCCCGGATCATAGCCGCAAGCAGCAAGCAAAAGAGGCGGCAGCACTAAGATGCCAACTCTCATTTCAGGGCCTCCCGCAACGGCTTGTGGTCAGCAACCATTGCGTGGTTTCTACGCCACAGCAAGTCTCGCGGTCGGCGAATGTCGGAGAAGACTCTTGGGGGTCGGTTGCAGCGTGACGGCGGCGGACGCCAGCCAACGTCCGCCGCCGGGCGATCAGGCCGCCTGGTAGAGCTGTTTCTCGCGGCCGATCAGGATGTCGGCGAGGACCCAATAGGCCTCGCCCCAGGCTTCGAGGGTCTTGTCGTCCACCGCGTCTCCGAGGACGTCCTTGATCGCCGGCAGCAACGCGGCGGCGACGGCCGGATAATGTTCGGGCTTCACGCCGGTCTCGAAATGGCGCTCGGCCATGCGCTCGACGGCCTGGCCGAGTACGCCCAGATTATCGACATTCTTGGCATAAGCGAGGATCGCCGCTGCGAGGCGCTTGGGCTGCTCGCCCGATGCCTGGGCGGCCTCGTCGAACAGCGCCTTTACCTCGGGATCGACGAACAGCCGTTCATACATGCGGGTCGTGATCGCCACGCCGTGCTGCTGGAGCGCAGGCGCGGTGGCTTTGACGATGGCGATGGTTTCGGGAGAAAGCGTGGCGGTCATGACGGTCCCTTTATAAGGTGCAATGTAAATGCATCTATAACGGACCCTATAAAGATGCAATTTGAATCTATCTTTAACAGCCGGTAAGAAGAGCCATGCGCCTCTCGCTCCACACCGACTATGCCCTGCGGACGCTGATCCACCTTGCGACGCATGACGACCGGCTCAGCTCGATCGCCGAAATCGCGCGCGCTTATGCGATTTCCGAGAATCATCTGATGAAGGTGGTCAACATGCTCGCGCGCGCCGGACTGGTCCGTGCGACGCGGGGGCGTGGCGGCGGGCTCGCGCTGGCACGGCCGGCAGGCGAGATCCGCGTCGGCGAAGTGGTCCGGCATGGCGAGAAGGACCTGCCGCTGGTCGACTGCGCGTCCTGCCGGATCGCCCCGGCCTGTGGCCTGTCGGGGGCGCTGGGCGAGGCGTTCGGCGCGTTCATGGCGGTGCTCGACCGCTACACCATCGCCGACGTCGCGAGCCGGCGGGGCGACCTTGCGCAGCTCCTGTCGCTGGTATCGCCGGAGCCTGCAGTCGACGCCTGACGCGCCACCGCCGGTTCAGGCCAGCGCGCGCTGCCCCATCGGACCATGTCCGCCGCCGAGGCCCGGCGCATTTTCGAGCGCGACCCGGACGAAGCGCCGCGCCCGCTCGATCGCGGCTTCGAGGGGCATACCCTGCCCCAGCCCCGTGGCGACCGCGCTGGCGAGCGTACAGCCGGTGCCGTGATCGTGGATCGTGTCGATCCGCCGCGCGCTCCAGCGACGCCGCGCGTCCGGCCCCGTCCGGTCGAACAGTAGATCGGTGAGTTCGCCCGGTTGCAGTTCGGCGCCGGTCGCGAGGATCGCGCCACAGCCAAGGCGATCGATGAGGCCACCGGCAGCGGAAGCTATCGATGCCTCGTCGCCCAAAGCGTCGCCCGCCAGCGCGCCCAGTTCGTCCAGATTGGGGGTCGACAGCGCCGCCCTACGCATCAGTTCCCCGAATACCGCGATCGTCTCCGCGCTCGCGAGCCGGCTGCCGCTGGTCGCGATCATCACGGGATCGAAGACTACGGGCACGTCCACCAGGTCGGCGCGCGAAAGGCGCTCGGCGACGCGCGCGGCCGTATCTGGCGATCCGATCATGCCGATCTTGACCGCGTCGACGCCGATATCCGACGCCACCGCATCGATCTGCGCGATCACGCTGTCGGCAGGGATCGCATGGACGTCGGTGACGCCCAGCGTGTTCTGCGCGGTGATCGCAGTGATCGCCGTCATCGCATGGCCGCCGAGCAGGGTGACCGTCTTGAGGTCGGCCTGAATCCCGGCGCCGCCGCCCGAATCGGATCCGGCGATGATCAGGATGCGCGCGACGGACATTCCGGTCAGGCGGCCTTGCGGACCGCATCGCAGATCTGGTCGACCATCGCCTCGACGAGCGTGCTGTCCTCGCCCTCGGCCATGACGCGGATCAGCGGCTCGGTTCCCGACTTGCGGATGACCAAGCGCCCGGTCCCGTCCAGCTTCGCTTCGGCATCGGCGATCGCGGCCTTGACCTTCTCGTCCTTGAGCGGCTCGCCGCCGGCGAAGCGGACATTCTTGAGCAGCTGGGGCAGCGGATCGAACAGGTGCAGCAGGTCGCTCGCGGGCTTGCCGCTCTCCACCAGTTCGGCCAGCACCTGCAACGCCGCCACGAGCCCGTCGCCGGTGGTCGCGTGGTCGGACATGATGATATGGCCCGACTGCTCGCCTCCGACATTGAAGCCTTCGGCGCGCATCGCCTCGACGACATAACGGTCGCCAACCTTGGTCCGGTGCAGCGCCAGGCCCTGCGCCTGCAGGAAACGCTCCAGGCCCAGGTTCGACATCACCGTCGCGACGAGCCCGCCGCCGCGCAGCTGGCCGCGCCGGTGCGCACCGCTCGCGATCAGCGCCATCAACTGGTCGCCGTCGACGACGCGGCCGAGATTGTCGACCACGATGAGCCGGTCGGCGTCGCCGTCGAGCGCGATGCCGAGGTCGGCGCGGGTTTCCGCCACCTTGTCCTGCAGCGCCTTGGTGTCGGTCGAGCCGCATTTGTCGTTGATGTTGGTGCCGTTGGGGCTGACCCCCATCGAGATGACGTCGGCGCCCAGTTCCCACAGGGCGAGCGGGGCGACCTCATAGGCGGCGCCATTGGCGCAGTCGACGACGATGCGCAGCCCCTCGAGACGGAGATGCTCGGGGAAGCTCGACTTCACCGCATGGACATAGCGGCCTCGGGCGTCCTCGACGCGGCGGGCCCGGCCGATCTCGCCGGGCGCAGCGAGCTTGACCGGCGTGTCGAGCAGCCCCTCGATCGCGATCTCGTCGGCGTCGGACAGCTTGTAACCGTCGGGGCCGAACAGCTTGATGCCATTGTCGGCGAACATATTGTGGCTGGCGGAGATCATCACGCCCAGATCGGCGCGCATCGACCGGGTCAGCATAGCGACCGCCGGGGTCGGCAGGGGGCCGAGCAGGACGACATCCATGCCGACACTGGTGAAGCCGGCGACCAGCGCGGATTCCATCATATAGCCCGACAGACGAGTATCCTTGCCGATGACGACGCGGTGGCGATGTTCGCCCCGGACGAAATGGGCGCCGGCCGCCTGCCCCACGCGCATGGCGATCTCGGCGGTCATCGGGCTTTCATTGGTCCGCCCGCGAATGCCGTCGGTCCCGAAATATCTACGCACCATGCAACAACCCCCAAGTCCAAGCCGCCGCTAGATGCGCCGATTCCGACAGCGTCTCAAGCCCCCTGCGCGACGAGCGGCCGGCCATGGCTGTACCATGACCGGCCCTTCCCATCTCCTCAGGCCTCAGCGCTCATAGGCCTTGGGCAGTGCCTTCTCGACCGGGTCGAGATAGCGGTCGCGCAGGCGCGTCTGGCGGCTGACGGTCGGCTGCGCGACGCCATCGATGAAGATGGCGGTCGGACGCGACGACAGTTCGAGCGGATCGCCACTCCAGACGACCACATCGGCGCGACGGCCGGCGCGGAGAGAGCCGATCTCCCCGTCCATCCCGATCGCCGCCGCCGGCTTCGACGTGATCGCGGCGAGCGCCGCGCCCCAGTCGAGCCCCTGCGCACCGGGGACCTTGGTCAGCGCGACCAGATTGCCGGCATATTGCGGCAGGAAGGACTCATAGGGGCCTTCGGATATGTCGGCGTTCGATATGGCGACGGTGACCCCCGCCTTGGCGAGCCGCCCGACATTCGACTGGGTCGCGGCGATCGACTCGAACTTTTCGGGCAGGTCGATCAGCGCGGCGGCGATAACGGGAACGCGGGCGGCCGCAATCTCGTTGGCGACCATCCAGCCCTCGGTTGCGCCGACCAGCACCAGCTTGAGCGCCGGATATGGCTTCTTGAGGGCCAGCACCGAGCGGATGTCGGAGGCGCGTTCGACATGGACGAGCAGCGGCTGCGTGCCCCGTAGCACCGGCACCAGCGCCTCGGCATCCTGGCGCGTGATCAGCGCGTCCTTGCTGACGAAGTCCGCGCTGGCCGGATTGGCCGCTGCCGAAAGCGCCGCCTTCAGAAGGGCATAGGCCGCCGGACGGCTGCCGCCCGCGGCCGACATGCCCTCCTCGCCCAGCTCTATATATTGAAAGGCGCGCGGACGCGTCACCGGATCGGGATCAGTGCCGAGATCGATCACCGCCCCCTGCCCCGCGAACATCGTGTTGCCGGTCCCGGGCATGACGAAGGCGCGCGTGATACCGGCCGAACGCTCGGTGCCGATACGCTGGCCGTTCGGATTGACCGCCGTCGAGATGTCGAGCGCGGCAGAGAAGGGCGACTTGCCGGCGCTGAGGTCGTTGACCTCCGACATGCCATAGCCCTCCATCACGCCGAGCGTGCTGACGCCCGCGACGATGCCGGGGGACACCCATTTGCCGGTGGCGTCGATCACGGTGGCGCTGGGCGGCACGGCCACGCCGGCGCCTGCCGCGACGATGCGGCCATTGGCGATGACGACCGTGCCATTCTCGATCGGCTGCGAGCCATCGCCGATCGCGACGGTGCCGCCGGTGATCGCGATCGTCTCGGCGGCGGCCGGGAGGGCTACTGTCGCAAGCGCAGCGCAAAGGGCGCCGCCGAGCCCGCGGAGGAGCGTGGACCGGGTCATTTCACATCTCCCTCGCCGGGCTGGCCCAGCTCGAAATCGCTCACCGGGCGGAGCTTGGGATCATAGGCATCGTACAGCATCGCGCCGTCGACCCAGACCTTCTCGGGCCGGGTATAGACGCTCAGCGGATTGCCGTTCCACAGCACGACGTCGCCCATCTTGCCGGGCTTGAGGCTACCGGTCTTGTCAGCAATACCGAGCGCCTTGGCGGGCGCGATGGCGAGCCAGGTCCAGGCCTGCTCGTCGCTGATCTGGAAGCCGGCGCGCCGGCCCGAGGCGAGCGCCTTGGCGACCTCCTGGTTGAGCCGCTGGATGCCGTTCTGGTCGTCCGAATGGATCATCACGCAGGCGCCCGCATTGTGCAGGATGGCGAGATTTTCCGGGATGCCGTCATAGCTTTCCATCTTGAAGCCATACCAGTTGGCCCAGACGGCGGCGCAGGTGCCGTTCGCCTTCAGGAGATCGGCGATCTTGTAGGCTTCGACGGCATGGTGGAAGGCGGTCACCTTGTAACCGAACTCCTTGGCCATATCGAGGACGATGCCCATCTCGTCGGCGCGGTAGCAGTGGTTGTGGACGAGGATCTCGCCGTCGAGGACGCCGCGCAGCGTGTCCATGGCGATGTCGCGGGCGGGCGGCTCGCCGCCCTTCTCCTCATATTTGTCCCATTTGCGCTTATATTCGGTCGCCTTGATCCAGGTCTGGCGATCGACCGCGACATTGCCCATGCGGGTCGAGGGCTCGCGCCCCTTGCCGCCATAGACGCGCTTGGGGTTCTCGCCGCAGGCCATCTTCAGCCCATAGGGCGCGCCGGGGAATTTCATCCCCTGCACCGTGCGCGCATAGACATTTTTCAGCGTCACCGAGCGGCCGCCGAACAGATTGGCCGAGCCCGGCAGGATCTGCAGCGTGGTCACGCCGCCATTGGCGAGCGCGCGGCTGAAGCCGGGGTCCTGCGGCCAGACGCTATGCTCGGCCCAGACCTGGGCGGTCACCGGTGCCGTCGCTTCATTGCCGTCGGAGTTCGCCTCGACCCCAGGCGACGGATAGTCGCCGAGATGGCTGTGCACGTCGATGATGCCGGGTGTTACCCATTTGCCCTTGCCTTCGATCAGCTTCGCGCCCGCCGGGATGGCGAGATCGGGGCCGCCCACGCCGACGACCTTGCCATCGGCGAGCAGGACGGTGCCATTGTCGATGCGGCCGCCCTCGCCGTCATAGACGGTCGCATGGACGATCGCGGTCGGCACGCCCGGATAGGGCTTGTAGGTCGACGGGAAGGGATCGTGATCGAACGCCTTGCCCTTGCCCGGCGGGGGCGCGTCGGACGAGGCGGACTTGGGCGCGGCGCCGCCCGAACAGGCGGTCAACGCCAGCGCCATCGCGGCGCCGTAGAGGAACTTATTGGACACCGTGCATCCACTTCTTGATGACCGGGGAGAGAAGGAACAGCACCACGCCGATGCCGATCGAGACGAGGCCGATGGTCTGGAAGACGCCCGCATAGGTGTCGAGGCTGACCTTGAGGTTGGTCACCTGACCGCCGACCGTTTCCACGCTGGCGACCTGCGCAACCATGCCGGCGACATATTGCGCGCAGCTGATCGACAGGAACCACAGCCCCATCATCAGACCGACCACACGCGCGATCGACAGCTTGGTGATCATCGAGAGGCCGACCGGCGAGATGCACAGCTCGGCCATCGAATGGATCAGATAGAGCAGCGCCAGCCACCAGACCGACACCTTGAAGTCGGGTCCGGCATAGGCCGTGCCCCACACCAAAGCGAGGAAGCCGAGCCCTACGCCCGCAAGCGCGATGGCGAACTTGACGGGGATCGACGGTTCGATCCCGCGCCGGCCGAGTGCATTCCACAGGATCGAGGTCAGCGGCGCCAGCAGGACGATGAAGAAGGCGTTGAAGAACTGGGTCTGCCCCGCCGACATGGTGAAGATGCCGAAGATCGAGAGGTCGGTGTTGCGGTCGGCGAATAGCGTCAGCGACGACCCCGCCTGCTCGAAGAGCGTCCAGAAGACAACGTTGAAGACGATCAGCACGATCGCCGCGACCATCATCTGGAACTCGACCTTGTTGCCGGCCTTGAGCGCCCACAGCGGGATCAGGACGACCGAGGCGAGGAACGACGCGAACAGCACCTTGCCCATGATCGGCAGGCCGAGCAGATAGCCGATCATGCCGCTGCCGGCGGGAGTCGCGGTGCTGTTCATCAGGTTGACGAACAGGAACCAGCCGACCGGTACCGCCGCGATCGCACCGATATAGATCAGCAGCGACCGGTCCTTGTCCTGTCCCGGAGGCGGATCGCCATAGCCGTCGAGCTTGTCGCCCGCGAACTGGATCAGCGCCCAGCTGATCATCATGCCGATCGCGGCGAGGCCGAAGCCCGCCCACCAGCCGAGCGCGACCGCGAGGAAGGGGCACAATATCTGCGAGAAGAGCGAGCCGAGGTTGATGCCCATGTAGAAGATGGTGAAGCCCGCATCGCGGCGGCGGTCGCCCTGCTCGTAGAGCGCGCCGACGATCGTCGAGATGTTGGGCTTGAAGAAGCCGTTGCCGACGGTGACCATGGTCAGCGCGACCAGCATCAGCATCGTGTAGAAATTGTCGCGATCGGCATCGGCCTTGAAGCCGCCCTTGGCGACGGTGCGCGCGACGCTACCGTCGGGCGCGACCAGGTCGACACTGCCGTCCTCGCGGCCCTTGATCGCCAGCTGGCGATTGCCGTCGACGACGAACTGCTGCTTGGCGTCGTCGATCACCACCTCGTAGCGGGCATTGTCGATCATCGCATAGGGCTTGGCGGTCGGGCCGCCGAAGCAGAGCGTCAGATAGCCGATCGACATCAGGATGGCGCCGAACTTCACCGACTTCTTCGAACCGAGATAGCGGTCGGCGAGCAGGCCGCCGACGAGCGGGGTCAGATAGACCAGCGCGGTGAAGCCGCCATAGAGGCCGTTGGTGGTCTGGTCGTTGAACAGGAAATGCTGCGCCAGATAGAGCGTCAGCAGCGCCCGCATGCCGTAGAAGCCGAAGCGTTCCATTGCCTCGGTGGAAAAGAGCCTGGCCAGCTGCCTGGGGTGGCCGAACCAGGTTTCGCCGTCCGAGCGGCTCACCTGACGGGATGCCGGCTCGGTCGTCGCGTCTGCGTCGGGATTGACCATGAAGTGCTTTCTGTTCTCGGCCCCAAGGGCCTTGCGTTATCGGCGCACGGCGCTTCACTCTCCCTCTCGCCACAGGCCCCTTGCCTGCCACGCCTATTCTCTTCCCATCGGTGACGGGTCGGACAGGCGCCTGATGCGGGGAGCTTTTCGCTCGCCACCGGGCGATCAGGCCGTCCAGCGCTGCGCGGCCTTCATGAGTGTCAACAGTAACGGGGAATCCCGCCCTGTGAAGCCGATTGTTGCAATCGACACCAGCTGTTAGATGGCGCACCATGTTCAACGACCTGTC
The DNA here is from genome assembly GCF_049889055.1 of Rhizorhabdus antheiae. NCBI lineage: Bacteria > Pseudomonadati > Pseudomonadota > Alphaproteobacteria > Sphingomonadales > Rhizorhabdaceae > Rhizorhabdus > Rhizorhabdus antheiae. The sequence goes on along the minus strand of NZ_JBLTWO010000002.1, from coordinate 159,847 downwards.
TTCGCCCGCCGCCCTCCTCGCCACGCGCCGCTCGGGAAAGCCGCGCGACATGGTGGCGCCTGGCCCCGATGCAGCCCAGCTTTCCGCCATATTGAGCGCTGCGATGCGCGTGCCCGACCATGGCAAGCTGGCACCCTGGCGCTTCGTGATCGTCGAGGCTGCGGATCGCGAAAGCTTCGCCGATATGCTCAAGGCCGCCTATCTGGCCGACAAGCCCGGAGCCGGCCGGCTCGAACTCGAGGCGATGGAGCAGTTTGCGCGTCAGGCGCCGACGCTGGTGGCCGTCCTTTCGACACCGGTCGAGAGCAGCAAGATTCCGCTGTGGGAGCAGGAGCTGTCGGCGGGCGCTGTCTGCATGAACCTGCTGGCCGCCACCCACGCCGCCGGCTTCGTCGGAAGCTGGCTCACCGGCTGGCCGGCCTACAGCGCGGACGTGCTGCAGAGCCTGGGCGGCCGCGAAGGCGACCGGATCGCAGGCTTTCTCTTTCTCGGCACGCCGGGGCGCGAGCTGGAAGAACGTCCGCGCCCGGCCTATGAAGCTGTCGTTTCGACGTGGAAAGCCTGATTGCCATTGACGCGCCATGCTGTGTTAGCACAGTGTGACGCTATGAGCAGCCAGGACCGTCCCGTCTATCTCCGCCTTCGCGACATCATCGCCGAATCCATCCTCGACGGCACATTTGGCGACGGCGACGCCCTCCCCTCTGTCCGGGTCTTTGCTGCGCAGCATGGTGCCAATCCCCTGACAGCCGCCAAGGCCTATCAGGGTTTTCAGGATGAAGGCTTCGTGACCGTCAAGCGCGGTGTCGGCATGTTCGTCGCCGAGGGCGCCACCGCCCGGCTGCGCGAAGAAGCGCGCGCCGCCTTCCTGCGCGACGAATGGCCGCGCGTCGTCCGCACGATGCGGCGCCTGCACCTCGACGCTGCCGACCTGCTCGACCGCGTCGAAGGCTGAACCGTTGCGGGGGCTTGCCCGCTCCCGTTCATCGCGATAGCGCCGCGGGTCATGGACACCCGGATCATCCCTGCCGACGAAGCCGGTATCGCCGCCGCTGCGGAAGCAATCGGGCGCGGCCTGCCGGTCGCGGTTCCGACCGAGACCGTTTACGGGCTGGCGGGGGATGCCACCAGCGGCGCTGCCGTCGCCGCGATCTATGCCGCCAAGGGCCGACCCAGCTTCAATCCGCTGATCGTCCATGTCGACGGCATGGCCATGGCCGAGACCGTTGCCATCTTCTCGCCGCTGGCGCGTCGGCTGGCCGACGCCTTCTGGCCGGGTCCTCTGACGCTCGTGCTCCCGCTCGCCGAAGCTGCACCGGTCGCGCGGCTGACGACGGCGGGCCTGTCGACGGTCGCAGTCCGCATGCCTGCGCATCCCGTCATGCGTGCGCTGATCGCCCGCTGTGGCCGACCGCTTGCGGCGCCCTCTGCCAATGCCAGCGGGTCGATCAGCGCCACCCGCGCCGAACATGTGGCGCAGTCGCTCGCCGGTCGGATCGAACTGGTGCTCGACGGAGGGCCCACCGAGGTCGGGATCGAATCGACGATCGTCGCGGTCGAAGATGAGCGCTTACGCCTGCTGCGGCCGGGAAGCGTGACGCCCGAGATGCTTACAGAGGCGAGCGGCGTGCCCTTGTCGCTGCACGACAACGGGACGATCGAGGCCCCGGGCCAGATGCTCAGCCATTATGCGCCATCGAAACCAGTGCGCCTCGACGTCGCAGAGCGCCGGGATCACGAATATCTGATCGGTTATGCCGGGATCGAAGGTGATGCCTCGCTGTCGCGGTCCGGCGACCTCGCCGAAGCGGCAGCGCGGTTGTTCGATCTGCTGCACGCGGCCGATGCAGCGGCCGCGCCGGCCATTGCCGTGGCGCCGATCCCGGACGTCGGGCTCGGCATCGCGATCAACGACCGGTTGCGGCGCGCGGCGGCACCGCGCTGACGCCGGGGTTCAGACCTTCGCGCTATCCTTGAGACGCGCGGCATAGCTCTTGCGGAACTTGGCCAGCTTGGGCGCGACGACCATTACGCAATAGCCGTTGCCGGCTCCCTCGCGCGCAAAATACTCCTGATGATAATCCTCGGCGACATACCAGGGCGCGTCAGGCTCGATCCGCGTCACGATCTGGCCGGGCCAGTCGGCCTGCGCGCGCGTGATAGCGGCCTTGGCCTCGGCTTCCTGCTCGGGCGAATGCGGGAAGATGGCCGAGCGATATTGCGTCCCTACATCATTGCCCTGGCGGTTCAGCTGGGTCGGATCATGGACGTGGAAGAAAATGTCGAGCAGCTCGCCATAGCTGATGACGTCGGAATCGAAGGCGACGCGGATCGCCTCGGCATGGCCGGTGTCGCCATTGCAGACCTGCTTGTAGGTCGGATTGGGAACATGCCCCCCGATATAGCCGCTCTCGACCGACTCGACGCCGATGATGTCGTCGAACACTGCCTCGACGCACCAGAAACAGCCTCCGGCCAGCGTCGCGATTTCCTTCGCCATATTTGATCTCCGTATCTGTCCACAGAGATAGGGCATCGGAGCGCACTTGCAACGACCGGCCCGCGCGCGGCGAAGCGCAACCAGGAAGGGATCGGCCGAGGAACCGCTGTCCTGCCTCCTCATTGGTCGGGCATGGACACTCTACCGATCGGCCATCTGGCCCTGCCGCCCGCGCTCGCCGCGCTGGCGGCGGATGTCATCGTGCTCGCCATGGTCCAGCCGGCGCTGCTGACCTTCATCGCGCAGGAGATGCCCGACGCCTTCCCCCTCGCAGGCCATTGCCCCCCGGCACACTCCACATTCGTTCGACCAACGACCGGTATGTCGGCGACTAGCGACGGAGCGCTTCGCTCGCCTCCCGCACTGCCTTGAACTCGGATCCGACCTTCCAGCCCGGCCAGCGGCGCGACCGCGCCAGCTCGTCGCCGATGATCGCCATCGCTTCGATATCCTGCACCGCGCCGTCGAGATTCCAGTCCGGACCCCAGGCATCGCAGGCCTGATGATAGCAATCGCCCGTGTAGCGATCGATCCAGGCCTGGCCTGCTGCAGGACCGCCCTGCTCCAGATCGGACGCGCCCGCGATGCCCATCATCAGAAGAACCGGCACGCCGCGCTTCGCGAATGGGAAATGGTCGGCGCGATAGAAGAGCCCGCGCTCGGGCAGGCTCTCGGGCGTCACGCGGCGGCCCTGGGTCGCGGCGACGCGGGCGAGGTCGTCCTCGAGCGTCCCCTGCCCCTTGCCGACAAGCACCACGTCGCGCGCACGGCCCGCCGTCTGAAGGATGTCGATGTCGAGGGTCGCGACGGTCTTTTCGAGCGGGTGGATCGGATTGGCCGCATAATATTCGGACCCGAGCAGGCCGCGCTCCTCGGCCGTCCAGGCGGCGAAGATCACCGATCGATCGGGGCGCGGTCCCGCCGTCATGCCGCGCGCGATCTCAAGCAACGCCGCCACTCCCAGCGCGTCGTCATTCGCCCCGGCGCGGTAGATCCGCCCCTGTGCATCGGCCTTGCCCGCGCCATAAGCATCCCAATGCGCGCCGTACATTACCGCCTCGTCGGGGCGGATGGCGCCCGGCAGGCGGGCGAGGACGTTGTGGCTCACCACCTCCTCATGCGCGACGGGCACGTCCGCGTCGAAACGCACGGCTTTCAACTCCACCGGCCTGAAGCTGGACGAGCGCGCTGCCAGCGACAATTTCGCGAGATCGAGACCGGCTGCCGCAAACAGAGATTCCGCCGCCGGCGCGGCGAGCCAGCCCTGCAGCGCGACGCTGGTCAGTTGCTCGGGCTTGCGGACGATATCGTAATTCTCGCCGCCCGCGCTGATTGCGACGTTCCAGCCATAGCCCGCGCCGGCAGTGTCATGGACGATCAGCGCGCCGATCGCGCCCTGCCGGGCCGCTTCCTCGAACTTGTAGGTCCAGCGGCCATAATAGGTCATCGTCTTGCCGCCGAATTTGCCCGCAACCGGCTCCTTCGCGCCGGCCGCGAAGTCGGGGTCGTTGACGAGAAAGACCACGACCTTGCCCTTGAGGTCGACGCCCTTGAAATCGTCCCAGCCGCGCTCGGACGCCTTCACGCCATAGCCGACGAACACCACCGGCGAGGCGGCGATCTTCGCCACGTCGTCAGGCCGCACGGTCGACAGGTGGACATTGCCGCTTTGGGTGAGCGCGAGATCACCCTTCGGCGTGACGAAGCGGAGGACACGCGGCGCATCCAGCTTCGTGTGAAGGAGGGGCACCCGCTGCACCCACTGGCCGTCTGTTCCGCCCGGCTCCAGACCCAACGCCTCGAAGCGCGACACGAGATAGCCGATCGTCCGATCCTCCCCGCGCGTGCCAGGCGCGCGGCCCTCGAACAGGTCGGAGGCGAGCGTGCGGACGGTCTGCGTCAGGCGGCCCGTATCGATGTCCGGAGCGGCAATGGCGGTTTGCGGAATGGCGGCGACAAGCGCCGAGGCAGCGACGAGAGAATAAAATATGCGCATGAAGCGACTTTAGGCCGCAGCGGCTCCCGCGCAAGGGAGTGAGGTGCCAGAGGATCTGTAAGCCGGGTTCTGTCCACCGGCCGAGGCCGGATGGGCGATCATTCCTCTAGGACCGCGCTTGCACGCGGCCTCCAGCAATCAACCCGGACGACCGGGCGGAGTAGCCCATGTGCCGTCCCTATTCGATCTTGCTCCCGGTGGGGTTTACCATGCCGTTCCCGTTACCGGGCCCGCGGTGCGCTCTTACCGCACCCTTTCGACCTTGCCCGAAACCCTCGCGGGTCCGTCGGGTGGTTTGCTTTCTGTGGCACTGTCCCTGGGGTCGCCCCCGCCGGGCGTTACCCGGCACCGTCACTCCTTGGAGCCCGGACTTTCCTCCCCGCCTTGCGGCGCGGCGATCGCCCGATCCTCTGGCACGCGGCGTCCGATAGCGGGTTGCCGGTGCGGGCTCAAGCCGTTGCCTGCCGGCATATGATCACGGGTTGTTGCGCGTGTCGAACCGGGCTTCTCCCACCCGATCGATATTTCGCAGCAGATATAGCTGCAGAATGATCGTCGCAATGACCAGGGCCGCCAGAATCACGGCCAGCGCGACGTTCCAGAGCGTCTGCCCCGGCTCCTGGAACTCGGCCCATAGTGGTATCAGCACGACCAGCATGACGGCCGCTCCCGCCCCGAGCTTGCGTCGCTGATCGCTGGTGATGCTCAAGATGCTTCCCCCGAATGCCTGACGACAAACTCATATCCCGGGCGCTCTCTGCCCCAATCCCTCACGGCTACAACACCGGCTCCCGGTCAAGCAGCAATCGTAGCAGGATCGCGCGGCACTCGCCGTCGGCGATGCCGTCAATCGTCTCGGGGCGGAAGCGGCGCTGGAAGGCGGTGACGGCGGCGGGGCCGTCGCTGACGTCATAGCCGAAGCGTTCGAGCGCGAGCAGGAAGCCACCTGGCGTCCAGTGCGGGTCGGCGAGGCTCTTGCGGGGGCGCGGCAAGGCAAGGCCCAGCCGCGCCAGCGTCTCCCAGTCGAACAACTCGCCGGGATCCTGCTTTCGGGCCGGCGCGACGTCCGAATGGCCGACAACATTGGCCGGGTCGATCCCATATCGCGCGACGATATCGGCCACGAGCGGGACCAGCGCGTCCATCTGGCTGGCAGGAAAGGGACGATAGCCGAATTCATGGCCGGGATTGACGATCTCGATGCCGATGCTCGCCGAATTGACATCGCTGATCCCGCGCCACAGCGCCTTGCCTGCATGCCAGGCGCGACGGTCCTCAGCGACGAGGCGCATAACCTGTCCATCCTCGGCGACCAGATAATGGCTCGACACCTTGGCCTCGGCATCGGTCAGCCGCGCGATGGCCGAGGCCGCGTCCTGCATGCCGGTATAGTGCAGCACCAGCATCGCGACGGGCAGCGTGCGCTCGTCATGGTTCGGCGAGGGGCAGTCGATGATCGCGTTCATGGCACCGGATTAAGCGCAGCCGGGCCCGGCAGCAATGCCCGTCCAGAGCGCCGCGACCGTCAGGCGGCATCCGCCCTTGGCTGACCGCTGAACGCCGCGGGGCGGTAGACCATCTGCATGTCGGGATCGTGGACGAAGCGGCTCGAACAGCCGAGCGCCGTCTCCCCCGCCCCCAGCAGCAATGCGCCGTCAGGCGCGATCGCCAGCGACAGCCCGTCGAGCAGTTGGCGCCGCCTTTCGGGCGAGAAATAGAGCAGCGCGTTGCGGCAGAGGATGATGTCGAACCGGCCCCCGGCAGGGGGCGGCCCCAGCAGATTGTGCCGCCCGAAGGTCACCATCGAGGCAAGCTCGGCCTTCACCCGCCAGCCCTGATCGAGGACGGGATCGAACCAGGAAACCAGCTTCCGGATCGGCAGGCCGCGCTGGACCTCGAACTGCGAATAGAGCCCGCTGCGGGCCTGCTGGATCGCCGCGCGCGAAATGTCGCTGCCGAATATCTCGATCCGCCAGCCGGCCCAGGCGTCGGCCTGCTCGGCGACCAGCATCGCCAGCGAATAGGCCTCCTGACCTGTCGAGCAGGCCGCCGACCAGATCCGGATCCGCCGCTCGGCCGCACGCGCAATTCTCAGACGCGGCAGCAGGCTGTCGGCGATCTGTCCGAACGCCCCGGTATCGCGAAAGAAACTGGTCTCGTTGTTGAGCAGCGCATCGATCATGTCGAGCGACAGCTCCGGGTCGGAACCGCGATCGATGAGACAGGCGAGCTGATCGATGCTGCACAGCCCCCGGTCGCGGCAGAAGGGCGACAGCGTGGTGCCGATCCGCCAGAAGCGCTCGGGCGCGAGGCTTTGTCCCGTCGCCTGTTCGAACCGGCCCGCGATGACCTGCGCGGCGCGCAGGCTTACTTCCATGCCGCACCCGCTTCACGGGCGCAGACATGGCGGGCCAGTTCCTCGGGCGGCAGGACAAGCGAGGCAAGCCCAGCCTGCGCCACCGAGCCGGGCATGCCCCAGACGACCGAACTGCCGGAATCCTGAGCCAATATCTCTCCGCCCGCGCGGACGATCGCCTCTGCGCCGATCGTGCCATCGCGGCCCATGCCGGTCAGGACCACGCCGACGCCATCGTCGCCGAACATCTGGGCAACCGCCTCGAACATCGGATCGACCGAGGGCATGCAACGGCTCGGTGCGGGCGCCGTGTCGATCTGGATGACGATGCGGGAGGCCTTGCGGGCCAGCCGGATGTGCCCCTCGCCCGGTGCCACCAATATTTCGCCCGCAACGAGGGGAGCGCCATCGGTGGCGACCGAGGTCGGTCGGCCGGCGATGTCGCGCAGCTGTGCGGCGAAATAGGGCATGAAGGGCGGCGGCAGATGCTGGGTGACCAGGATCGGTGCACGAAAATCGGGGGCAAGGCCGCGCAGGAAGGCGGATAGCGCGTGCAGCCCGCCGGTCGAGGCGCCGATGGCCAGACAGGAGACATGACCGGTCCGCACCTGACGCAACGGCAAGATCGGCGCCGACGCCACGGGCCGCTGCGCATTTTCGCGCACACGCCCCTCTCCCCGGCCCGGCCGCGCAGCGGCGTGACCGATCCGGGTCAGGGCATCAACGAACTTCTGCGCGAATTCGCCGGCGAAATTGCCCGCCGTGGGCTTCAGCAGCGTGTCGGCAGCACCCAGCGTCAGCGCACGGACCGTCGCAGAGGCGCCGGCTTCGGCGGCCGACGACACGATGAGGACGCGCGCGCCGTCGCTCGCTGCCAATATTTCGGGAAGCGCAGTGAGTCCGTCCTTGCCGGGCATTTCGACGTCGAGCACGACGATGTCGATATCCTGCCCCCCCAGGAACTTGATCGCATGATCGGCAGTCGGCGATGCGCCCGCTATCTCGAACTCCGGGTAACCTTCGAGCAACCGCGCGAGCACCGTACGCGCCACCAGCGAATCGTCGACGAGGAGTACCCGGATCGGGCGCGAGGGCGACGCCCCCGGCTCCGGAGGCCCCGAACGAACGCTACCGGTCAGCCCAGCGCGGACCATGGATCAGGCGACGCCCACCAGCTGCAGCTTGCTTTCGAGAGTCTCGCGATCGAACGGCTTCATCATATATTCGTCCGCGCCCGCCTCGATCGCCGCCTTGATATGGGCGAGGTCGTTCTCGGTCGTACAGAACACCACTTTCGGCCGCGACGGCAGGTCGGCCGCGCCGAGCGAGCGGAGGAATTCCATCCCGCTCATCACCGGCATGTTCCAGTCGAGCAGGATCACGTCGGGCAAAGTGCCAGCGCTGCAACGGTCGAGCGCCTCCCGGCCGTCTCCCGCTTCCTCGACGGTGAAATGCAGCGCTTCCAGAATGTGACGGGCGACCTTCCGTATCACCTTGGAGTCGTCAACCACGAGGCAGGTCTTCATGTACCGTCTTCCATAATGGGCAGTCTTGCACCGCAGCTTAGGATGATCGGGGTAAGCGTCTCGTTAACGCCGGATCAGGCGGCCAGATCGAGCGGGCCGCCGACGACCCGATCGACGTCGATCAGCAGCAGCGGTTCGCCATCCAGCTCCAGCGCGCCACGGATGTGCGACGACCAGCCGGGGGTCAGCAGCGCGCGTGGCGCGGCCGGTGCCCCGTCGATGACCACCACATCGTCGACATCATCGACCAGCATTGCATAAAGATGGCCATCGACATGAACGATCACAGCCTGGTCGCCATGGTCCGATGCCCGCTCCTCGCCGAGCGCAGGCAATGGATCGATGACCGTCAGCACCCGGCTCCGCAGCGCGAACAGTCCCCGGACATGCGGGGGGGCGCAGGGAACGGCGGTGATCTCGTCGACCTCGACGACCGATTCGACGCAGGCCGCCGGGAGCAGCGCGCGCTGACCGCCGATCACGATGCTCAAATAGAGATTGTCCATGATCAGGCGCTCCGTCGATTCCAGTGCCGACGCAGCTGCGCCGCCAGCCCTACCCGATCATAGCGCCAAAGACTGTCGGGCGAGGCGCCGCGATCATCGGCCATCGGCCGCAGCTTGAGCACGGGCGCATCGCTGGTAACCGGTGCCGGCGCGCCATCGGGCAGGATGATCAGATCGGCCTTGCCATGCGCGGCGGCGCGGTCGAACACGACAGTGTAGCCGGCCCCCTCGACGAGCGGCGCCAACACCTGCCGCGTCCATGGATCATCGTCGGACAGCAGGCAGACCGGCCGCTCTTCGGGCATCGGCTCCGCACCCAGACCCTGCGAGAAGAGCCAGAAGGCATCGATGAACTCGACCGGTTGGTCTTCGATCAGCATGACCCCGGCAACCGGCCCCGGAACAGCGCTGGGCTGAAGGTCGATCGCCACCGGCACGATGTCGATCACCGTGTCGATTGCATAAGCCAGTTCCTCGGCACCGTCGCGCATCCGCAGAACGCGGAATTTCGCTTCGACGATCGGCGCGCCACAGGACAGCGTGGGAATCAGTCGCCCGTCCATGTTGAGCCGCATCCGTCCCGCGCTGTTGCTGACCGATGAGGTGAAGCAGTCCTCGATCCGCTCGACCAAAGCCAGCGGAATGCCACGCTGCACTCCGTCGAGGTCGCGGAAGAGCAGCACCGGCACCATACCGCTGTCCTGCGCGTCCTCTTCGGGCTCCTCGGTCGCAAGTTCGGTGACGGCGGCGCCGTCCTGAAGCACGCCGGCCCGTTCCGCAATGCCGGCGACGTCGAGCAGCAGCATCGGCCGGCTATTGTCTGGCAGGGTCGTACCACCATAGACCCCGCACGCCATGACGACGGGCGCGGCCGGCTTGACCACAAGCTCCTCATGGTCGTGGACTGCCTCGACCGCCAACGCATAGCGCGCGCCGCCGGACAGTTTGAGCACGACCAGATTGGCGGGTTCTCCGCGCGGCGACAGGCCGAGTACCGTGCCGAGCGAGACGACGGGCAGGCGCTGGCCGCGAATATGGACGATGTCCGCCCCGCCGAGCTTGCCCATGCGGACGGCCTGGCCGCCGATGCGCACGATCTCGTCGATCGCGGAGCGGGGAATGGCGAAATGCTGCCCGCCGCTGCTGATGGTCAGCGCCGGAATGATGGTCAGCGTCAACGGCACGCGCAACGTTAACCGGACGCCAAGACCCGGCCGGCTGTCGACCTCGACCAGCCCGCCGATCTTCTCGACATTGGCCCGGACCACATCCATCCCGACACCACGCCCGGAAATGGCCGTGACCGCATGGGCGGTCGTCAGGCCCGGCTCGAAGATCAGGTCGAGCTTGCGCTCCCAGCTCAGCGCCGCAGCCTTCTCCGCCGGCAACAGGCCAAGGCTCACGGCTTTCTCGGCCAGCCGATCGCCGTCGATGCCGCGGCCGTCGTCGATCACCTCGATCAATATCTGGTTGCCCGACTGGCGGGCGCTGACGTGCAGCCGCCCGGCCAAGGGCTTGCCCGCCGAGACGCGCAGCTCCGAGGGCTCGATCCCATGGTCGATCGCGTTGCGGACGATATGGGTCAGCGGATCGCGGATCACCTCGATCATCTCGCGATCGAGTTCGACATCGCCGCCGTCTATCTCCAGTTGCACCTGCTTGCCGAGTTCCGCCGACACGTCGCGCACCATGCGCGGCAGCGCAGAAAACAGCGTCTCCACCCGCGCCATGCGGGTACGCGTGATCGCGTCGCGCATCTCCGCGATGCAGAGCGACAGCCGCTCGAAAGCGACTTCGGTGGCGGATTCAGCCTGGCTATCGCGCAGCCGACGGGCGAGCTCGTTGCGCGCAAGCACCATGTCGGAAACGCCCGCCATCATCCGGTCGAGCAGATCGACCGGCAGGCGGATGGTGCGCGCCACGCTGCGCAATTGGGGTGGCGCAGAACCGCGATAGGGGCGATCCGGCTCCAGCGCCGGAGAGGGAGTCGGCGCGACCGCATCGACAATTTCGATCTGCTCGACCGGTTCGATCTCGATCTCGTCCTTGCCAAAAGCGTCACCGGTCACCGGGTTGAGCGCCGCGATCAGCGCCTCGTCGTCGGCGTTTGAAATCTCGACGCCGCTTTCGAGCGCGTCGGTGAGTTCGACGATCCGGTCGATGACGGCCAGCACCGCGCTGACCAGTGCCGGATCCGGTCGGCGCCGTTCCGCGCGGCAGTCGGCCAGAACGTCTTCCGCCGCATGGCTAAGCCGTTCGAGCCGAGGGAGATTCAGAAAGCCGCAGCTGCCCTTGACGGTGTGAACGAAGCGGAAAATCTCATCGAGCCGCGCACGGTCGTCCGGCGCCTTTTCCCAGGCGACGATCTCGCCCGACAATGCCTGCAGCGTATCGCGGGTTTCCGCGACGAATTCGCCGAGCAGATCGTCCATGCCACCCTTCCCGAACAGATAATCGTTCGGGGTCATGCAGTAATAGGGTTAAGGCGAGGTTTACGGTATCTGATCGTTCAACGGACGATGAAAGCAGCACTCCCGGGCGCGCTCCGCATCATTTCAAGCCGGCACAGTTCTTCGTGGAGGTAGCGCAGGATCGAGTGAAGCTCGCGGCGAATGTCCTCCGGCACATGTTCGGCCTCGGCGAGGAGCCGGATGCTCTCGATAAGGCGGCGCTCCTCGCGCGCCAGATGCCGGATGACCAGTTGCTCATTATCGAGCATGCGGCTGGCCAGCTGGAGCGAGATACGGCGCATCACGCCGCGCACGCTGCCACGGTCGCAGGCCCGGCCTCCGAGTCGAGCGACGATCTCGTCGAGACGCTGGATGATCGTGCGGCGCATGTCGACGTCGCGACCGAATTCGGCATAGCTGGCAAAGGAATGGGACTGGCACGCGGCCAGGTCGAGTTCGCGGACCGTATCGTCAAGCGCGATACGCAATCGATTGAGTGATCTCAGCAGTCCATTCGCCACACTTTTTTCCCCGCGCATTCCATGGGAGTTCCCGGCGCTCCCCTTCGGAGCGTCATGGCCTGACAAGGACCAAGGGATCTCTCGATCATGCTGCGCCTATTGGCGCATTTCGGAGGCCCAACAATATGGGGGATTTACCTTAGGGAGAGCCGCAGATGCGTTGGAACGGCCGCGATCAGGCGGGCAGGCGCGCCCCGATCATCAGCAGTCCTTCCGATGGCGTGGACAACTGAACCTCGCCGCCGGCCTCGGCGACGAGGATATGGACGAGCCAGGCGGCGGCGGCGCGCGCAGACAAAAGATCGGGGTCAGCCTCACCGAGGACCGCATTGCGCAATTCCGCGTCGAGCACCACGCGCGGCCCTTCGGCGCGGATCACGACCTCGCCATGTTCCGCCGCGATGTCAAGTTGCCCACCCCGAACCAGCGCATCGCCGGCGAGCAGCGCCAGATTGAGAAGGATCTTGGTCGAATCCTTTGGCAGGCTCGGTACTTCGACCATCCAGCCAAGCTTGACCTTGCCATTGCCGTGAAGGCCCTCGATCGCGATGCGCGCTTCCCGGGTGTCGATCGCTTCACCGAAACCTCCGGCGGCACCAAAGGCAAGACGGTAGAATTTCAGGCGATTGGCGGTGGCTGCCGCGCTCTCGGCGAGCAGTTCCATACAGCGTTCGCGCATCTCGGGATCGGTCTCGTCCGCCAGCAGTTCGAGACCATTGTTAAGCGCGCCAACCGGCGACAGCAGATCGTGGCACAACCGCGAGCAGAGCAGGCTGGCGAAATCGGCCGACCGGTTGACCATAGAAGCGTTCCTCGAGAAAGGCTGATAGGCCGCGTCTTCTGCCTTGCGCGCGCGGGCAAGGCAATCGCGGAAGTTCATTCCACGACGAGTTCGACCGGCACAAAGTCTCCGTTCGACGCGGCCCGCCACGCAGTCACTTCGCGGCCCGCGACGATGATCCAGAGACGTCCCGGTTCAGCCGCCGCGCGATCGCGGTCTGACGGCGCAGCTATCCCGTTGGGGTGGGAGTGATAATGGCCGAGCAGGCATGGCCCGCCGGTTCGCGCGGCGCGATGCGCAGCGATCAGCGCGGCGGGATCGACCTCGAAACCGATATGCGGGTCGAAGGCGACGTTGCCGCAATGATCGACCCGCTCGACGGTCTCGCCCTGGCCCAGCAACAACCCGCACACCTCGAGGGCAGGGCTCGCCGCCGCCCGGCTGACGATCGCGTCCAGCAACACTCTTGATATCCGCACCGGCATCGCCACATGCCTAGCCGATGACTGGGGGGAAATCGACGCTGACGGCCATGGTGCCCGACGATGCGGCCGGCTGGCGGCTCGATCGCGCGCTGGCGGCCGCCCTACCCACCCATTCGCGCGAACGCCTGAAGGCGCTGATATCCTCGGGCCAGGTTTCGACGCCCGACGGATCGCTCGTCCGCGATCCGGCGGCCAAGGTAGCCCCGGGCGCGACATTCGAGGTGCGCGTGCCGGATCCCACTCCCGCGCACAACGAAGCGCAGGACATTCCGCTGACCGTGGTGTTCGAAGACGAACATCTGATCGTGATCGACAAACCCGCAGGGCTGGTGGTCCATCCGGCAGCGGGCAATCTCGACGGGACGCTGGTCAATGCGCTGCTACACCACTGCCGGGGCAGCCTGTCCGGGATCGGCGGGGTCGAGCGCCCCGGCATCGTTCACCGGATCGACAAAGACACGTCGGGGCTGATGATAGCGGCCAAGACCGATCCGGCGCATGTCGGCCTCGCCGCGCAGTTCGCCCGGCACAGCATCGACCGGCGTTACAAGGCGATCGTCGCAGGGCGGCCCCGGCCCGCAGAGGGTACGGTCGACGCCCCCCTCGCCCGCTCGGCCGCCAATCGCAAGAAGATCGCCATCGTCGGCGAAGGCCACGGCAAGCGCGCGGTCACCCATTTCTCGACGATCGAACCGCTGCGCGCAGCCGCATTGGTCGAATGCAGGCTGGAAACGGGGCGCACCCACCAGGTCCGCGTCCACATGGCTTCGCTCGGTCATCCGCTGCTCGGCGACCCCGTTTATGGCCGCAGTCGGCCGGAACATCGCGAGTTGCTCAACCGTTTGCAATTCAAGCGACAGGCGCTGCACGCGGCCCGGCTGGGCTTCGTTCACCCGATCACAAGCGCGGCTTTATCGTTCGATAGTGAAATTCCGGCCGACATGCAGCTTTTGTTCAGCGATTTGCGTTTATAGATGCTATGGATGTTACAGAACGGTACGGAGTGATTCTCCGTATCGACACCAAGGTCAAACGGGCCGCATCTCCGGGCCCGCGAAGGGAGTAAGTCGATCATGGCAAGCGGTAAGAACGTGCCCGCCACGATTCCCGCACTGGGCGGTGAGCAGAGCCTCAATCGCTATCTGGCCGAGATCAGGAAATTTCCCCTGCTCACGGCAGAGGAAGAATATATGCTCGCCAAACGCTTTCACGAGCATGGCGACCCTGAAGCCGCGACCCGGCTGGTGACGTCGCACCTGCGGCTCGTCGCCAAGATCGCGATGGGCTATCGTGGCTACGGCCTGCCGGCGAGCGAACTCATCTCCGAAGGCAATATCGGCCTGATGCAGGGCGTGAAGAAGTTCGAGCCCGATCGGGGCTTCCGCCTTGCCACTTATGCGATGTGGTGGATCAAGGCCTCTATCCAGGAATATATCCTGCGCTCGTGGAGCCTGGTGAAGATGGGCACCACTGCCGCGCAGAAGAAGTTGTTCTTCAACTTGCGGCGGATGAAGTCGAAGCTCGACGCGTTCGAGGACGGCGATCTCAAGCCCGAGGATCTCGCCAAGATCGCAACCGATCTGGGGGTCTCCGAGGAGGAGGTCACCCAGATGAACCGTCGCATGTCGATGGGCGGCGATGCCTCGCTCAACGTCTCGATGCGCGAGGACGGCGAAGGCGAATGGCAGGACATGCTGGTCGACCAGGGGCAATTGCAGGACGAGCGCCTGGCCGAAGTCGAGGAGAAGGCCGTGCGGCATAATATGCTGCAGGAAGCCATGGCGGCACTCAACGACCGCGAGAAGCATATCCTGGTGGAGCGCCGGCTGGTCGACGAGCCCAAGACGCTCGAGGAGCTCAGCCAGGTCTATGGCGTCAGCCGTGAGCGCGTGCGTCAGATCGAGGTGCGTGCTTTCGACAAGCTGCAGAAAGCGATGATGCGGATCGCCGGTGAAAAGCGCCTGCTGCCGGCGAGTTGATTTCGGCGGGGCTCGCCCCCCGCCCCGCCCCATCTAAGGTCGGGCCGTTCAAAAGCGGCGCGATATCCCTGCATAGAGTTCGACATCGGTGGCCGCGTGGTTGAGACCGGCGTTCACGCCGATGTCGAACTGCAGATCATCAGCCGGCTGCAGCCCCATCGACAGGCCCGCCATGTGAAAGGTCTGGTGGCCCGACGGATCGAGATCGCGCTCCAGTTGATATTCGATCGTCGCGCTGATCCGATCCGACAATTTATCGGTCAGCCCGATGACATTGGCATAGGCCAGATGCCGTCCCGACCGATCTTCGTCGACCGCTGCCTCGACCGACGGCATCAGCGCGAAGGAGAGATGGTCGTTCAGTTCGAACGACAACGGCACTTCCAACCCCGCCGACCAGTCCCCCGCACCAGCAGCGGCGCCGCCGGTCGGAAGCGTGCCCTTGACCATCACCGCCAGCGACGTGCCGCTGCCATCGGGATTCTTGAGGTTACGCCGAAGAGCAAGGACGACATCTCCGACTCCGTTCTGCGACGTGGCGCCGCGCCCGACATGCCGGCCGAAGCTCGTCCAGCCGATCTGCACCTCGGCATGATCGGCGATCCCCCTGCGTATGAGCAGGTCGCCAAGCAGCAGGTCGGTGGTGCGTCCGCCCCCGCTTGGGCTGTCGCGCGCCCAGTCCGCCAGCCCGACCTCGACCGAGGTCGCTCCGACATCCATCGTGCAGGTCGGGTTGCCGATGCCGGGGCGGTCAGGACAATAGTCTCTCGGTTCGGCCCAGACCGTCGATCCGGCCCCGGCCAGCGCCATCGACAGGCTCGCAATGATGACCCGGCGAACCATGAACTTTCCTTGTCGCTGTGACCTGTCCCACTGACATATGCCATGGCACATGTTACTGGCGCGTTCATGACGGGGGAAGAAAACACGCCGCGGCGGGCGAGGCGCGGTGATCGGGCTTTGGGGCTGTCGATGGCGATCATCGTCGGCTGTCTGCTGGCCTCTGCGCTCGTCGACGGCACCTCTTTCGACGACCTCTGGACTCTCTATCTTGCCGATGTCGACAAGCCCATCGAGACGCTAGCCCATCTTCGCTGGTCGCTCGACATCCGTCCGCCGGTGTTTGATGGCTGGGCATCGCTCCTGTCGCGGCTGGGGCTCGACATGGTTGCCGTCGCAAGGCTCGTCTCGCACGCCCCGGTGCTGTTGTTCCTGCTTCTCGCCGGACGCAGCTTCATGCGCCGTCTGCCCGAGGAACGGCAGTTTCACGCGGTGTTCCTGCTGCTGATGCTGTCGGCTCCGGCGACGATACACGCCATCGGCCTCTATCGTGGCGACTTCTGGCAGCTGTCGGCATTCGCGATCCAGATCATGCTCGCCCGCCACATCCTTTATGTGCAGGAGGACTATCGCAGCCGCAAGGACGGACGGATCGCGCTGTTCGGGCTGCTGGCGACCATCGCTGCGATTACGCTCGACTACGGCGGCGCGCTGTTCGGCGGCGTTCTCGCCATGGCGACGATCCTCGCCGCGATGGCGCGCGGTCTGCGGCGCTGGGCCCGGTCGCTGATCCTGGCGCTCGCCCTCTCGGTCGCCGCGGTGGTTGCCGCCATTTCCTGGCAGGCCCCGTCCTGGAGCCGCCATTTCGACCTGTACCAGAACTGGATCGACCTGGAAGCTACCTCGGCTTTCGCGGTAATGACGGGACTGCTGATCGGCACGATAGCGCATAACCCCATAGCGGTTGCCGGCGCCTATGTCGGTCGTGAGAAATGGACGCAGCACGACAGCGGCTTCGCCGCCCTGCTCGGCATTTCGCTTATCGCGGCGCTGGTGGCGATCTTGCAGATCGATGCCCAGCGCCGGCTGGTGACCAGCTCGAACAGCGCCGACCTGGCAGTCCTCGTCGCCGCACTGATGGCGACGGCAGGCACGAAGCTCCTCGACAGCCGGCTCTGGAGGACAGCCCTGTGCGCGGTGGCGGCACTGTCGGCACTTGTTTCGATGGCAGTGGGCGGTCTTGGCGGCGCCTGGCAGAATGGCGCGAAGAAGATCGCTCGCATCGTCGAGCAATGCCCGCAGACCCAGGTCTATGCAGCCTCGGGTTGGCGGATCGACGATGGCAGCACGTCGCGCGCCGCGCGCCGGGAGGAGCCGGTCTTCGCGCTCGGCTATCAACGGCTGGCGAAGCTGCACGGCTTCCCCGTCACGCTGTTGCGCGAAGGCCAGCCGGTCATGACCCGCCCCCATCAATGCCCCGTGCTGCTGTGGATCGAGCAGGTTCCTCCCTTCGTCCGGCCGAAGCCGGACAGGATCATCCGGCAAAGCGGCCTGCAGGGGCTGGAGGCCGCGCGCCTGTCGCTGATCCGGACGGATAGCGGGCTTATCCTGCGCGCCGACCGGTGATATCCGGGCCATCATGGCAAAGTCTTCCCGCGCCCGTACAGCGCTCCGCATTCTCGGTCGGGGCACAATCTATTTCGTGATCGGCTCGGTCCTGTGGGTCGCGCTCTACCGCTTCGTCCCGCCGCCGGTTACCGCGACGATGCTGGTCAACGCGGTCGACGGGCGCGGCATCACCAAGGACTGGATGTCGCTCGACGACATGTCGTCGAACATGCCGGTTGCCGCGATCGCTGCAGAGGACGGCAATTTCTGTCGCCATTTCGGCTTCGATTTCAAGGCGATGTACAACGCACTGGAGAATAATATCGAAGGCCGGCGCAAGATTCGCGGTGGGTCGACGATCAGCCAGCAGACCGCCAAGAACGCCTTTCTGTGGCAGAATGGCGGCTATGTGCGGAAGGCGCTGGAGGCCTGGTTCACGCTGCTGATCGAACTGCTCTGGTCGAAGAAGCGGATAATGGAGGTCTATCTCAACCTCGCCGAGACCGGGATCGGCACCTATGGCGCCAATGCCGGATCGATGCGCTATTTCCGCCACGATGCCTCACGGCTCAGCCGGGCCGAAGCCGCCCGCATCGCCGCCGTCTTGCCACTGCCCAAGAAGCGGGCCGCCATTGCGCCCACCGGTTACACCCGCCGCTATGGCGACCGCATCGCGCGCCGCATGGGCCAGGTTCAGCGCTTCGGGCTCGACGCCTGCCTGAAATGAGAAACGGCGCGAAGCGGTCATCCCGCGTCGCGCCGTCTCATCAAAGCGATCCGCCGCTGCAGCGACGGCCGGCCTCAGCCGAAGGGCATCTTGAAGCCCGGCGGGATCGGCAGCCCCTGGGTCAGCTTCGCCATCTCGGCGTTGGACGCGGCATCCGCCTTGGTCCGACAGTCGTTGATCGCGGCGACGATCAGGTCCTCGAGCATCTGCTTGTCCGCCGGCACCATCAGCGAATCATCGATCGCAACGCCGATGATGCGGCCCTTCGCGCTTGCGCGGATCTTGACCAGGCCGCCGCCCGAGGCACCTTCGACCTCGATCGTGTCGAGCACGGTCTGGGCCTGCTCCATCTGGGTCTGGATCGTCTGCGCCGCATTCTGCGCGGCGGCGATCATTTCTTCGAGGCTTTTCATGATGCGAGACTCCGTGGTTCGGGGGCGCTGTAATCGATCAGCTCCGCTTCGGGAAAGGCGGCGAAGGCAGCTCTGACGAGGGGCGAATCGAGGACGGCGGTGCGGACAGCCTCCTCCTGTGCCTTAGCCTGGGCGAGCAGCGACGGTTCACCCGCCTCCGACGCCATGGCGATGGACCAGGTCACCCCGGTCACCTTGCCCAGCAGCTTGCCCAGATCGCCCGCAAAGCTGGCAGGAAGGCGCGGGTGACGCGCGATCACCAGTTCCTCGCGCTCAAGCCGCACGATCGAGGCATAGTCATGGAAAAGCTGCGCCAGCAGCGCATTTTCATGCAGCAGCAACGCATGCAGCGCCTCGGCCGATGCTGGCAGATCCGGCAGAGCGGCCGGGTGTGCTGGAACAGGCTCGACCGCGACGGGTGCTGGGGTCGCCTCGACCGGGGGCGCAACAGGCGGCGCAGAATGAACGGCCGGAGGAGGAGCCTGCTCTGCGGCCTGAACCGGTGCGAGCGCCGCAACAGGGGCAGAGGGCGCCGGTGCCGGAGCCGCAGATACCACCAGGCCGCCTTCACCGCTCGCCAGCTTGCGGGCGAGTTCGCCCGGATCGGGCAACTGGCTGGCATGGACGACCCGCAGCAACGCCATTTCGGCGGCCTCGATCGGCATGGCGGCGGTCTGGACCTCGGCGTGGCCCTTCAGCAGCAGCTGCCAGAGCCGGTGAAGCGTCGCGAAGCCGAGCCGCGATCCCCATTGCGCCAGCGCCTCGCGCTCCTCGACCGACAGCGCCGGATCGTCGGTGCCGGCAACCTTGGCCCGGGTCACGCCGTGGCACGTCTCGAGCAGTCCGTGCAGCAGCGCTACCGGCTCGACGCCCAGATCATATTGCGCCCGCACTGCCTCCAGCACCGCTCCGGCATCGCCCGACAGCAACGCGCCGAACAGGCGGCGGACGGCGCCGCGGTCGCTGAGGCCCAGCATGTCGCGCACCTGCGCCGCCTCGACCTGGCCCGAGCCATGGGCGATCGCCTGATCGAGGATCGAGAGACCGTCGCGCGCCGACCCTTCGGCCGCGCGCGCGATCAGCGCCAGCGCCTCGGGTTCCGCCTCCACGCCCTCTGCCGAAACGACATGGGCGAAATGGGCCGCGAGCTTGTCGGCCGGAATGCGGCGCAGGTCGAAGCGCTGGCAGCGCGACAATACGGTGATCGGGACCTTGTTCACCTCGGTCGTGGCGAACAGGAATTTGACGTGTGCCGGCGGCTCCTCGAGCGTCTTCAGCAGGCCGTTGAAGGCCGACTTGGACAGCATGTGCACTTCGTCGATGATGTACATCTTGTAGCGCGCCGACACCGACGCATAGCGCACTGCTTCGATAATCTCGCGGACGTCGTCGATGCCGGTGTGGCTGGCTGCGTCCATTTCGACCACGTCGATATGGCGGCCCTCCGCGATCGCCACGCAGGGTTCGCAGACCCCGCAGGGATCGATCGTGGGCCCGCCCTGCCCGTCCGGGCCGACGCAGTTGAGCGCCTTGGCGATCAGCCGCGCGGTCGATGTCTTGCCGACGCCGCGAACCCCGGTCAGCAGGAAGGCATGGGCCAGCCGTTCGCGCCGGATCGCATTGGCCAGCGTCGTGACCATCGCATCCTGGCCGATGAGTTCACGGAAATTCCGCGGCCGATATTTGCGCGCGAGAACGCGATATGGCGTCGAAGAGTCGGACATGCCGAGACCTTAGCCAGCCGGGGCCGGATTGTCCCCGTGATATTTGCCGATGTGAACGAGGTGGGAGCCGGAACGACCCGATACGAAATCGTTGCGGCTGCTTCCTTCCGGACCTGACCGGGTTGGCGACGGCACCGTCCGCCCGACTCCCGCGGCGCATATGGGGGAGAAGTGGGCGCGATGCAAGCCGCCTGAAACAGCCCTGCCCGGTTGGCCAGATGCGCGCTCAGCGCCCTTGCATATTGCGCGACGCGGGCGGCATCCGCACGGTCAGGCTGTCGAGCGCGTCGGTCAGGTGGATCTGGCAGGCGAGGCGGGAATAGCGGGTGACATGGCTGGCGAGGTCGAGCAGATCCTCCTCCATCTCGGACGCGCGCGGCAGTTTCGGAAAGTCCGCCGGATCGACGATCACATGGCAGGTCGAGCACGCCATCTGCCCTTCGCACGTCCCTTCGAGCGGCTGCCCATCGGCCTGCGCCACTTCCAGCAAGCGCAGCCCCGGCGCGCCGTCGACCTCGCTGCGCTGTTCGCCATCGGCCGACAGGAAAACGACCTTCGTCATGCGCTTTCTACCCCCTGGCGGCCCGCCGCCTCCGCAATCATGTCCATCGCGCGCCGCACCTCCTCTGGGGAGGTGTAGCGCCCGAAACCCAGCCTTACGCTCGACCGCGCCTCGCGATCCGTCAGGCCGATAGCCTTGAGCACATGGCTCGGTCTACCCGAGCCGCTGGCGCAGGCAGAGCCCGCCGAGAAGGCAAGGTCACGCAGGTTGGACATCAGGCGGCCGGCGTCGAGCCCTTCTTTTCGCAGGTTGAGATTGCCATGCCAGCGCGTCTCGGCCGACCCGTTGAGCGTCCAGCCTTCGCCCAGCGCAGCCATAGCCGCATCCCACAGCGCACGCGCATGACGCATATCCGCCTCGCAATGTTCTGCCATCAGAGCCGCCGCGACGCCGAACCCTGCGCAGAGCATCGGCGCCTGGGTGCCCGAACGTCCGGCCGCCTCCTGCCGCCCGCCATGAAGCAGCGGCTCGACCTCCACCCCGTCACGCAGCCAGAGCGCGCCGATGCCCTTCGGCCCATGAATCTTGTGTGCGGACACCGCCACCAGATCGCATCCTTCGGGAATATCGATCCGGCCATAGCCTTGCACCGCGTCGCACAGCATCAGCGCCCCAGCCCGTTTCGCGAGCGCGGCGATCTCGGCCACCGGCTGGATCACGCCGATCTCGTTGTTCACCAGCATCGCTGCGACCAGTCCGACCCCGGGACGGATCGCCGCCTCGGCTGCCGCGAGATCGACCAGGCCATCCGCATCGACCGGCAGCTCGGTCAGCGGGCGTCCCGTCGCTCGGGCCGTATCGAGCACCGCTGCATGCTCGGTCGCCACGGTAACGATCGGGCCGCTACTGCCCTTGATCGCCCAGTTGAGCGCTTCGGTCGCGCCGCTGGTGAACGCCACCTGCCCGCCCGGCGGCATCAGCGCGGCCACCCGATCACGCGCTACCGCCACCGCAGCGGCAGCCTCGCGGCCCGGCTTGTGCGGCGAATGCGGATTGGCGAAGCGTTCGTCGAGATATGGGAGCATCGCCGCGCGCACCTCGGGCGCCAGCGGCGTCGTGGCCTGATAGTCGAGATAGATCATGCGGCGCGGCTGTTGGCCGAGGAGGCGATACGGCGCCACTCCGTCAGGAAGCGATCGATGTCCGCCTCGCCGGTGTCGGGACCGAAGCTCACGCGGACGGTCTCGCGCGCCTCCTGCTCGCTCCAGCCCATCGCCGCCAGCACATGGCTCGGCTTCAGGCTGCCCGACGAACAGGCGCTGCCGGCCGAAACGGAAATGCCCGCCATATCGAAGCGGATCAGTTGCGCAGTCGCGGCGACTCCGGGCATGCGATAGCTGGCGATGGCAGGCGAGCGGACCGCTTCGTCGGCGACGACGGTTCCGCCCTCCGCCCGGATCGCGGCATCGAGCATGTCGCGCAGCCGGGAAGCCTCTTCCATCCAGCCCGCCCCCTGCTCCAGTGCGGCGGCGAAGGCCATGATCGCCGGGACATTTTCGGTGCCGCCGCGATAGCCCTGTTCCTGCCCTCCACTGGGTTCGAGCAGCGCGAGGTCGCGGACCAGCAAGGCCCCGATGCCGGGTGGCCCGCCCAGCTTGTGCGCGGACAGGCTGATGAAATCGGCCGTAGGCAGCGGCATCTTGCCCGCCGCCTGCGCCGCATCCATCAGCAGCAGCCCGCCCTGACCGGCGATCCGCTCGTGCAAAGCCTCGATCGGCTGAACGACGCCGGTCTCGTTGTTGACCAGCTGGATCGCGTACAGCGCGCCCTCCGCTCCGATCGCATCCGCATCGACGCGGCCGAGCCGATCGACCGGCAGCGTGCCGGCATCGCGCGCCATACGGCGGACGGCGTCATGCTCGACAGCCGACACAAGCCGACCGCTCGCCTTGCTGCGCCGCAAGGCGATCTCGATCGCCTCGCTCGCCCCGCTGGTGAAGATCAGCGCGCCTTCATGCCCCAGGCCCCGCGTGATCCGGACCCGCGCGTCCTCGACCGCCGCGCGCGCTGCGCGCCCCTCGGCATGAGGCGAAGACGGGTTCGCCCAGCGCTCCATCGCCTCGATCATCGCCGCCTTGGCGGCGGGGAGCATCGGGGTCGTTGCGGCATGGTCGAGATAGAGTCTGGGAGGCGACACGCGCGAAGATGCTCCAATTGATTGCGCGAGAAGCGCCCAAGCCTATATAGGCCTTCGTTCGGCGGCGCGCCATCCGGTGCACCCGGCTCAATCCATGTCCCGAAGGATATCGATGCCAGAAGTCATTTTCCCAGGACCCGAAGGGCGCCTCGAAGGGCGTTTCAACCCCGGCCCGCGCCCGCGCGCACCCGTCGCCCTGATCCTGCACCCGCACCCGCAGGGCGGCGGCACGATGAACAACCGCATCGTCCAGTCGCTCTACCAGACCTTCGTGCGTCGCGGCTTCGCCACCCTCCGCTTCAATTTCCGTGGGGTGGGCAAGAGCCAGGGCACCTTCGACAATGGCGTGGGCGAGCTCAGCGACGCCGCCTCGGCGCTCGACTGGGTGCAATCGATCCACCCCGAGGCGCAGACGACCTGGATCGCCGGCTTCAGCTTCGGCGCCTGGATCGGCATGCAGTTGCTGATGCGCCGGCCGGAGATCAAGGGGTTCATCTCGATCGCGCCACCGGCGAACATGTACGACTTCACCTTCCTGGCGCCCTGCCCCTCATCGGGCATCATCATCCAGGGCGACAGCGACGAAGTCGTGACCCCCGGCGCAGTGCAGAAGCTGGTCGACAAGCTGCGCACCCAGCGCCACATCACGATCCATCACGACGTGATCCCCGGCGCCAACCACTTCTTCGCCGACGAAATGCCGCAGCTGATGCAGTCGGTCGACGGCTATCTGGACATGCGCCTTTCCGGCGATCGTTGAGACGAACGGCGGCCGGCCGCATGACGGGACGCCCGCTAACGGGCGCTGCGTCACGCGGTCGGCAGCGTCCAGATGGCGACGTTCAGGAACATCACCGTTCCGGCGACGATCATCAGCCAGCCGCGCTTGTAGTCCTTGCGCTTGAGGATCAGCCAGATACCGCCCCCGCCCAGCAGAAATCCTGCAAGCATCAGGATAGAAAGCGTAAAAGCGGCCGGGCCGTTCATCTTGGGTCCACCTTGGTGCGAACAATAGCCGCCCGATGGACCGCATCGCGGGAGCATGTCAATCAGGCAGGCCCGACCGATTCACGAGCAGGAGCCGATTCCGGCGCGCCGACAAGGGGGTGGTGACATGATCGTTCCGCATCTCGTCGCGCTGGTCGGCGCCGGTGCCAGCGCCGAAGTCTTCCGGATCAGCGGGGGACGGGTTCTGAAACTCTATCGCGAAGGGCTCGACCCCGGCGTGGTCGAACGCGAGCATGACGGCGTCCGCTATGCTCAGGACCAGGGGCTTCACGTCCCGCGTACCTTCGGCATGCACGAGTGCGGCAACCGCCGCGGTATCATCCTCGAGGAAGTGCCCGGAACCACCCTGCTCCGGACGCTGCCGCTGCGCGTCCCGCAATGGCGGCCACTCCTGCGGCGTTTTGCCGATTACCACGCCATGATCCACCGGTGCAGCGGCGAAGGCCTCCGCCATGCCCAGCACGACATCGTACGCGTGAGAATCGAACAAGCCGCCGTCAGCGAGCGCGTTCGGCGCGAAGCGCTCGAGCGATTGGAGGCGTTACCGCGCGGCGACCGCCTGTGCCATGGCGATTTCCATCCCGGCAACGCGCTGCTGACCCGGCACGGGATCGCGGCGATCGACTGGTCCAACGGCTGCTCGGGAGATCCGGCCGGCGACGTGGCCCGGACCGAGCTGCTGTTCCGCTATTCGGGCTTCGGCCGCCTGCTCAGGACCTGGCCAACTCTCAATCTGCTGCGGCCGATGGCGGCATCCTTCTATCTCGCCGAATATATGCGCCGTACCGCGACCGACGAAGCGCGGGTCGCGGCCTGGCGCATTCCGATCGCCGTCGCCGCGCTGGTCCCCGATAGCCGCGTGCACCGGCCATCGGTGCTGCAGGCGCTGGAAAGGCTCGGCGTAAGCGCCTGATCCGGCAGGCCGATGGTCGCGGTCATCGGTGACAGCCACGGTACGCCAATTGCCGACGACCTTTCCGACGCACCGCGCGTCAACGGCATGGGGGCGATGCCCGATGGCAGATGAAGAGGGTGAAGCGCTCCACACCACGATGATCATCTCGGTCGGCGTGGGACTCAACGGCTCGTGCCGATGGTCGTCCCACTACTCCTCGACCGTCCGCTGAGGTGCAGACGGCACTCGGCCGTAGCGATGATGACGGCTGGCTGCGTCGCGCTATCCGCCTTTGACGGGCTCTTGGACATCGAACGGCGATCGGGCCGGGACCGTGCGGGCGGACAATGTTCAATCGCTGAATCCACCGCAGCGCGGCTGTGGGCGAGCGCGCCTTCGACATGTGCGGCGCGAACGGAGAGGCGAAGTTCGAGAGCGTCAAGCAACCGCGAAAGCGTATCCAGGGTCGGATTGCCCTGATCGCCCAATGCCTTGTAGATCGCTTCACGCGTCAACCCTGTCTCGCGCGCCAAAACGCTGACGCCATGCGCCCGCGCCACATGTTTCAGAGCACGCCGGATTTCGGCGGGATCGCCTCGCTCGAACACCGGTTCGAGGCTGCTGGCAAGACTATCGGGCTGCTCCGGCGGATATGGAGGCCGTGATCTCATGATATTCAGTTCAAGCCTCCTCTCATCTCAAAATACCGATTTCCGTAACGTCAAAAGAATCATTCGCGCGGTCCGAGCAGATGGCGAGTAATGATCGGCAGGCCCTAAAAATCGATTGCGTATTTGCATCGCAGTGGGCCCGATCAGGCTTGGAAAACCATAGCCCGCCTGCGTCCTCCGGCGACCTCCGCGATCGCCTTTTCTAGATCGGCCAATGTGCAGGGCTTGCGTAACACGGTTCCGGGGACCGCTATGTCAGCGTTGCCCGTAAGAAAGATCGCATCCACATCAGGATGCAACTCCCGGATCTTACGAACGACCGTAATACCCGACATTCTCGGCATATGTATGTCCGCTATAATTAGGTCGATGTCGAAAACTTTATTCTGAGAATACAGAATCGCCTCGCAGGGATCCGACATCATCTCGACCTGGTACCCAATACCCGACAGCATCTCCCCGACAACACCGAGGAGCATCCTATCATCGTCAATAAATAATATCTTCATACGTAAAACCACGGAGCCTATGGATTAAGAATCCATCCAGATGTTACAATTGGTAACAATTTATAATTCATAAATATTCATCGCAAGCCTTTTTGCAACGAATTTCTCGATTTTAATTTCATAAAACACCGCGCTATACCGCTTCACTCTTGAACCGAATGACATCTATTTCGTGTTAACTATAGTTATCACCTGCCGATATTTATATTCGCCAACTATAGTCTACATGTGATTGCGCGAGGTGAATGAATTGACCAATTCATTATTCGCTGAGGAAATGGACCAAACGGCCGGCGATCTGATCCTGCGCGAACCAGCGCGGCGGGAAGCAGAATTCCAGGCGCTGCATAAGCCAGGTCGCCTCGCCACCTTGCTTCGGACTCTCGAACCCAGGCGATCAGAACCCTCTGTCGACTGGGAACAGGCCGATCGCCGGGAGGCTGGGCAACATAGTTTTCCGGATCCTGCGGGTGGCCGCAGGGACCGAAGCGTCGCGACGTCTCATGTCCTTAGACTGCCCGTCGCCTGTGTAGGACGGACGACCGGGATGCACCCGGTGCTGCTCATGACAGCCCGACAACGCCATACCCGCAAAATGGTTCGACTAATCGTCCGCTGGGTGCTGCTCACGATCGTGCTGGTCGGCACCGTTATGACGATGGCCTTACCTTGAGCCGCCGGGAAACCAGGCCTCCGTTGCGACGTGAGGGCAGCTGCGGCGAACAGCCGCAGTCTGAACTTGAGGAGGAGATAAGAGGTTGCAGAGTGGTGGGCGCAGCAGGGTTTGAACCTGCGACCCCTGCGGTGTGAACACAGTGCTCTACCACTGAGCTATGCGCCCACTCTGCAAGGTCGGGCGGGACATGCCCGCCGACGGCGATGCGGATAGGGTGGGACGGTCGCGCTGTCCAGCCCAAAAAGCGAAGGCCGCACGCGTGGCGAATGCCCGCGGCGGCCTTGCCCCCCGGCACGCGACCGATGGTCGCGCGCAATATCGTTCAGTTCACGGCGTCCTTCAGGCCCTTGCCGGGCTTGAACTTAGGCTGGCTCGACGCTTCGATCTGCATCGGCTCGCCAGTGCGCGGATTGCGGCCGGTCGATGCCTTGCGCTTGGTGACGGAGAAGGTTCCGAAACCGACCAGGCGGACTTCATCACCGTTCTTGAGCTGTGCCGTAATCGAGTCGAACACCGCTTCGACCGCCTTGGTGGCATCGTTCTTGGTCATGCCGGTGGCCTCGGCAACTGTGCCGATAAGCTCCTGTTTATTCATGCCTTCGTCCCCTACCTGTCTCTCTTTGATGCCAAGGCGATCCCCCGCCCCGGCGGCGGCGCCCGGCTCGACTCCGCAATTCGGATGCTGCAACAATGGCGACATATCCGCAAGAGCCTGAAATCGCGGCAAGCTTGGCCTTTCAGGGCTTCGGTTCACGCCCCAGTTGCGCGCGCGCATAGCGCTCGAAATCGGCATCGAGCAGCGGTGGTTCGAGCGGGACGATCCTCTCCAGCCCGTCTGCGATATGCGTCAGCACGGCGATGCGCGCCGCCTTCTTGTCGTTACCGTCGAACACGCTCCACGGCGCCCAGCGCGTATCGGTTTCCCGAAACATGTCCCACATCGCGGCGAGATAATCGGCGCGCCGCGCCCGGTTGCGAAAATCGTCGGGCGTCACTTTCCAGCGCTTCCACGGATGATCGAGCCGGTCGGCGAGCCGCCGGTCTTGTTCCTCCTGCGTGACGTGCAGGAATATCTTGATGATGTTCACCCCGTCGGTTTGCTGCTGCGCCTCGAACTCGTTGATCTCGTCATAGGCACGACGCCAGGCGCGTTCGTCGGCGTAAGCCTCGACGCGCTCGACCAGCACCCGGCCATACCAGCTGCGGTCGAAGATCGCGATGCGGCCTTTGCCCGGCAGCTTCTGCCAGAAGCGCCACAGGAAATGGCGCTCGCGTTCTTCATCGGTCGGCGCGGAGATCGGCCAGACGCGGAAATGGCGCGGGTCCCAGCCGCTGGTCAGGCGCTGGACCGCGCCCCCCTTGCCGGCGGCGTCCCAGCCTTCGAACAGGATCATCGTCCGCAAACTGCAGACCACGTGCGCGACATGCAGCCGACTGAGGCGCTTCTGCACCTCCGCCAGCGCGGCATCATAATCGCCGTCGAAGGGCCGGCCCTTCTCATAATCTGCAAGATCGACTGCCAAGCGCCACCACTCCACCCGGTCCGATCCCATGATCGCCGGGAAAGGATGGTTTAATCGCAGGAGTCGGTAAACAGTTTCCCTACCGTCCAGCTATGGGACAGATCACAGGCATGTCGATGCGAGGGAGAGCATAGCGCCCTCCCCCGGCAATCGTCAGGACTTTTGCGGCTCGACCACGCGGATGTTGAGCTCGCGCAGCTGCTTCAGGCTGACCTGCGACGGCGCCCCCATCATCAGGTCCTCGGCCTTCTGGTTCATCGGGAAGAGCACGACCTCGCGGATGTTCGGCTCGTCGGCCAGCAGCATCACGATACGGTCGATACCCGGAGCGGAGCCGCCATGCGGCGGCGCGCCGAACTTGAACGCGTTGAGCATGCCGGAGAAATTCTCCTCGACCTGCTCCTGGGTGTAGCCGGCGATCTCGAAGGCCTTGTACATGATCTCGGGGCGGTGGTTCCGGATCGCGCCCGACGACAGTTCGACGCCGTTGCAGACGATGTCATATTGGTAGGCGAGGATGTCGAGGGGATCCATCGTCTCCAGCGCGTCCATCTCGCCCTGCGGCATCGAGAAGGGATTGTGGCTGAAGTCGATCTTCTTGTTCTCCTCGTCATATTCGAACATCGGGAAGTCGACGACCCAGCAGAATTTGAAGACGCCCTGCTCGATCAGGCCCAGCTCCTCGCCCACGCGGGTGCGCGCCGCGCCTGCAAGCTTGGCGGTCGGCAGTTCCTTGCCCGCCGCGAAGAACACGCCGTCGTCCGGCCCCAGACCCAGTGCCGCGATCAGCTTCGCGGTCGCTTCCTCGCCATGGTTCTTGGCGATCGGGCCACCGGCCTCGCCGCCCTTGATGTTGATGTAGCCGAGGCCGGCATGGCCCTGCGAACGGGCCCAGTCGTTCATGTCGTCGAAGAATTTGCGGCTCTTGGCGCCCGCGCCCGGCGCCGGGATCGCGCGGACGACACCACCGCCCTCGACGATGCGCGCGAACAGACCGAAGCCCGAGCCCACGAAATGCTCCGTCACGTCGGTGATCTCGAGCGGGTTGCGCAGGTCGGGCTTGTCCGAACCATAGCGCAGCATCGCGTCACGATAGGCGATGCGCGGGAACGGCGCCGGGGTCACCGCGCGGCCATTGGCGAATTCCTCGAACACGCCGTGCAGCACCGGCTCGATCGCGGCGAACACGTCTTCCTGGGTGACGAAGCTCATCTCGAAATCGAGCTGGTAGAACTCGCCCGGCGACCGGTCGGCGCGCGCGTCCTCGTCACGGAAGCAGGGGGCGATCTGGAAATAGCGGTCGAAGCCGGCGACCATGAGCAGTTGCTTGAACATCTGCGGCGCCTGCGGCAGCGCATAGAATTTGCCGGGATGGATGCGGCTGGGCACGAGGAAGTCACGCGCCCCCTCGGGCGACGAGGCCGTCAGGATGGGCGTCTGATATTCGGTGAAGCCCTGGTCGATCATGCGGCGGCGGATCGATGCGATCACGTTCGAGCGCAGGACGATGTTCGAGTGAATCCGGTCGCGGCGCAGATCGAGGAAGCGGTAGCGCAGGCGGATATCCTCGGGATAGTCGGCCTCGCCCGCCACCGGCAGCGGCAGTTCCTGCGCAACCGACTGCACCGCGACGTCGCGCGCACGGACCTCGATCGCGCCGGTCGCGAGGTTCGGGTTCACCGCCTCGGGCGCACGGGCGACGACGTCGCCGGTGATCGTCACGACCGACTCGACGCGCAGCCGCTCGAGTTGCTTGAATGCCTCCGACTCGATGTCGGTGACGATCTGGGTCAGGCCATAATGGTCGCGCAGGTCGACGAAGAGCAGATTGCCATGGTCACGCTTGCGGTGCACCCAGCCGGAGATACGGACCTGGGTTCCGACGTGCTCGGAGCGGAGCTGGCCGCAGCTGTGCGTGCGATAGGCGTGCATGGGTAGGTTCAACTTTCCGGTGAAATTGCGAGCGGAGCGCTTCGCGCGGGCGCGCGGTGCTTGTCAAGCGTTGTAACCCGGCTATGCACGTCGCCATGCACATTCACCCGCTCATTACCGACAGCGCCACCCTCGCCAATCTCTGCACCCGGCTCTCCCAGTCGCCCTTCGTGACGGTCGACACCGAGTTCATGCGCGAGAGCACCTATTGGCCCGACCTCTGCCTGATCCAGATCGCCAACAGCGAAGAGGCCGCCGCGATCGACCCCAAGGCCAGGGACATCGACCTGACGCCGTTGCTCGATCTGCTCGTGGACAATCCCGATGTGCTCAAGGTCTTCCATGCCGGCGGGCAGGACCTGGAAATCGTTCATAATCTGACAGGCAAGACGCCGCACCCGATGTTCGATACGCAAATCGCCGCCATGGCGATGGGGATGGGCGAACAGATCGGCTACTCGAATCTGGTCGAGAGCCTGTTGGGCATCAAGCTCGACAAGGGCGCCCGCTTTACCGACTGGGCCCGGCGTCCGCTCGACAAGCGGCAGATCGACTATGCGATCGGCGACGTGACCTATCTGGCCGAGCTGTTCCCGCGGATGCTCGACAAGTTGCGCAAGACCGGACGCGGCGGCTGGCTCGACAATGAAATGGAGCGGCTGTGCGATCCGGCCAGCTATGCCAATGAACCCGACCTCGCCTGGACACGCATCCGGCTGCCAAGCCGCAAGGCCGAAGTGCTCGGCCGGCTCAAGGCGATCGCCGCCTGGCGCGAGCGCGAGGCGCGCTCGAAGAATCTGCCGCGCGGCCGCATCGCCAAGGACGAGACGCTGGCCGACCTCGCCTCCCATCCGCCCAAGACCCAGTCCGATCTGTCGCGCGTGCGCGGCCTGTCGCCCAGCTGGGCGCAGAATGACATCGGCGCGCGCCTGATGGCCGCGATCGCCGACTCCCGCCCGCTGCCCGACCACGAAATGCCGCCGCGTGAGGACCGCAAGCCGGGTCTCGGCAAGGAGGGCGCGCTGATCGCCGACCTGCTCAAGCTGCTTCTGAAGGTACGCTCGCGCGATGCCGACGTCGCCGCCCGGCTGATCGCCCGATCGGAAGAACTCGAACTGCTGGCGGCCGGCGTGCGCGACCTGCCGATGCTCAAGGGCTGGCGCCACGATGTCTTCGGCAAGGATGCGCTGGCTCTCGTCGAGGGACGGCTCGCCTTCAGCGTGCGCAACGGCCGGATGGTGATGTCCGCACTTGAGGGTAACGGCGCGGAGTGAAAACCGGGGCGGCACACCGCCAGCCCGCCCGTCTTCCTCAGTCCAGTATAAGGCGCGCTTCCAGCCCGAACGAGGCGGCGAGCGTGCGATGGCGCCGCTCGACGGTCTCGCCGTGAAGCAGGGCATTGTCCTTGTCGACGCGCAGTTCGAGCGCGCCTGGCGCCAGTGACAGCCGGCTCCCCGTCAGCGCATCGGCGACGCCGCCCGAGAAGCGCTGCCCCAGGCGCAGCGCCAGTCCCCATCGCTCCGCCGTGACGATCTCCGATGGCGAGCAGATGCTGCTGATGACGGGTACCATCCCGTTGCCGCCGAAGCTGGTCCACAGCGCATGCGCCATCATGCCCCGGCCGCGGGAGTCGATCCCCACCCAATTGCCATGGAGCGCGGTCTCGACACCACGCTCGGCGCGAAACTCGGGGTGCGCGCGCCAGCCCACATCGGCCAGCAGGCAGGTCGCGTGGCGAACGCGCGCATCCTCGCGGCTTTCGCCCTCGAACAGCGGCGCGATCCAGCGTTCGAGCAGATCACCATGTTCGGGAAAGCGACCCTGACGCGCGCCCTCTTCACGGGTCGAGGCAATCAGCGGATCCTGCGCGCGCTGATAGGGCGACAATTCCTCGTAGAGCAGCCCCTCGCGGAGGCCATAAGCCGAGACGATCAGCTCGCTCGACCCAAGTTCGCGCACGACATGGGTCAGCAGCGAAGCGGCGTGCGACAGCGTGGGAATGCGCGCGCCCGACAGGCCGATGACCTCGCGCAGGCGCTTGCGATCGAGATGCGCCAGCACGCGCACCAGATGCTGGGCATTTTCGGGCGGCATCCAGTAATGGTGAACGATCGGCAGCGGATAATCGGTCAGATACATGTCGAGGCGCGCCAGCGACCGCCACGAACCGCCGACCATGTAGAAGGGCAGACCAGCCCCCTTCCCTTTCCACCCGGCCTTGCCGAGCGTCTTGTCGACCAGTGCGCGCAATGCGCGTGGTCCGTTCGCCTTGACCGCATCGATGCGCAGGACGCCCAGCGGAAAGGAGCTGGTTTCACGCACTTCGCCGTCGACCACGCGGGCCAGTTCGAGACTGCCGCCCCCCAGATCGCCGACGATGCCATTGGCTTCGGGGATTGAGGCGATCACGCCAAGCCCGGCGATTCGCCCTTCATCGTCGCCCGAAAGTATCTCGACCGGCAGGCCGAGTTCGAGCACCCGATCGATGAAGAGCTTGCCATTGCTGGCGTCGCGGACCGCCGCCGTCGCCACCGTGCGCGGATGCGGCACCCCCATTTGTTCGGCGAGGCGCTTGAACCGTGACAGGGCGTGGAGCGCGCGCTCCATGGCGTCGCGATCGAGCGCGCCCGTGCGGGCAAGCCCCTTGCCCAGCCCGGCCATCACCTTCTCGTTGAACAGCGCCGCCGGAACCCGGGCCGGGCCGTCATAGATGACGAGACGAATCGAGTTGGAGCCGATGTCGATGATTCCGACACGGGTATGGCCCGGCGCCGGATGCTTGGCCCGACGGAACATCGAAATCGCTGGCATAGGTCTCCGCTCTAACGCACATCCGCCGTCGACCGGAAGCGGTAAGTTGCACTTTGGTTCCACCCACGCCTTGCAAGGCACAGGGAGGGCGTGGCAGGCGAAGCCATGAACCCGTTCCTCAGACCCGCCATGGCCTGGCCGCTTCTCGGCATATTTCTGGTGGCGGCGGGGATGACGCTATGGCTCTGCCTTCCCGCGATGGACGGCCATTGGCTGACGATCTTCCGCCTCGATCCGTCATCGTCCCTGATCCCGGCGACGACCCTGCTGACCAACGCCGGCGGATTCAGCACGCTCGGGCCCGTCGCTATGGCGACGGTTTTTGTCCTGGCGCTCAAGGGACGGAAGGCCGAGGCCCTGTGGCTTTTCCTGTCGATCGGATCGGGTCGCCTGTTCGTCGAGGCCGCCAAGGGCATCCTCGCGCGCCCACGCCCGCCGCTCGTCGGCCGGCTGGATGAGGTCACGAGCCTGAGCTTTCCCAGCTCGCACGCCGCCGGATCGATGCTGACGATGCTGGCCCTAGCGCTGCTGTTCGGACGCGACCGGCCGTGGCTGACACCGATGCTCGCAGCCTTCGCGCTGGGGGTGGGCTGGAGCCGCCTGGCGCTCGGCGTCCACTGGCCCAGCGACGTCCTCGCCGGCTGGGGCCTCGCGCTGATCTGGATCGGCATCGCCAGTCGCTGGCTGCCAATCGCGCCTCGCCGAGCGATCTGACCCCGATCAGTTCCGGCGGAGCGACAGCTTCGGGACCGAGCCGTCCTTGCGGGAAGCGGCACCGCGGCCCGAAAGCGACGGGTTGGTCATGAAATAGCGGTGGAGGTTGAACGGCCGCTTGCCCGGCGTCACCCGCTCATACTTGCCGTCGGGCATCAGCTGCCAGCTCTGCTCGTCATCGATCAGATTGGCGACCATCACCTGATCGAGGATCTGCGCATGAACCGTCGGATTCTCGATCGGCAGCAGATATTCGACCCGCCGATCGAAGTTGCGCGGCATCCAGTCGGCCGAACTGATCAGCACCTTCGCCTTGCGGTTGGGCAGCGCCGCGCCGTTGCCGAAGCAGACGATGCGGCTGTGCTCAAGGAAGCGCCCCACCACCGATTTGACCCGGATATTGTCCGACAGACCGGGCACACCCGGCCGCAGACAGCATATGCCGCGGATGACGAGATCGATCTGCACCCCGGCGGCGCTGGCGCGGTACAGTTTCTCGATGATCGCAGGGTCGACCAGCGAGTTCATCTTTGCCCAGATCGCGGCAGGACGGCCGGCGCGCGCATGATCGATTTCGGCGTCGATCAGCCGCGCCAGTTCGTCGCGCATGCCGTGCGGCGAGATGGTCAGCAGGTTGAGGTCGACCGGTTCGACATAGCCGGTGATGTAGTTGAACAGCTGCGCCGCATCGCGCCCCAGCCGGGGATCGGCGGTGAAGAAGCTGAGATCGGTATAGATGCGCGCGGTGATCGGGTGATAATTGCCCGTGCCGAAATGGCAGTAGGTCTTGTGCCCGTCGGCCTCGCGGCGGACGACCATCGACACCTTGGCGTGGGTCTTCCAGTCGATGAAGCCATAGACCACCTGCACGCCCGCGCGCTCCAGCTGCGACGCCCAGAGGAGATTCTGCTCCTCGTCGAAGCGCGCCTTGAGCTCGACCACCGCCGTGACCGACTTGCCCGCCTCGGCCGCATCGACCAGCGCGCGGATCACTGCCGACTGCTTGC
Source organism: Rhizorhabdus antheiae (assembly GCF_049889055.1). Lineage (NCBI taxonomy): Bacteria > Pseudomonadati > Pseudomonadota > Alphaproteobacteria > Sphingomonadales > Rhizorhabdaceae > Rhizorhabdus > Rhizorhabdus antheiae. Next base: position 125,050 of record NZ_JBLTWO010000002.1, on the reverse strand, counting down.
CCGCGCGATAGAGCGTCTGCTTGATCGCGACGACATCGGGGTCCTGCGCCGCCTGCCGCAGGAAGGCGAGCACGACGTCGAACGTCTCATAGGGATGGTGGACGACGATGTCCTTCGCCCGGATCGCCGCGAAACAATCGCCGCCATGCTCGCGGATGCGTTCGGGAAAGCGCGGGCTGAACGGCGTGAACTTCAGGTCGGGCCGATCCTCCTCGACCAGCTGCGCGAGATCGGCGATGCCCAGGAAGCTGCCCGATTCGGTGACGAAACTGTCCGCGCCGCCGATCTGATCCTTCCACAACGGTTCGAGCGACGCCGACATGCCGCCTTCGAGCTCGATCCGGATCACCCGGCCGCGCCGCCGCCTTTTGATGGCGGTACGGAAGTACAAGACGAGATCCTCCGCTTCTTCCTCGACCTCGATGTCGCTGTCGCGGATGATGCGAAGCGCGCCATGGCCGCGCACCTCGTAACCGGGAAAAAGCAGATTGGTGAAGCGCCGGACCAATGTCTCGATCGCGACATAACGGGCGCTGCCGCGCGGCAGGCGGATGAAACGCGGAAGCGTTGCCGGCACCATCAGCAGTTCGAAAACCTGCTCGCCGTCGGACAGCCGGGTCAGGTCGAACAACAGGCTGAAGCCCTTGTTCGGGATGAACGGGAAAGGATGGGCCGGGTCGAGCGCCTGCGGCGTCAGCACCGGGAAGATCTGCTCGCTGAAATAGCGCTCCAGCCATTCGGCATCGTCGCCTTCGATCTCGCCCTCTTCGAGCACGACGATCCCGGCATTGGCTAGGTCGTCGCGCAGCCGGTCCCAGACGCGTTGCTGGTCGGTCATCAACTGGTCGGCGCGGTCGCTGGCGCCGTCGAGCTGCTGGGCGACGGTCAGTCCGTCGGGCGACAGGCTGTCGACGCCCTCCAGCAATTGCGCCTTGAGGCCGGCAAAGCGGACCATGAAGAATTCGTCGAGATTATTGCCGGAAATCGACAGGAAGCGAAGGCGTTCGAGCAGCGGATGCGCGGGGTTGGACGCCTCGTCCATTACGCGCTGGTTGAACGCCAGCCAGCTCGCCTCGCGGTTGAAATAACGCTCCCGCAGCGGCACCGGCTCGGGCGGGATCGGGCTCCCGATCAGGTCTGCGTCATGCGATTGGGGTTCGATCGAGTCCATGGCCGTCCACTATAGCAGCCTATATGTATCTTCCGTGACTCCGATCGTCGCAAGCGCTTCCTTGGCGACGGCCAAAGTGATCGGCCGTCGCCGCGCCAGCGCGGCTTCGTCGAGCGCATCGACCAGCCGGCCGAGCGCGACATAGCTGCGCTCGATCCGGGGCACGACATAGCGCACCACCTCCGGACGCGCCTCCAGCCCGCGACTGTTGATCAGCTTCTCGACCAGCGCGGTCATCAGCGCGGAATCGGGCTCCTCGATCGCCACATGCTGGCTGGCGAGCAGCCGCGAGCGCAGGTCGGGAAGCTTGATCTTCCACCGCGCGGGTGGTTCGTCGGCGGCCAGCAGCAGCGGCTTGCGCTCGGACTGCGCCGCGTTCCACGCGTGGAACAGCCGCTCCTCGTCCTGGCTCTCGGCATTGTCGACGAAGCGCCCGCCGGTCTTCGCCGCGAAGATCCGCCCGAGCAGGCTCCGCCCCGACTTGCGCGGTCCGGTGAGCACGCTAGCCATGACCGGCCAGAGCGACCAATGTTCGAGATGCCGGACCGCCGTCCGGTTGGCGTCGCCGACGATGAAATCGCGCTCATTCGCTTCCGCCGGCCACTGGAAGGGCAGCGCGATCTGATCGGTCATGGCGCCGGAGCGGCCGCGCGCCTGATGCGGAGGCCGCCGCCAGCATCCTCGACCTGCCAGCCGCGCGCGACCAGCGCCTCGCGCAGCGCGCTGACCGGGCCGGAAAAGGCCACGCGCAGGCTGCTCGTGCCGCCGAAAGCGAGACTGCCGGTCTGCACGGCGGTGACGCCGGTCAGCGCCCTGAGCTGCGCTTCCTGTGCGCGCAGAGCGGCGGCATCGGGCGTGTCGATCTGGACGGTGACACTGGTGGTCGCAGCAGCCGCCATCTGGTCGAGCACATCGTCGATCGGGACTTCCTCCGCCGGAGTCTCGATCACGAGCGAGCGATCTCCGCGCAGCCCGCCTTCCTGCAGCGCGCGCGTATAGGTGGTGTCGATCCGCTGCACCGCCCGGTCGAGCATCGCCGGCAGCGCATCGCCCGTGTCGGCGGTCAGCGTGAACTGGTCGACCACGGTCGCATCGGGACCGTAGCGCGCGACGAAGCGGCCGATCACCGGACCGCCGGGCCATTGGCGGAACAGCGTCGCCTCGGGCACGACGATATTGGCCGCGCCATATTGGTCGAGCAGCATACGCCACCAGCTGCGCCCCGGCCGACGCGCCTGCGCCGCGTTGAGCAGGACCGGATCGGCGCCGGTTCCCGACACCCGCACATAGTCGATCGGACTGTTCCCCGCGCGGAAGCGCGCCCAGGCCTTCTGCCATTCGCTGCGGCGCTCGAAGCTGATCGGGGTGGCGCCGCTCCATTCGACCGGAATGACGAGCATCGGCGCCGAACGGCGGACCGCACCCTTCACGCCGAGCAACTCGCCGGCCCGCGCGCGATCGAACAGCACGCCCAGCGTGGCGACATAACGGTTCGGGCCGGCCTGCTCACGCTCGACGACGATGCCGCCGCTGATCGAATCGAGCGTCGAATCGGGCAGGCCGGGCGCATTCTCGACCGGCTTGCCGTTGACCCGCGCCCACAGCATCTTCCAGCCCTTGCGCTGCGCCTCGCGCCAGCCGCCATAGCGCGCCTGATCGGCGGTGCGGGCGGCGACATCGACCTTGATGCCGCTCACTTCATAGCTGCCGGATCCGTCGATCGGCGGGACCCCGCGCTCGTCCGCCCGCTCCAGCTGCGCAAAGGCGAGCGCCCCCAGCAGCGCACCGGCGCCGAGGATGGACAGCGGAATGGGACGGAAAAAGCGTTTGGCGAGGGTCACGCAGTGCCTTTTGGCGACTTGGCCGTGGAAATCCAAGCACGATATGTCTAGGGGCCTGCAACATGAGCAGCAACGATCAAGAATCCTACACCTATGCCAAGGCCGGCGTGTCGATCGCGGCGGGCAATGCCCTGGTCAAGGCGATCGCGCCCCTCGCGCGGGCCACGCGCCGTCCGGGCGCCGATGCCGATCTCGGCGGCTTCGGCGGCTTCTTCGACCTGAAGGCGGCCGGCTATAGCGATCCGCTGCTGGTTGCGGCGAATGACGGCGTCGGCACCAAGCTGAAGCTGGCGATCGACAGCGGGCGCCATGACGGCGTCGGCATCGACCTCGTCGCGATGTGCGCCAATGATCTGATCGTCCAGGGCGCCGAGCCGCTCTTCTTCCTCGACTATTTCGCGACCGGCCGCCTCGACAATGGCGTCGCCGAGCGCGTCATCGCGGGCATCGCCGAAGGCTGCAAGATCGCCGGCTGCGCGCTGATCGGCGGCGAGACCGCCGAGATGCCGGGCATGTATGCCGACGGCGATTACGACCTTGCCGGCTTCTGCGTCGGTGCGGTCGAGCGCGACCAGGCGCTTACCGGCAACCGCGTGGCGGCCGGCGACATCATCCTCGGCCTCGCCTCCTCGGGGGTCCATTCCAACGGCTTCTCGCTCGTGCGCCGCCTGGCCGCCGACAAGGGGTGGAAGCTCGACCGCCCCGCCCTGTTCGATCAGGACGTGCTGCTGATCGAGGCGCTGATGGCGCCGACCCGCATCTATGTCCGCTCGCTGCTGCCGGTCGTCCGCGCGGGCAAGGTCCGCGCGATGGCGCACATCACCGGCGGCGGCCTGCTCGAAAATATCCCGCGCGTCCTGCCCGACGGGCTCCACGCCCATATCGATGCGGACGCCTGGGAGCAGCCGCGCCTGATGGCGTTCCTGCAGGCGCAGGGCAATATCGAGCCGGGCGAGATGGCGCGCACATTCAACTGCGGCGTCGGCATGGCGGTGATCGTCTCGGCCGACGATGTCGACGCGGTGACGGCGGAACTGACCGCAGCGGGCGAGACCGTCTTCCGGATCGGCCATATCGCCGAGGGCGAGAAGGGCTGCACCGTGAAGGGCAGCGACGAGAGCTGGAGCGCGCGCGCCGCCTGGTCGGCCACGCATCTCGGCTGAACGGCGCCCTCGCCGCTTCCCGCCGCTGATCGCCCGGACACGGGCATCGACGAGGTTCTGAACGCGTGACCGACAAGACGCCGATCGCCATCCTGATCTCGGGCCGGGGCAGCAACATGGCCGCGCTGATCGAGGCGTCGCAGGCGGCCGACTGCCCCTATGCCGTTGTCCTCGTCGCGTCCAACGATCCGGCGGCGGCCGGTCTCGACCATGCCCGCGCGGCCGGCATCGCCACCTTCGCGCACAGCCACAAGGGCCTCAAGCGCGCCGAGTTCGATGCGATCGTGGACGTCGCACTGCGCAAGGCCGGCGTCCGCTTCATCGCGCTGGCCGGCTATATGCGGATCCTGAGCGAGGGTTTCATCGGGGGCTGGGAAGGCCGGATCGTCAATATCCATCCCTCGCTGCTACCGAAGTACAAGGGCCTCGACACGCACCAGCGCGCGATCGAGGCGGGCGACGCGGAGGCCGGCTGTTCGGTCCATGTCGTGACGCCCGAACTCGACGATGGCGAGGTCATCGCCCAGGCGCGCGTGCCGATCCTGCCGGGCGATACGCCCGAGACGCTCGCCGATCGCGTGCTGATCGAGGAACACCGCCTTTATCCCGAGGCTCTGGCTGCCTATATCCGGAGCCATGGCTGAAGAGACCTCTGCGGCGGAAGCCCGCCGGCGCCGGCTGCGCTGGATCACGCTGGGCGAGGCGCTGGGCGTGGCCGCGCTCGTCGTGTCGGTGCTGACCCTCTGGAACAATTACAGCGAACGCCGCCATAACGAGGAGGAGAAGGTCGCCCAGGACCGAGCCGCCGGCACGAAGGCGCGCATCCTCGTCCTGCGTGCCCAGGTCGAGAAGAAGGGCGACCGTCTCGCGCTGCAGCCGACCGGGGAACAGGTCATCCAGGGCCAGACCATCGCCTTCCCCAAAGCGCTGGACCTTGATCCCGTCGACAGCACCGACCCGCGCATCGAGGCCGACTGGCTGTCCGACGGCCTGCGCAAGGCCCGCCGCGATGCCGGCGAGCAGGAACGCCCACGCGGCGACGCCCGCCTGCCCGTCGCGATCACGACCCGCTTCACCGTCGGCGGCGACGTCGCCGAGGACGTCACCCTCTATGACGTCGGCTATGCGATCGAGGGCGGCTTCCTCGGCGGCAGCGAAGTCCGCCTGCGCGGCCTATCGATGATCGGCCGCACGACGGCGGCCGCAGCCCAGAAGCGCCTCGACCAGATATGGGCGAGCCGCCACCGGAAGAAGGGATAAACTTCATCTTTCGACGTTGCTATGCTGTATGCTCACGACAACAGTCTGTAGGAATCGCTAGCCTTGCGGACATGCGGGCTAAAAGTCATGCTTACGGAATGAAGCGTCTTGATCTTGTCGCATACAGTGCTGCCTTAGCGGCCACCACAGTGTATGCCGCCCCTTCTGCGATTGATACGATCGCCTTTTACGCACGGCCCGCAGTAAACATAGTCTGCCTTTGGTTTCTATGGCTTGTGGCAACGCTGGCGCCACTTGCCCTCTCCGCTATCGCATGGATGATCGCTCAAAAATATACACTGCGATGGTTTCCACATCTCATATTTGTTCCGGTCGCGATCATAGTTTATCCACAAGGCATGTCGCTGTTCTTGCGGGTGTCGGGCCTCGCAGTCCATGACGGGCTGGCAGGGGATGCCTCCGAGTTGGGCAGTCTGTATTTGCTTGTGACCCTGCTGGTTCACCTCCTCGCATTTACAACGGCGGCAATAGCGAGCGTGAAAGGTCAGACATACGTCCGCTGACCACCCCTTTTCGGGCTTTCAGGCCATAGGCCGAAAGCGGCCGCCCCTGTAGATTTTACGGCCTACAGATCCAGCCCGAAGATCAGGTCGTCGAACACCGCGTCGCCAGCCTGTTAAAAGTCGCCCCTTTAGCAGCCAGCCCGTGACTACAAATCTGTGTGCGGAAAAGCTGCAAACCGCCAGAAAATCCAAGCCATCACTGTTACGATTGGCGCCCCGACGATGATGAAAAAAATCCATCCGCCATTCCTCAGCGTCATCTCGGCGAAGGGCGAATTATCGTTCGGCATCGGCGGCGGCGGTGAACCTTCGACGATGGTTGAGATTGCGATCAACGCGACCAGAGCGAGCAGGAACGCCAACAGATAGCTCGCAAAATCCGTTCGATTAAACTGCCGAAGCATCAGGTGGATTGGAATAGCTGCGATCAAAATACCGTAGCTGGCCGCGAACGCGATCCCAAGGCTGATGGCAACATCAACCCAGCCAAGGCTAGGCCTCGTAATCAAAAGAGCTACGATGGCGAAGATCGGCGCCGCAGCCACCACCAGACTTCTTATGATGGCACCCATTTCCTTATCGTAGTTTGATGGGCCAGTTTAGCAATACCACTTACTGTGATGCGCCGTTTCACCGTCGTCGGCGGCGTCACCTTTAATGATGTGGGCTATATAACTGAGCGCGGCTTCCTCGGCGGCAGCGAAGTCCGCCTGCGTGGCCTGTCGATGATCGACGATACCACTGCGGCCGCAGCTTAGAAGCGCCTCGACGACATCTGGACGAGCCGCCAGCGGAAGGGGGTAATGCCCGGCCTCCGCTTTTGTTAGCTCGTCCATTTGTAAAGGTTGCAGGGTCGGAAGCGGCCCCGGAGTGGACCATTAGCCTTGCCGAACCTCTTCTTCAGTCCACCAGCGCAAATCGCGAACGTCTTTGTCTTCTCGCAGAATACGTTCGACCGCATCCGCAAGTCGCTCGACAGGTTGCTCCGTCGGTATACGCTTGAGCCACTTTCGAACATACGGCTTGGATGGCTCGATAAAGCATAAGAAGCCGTCTTCATATTCCGGATAAAAGCCACAGCCGATCCAGAGTGGGAACGGATCATGGCGCAATCGCACCGACCATCCCCAGTCTTCCGAGATTAGGTCTTCGACCTCGAACCCGGCGCTCGGCAACATAGACTTTAAGTGGTCCGCAACCTTCTTGGCTTGCGAAAAATCTGGGTTACCATGAGCATCAAGTAGCCCGTGAGATCTGAATTCTAGGTGCGTTCGCATAGCGGTAAGCTAAATAGCTTTCCGGCAGAAATACATCCCATCTCGATTGTTCTAGCCATGTGTCGATAGCAGGCGTCGATGGATTTTTTGCTTACAGATCCAGCCCGAAGATCAGATCGTCGAACACCGCGTCGCCGACCTGGAAGCGGCGCGATCCCACCAGTTCGCAACCGAGGCGGCGGTAGAAGCCGATCGCCGCGTCATTGCCCGAATAGACCCCGATCAGCAGGCGCTGCATCCCGCGTTCTCGCGCATGGGCGGTCGCTTCGTCGACCAGGCGCCGTCCGAGTCTGTGCCCGTGCCATTTGCCCATGACATAGATGCGCCGCAGCTCGATGTCGGTCGGGCCGGTCTCGATCGGCAGGTCTGGCGGGGTCAGCAGCGCGAAGCCGATCGGCGCGCGGGTCTGGGGGATTTCGGCGATCCAGGCGGCACCGGCGGGATCGCTCGTGAAGGCGCGCCAGGCGTCGGCGCTGTTCTTGCCTTCGAAGTGCTGCAGCATGTCGGGCAGGCCGATGATGTGCGCATAGGTTTCGAGGAAGGTCGCCGCGCCGACCAAAGCCAGCGCGGCGGCATCCTCGCAAACGGCCCGCCTGATGACGGGGTCCGTCATGATCAGCCGACGATTTCTTCCGGCTTGAAGAAATAGTCGATCTCGATCTTGGCGTTCTCGAGGCTGTCCGAACCATGGACCGAGTTGGCTTCGATCGATTCCGCGAAGGTCTTGCGGATCGTGCCCTCGTCGGCGTTCGCCGGGTTGGTGGCGCCCATCACTTCACGGTTGCGCGCGACGGCGTTCTCGCCCTCGAGCACCTGGACCACGACCGGGCCCGAGATCATGAAGCTGACGAGGTCGCCGAAGAAGGGACGCTCGCGGTGCACGCCATAGAAACCCTCGGCCTGTTCCTGGGTCATGTGGATGCGCTTGGAAGCGACGACGCGCAGGCCGGCCTCCTCGAGCTTGGCGGTGATCGCGCCCGTCAGGTTGCGACGCGTCGCATCGGGCTTGATGATCGAAAAGGTACGTTCGGTCGCCATCGGCGAGCGGCTCCATGTCTGTCTGGGTGGAAGATGGCGCGCCTTTAGTGGTTGCGCGGGCCGATGGCAAGGCAAGGCTGGCACCGCTGCCGCTCCATGATTCGCGCCATTGGCCGGGCGCCGCCGCATGGTAGAAGCAGGCCATCCATTTAGCGCGGAGTTTTCAATGTCTTTCGATAGCCCCTGGGGCCAGCCACAGTCGCACCATCGCAGCGCGAGCGTTGCCGACGATATCGATTTCGAGATCAAGGGTCAGGAACTGCAGTTCGTCGAGATCGAGCTCGATCCCGGCGAGAGCGCGGTGGCCGAGGCGGGCGCGCTCGTCTGGAAGGACGGCAGCATCAGCATGACGACGGTCTTCGGCGACGGCAGCGGCGGCGCCAACGAAGGCTTCATGGGCAAGCTGCTCGGCGCGGGCAAGCGCCTCGTCACCGGCGAAAGCCTGTTCACCACCGTCTTCACCCACCAGGGCCAGGGCAAGGCGCGCGTCGCCTTCGCCTCGCCGACGCCGGGCGCCATCCTGCCGATCCGGCTGGCCGATTATGGCGGCCGGCTGATCTGCCAGAAGGACAGCTTCCTCGCCGCCGCGCGCGGCGTGTCGATCGGCGTTCACTTCCAGAAGCGCGTGATGACCGGGCTGTTCGGCGGCGAAGGCTTCATCATGCAGAAGCTCGAAGGCGACGGCTGGGTGTTCGTCCAGATGGGCGGCACCGTGGTCGAGCGCGAACTGGCGGCGGGCGAGGAAATCCATGTCGACACCGGCTGCATCGCCGCCTTCACCCCCAGCGTCGATTTCGACCTGATCACGGCGGGCGGGGTCAAGAGCATCTTCTTCGGCGGCGAAGGCCTGTTCTTCGCGCGCCTGCGCGGACCCGGCAAGGTCTGGATCCAGTCGCTCCCCTTCTCGCGCCTCGCCGGCCGGATGATGGCCGCCGCGATGGGCACCGGGCAGAATCGCGGCGAGGGCTCGGTGCTGGGCGGGATCGGCGACCTGATCGGCGGCAATCGCTGAGGGCGGGCTCTTCCCCGCTTAATGTATAGACAAATAATTTCCCCAGACAGGATGCCCCCGCTCATGCGCACGATGCTCACCGCCCTCGCCTGCTCGATCTCGCTCGTGCCGGCCCTTGCGATTGCGGCCCAGCCCGCTCCCGGCTTCGACCTGCAGCGATATGCGCAGGATGTGAAGACGCTCGCCGACGACAGCTATGAGGGCCGCGCCCCCGCGACGGCGGGCGAGAAGAAGACGATCGACTATATCACCGCCCAGATGAAGGCCGCTGGGCTGCAGCCGGGCGGCACCGGCGGCGGCTGGACGCAGGACGTGCCGCTGCTCAAGTCCGACATCGTTGGCTCGCCGAAGCTGAGCCTGCGCATCGGCGACGCTGCGCCCCGCGCGCTGACGCAGGGCGAGGAGATCGCGGTGCGTGCCGCCATGACCGGGCAGAGCGAGGTCAAGCTGGCCGGCGCGCCGCTGGTGTTCGTCGGCTATGGCGTGAAGGCGCCCGAGCGCGGCTGGGACGATTTCAAGGGCACCGACCTCAAGGGCAAGATCATGGTCGTCCTGGTCAACGATCCGGACTTCGAGGGCGGCGAAGGCGATTTCGGCGGCAAGACCATGACCTATTATGGCCGCTGGACTTACAAGTATGAGGAAGGCGCGCGGCAGGGCGCGGCCGGCGTGCTCGTCATCCACGAGACCGCCCCCGCCTCCTATGGCTGGGCCACGGTCAAGAACTCGAACACCAACACGATGTTCGACATCGTCCGCCAGGATCCGGCCTCGGCGCACAGCCCGATGGAGGGGTGGATCCAGCGCGACCTCGCCGTCGACCTGTTCAAGGCCTCGGGCCTCGACTTCGAGGCGATGAAGGCAGCTGCCCGACGCAAGGACTTCAAGCCAGTACCGCTGAAGGCGACGCTCGACGCCGACTATGCGGTGAAGCCGGAGAAGATCGTCAGCTATAATGTGCTCGGGCGCCTGCCCGGCAAGGGCCATCCCGGCGAGACGGTGATCTATTCGGGCCATTGGGACCATCTCGGCGTCGGCCTGCCCGACGCGCGCGGCGACCGCATCTATAACGGCGCCCGCGACAATGCGACCGGCATCGCCGCGCTGCTCGAACTGGCGCGGACCTTCGCCAGGGCGCCGCGCACCGACCGCTCGATCGTCTTTCTTGCCGTGACCGCTGAGGAGAAGGGCCTGCTGGGCTCGACCTATTATGCCGCGAATCCGGTCTATCCCGCGGGCAAGACCGCAGGCGTCATCAACATGGACAGCATCGTCGGCGGCGGTCAGGCGCGCGACTTCTCCATCTCGGGCGTCGCCAAGCTCGGTCTGCTCGACATGCTGGTCACGCAGGGCAAGGCGATGGGCCGGACCTTCGTTCCCGATCCCAATACGCAGACGGGCGCCTTCTTCCGATCGGATCACTTCCCCATGGCGAAGGCAGGCATTCCGGCCGTCTCTTTCGAGCCCGGCATCGACCTGCTCAACGGCGGCGCGGCGCGGGGCAATGCGCTGTCGGAGGCCTATGTGAAGGACCGCTATCACCAGCCGGCCGACGAATGGAGCGACGATTGGGACCTGTCCAACGTCGCGCCTGACCTCACCCTGCTCTACGCGACGGGCCGCACGCTCGCCGACAGCCGGGAATGGCCGGAATGGAGCGCGGACTCCGAGTTCCGCGCGAAGCGCGACGAAAGCGCGGCGCTGCGCAAATAGGCAGGATCACGACCGTTCCCGGCCGTTGCGCAGGTCAGCGACGGTCGCGCCTTGCAGCACCGAGAATCCATTCATCGGCCTCTGGGACCGGATCATCGTTAGAATCCCGTATCGAAAGCGATAAAGTTAGTGTAACGATAACCGTGGTTGACGCGATGGAAGGGCTGTAGCCCGACACTGCGTCAAGTCGGGAATTTCCGAAGGGAGAAGGGCCACATTCGGGCGGGGGCTCCGACCTTCTCTCCCAAAGGGTTGTAGTTGCATCGTTTATTCGGGGGTTATCATGAAGACCATATCGAAGCTGTTGAGTGCGGTAGTCCTGGCGACGACGGTCGGTGGCACCGCTTTTGCTCAGGCAAGTGATTCGGAATCGACCACGAGTTCGGTTCGCATCATCCAGCCGATTGCCCTCACCAAGGTCAACAATCTTGCCTTCGGCACGGTTGTCCGCCCCGCTTCGGGCAGCAGCACGATCACCATTTCGACCTCGTCTGACACGCCGACGGTGGACAGCGGCACCGCCGTCCTGATCTCGGGCGGCACCCGGACGCGCGCGTCCTACACCGTCACCGGCGAAGGCGCGCAGACGGTGGCCATCACCGTTCCAGCCTCGGTCGTGATGACCGACGGGACCAACAACATCACGGTCACGCTGACCCCTGAAGCCACCACCGACACGCTGTCGGGCACGCTCGGCACGACCGGCGGCTTCTCGGGCGACGGAACGCTCTATGTCGGCGGCAGCTTCACGGTGACCAATACGACCGTCAGCGCAAACTACAGCGGTACCTTCTCGACCACCGTCGCCTATAACTGACGGACCGCCGCCCCGGCCCGTGCGATACCCGCCGGGCCGTGGGGACCGGCACCGAGGAGCAATGATGATCCGCTCGGGGACGACCTTCGCGGCGATGCTGCTCCTGTCCGCGGGGCTGACTCCATCAGCGTCGGGGCAGGGACAGTCCACTGCGTCCACCGACGCCGGAGTAACGATCACTCAGCCGAGCGGCGTCACCACCGAACAGGCGGTCGTCATCGGCGCGGTGACGGTGCCCCTTCTGACCAATATCGGGACCAGCGTGGGATCGACCTCCCTCCCCCTTCCAACGGGCTTTTCTGCCGCGCCGCGACTCAGCGTGGGAACCGAAGCTGCCGAGCAGATCGCCCAGGGAATAAGCCCCGGATTATCGAGCCAGGCAAGCTTCACCCTGCTCGGCAATCCCGATCAGGTTGTGTCGATCAGCGTGCCGCAAACCGTCTCGCTGCTGCGCCTCAACGGTCAGGGTGAAGTGGAATTCAGCACCACCACCAACATCACGGGTGGCGGCGGCACCCGGCTGGTCGCCTTCGGCAAGGACAGCGGCGCGCTCGCCTTCGACGTGGGCGGGGCACTTCAACCCAATGCCTCTGCGGAAGCGGGAAATTATGCCGGCGTCTTGGTGGTTGCGGTCCAATATAACTAGTATAAACCAAGCTTAGGGTTGGGCTACGGGCAGCGGGGATGCAGTTGGACAGGATGCAGGCCAGGCGACGGACAAAGGTGTCGCACCCGATCGCAGCCCTGTTGATGTCGGCCTGTCTCCTTCAGTCCGCTCCATCCTTCAGTCAGGCTGCCGAACCTGCGATCTCCGCTGGCGTGGCCAGCGTCAATCTCAATCCGAAGCGCGTGACCTTCGACCGTCTGGGCAAATCCGCAACGATCTCGGTGGCGAGCAGCAGCGGCACGGGGTCCTTCGATGTCGAGCTGATCGACCGCGTTATGCTGCCCGACGGACAGATCGTTCCTGCGAGCGACGCCGCCGGCAAGCCCGAATTCGAACGGCTCAAATCGGCCAGGGCCTATCTGGTCGCGACGCCACGTCGGATCAGGGTGGCGCAAGGGACCGGCCAGACGATCCGCATTCGCGCCGCATCGACGAGCGAGGTTCCGCCGGGCGAGTATCGCACGCATCTGACGGTAACCGGCATCCCGCCCGCCGACAGCGGGCTGACCGCCGAAGAGGCAGCCGGACGCAAGGAGGGCGAACTCTCCTTCCGGATCAATTCGGTGCTCGCTTTGTCGATCCCCGTCATCGTGCGCGTCGGCCCGGTCGATATCCGCGCCGCGATCGAGAAAGCGGCGATCAGCTTCGAGAATGTCTCGCCCGACGGGCAGGCGCCGGCGGTCCGCACCGCCATTTTGACACTGGATCTCGTGAGGCAGGGGGCCAATTCGCTGTACGGCGATATCGAGATAAAAGGGAGCAAGAAGCAGGGGGAGGAGCCGATCGGCGCAGTGCGCGGGATCGGCGTTTATCCGGAGATCGAGCGACGATATGTCCGGGTCCAGCTGACGCGCCTTCCAGCGCCAGGCGAGCGGATCGACATTGAGTTTCGCGATGACGATACGTCGCCGGGTAAAGTCCTCAGCAAGGCTTCCGTCGCCGCTCCGTGAGGCGACCGCCGACCACGGCGTGCTTGTCCCTGATGGCTGTCTCGTTGCTCGCTCCCGTGCCTGGGGAAGCGCAACCTGCCGGCTCAGCCACGCTCGTCGACTATATCGAGCCTGCCGGAAACCCGCTCGACGAGAATGACCTGCTGCTGGTCGAAGTCGTGCTCGATCGGCTCAACATCACCGACTCGCTGCCAGTCTATGCCTCGCAGGTCGGTCTGCTGATCCCGGTCGGCGAATTGTCGCGATTGCTCGATGCCGATCTGAACGTGCAGCTGGGTGAGAAACGGATCGTCGGCACGATCGGTGAGGCCCGGCGCTCGGTCGTCGCGGATCTGCCCAGCGGGGTCGTCCGGGTCGACGGCAATCTGCAACTGCTGCTCGCCGGCGACATGGTGGTCGGCGCCAACGATATCTATGTCAGGGCGTCATTGCTCGAAAAGCTGCTGCCGGTGCGTGTCCGGCTGGATGAAGCGGCCCTGCGTCTGGAGCTTGTCGCGCGCGAACCGCTGCCGATCCAGTCACGCCTCGACCGGTTGGCAAAGCTCCGCGGGCTGCAGAGCGGAGGCAGCACGCCCGCCGACGTTTATCGCGTCGACTCTCCGCCTGCGCTGGTGACCCTGCCCAGCTTCGATGTGCTGGTCGAGGCCGGCGCGCAGGAGCGCCCGCCCCCCTACCCCTATCGCTACGATGTCCGCGCGGGCGGCGATCTTCTGTTCAGCAACTTTCAGGGCTATGTCGGATCGGATCAGAAGGGCCGCCCGGTCACCGCGCGGATGCTGCTCGAACGGCGCGATGCCGATGGCGAAGCGCTCGGACCGCTCGGTTTCACCCGCGCTTCGGCCGGCGACATCTTCACCCCGGCCCTGCCCCTCGGCGCGCGCAGCCTTGCCGGACGGGGCGTGTCGCTGAGCACCGCGCCGCTGACACAGACCAGCATTTTCGGCCGGGTCGACCTGCGCGGCGAACTCCCGCTGGGCTATGATGTCGAACTCTACGTCAACGACGTGTTGCGCAGCGGCCAGTCGACCCCGGTTCAGGGGCGCTACGAGTTTCGCGACGTACCTCTGCAGCGCGGTGTCAACATCATCCGAATCGTCGCTTATGGCCCGCGCGGCGAACGCACCGAGGACGTGCGGGTCGTGAATGTCGGCGGCGGCCAGCTCGAACCGGGCCAGTTCAACGTCGACCTCGGCGTCGCGCAACAGGAGCGGACGGTGATCCGCTTCCCGTCACGCGACTCCAACGTGATCGCCAGCCCCGGCGTCGGCGACATGCGGATTACCGCCAACATGGCCTATGGCCTGTCCGAGAATGTCACGCTCGCCGGCGGCGTCGCCAGCTATTCGCCCAGCGGCAGGGGCGAACGGCTGTTGGCCACCGCCGGGGTGCGCACCTCGATTGCCGGCGTCGCGACCCAGATCGACGGCGCGGCCGACGAGCGCGGCGGGACGGCGGTCGCGCTGGCCCTGGCCGGCGAATGGATGAAGATCTCGACGATCGTCCGCCATTCGGAATATGGCGGCGGCTTCGTCGACGAGACGATTCCCCGGGGCGGCGACGGCAGACCATTGCGGCGGTCGAGCGAGCTCAACCTCGACTGGCAGCTGCGCCCGTCGCGCGGTTTCTCCATTCCCTTCTCGTTCCGCATGACGCGCGACCAATTTGCCAATGGCGACCGGAACTGGGCCGGCCTGTTGCGCGCCTCTGCGCCTATCGGCGGCCTCTATGTGTCCACCGGTTTCGATTTCGAACGGACCGAACCGGTGCTGGGCAGCGCGATCAACCGCCTGTCGGGACTCATCAGCCTGTCCTCCTTCGCCCTGTTCCAATGGCAGCTGCGCGCCGCAGTCGACTATCAGCTGCTGCCCGACCTGCGCCTCGGCGCGCTCTCGATCGTCGCCGATCGCAACATCGGTGAAAGCACCGCCGTGCGCATCGGCCTGGGCCAGAGCTTTCAAGGCGACCGGGACAGCACGATTCAGGTCTCCGCGATCCGGCGCCTGCCCTTCGCCGACCTGTCGCTCGACGCGCAGTATAGCCGCCCGCGCAACGACTGGCGGCTGGGGCTCCAGCTGGCGTTCAGTCTGGTTCCCGATCCGCTCGGCGGCGGCTATCTGCCGCGCAGGCCGGGGGCAGCCTCGGGCGGCAACGCCGCGATCCAGGCGTTCCTCGACGATAATGGCAATGGCCGCTTCGACCGGGGCGAGGAGCCGGTTGCCGGTGTCGTGACCAGCGGCTCGGGCGGTGAGGAGATCGTCACCGACGACAAGGGCCGGGCGCTGGTCACCGGCCTCGGCTATGGCACGGTCGCGCAGGTCCGCACGAGCCTCGACAACGTCCAGCTCGACAATGTCGCGGGACCACCGCCGGTGGCCGAATTCACGCCTCGCGCCGGCACCGTTGCTGTTATACGCTATCCCATCCAGGCGAAGGGCGAGGTGATGATCACCATCACCGTCCGGCGCGGGGATCGGAAGGTGGGGCTTTCGGCTGTGATGCTGCGTGTCGTGAATGAGAATGGGGAAGCCCATGAGGGCCGGACGGAGTTCGACGGCAGCGCGCTGTTCGATGCGCTGCGACCTGGAACCTACCGGCTGGAGATCGAGGAGACGCAGGCTCGCCGGCTGAACATGCGGCTAGCCGAACCGGTCAGCTTCACGATCGGCGCGCAGGGCGGTCCGGCACCGGATGTTCAGGCAATGGTGATATTCGAATGAGCGGCCGCTATATCCTGGTGGCGTTGGTCGCCCTTTTCGGCGTGGCATCCTATCCGGTGGTGGCGCAGACCTATACCGTCAATGCGATCAGCCCGATCACCGCCTATGGCGAAGTCGCGGCTGCGGTGTCCGGCACCACGGTGTTCGCCCAGACCAATACGACGGTGACTGTGCAGTCCGGCAGCGGCGCCCGGATCAAGGGCACGGTCCGTCGCGCGACGGTGACGATACGTTGCGCCGGCAGCGGCTCCCCCAACACCTGCTCCGTCGCCGGCAACCGGGCCCGGATTCGCGTCGGCGCGTTGAGCAGCACCGGTCGGGCGGGACTGATTCAGGAGTTCACGGCGATCAACGGGACCGGGACGATCACCGGGACGACGACGGGTTCGCTGCTCGATTTCACGATGACCGGCTGGACGAGCACCGGCAACCTCACCTTCCTGCTCGACACCAAGCTGCCGGTAGCGGGCGACAATACCGGCGGCGCGACCGGGGCCCAGACGAGCACCTTTTACGTCTATGTCGCCAAGGATCCGACGGTACCGACCACGGGTTCGACGGCAGCTGCAACCATCACCATTCGTCGGCCGCTGCAGATGGTGAAAGTGTCGGACCTCAGCTTCGGCACCCTGGTCCGCCAGCCTTCCGGAGCTTCGGCTTCGGTCATCGTCAACAACAGCACCGGCATCAGAACCCAAACCGGCAACGTCAATCTCATCGCCCTGCCGAGCCCAGCTCCCAGCCGCGCTCAGTACACCATCACCGGCCAACCGAGCACGACATTCGCGATCAGCTATTCGCCCACCGGCAATATCGTCATGTCGAACGGAGCCAGCACGTTGAGCGTTACGACGTCGAAGACCGCAACCGGCAATCAGACGATGCCGGCGACAGGCACGCTGACCCTTGGCGTCGGCGGGACGATCAGCGTGCTCTCGACTACGGCCCGCGGGCAATATTCGGGCAACCTCACGGTGACGGTGACCTACAACTGACGTCCAGGCCTCAGCTTCGGTGAAGCCTCAAGGCCGGTAATGCGCGGGGTCGCGGGTGTACCAGCTGCTCAGGGTCACGCGGTCGTTGCCGACCACCGGCCTCACACCGTGCGCCGCGCGTTCGTCGCTCGGGTAAAAGACGAGGCTGCCCATCCTGGGCCGGGACACATAGTGCCCACCCTGCCCGTTCCGGATGAAGGTCTCGCCGCCTTCGAAATCGTCGTTGCAATAGGTGACCGCCGAATAATGGCGGACCCCCAGCAGCGGATCGTCGCCGGGATAGCCGTCATCCTTATGCTCGGCCATCGCCTTGCCGGGGCGCCAGCGCACCAGATCGGTGAAATGGGGATAGACCACCTCGCGCTGGCACAGGCAGATCAGCTGGGCGATCAGGATACGGTAGGCGCCGATCGCCCTTCGCAGCTCGCCCTGCTCCCAATGATCGAAGGAAAAGGTATCGCCCGCATGCCATGGCAAGCGCTGATCGCCCGCCGCCAATATCTGCGGCCCGGTCCTCTGCCCGAGCAAAGCGCATAGCTGCTGGCACAGGACCGGATCGAGCGCATCGTCGAACCTGTGGATGAAGGGACTGCCCGTATCGATCTTCTGCACGTCTTCACCAGCCCCCCGATGGAGCACGACGCATAGCGCGTTTCAGCTGCCTTTCCACCCCGCCAATCCGAGCGGATCAGGGTATCAGCAGCGAGCTGTCGCCATAGCTGTAAAAGCGATATCCCTGTGCGATCGCATGCGCATAGGCCGCCTGCATCCGTTCCCGGCCCATCAGCGCGCTGACGAGCATGAACAGGGTCGACTTCGGCAGGTGGAAGTTGGTCATCAGACCATCGATCGCGCGAAAGCGATAGCCGGGCGTGATGAAGATCGAGGTGTCTCCGGCAAAGGGTCGGATGACCCGGTCCTCACCCGTGGCGCTCTCCAGCAGCCGAAGGCTGGTCGTGCCGACCGAGATCACCCGCCCGCCTGCGGCGCGGACGGCGTTGAGGCGATCGGCGACGTCGGCCTCGATCCGCCCCCATTCGGCGTGCATCCGATGGTCGTCTGTATCGTCGGCCTTGACCGGCAGGAAGGTGCCTGCGCCGACATGGAGCGTCAGCGTCTCGCTGGCGATGCCCGCCGCCGCCAGCGCCTCCATCAGGCGCGGGGTGAAGTGCAGCGCGGCGGTCGGAGCCGCCACCGCGCCCTTCTCGCGCGCGAACATCGTCTGATAATCGTCGAGGTCACGCTCGTCGGCGGCGCGCTTGCCGGCGATATAGGGCGGCAGCGGCATCGTTCCCGCCCGCTCAAGCAGAAGCTCGACCGGTTCGTCGCCCTCGAACTCGAGCAGAATCGAGCCATCGCCTCCACGATCGACCGCAAGGGCGAAGACGTCCTGGCCGAAATCGATGCGATCGCCGATCTTCACGCGCTTGGCGTTGCGGACGAAAGCACGCCAGCTGCGCAGCCCCTCGCGCTTGTGCAGCGTCGCGCCGATGCGCGCTTCGCCGCGTCGCCCTTCCAGCTGCGCCGGAATGACCCGCGTATCGTTGAACACCAGGCAATCGCCCGCGCGAAGGAGTTTCGGCAGGTCGCTGACCCGCCAATCGTCGAACGGCGCGCTCGGCCCGCGCACGTTCAGCAGCCGCGCGCTGTCCCGTGGGTCGGCGGGCCGGAGCGCGATATTCTCTGCGGGAAGGTCGAAGTCGAAGAGATCAACGCGCATATCAGTTCGGTTTGGCCGGAGCCTCTTCGGTTGCGACCTGATCGACCGCATTTGCGGTAGGCGACGGGCTGATCGCGTCGACGGCGGCGGCGGTACCGGTGGCCGGGCGGTCGCCTTCCTCACGCGCAGCCTTGGCCTGTTCCTTGGCCGCCTTGCGCTCGGACTTTTCCTGTTTCTTCTTCGCCTTGGCTTCGGCCTCGGCCTTTTCCTCGGCGTCCTTGCGCGCCTGCTTGGCCGCCTTGCCGGTCAGGACCGGAGCCGCCTCTGCGGCCTTTGGCGGCGGCGGCACGAACGCGGCCGGGGCCTGGCCGAGATCGTCGGATTCAATCGAGGCATGGACGATCTTCGACGGATTCGCGGGCGGTTCGCCCCGCTCGAGCGCATCGACGAACTGCATGCCCGACACGACGCGACCGATCACCGTATAGTTGCGGTCGAGCGTCAGGTTTGGCTGAAGCATGATGTAGAACTGACTGTTGGCGCTGTCGGGGGACTGGGCGCGCGCCATCGCCATCGCTCCGCGGACGTGCGGCAGATCGTTGAACTCGGCCTTCAGGTCGGGAAGGTCGGACCCACCCTCTCCGGTGCCCTGCGGATCGCCGCCCTGCGCCATGAAGCCCTCGATGACGCGGTGGAAGATCAGGCCATCATAGAAATGGCGGCGCGTCAGCGTCTTGATCCGGTCGACCGAATAGGGCGCCTGATCCGGGCGCAGCTGGATCTTGACCCGGCCGCCGGTGGAAAGGTCGAGGTTCAGGATATTCTGCGGGTCCTGCGGCGGAGGCACGTCCCCCGCGACCTGTGCGACACTGGTTCCGGCCATGAACAGGCCGGCAAGGGCCGCGACAATCAACTTCGAACGCATCAGATCCATTCTCCAACCGCGCAGGGCGCGGGTTCCTTACTCGCAGCGGGCTTGCGGTCGGCTGAACCGCCCGGCCCTTCAGCTACCCTTCTTACCGATCTTTTCGACGCGCGCGACGACTTCCTGCACCACCTGCGCGGGAACGAAACGATCGATCGCGCCGCCATAGAGCGCGATTTCCTTGACCAGGCGGGATGCGATCGGCTGCAGGGCGACATCCGCCATCAGGAAGACCGTCTCGACCCGGTTGTTCAGTTGCTGGTTCATCCCCGCCATCTGATACTCATATTCGAAGTCGGCGACGGCGCGCAGGCCGCGGACAATGATCGACGCGCCCATGCGCTCGGCGAAATCCATCAGCAGCGAGTCGAATGCGACGATCTCGATCCGGTCGCTCAGATCGGCAGTTTCCCTGCGGACCATCGCCAGCCGCTCGTCGAGTGTGAACATCGGCGACTTGGAAGGGTTGGTGGTTACCCCGACGACCAGCCGGTCGACCAGCTTCGCGCCCCGTCGGATGATATCCATATGACCCAGGGTGACCGGGTCGAACGTGCCCGGATAGACGCCGATGCGCATGTGCATTCCCCCCTTATATCAGCGGTCTCGCCGGACCGTGTAGGCGGCGATATCCCGCAACAGATCGGCTTCCGCGCCGAAGGCGGACAGATGGCCGATCGCCTGTTCGCTCAACAGCGCCGCCTGTGCGCGTGCGCGTTCGATGCCGAGCAACGAGACGAAGGTCGCCTTGCCGGCTGCTTCGTCCTTGCCCACCGCCTTGCCGGTCGTGGCGGCATCGCCCTCGACGTCGAGAAGATCGTCGGCGATCTGGAAGGCGAGACCCAGATCATGCGCATAGCCGCGCAGCCGCGCCCTGCCTTCAGGCGGCACGCGCCCCAATATCGCCCCCGCCTCGACCGAGAAGGCGATCAGCGCGCCGGTCTTCAGCTGCTGCAGCCGCGTGACGATGCCGAGGTCCTGCACGAGCGAGGGCGCCGCCATGTCCATCGCCTGCCCGCCGACCATGCCGGCCGGGCCGGCCGCCGCCGCAAGCGCGGTGACGAGTTCGCAGCGCACGAAGGGATCGGGATGAGTCGCCTCGCTGCCGATGATCTCGAACGCGAGCGCCTGGAGCCCGTCACCGACCAGGATCGCCGTCGCCTCGTCATAGGCCTTGTGGACGGTCGGCTTGCCCCGACGCATGTCGTCGTCGTCCATCGCCGGCAGGTCATCATGGACGAGGCTGTAGACATGCACCGCCTCGATCGCGAGACCGACCCGCAGCGCGCATTCGGGGTCGACCGCGAACAACCGGGCAGCAGCCGAAACCAGCAAAGGACGCAGCCGCTTGCCTCCGCCGATCGCTGCGTGGCGCATCGCCTCATAGAGCGGGCGGCGGCTGTCCTCGGGCGGCGTCAGCAAAAGGTCGAAGCGGGCGTCGATCTCCCGCGCGATCGCGGCTATTTCGGTGGCGAGGCGGTCGCTCATCCGCTCAGCCCGCGTCGAAGGGCTCGGTTCCCCGGGGCACGCCATCGGCACCGAGACTGATCTTCTCGATCCTGGCCTTTGCCGCATCGAGGCGCTGCTCGCACAGCCGCTTCAATGCGTCACCCTTGGAATAAAGCGAGATCGACTGGTCGAGCGGGACCTCGCCCGATTCCAGCTGCCGGACGATCGTCTCCAGCTGCTTCAGGGCATCCTCGAAAGAGAGGTCGGCGATGGCGGCACTGTCATCCATGGGCGAGGCTTTTGGGCTGGCGCGCGCCGGGGGTCAAGCCGGGACTGGCGATGACGGCCGGGCCTGCGCGCACCGAACGCGCGAATGGACCGCAGCGGGTGAACCGGGAACGGGCCGCCAGCGCGGCGGCCCGTTCGGCGTCAGATCTTCTTGAACGGATCCTGGAAGGTCGCACCACCGAAGGTCGACGACTGGTCGGCATGGACTTCGTCCACGCGGCGCGCGGCGGCATCGCGCTGGGCCCGCAGTTCTTCGATCAGAGCCTCGCGATCACCCTCCAGCCGGGTATCAGGAACGGCCTCGATGCCGGCGGCCTTCGCCGCCTTGGCGACGATCGCGTCGAGTTCGCGCTGCGAACAGAGACCGAGCGTGACCGGGTCCTTCGGAACAATGTTGGAGATGTTCCAGTGCGTCCGGTCGCGGATCGCCGCAATGGTGGTGCGGGTCGTGCCGATCAGCTTGGAAATCTGGCCGTCCGAAACCTCGGGATGGTTGCGGATGATCCAGGCGATGCCGTCGGGCTTGTCCTGACGCTTCGACACCGGCGTGTAGCGCGGGCCCTTGGTGCGGCGCAGCTGATCGGGGCCCTTCTGCATCACCAGCCGGTAATTGGCGTCCTTCTGGCCCTTTTCGATCTCGCTCATGGTCAGCTCGCCCGCGCGGACCGGATCGCGGCCGGTCAGCTTGGTAGCCGCCATGTCGTCGGCGATGGCCTGGATCTCGAGGATGTGCAGACCGCAGAACTCGGCGATCTGCTGGAAGCTGAGCGCGGTGTTGTCGACCAGCCACGAAGCGGTGGCGTGGGGCATGAGCGGCTGGGCCATGGCGGTCCTCCAAATAAAAGGGCCGCCCCTTCACGGAGCGGCCTGAGCGTTGCCATGATGTACTGAACCCGCGCGCGAAGCACAAGGCTGGACGTGCGATGGGCGGTTCCGGCCCAGGCGTCACGCGGCCTGGCGACTGCGCCCTACGCCTTGAGGGACCAGCGCCGCGAGAAACTGCTCCGCGCTGCGGCGCCAGCCGAAGGTCGCTCCATAAGCCGCGGCGGCGCCCCGATCGCATGTCAGGGCCTCGCGGATAGCGACCGACAGATCCTCTTCCATCGCGGAGGATGCGCGATCGAGCACGTCGATGGGACCGGTTACCGGAAAGGCTGCAACCGGCGTGCCGCAGGCAAGCGCCTCGATCATTACCAGCCCGAAAGTATCGGTGCGGCTGGGGAAGACGAAGACATCGGCTCCGGCATAAGCGGAGGCGAGATCCTCACCATGCAGCGCGCCCAGGAAGACCGCATCGGGGTAGCGCCGTTCGAGCCCCGCCCGGGCGGGACCGTCGCCGACCACGACCTTGGTGCCTTCGACACTGCCCGAGAGGAAGGCCTCGACATTTTTCTCCACGGCGACGCGCCCGACGTAGAGCTGAATTGGACGCGCCAAAGCGGCGAAAGCGGGATGCGCCGGACGGTCGGGGCGGAACAGCGCAAGGTCCACCCCCCTGCCCCAGCGCCGCACCGGGCCGATCCCGCGTGCATCGAGGACCGCCTCGATCGACGGCGTCGACGCCAGGATCGCAGCGGACGGGCCGTGGAACCAGCGGATGTAGCGCCAGAACCAGTCGGCCGGCATGCCGGTGCGCTCGGCCACATAGTCGGGAAACTGCGTGTGATAGGCGCTGGTGAAAGCCAGTTGGCGCGACAGGCAATAGCGGCGGGCCGCCAGACCGATCGGCCCCTCGGTCGCGACATGGATGGCATCGGCGCCGAATTCGGCGATGCGCCGGCCGACCCCGCCATGGGTGGTCAGCGCCAGTCGGATCTCGGGATAGCTGGGACAGGGCAGCGTGCGGAACTGGTCGGGCGCGATGACGCAGACCTCATGGCCCATAGCTGCGAGTTCGGCGGTCACTGCCTGCAGCGTCCGGACCACGCCGTTCACCTGCGGCGACCAAGCGTCGGTGGCGATCGCGATGCGCATCTCAGGCCGCCATAGCCGGAGCGATTTCGCGGCGGGCCGCGATCTCGTCGGCCCAGTGGAGCACCTCGAGCCGGCCGTCGAAATGTTCGACCAGCGCAGTGCAGCCTTCGACCCAGTCACCGTCGTTGTAATAGACGATCCCGCCGAAATCGCGGATTTCGGCCGTGTGGATGTGGCCGCAGACCACGCCGTCGACGCCGCGATCGCGCGCCTCATGCGCCACCGCTTCCTCGAAGCGGGAGATGAACTCGACCGCGTTCTTGACCTTGTGCTTGGCGTGCTTGGACAGCGACCAATAGGGGAGGTCGAGCCGCTGCCGCACCGCGTTGATCACGATGTTCAGCCGCATCAGCCCCGAATAGGCAGCGTCCCCCAGGAAGGCGAGCCAGCGATGGCACATGACGACCGCGTCGAACTCGTCGCCATGCGTTACCATCAGGCGGCGGCCATCGGCGGTATCGTGGATCGCCTGACGCCGGATCTCGATCCCGCCGAAGGTCAGGCCGGAGAATTGCCGGAACATCTCGTCATGATTGCCGGGAATATAGACGACCCGCGTGCCGCGCTTCGCGCGCTTCATCACCCGCCAGACGATGTCGTTGTGCGCCGAAGGCCAGTACCAGCTGCGGCGCAGCTTCCAGCCGTCGATGATGTCGCCGACCAGATACATGGTCTCGCTGTCGGTCGAATCGAGAAAGTCGATCAGCATCGCCGCATTGCAGCCGCGCGTGCCCAGATGGACGTCCGAAATCCAGATCGTCCGGAAACGCTTCCGCTTTCTGTCCGCTTCCGGAATGGTCGGGCGCAGATCCTGGAAGTCCGCGATCCGGGTGATGGCATTCATCGCTCGTCTCCTGGCTGGATGACGTGCGAAGCCTATGATTCAACATTGTTACAGCCGCCTTGGGGTTTCGCTTACGGCTTTGTGACAGCTGTTGAGGCCTCGTCTCAGAAGGCGGCAAATTATCCCAGTCAGTCCAATTCGATAACCAAACAACGTCAGATCGGCGAACAAGTCGGTTTCTGTCCGGGAAAGGAGCGGCTAAGCGCACGCCGGGCCAAGAGGGAGGCGCAAACATGCAGGTCTATGGCGATTCGATCTCGGGCAATTGCCTGAAGGTCAAATGGGCGGCGGCGATTCTCGGCATCGCGATCGAGTGGATCGAGACCAGCGTGCTCGCTGGATCGACACGCAGCGCAGCCTTTCTGGAAAAGAACCCGGCCGGCCAGGTGCCCCTCCTCGTCCGCGACGACGGCAGCTGTCTGGCGCAGTCCAATGCGATCATGCTGCATCTGGCCGAGGGCAGCCCGCTCGTACCGACCGATCCGATTCTGCGGGCGAAGATGTACGAGTGGCTGTTCTGGGAGCAGTATAGCCACGAGCCCTATGTCGCCGTGGCGCGCTTCCAGATGCATTATCTGGGCAAGGCGCAGAGCGAAGTGGAGCCGAAAATCGTCGAACGGGGCAAGGCCGCGCTCGCGCTGCTCGATCGCCAACTGACGGGAGCGGACTGGCTCGTCGGCGACGGCCTCACCCTCGCCGACATCGCACTGGTCGCCTATAGCCGCGTCGCACATGAAGGCGGGTTCGACCTTGGCGACTATCCGGCGCTGCAACGCTGGATCGCACGGGTCGAGGCAAGATTGTGCATCTGAGCATAGCGCCATCCCGGCGGGAACCCGGGATGGCGCATGTGCTGGTACCGAACGCCGCGTCAGGCGACCTGATGGTCGGCCGCGACATTTTCGCGCAGCCAGGCGAGAACATTGTCGGGCGAGCTCACACCATAGGGGTCTTCGTCCGAACCGTCGTCATTGATGCCGGGCTCTTCGAACCAGGCGACGACACGGCCATCCTCGACCACCATCGAATAGCGCCAGGAGCGATCGCCGAAGCCGAGATGATCCTTCTTGATCAGCATGCCCATGCGGCGGGTGAAGTCGCCCGACCCGTCGGGCAGCATCTTGACCTTGTCGACGCCCAGATGCTTGCCCCACTGGTACATCACGAAGGCATCGTTGACCGACAGGCAATAGACGTCGTCGGCACCGGCCGCGCGAAGGTCCTCATAGGAGCGCTCGTAGGCAGGGCACTGTTCGGTGCTGCATGTCGGGGTGAAGGCGCCCGGGAGCGCGAACACTACGACGCGGCGGCCCTTGAACAGTTCGCCGGTGTGGACATCCTGCCAGCGGAACGGATTGGGTCCGCCGACGCTTTCGTCACGGACACGGGTTTTCAGGGTAACATCGGGAACGGTACGGCCCAGCATCGATAATCTCCTTGATCTGCGGTGACAGCCATATGCCCGAGCCCCGTTGATCGATCCAATTGGATTATGTGCTTTGAGTGATCGATTTTCTTACGCAGACAGCCGTATATGACCGAATCCGCCCACAACGCCCGATCAGCGCTGGGCTGGGTGCCGCGCCAGCCGAAATAGGGTGTCTAGCTGATAGGCCCTTCGGCGCGGCCCTGGACGAACTGGTCCACATAGGGATTGCCGCTGTCGTACAGACGGTCGCGCGGACCGGTCCAGACGATCCGTCCCTGATAGAGCATCGCGACACGGTGCGCGATCTTGCGCGCCGACGCCATGTCATGGGTGATCGTCAGCGCGGTCACGCCCAGTTCCTCGACCAGTTCGACGATCAGGTCGTTGATCACGTCTGCCCGGATCGGGTCGAGACCCGTCGTGGGTTCGTCGAAGAAGATGATCTCCGGCCGGGGTGCGATCGCACGGGCCAGCGCGACGCGTTTCTGCATACCGCCCGACAGTTCGCTCGGGCGAAGGTCGAGGACTTTCGCGTCGAGGCCGACCCGCTCCAGATTTTCGGTGGCGATGCGCCGCATATTGGCAGCATCGCGCAGCCGGCCCTGGGTCAGCGCGAAGGTGACGTTGCGCCAGATGGGCAGCGAGTCGAACAGCGCCGAACCCTGGAACAACATGCCGAATTTGGCGCGGGCCCGCTCGAGCTCACGCGTCGACATCGAGGCGAGGTCTTCGCCATCGACCCGGATCTCACCCCGGTCGGGACGGATCAGGCCGAGGATGCATTTGAGCATCACCGACTTGCCGCTGCCCGACTGGCCGATGATGACCATCGATTCGCCGCGCTCGATGGTGAGGTCGACCCCGTCGAGGACCCGGTTGGTGCCGAAGGCCTTGCCGACACTGCTGAGGATGATCTTCGGTTCGCTCGCCATCAGCCGAACGCCACAAGGGTGATGATCATGTTGCTCAGCAGGATGAGGATGAAAGCCGACACGACCGCGTCGGTGGTCGCACGGCCGACACCGGCGGCGCCGCCCTGCGCCTTGAAGCCGTGATAGCATCCCATCAGGGCGATGAAGAAACCGAAGAAAGCTGACTTCACGACAGCCATCTGCAGGTCGGTCGCCGTCAGATACTGGCGGGTGGTCTGCAGATAGCCGATCGCGTTGAAGTCGAGCTTGTACACCGCGACGAAATAGCCCCCGAAGATACCGATCGCATTGGCGATGAGCACCATCAGCGGAATGGCAATCAGCGCGGCGATGAGCCGGGGGGCAATCAGATAGCGATAGGGATCGGTGCGCAGGGTCGTCAGCGCGTCGAGCTGTTCGGTCACGCGCATCGTACCGAGTTCGGCCGCCATCGCCGACGACACGCGGCCCGCCACCATCAGGCCCACCAGCACCGGGCCGAGTTCGCGGACGATGCCGAGCACAACGATCGCGGGCACGGTCGAGGTGGCGTTGAAGCGTGAGCCTGCGGTGAAGGTCTGCTGCGCCAGCGCCGCGCCCGAAAAGATCGCGGTCATGCCGACGACCGGCAGCGAGAACCAGCCGATCTGGAGCATCTGCTCGAACAGCCTGGCGGGATAATAAGGTGGCCGGACCGCCCGGGACAATGTGGTCGACGCAAAGACGGCGACCCGTCCGATGGCACCAAGCGCATTGATCAGGACACGCCCGATCGACGCGAAGAAAGCGATGATTGGCTGCAAAACCGCGTACGTCCTACTCTGTCCAAAGCCGCTGATAGCGGGAGCCGAGCCCTGTCAGCAACTCATATTGCGACAAGCCGGTAAGGCCGGATGCCTCGTCGAGCCGATAGTCGATGGCAAGCCAGTCGCCCTCCCCGACCCCGACCGAACCCACATCGACCGCAATTAGATCCATCGAAACGCGTCCGACCAGCGGGCAGGCGGTGTCGCCCAGCCGGGCCCCGCCCTTGCCCGCAAAGGCGCGCAGATAGCCATCGGCATAGCCGAGGTTGAGGATCGCGATCCGCGTCGGCCGTTCGGCAACGAAGGTCGCGCCATAGCCGACGCTCTGCCCCGGCTGCACGGTGCGGAGCTGAAGGACCTGAGCCTCGATCCCGGCCACCGGGCGGATATGCCCCTGCGCTGCCGGATGGGGAATGCCGCCATAGAGCGCCAGACCCGGACGCGTCAGATCGAAGCCGAAAGCCGGACCAAGGCAAGCGCCCGCCGAATTGGCGAGACTGTAGCGCCGGGCGGGGATGCTGGCCGCAAGCTCGGCGAAGGTGGCGCGCTGTCGTTCGGTCAGCGGATGGCCCGGCTCGTCGGCGCAGGCGAGATGGCTGAGCAGCAGATCGATGGCCAGTCCGTCGAGCAGACCCGAGCAGGCCTCTTCCACGGTCAGGCCAAGCCGGTTCATGCCGGTGTCGACCATCACGTCGCAGGGGCGATCCGGTGCCGCCTGCTTCCAGCGGGCGATCATCGCGGCGCTGTTGAGCACGGGGCGCGCGGATGAGGCCAGCGCCGCCTCCATATCCTCCTCCCGAACGCCATGGAGAACCGACAGTGCGGCGCCCGGCGGGAGGCCAAGCTGGTCCGCCTCGGCCCAGGTCGCAACGAAGAAGTCGCGGCATCCGGCCTTCGTCAGGCGACGGGCGACCTCGGACGCGCCGAGCCCATAGCCATCCGCTTTCACCGCCGCGCCGGCCGGAGCGCCGCCCTGCCCGGCCAGCCAGCGCCAGTTCGCGACGAGGGCGTCGGCGTCGAGGGTCAGACGGAGGGGCAGATGCGCGGGGATCACCCGAGCGCGATAGCCGCCCCTGCCGCGCTATTCCAGTTCTTTGCCTGCGGTTTCCGGAAGCCAGAGCAAAGTCACCACCAGCGCCATCGCCGCGACGCCGACCGTGTACCAGAGACCGGCAAATGGATCGCCCGACCGCGCGACCATATATTGGCTGATGAAGGGCAGGAATCCGCCGAAATAGCCGGTGCCGATATGATAGGGCACCGACATCGAGGTGTAGCGGACCCGGGCCGGAAACATCTCGACGAGGAGCGCTGCGGCGGGGCCATAGGTCATGCCTGAAAGACAGCCGATCGCGATGATGCCGAGCGCGATGCGCAGGCCGGCGCCGAAGCTTGGCGTGATCTTGTCCAGTCGATAGCCCGCCTCGGTCAGCGCCACATCCAGCGCTGCGGGATCGTCGATGTCCACCGGCATTCCGCCGATCGTCACGACCGGCGCGCTGCCGTCCGTCGACTTGGCCGTCTGATAGGCCACGCCCTTGCGCGACAAGGCGTCGAGGATGCGGCCGCAGGCGGTCGCCTGCTCCTTGGCGAAGGGGTCGTAGCTGCAATCGCTCCCGCGCACGACCACCGGGGAGCGCTCCATCGCCGCCGCCAAATCGGGATTGGCGGCATTGCCCATCCAGTGAAAGATCGGGAACATGAGCGCGATCGTCAGCACATAGCCCGCGACTATGATCCGCCGCCGGCCCAGCTTGTCGGACAGCCAGCCGAACAGGATGAACCAGCCGAGGCTGAACAGCGCGCCCACCCCGATCACGAGGCGCGCGGCGTCATCCTCGAGGCGGAGGCTGTTCTGAAGGAAGTAGAGCGCCTGAAACTGCGCGGTGTACCAGACGACGGTCAGGCCGGCCGCGACCCCGAACAGCGCGACGAGCACCATGCGGATCTTGGGCCAGCTGTCGAAACTCTCGCGTAGCGGGTTGCGTGCGACCTGGCCGGCCTCCTTCATCGCCTTGAAGACCGGGCTCTCCTTGAGCTTGAGCCGGATCCAGAGCGAGATGCCGAGCAGTACCAGCGAGAAGAGAAAGGGAATGCGCCAGCCCCAGGCCTCGAACTCCGCATCGCTGATCACCAGCCCTGCACCGAGCACGACGATCAGGCTGAGCAGGAAGCCACCGACCACCCCCGACTGGATGAAGCTGGTGTAGAGCCCCCTCCGGTCGGACGGCGCATGTTCGGCGACATAGATCGCCGCACCGCCATATTCGCCGCCGAGCGCCAGGCCCTGAAGGACGCGGCACAGCACGAGCAGGATCGGCGCCGCGACGCCGATCGTCTCATAGGTCGGCAGAACACCCACGGCAGCAGTGGCGACGCCCATCAATGCGATCGTGACGAGGAAGGTATATTTGCGACCCAGCCGGTCGCCGAGCACCCCGAAGAAGACCGCCCCCAGCGGCCGCATGCCGAAACCGACGCCGAAGCTGGCGAGGAAGATCAGGAAGCTGACCGCCGGATTGTCGGACGGAAAGAAGTGACCCGCGACGATGCCGGCGAGCGTGCCGTAGATGAAGAAATCATACCATTCGAACACGGTACCCAGGGTGGATGCGAGGATGACCAGACGGTCCCGCTTCGCATCGATCGTGCCTGCCCCCAACGTCGCTCTCCCCGCCGTCTGTTTATCGGGCGGACTATGGCAGAGCCGGCACGCACGACAAGGGCGAGAGCGTCTTCAGTCCGTCGCCGGAGCCTGAGCCTTTGGCGGGTCCATCAGCGGATGCTTGGCGTTGACCAGCTCGACCAGATGCGCGCTGTTCACATGGGTGTAGATCTGCGTCGTTCCGATATCGGCATGGCCGAGCATCGTCTGCAGCGCGCGCAGATCGGCACCACCTTCGAGCAGATGGGTGGCGAAGGCGTGGCGCAGCACGTGCGGGCTGATCCGCTCGGGCGGTATCCCGGCCTCGGCGGCGAGCTCGCGGACCAGCTGGAACAGCCGGACCCGGCTGAGATGGCTATGGCCCGAGGGAAACAGCCAGGGCTGGTCGGCAGGGACATGCGCCGACCAGTCGGCAACTGCCGAGCGCGCGCGGTCGGAAATCGGCACCAGCCGCTCGCGTCCGCCCTTGCCGCGCAGGATCAGGAAGGGCCGGTCGCCCCGCAGGGCATGGCGCGGCAGAGAGACGAGTTCGGTCGCGCGCAGGCCCGATCCGTACAGCAGTTCGAACAGCGCGATCAGCCGCAGCGTCAGCGGATCGCCATGACGGTCGCGGCGTCGCTCCTCCAGCGCCGCGAACAGCCGATCGATATCGCCATGGCCGAGGGTGCGGGGCAGCGCCCGCTGCACCGCAGGACGCGGCAAGGCATCGGAGGGATCGTCGCGGCGGATACCCTCTTCTTCCAGAAAGGCGAAGAAGCGCCGCAGCACCGAGGATTTACGCGCCACCGAGGTTCGGCTGAGCGGCATCCATTCAGCGCCGAGCCGCTGGATATCCTCCGCACCTGCGGAAACCAGCAAACCACCCAACGTCGACGACGCCGCCCGCAGATCCGAACCATAGGCCAGCAGCGTATTGCGTGCCGCGCCGCCCTCGGCCGCGAGCATCTCCAGAAACTGTGCGATGGCCTCGACATCCTTCATCGGATTTCAGTTCCGCCGCGCGGTCGCGAAGTCGAGCGCGGACGGCCCCTCCGTCACAGCCGGGTCATCGCCTCCGCAGCGATCATCCGCGCCTCGCCGTCGAGTCCCGCATTGTGAAGTGCGCGGATCATCGTCGCGAACATCGGCGACGAAATCCCGCCCCAGCCGGTGCGCTGCATGCCCGCCGCGACCATCAGCAGCACGGTGCCCGTCTCCTTCCGATCCGCCGCCTGCAACAGGATCCGAGCCCAGTTGCTGCGATTGTCGAAGCCAACGCCATTGTCCGACAGCAGCTTCATCTGATCCTCGGTCTGCAACCGGTCCAGCCCGGCGAGCGCACCCAGCAGCAGGCGCAGCTTGTGCGGGTTGGTGTCGGCCCAGCGCTCGGCAACGGCCGAAAGACGGT
Organism: Rhizorhabdus antheiae; assembly: GCF_049889055.1. Classification (NCBI taxonomy): domain Bacteria; kingdom Pseudomonadati; phylum Pseudomonadota; class Alphaproteobacteria; order Sphingomonadales; family Rhizorhabdaceae; genus Rhizorhabdus; species Rhizorhabdus antheiae. The sequence continues at coordinate 93,567 of NZ_JBLTWO010000002.1, read as the reverse complement.
CGGCGGAAACATCGACCGAGATAGTGGGCGTTCCTACGGCGAGGATCGCCCAGGCCGGATCGCCCTTCTCGCCCGACATGCCCGACACGACCGGCGACCAGCCGGCGGCCTTGCGATCGAGGCCCGCCGCCATCATCGCGCCGACCAGTTCGGCGGCATCGCCGGCATGGTCGCTGTCGGGCCTGATGCGCGCGGCGGCTCGGGCGGTGAGGATCAGCGCGGCGTAGCGGTCGCCCTTGCCTTCCTCGCCCCAGGCCTCCCCGGTCCAGAAGGCGCGCATCGCTGCCAGCCGCGCATCGTCGCTGTCGGCGACGTAGCAGGCGCGCAGGCGAGCGGCCGGGCTGTCCCCGGTGAATTCGCCACTGTCTTCGGCCGCCTGCGAAAACAGATCGACCAGCGCGGAATTGGAGAAGACACCCAGACGCGCCGCCGTCAGCGCCGCCGTCATGCGTTCGGCGGCAGGGATCATCGGCGCGCGCGCGCCCCAGGCGATCGTCTGCGGACCGACCGTACGATAGAGATCGGCAGGGATCGTCAGTCCGAGCGCATTGGCCATGCCGAAGCGCCAGCTGGTCAGCTGGTTCACCCCGGTCCATTCGACCTCGACGCTGCGACGCCCGGCCCCGTTGACCGCCATCATGCGCTCGGCCAGCTGAACGTCGATCCCGCGCGGGTCGCGGGTGCGGCGGCGGGCCTGGTCCATCAGCACGTCGGCGATCGCGGTGTCGCCCGACAGGGCCGAGCAGACCGCGCGCGCCATCGGCCAGATCGGCTCGCGGCTGCGGATCGCACCGCCATCGGCAAGCGGGCAGAGCCCCGAGACATCGGCGGTCGCCAGCGCGGCCTGTCCCGCCACGGCATAGAGCTTGGCGTTGAAGCGATCGACGTCGACGCTTTGTACGAGCATCGCCGCGCCGTCCGCCTCGCCCATCCGCAGCAGCAGCCAGGCGCGTTCCGCCACCCAGTCGGGCGCGGAGACATTGTCCGGCGTCGGTACCTTGGTGACCAGCGCGCGGCGGAGCGCGATCGAGGCCCAGCGCGAGGCGAGCGGCGCATCGAGGCGGCGCATCATCGTCGACAGGAAGCGGCCATCGCGCGCTCCCCAGCTGGCGCGGCCATAGCCGCTGCCAAGCCCGACCATGTCGATCGAACGCCGCGCCGAATCGGGCAGCTCGGCCTGTCGCGACACGGGCTGCGGCGGTGCCACCGTCGCGAAGATCGCTGGATCGAGCACCAGCGAAGGCGTCGGCGTAGCCGGCGACGCCGGGTTCTGCGCCGACGCGTTCGCAGCGGTCTGGGACGGCGCAGGCGTGGGCGTGGGCTGCGGTCGGGCAGCCGGCGGCGCCTGACCGAAGCCCGGAGGCAGCAGCGATTCCTGGGCAATCGCAGCCGCAGCGGCGAGAGCCGTCAGGCCGGTGCCGACCGCGAGCAGCAGGCGTGCGCGCGGCCGGCCCGAAAGCTTATTGCGCGGCGGCTTCATTCAGCATCGCCTTTTCGACGGCCACCGGCGCCTGTTCGGTATCGACGAAGCTCAGTCCCACGAGGGCGAGAACGATGACCAGGACGATCGAAAGGAGAATGAAACTGAACCGCGACATGGAATTCCCTTGGGTGGACGGGCAGGTTGCAATCGACGGGCTTTTGCCCGAGGGGGCGCCCATGTGTATAGCCCTCGACGACATGTCGCAAAGCCTGCCTCCCACGACCCCGCGTTTCGACCGCCCGTTGGTCCTGATCGGTCTCATGGGCGTGGGCAAGTCGACGATCGGAAAGAGGCTGGCAGGCCGGCTGCATCTGCCCTTCGTCGATGCCGACCACGAGATCGAGCGCGCGGCTGGCCTCACCATCAGCGAGATTTTCGCGCGCTTCGGCGAAAAGGAATTTCGGGACGGTGAACGCCGGGTCATCGGCCGGCTGATCGACGGAAAGCCCAAGATCATCGCGACCGGCGGGGGGGCCTTCATGCAGGAAGAGACCCGCAACCTGATTCTCGAAAAGGCGCTGGCGATCTGGCTCGACGCCGATATCGAGGTGCTCGCCGACCGCGTCTCCCGGCGCGAAGGCACCCGCCCGCTGCTGAAGAACCGCGACCCGCGCGAGGCGCTGACCGAGCTCGCGGCCATCCGCAACCCGATCTACGCGCTTGCCCCGATCCACGTGCGCAGCCAGCCGCTGCCGCATGACGCCACGGTCGACGCCATAATGAAAGCCCTGTCCGCATGACGATCCGCGTCGCGCTCGGTGAGCGCAGCTACGACATCAGCATCGAGAATGGCGCGCTCGACCGCGCCGGCGAATTGCTCGCGCCTTATGCGGCGCGCAGCCGATTCATCGTTGTCACCGACCGCAATATCGTTCCGAATCAGCTCTATAGACTGGAAACTTCACTGACGGCCGCAGGTATTGCCTGCGCCGTCGAGGTGCTGCCTCCCGGCGAGTCCACCAAGAGCTGGGCGATGCTGGAGAAGCTGACCGACGCGATGCTCGCTTATGGCGTCGAGCGGAACGACACGATCATCGCGCTCGGCGGGGGCGTGATCGGCGATCTGGTCGGCTTCGCGGCCTCGATCGTCAAGCGCGGCTGCCGCTTCGTCCAGGTGCCCACCACCCTGCTGTCGCAGGTCGATTCCTCGGTGGGTGGCAAGACCGCGATCAACAGCCGCGCGGGCAAGAATCTGATCGGCGCCTTCTACCAGCCGGCGCATGTTCTGATCGATCCGACCACGCTCGACACCCTTCCCGTCCGAGAAGTGCGCGCCGGCTATGCCGAGGTCGTCAAATATGGGCTGATCGACGACCCGACCTTCTTCGCCTGGTGCGAAGCCAATGTCCGCCATTTGCTCGGCGGCGCGTCCGAAGCGCGGCTCGAGGCGATCGGCAAGAGCGTGGCGGCAAAGGCTCGCATCGTCGGCGAGGACGAACGCGAGACGAGCGGGCGGCGCGCGCTGCTCAACCTCGGTCACACTTTCGGCCATGCACTGGAGGCCGAAACGGGCTTCTCGGATCGCCTGCTCCACGGCGAAGCGGTGGCGGCCGGGATGGCCCTCGCCTTCCGATTCTCCGCATCGCAGGGCCTGTGCAGCGCCGAGGATGCCCGGCGGGTCACCGAACACCTCGCCGCCGCCGGCCTGCCGACGACGCTCGATGCCGCTGGCGTCGATGCGCGCGGCGAAGCGCTGGTCGCGCACATGTTGCACGACAAGAAGATGGAAGGCGGCCGCCTGCCCTTCCTGCTCGCGCGCGGGATCGGCCAGACCTTCCTCGACAAGCAGGTCGATCTGGCGACGGTCGCCCGCTTCCTCGACACCGACCGCGGCTGAGCGGGTCACCTCCGTTTCCGATCCTTCGTCGGTTGGCCATGAAGGCGGGCTAGGATAGGCTCCTCGGATTGAGGAGATTCTGTGCTTAGCTTTCTTGCCGCAGGGGAAAATCTGGTTTTCGTGATCGCGCTCGCGGTCATGCTCCTCGTCGGTATCGTCGAAGTTGCGGGCCTTGGCGCAAGCGCACTGGGCTCGGATCTCGACATCGATGCGGACAGCGATTGGCTAGGCTGGCTCGGCTTCGGGCGACTGCCGCTCCTCATGCTGATCGTCCTGTTTCTCGGCTGTTTCGCTGTTACCGGATTGATCGGTCAGCAGATCGCGCGGGACCTGTCGGGATCGCTGTTGCCCGGCTGGGCGGCGGTGCCTGGCGCCGGTCTGCTCGCCCTGCCCCTCACCGGGCTGTTAGCGCGCGGCATCGCCCGAGTCATGCCGCGCGACGAGACCACCGCCATCGCCCAGGACCAGCTGGTCGGTCTGCACGGCCATATCGTGGTCGGCACGGCCAGCCGGGGCCATCCCGCGCGGACCCGGGTCCGCGATTTTCACGGGCAGGACCATTATGTAATGGCCGAACCCGACATGCCCGACACGCGCTTCGCGGAAGGCGACGAGATCCTTCTCGTGCGCCGCGAGGGCCAGATCTTCCGCGCGATCAGCAGCGGCGCTCCCCCCTTCTCACAGTGGATCGAACGATGAGCAATTTGCCGATATCCGCCTCCGACAGCCTCATCGAAGGCGGGCGGAGCATCTACCTGATCGCACCGGCGGTCGTCGTCCTGACGCTCCTCGTGCTAGGCTTCATTCTGGCGCGTCTTTATCGTCGTGCATCGAAGGAGATCGCCTTCGTCCGCACGGGCTTCGGCGGAGAGAAGGTGGTGATGAACGGCGGCGCCATCGTGCTACCCGTCTTCCATGAGACGATGCCGGTGAACATGAACACCGTGCGCTTGGCGGTCGAACGCAAGAATGCCGACGCGCTGATCACGCTCGATCGGCTGCGCATCGACGTGAAGGCCGAATTCTACGTCCGAGTCCGCCCCGATCGCGAGGCCATCGCCATGGCCGCGCAGACATTGGGCATGCGCACGATGCGTTCGGAGGACCTCAAGGAACTGGTCGAAGGCAAGTTCGTCGATGCGCTGCGATCGGTCGCGGCGGGCATGACGATGAATCAGCTGCACGAGCAACGCTCCGACTTCGTCCAGAAGGTGCAGCAGGTTTCGTCCGCCGACCTGGCGATGAACGGTCTCGAACTCGAATCGGTCTCGCTGACCGGTCTCGACCAGACATCGATCGAGCATTTCAACGCCAACAACGCGTTCGACGCCGAAGGCCTGACCAAGCTCACCGAGCAGATCGAGTTGCGCAAGAAGGCCCGCAACGACATCGAGCAGGACACCCGCGTCCAGATCGAAGCCAAGAATCTCGAGGCGCAGCGTCAGTCCTTTCTGATCTCCCGCGACAATGAGTTCGCCCGGCTCGAGCAAGAGCGCGAGATCGAGATGCGCCGCGCCGAGCAGATGTCCGAGATCGCGCGCCAGCAGTCCGAGCGCCAGCGCGAGGCGGAGCAGGCGCGGATCGAGGCGAAGCAACTGACCGACGCCGCGCAGATCGAGGCCGATCGCGCCGTGCAGGAAGCGAAGATCGCCCAGACCCAGGCGCTCGAAATCGCCCGCCAAGAGCAGCAGATCGCGGTCCAGAACAAGAGCCGCGAGGAGAGCCAGGCCAAGGCGGAGGCGGACAAGGCGCGCGCCGCCGCCGTTGCCGCCGAGGAACAGGTCACGACCGCGCGCGAAACCGAGATCGCCGAGCGCGCCAAACGGATCGAGCTGATCCAGGCGGCGAAGGAAGCCGAGCGCCAGGCGCTGGGCATCAAGGTCGAGGCCGAGGCCGAGAAGCAGGCTGCCGCCGACCGCGCCGCTGCGGTGCGTGCTGCGGCGGAGGGCGAGGCCGAAGCCGAGAAGCTGCGCGCCGAGGCCTCGCGCGTCCGCTTCGAGGTCGAGGCCGCCGGCAAGCGTGCCGTCAACGAAGCCGCCAACCTGTTATCTTCGGAGAATATCTCGCTGCAGGCGAAGCTCGAACTGCTGCGCGTCCTGCCCGACATCATCCGCGAGGCCGCCAAGCCGATGGAGGCGATCGATTCGATCAAGATCGTGCAGGTCGACGGGCTGACCGGCGGCGGCGCTTCGGCAGGCGAAGGCTCAGGCGGCGGGGGCGAGGGCAATCTCGCCCAGTCGGCGGTCGCCGCAGCGCTCCGCTATCGCGCGCAGGCGCCGGTGGTGGACGGGCTGATGAAGGAACTCGGCCTCGACGGGTCGAGCCTCGATTCGCTGGTTTCAGGTGCAACGTCGCCCATCCGCGAGGAGGAAGACGTCAAGCCGAAAAAGGACTGAGTGATCAGGGGCGGCCGGCGTTTCGGTCGCCCTGCATCACTTGCCCCGGAGATAGCCGACGGCCAGCCATATCCAGCCGAGGATCAGCGCTAGTCCGCCCAGAGGCGTAACCGCACCCAGCCAGCGCGGCGCGCCGAAGGCCATGGCGTAGAGCGTGCCGGCGAAGATCGTCATGCCGAACAGGAAGAAGGCGGCCGTGCCCCGGCTCCGCGCGAGAATCGCCAACCCCGCGACGGCGTGGACGATCTGGTAGATCGAGCCGGTCGACAGCCATTCGGCCGCCTTGCCGCTCGCTCCATGCGTCCCATAGGCGCCGGCGATCACCGCCACCGCACCCGACAGCGCCAGCAGCGCGGCGAGGGCATCGCCCGAATTCTTAGCGCGTGCCATGATTCTGCTCCGTCTGCGCTTCGGTCGAAAGGTCGAGGCTGCGCTCATGGCTGAACATCATCTCGCGGTTGACCGTCACATCGCCCGACGCGATCTGCGCTTCGAGTCGCAGGCCGTCGCGGCGGCGATATTCGGTCTCGATCATCTCGATAGTCTCCGCCGTGAAGCCGAGCCGGTCGAGCGTCTCGCGGCCGAGCAGCACGGCCGATTCGAACAGCTCACGGACGGCTCCTGCCAGATCGAGCTTGCTCAGCGACATCATGTGAAGCCGGTCATAGGCGCGCACGAGGATCGCCGCCTTGGGAAAGGCTTCGAGAATGGGCTGCAGTTGCGCCTTGTCGAGGCCGTTGCCATCGACACAGAAGATGATCGCCTGCGCATCCGCCCCGCCCGCATTGCGGAGCAGGTCGATGCGGGTGCCGTCGCCATAGAAGACTTTTACGTCGAACTTCTGGGCGACGTCGATCTGTTCTACCCGCCGGTCGATCAGGGTGATGCGGACCCCGGCGGCGAGCAGCATCTGCGCCACCGTCTGCCCGAAGCGGCCATAGCCGACGATGATGACCGCCGGGCTGATCGAGCCATCGGGGCCGGGACGATCCTCGCGCGTCGGCGGGGGCGTCAGGCAACGGCGCGAGAACATCATCAGGAAGGGCGTGGTCGCCATCGACAGGGTGACGATGGCGCCGAACAGGCTGGCCGCTTCCGGCGCGATCAGCAACGCGCCCGCCGCCTGCGCGAACAGCACGAAGGCGAATTCGCCGCCCTGGCTGAGCAACAGGCCGAAGCTGAGCGCCGCACGCGCCGGCACGCCGAAAAGGCGCGCGACACCGAACATCACGATGCTCTTGGTGGCGACGACCGCAGCGGCCATGGCAATCACGAACAGCGGGCGTTCCATGACCACCTGCAGGTCGAGCAACATGCCCACCGCCAGGAAGAAGAGACCCAGCAGGATCGTGCGGAACGGTTCGACATCGGCCTCCAGCTCGTGCCGATAGGGCGAATCGGCGAGCATCACGCCGGCGACGAAGGCGCCGAGCGCGGTGGACAGATGAAGCATCTCCATCACCGCCGCCGCCGCGAGCACCGTGAAAAGGCCCGCTGCGACGAACAGCTCGCGCTCGCCCATATTGCCGATGAGCCGGAACAACGGATTGAGGATGAAGCGCCCGGCGAGGACCAGGCCGACGACCGCGCCGACCGTGTAGAGGCCGAGCAGCCATCCCGGAGGGGCGCCAGGCACCGGGGGCGTGCGCGAAAGCGTGGCGATGATCGTGATCAGCGGGATCAGCGACAGGTCCTGGAACAGGAGGACCGAAAAGGCCCGTTCGCCGGCGGGCGTGTTGAGGCGCCCGGCGGACTGGAGCATCGGCAACACCTGCGCGGTCGAGGACAAGGCAAGCGGCAGCCCGAGCGCGAGCGAGGCCGCCGGCGAGAAGCCGGTCGTCAGGTAGATGACCCCGGCGATCGCCAGCCCGCAGGCGACCACCTGCACCAGACCCAAACCGAAGATGTCGCGCCTGAGGCGCCACAATCGGTTAGGGTGAAGTTCGAGCCCGACGAGAAAGAGCAGCAGGACGATGCCCAGTTCGGCGATGCCGAGCTTGGCCTCCGCCCCGCCGATCAGGCCAAGCCCCTGCGGACCGATCAGCGCGCCCGCGACGAGGTAGCCCAGAGTCGCACCGAGGCCGAGCCGCCGGAAAACAAGCACCGATCCGATGGCAGCGCCGAGCATGACGACGCCGTCGCGAATCAGGAAAGCCTGGGATGCTTCGGTCATCGCGTCGGACTTTCCTGACTATCGGATGAGGTAGCGTCCTGAGCGGCGGCGGCAGCCTCGGCCACCGCCTCGAAGGCAAGACGGATCGACGGATGCCTCGCCGCATGCGGCCGCGCGGGCAGGAATATTTCCAGTCCCGGCCAATCACCCGCATCTTCGCGCTCACCGGCAAGGAAGGCGGCCAGCGCATCGCGCGCATGGGCCAGCTCGGCCGGGCTCCGCCCGATCGCATGTTCGCCCATCAAGGCCGCCGAGGCCTGGCCGAGCGCACAGGCGCGAACCTCCTGCCCCAGCGCCGCGACTCGCCCTTGCGGGTCGAGCGCGACATCCACCGTCACCCGGCTTCCGCAAATAGGGGATCGGCGCGAGACCGTCGCCTGGGGCTGGTCGAGTCGCTGCTGATGGGGAATGGCGGTCGCGAGCCGCAATATCTGCGCATTATAGAGCGTGGCCGACATGCCGTCCCTTTAGGACGATATCGCCGCCCCGTCATCCGCCCTGGGGGGAAAAAGGGGCGGCCGGACCGGCCTGCCCCATCCCGGCGGCGTCAGCCCTCGAGCTGGCGGATCAGCAGGCGGACGTCGGCGTCGAGTTCGGCGTCGGTCTGGCGGAGCTTCTCGATCTGCTTGACCGCGTGGATGACGGTCGTGTGGTCGCGCCCGCCGAAGCGGCGACCGATCTCGGGCAGCGAGCGCGGAGTCAGCTGCTTGGCCAGGTACATCGCGACCTGACGCGGGCGGGCGACCTCGCGGGCGCGGCGCGCGCTCGACATCTCGGCCTGGCGGATCCGGTAATGGTCCGACACCTTGCGCTGGATCTCATCGATCGTCACGCGGCGCTGATTGGCGCGCAAGATATCGGCGAGGGTCGCCTGGGTGAAGTCGATGTCGACCGGCTTGCCCGACAGTGCGGCGTAAGCGACGACGCGGTTGAGCGCGCCTTCCAGCTCGCGCACATTGGCGCTGATCCGGCGGGCGAGGAACATCACCACATCCTGCGGCACCTGCGCCTGCGGCATGCCCTGAAGCTTGCGGGTCAGGATGTTGAGGCGCAATTCGAAGTCGGCCGGGTTGACGTCGGCGACGAGACCCCAGGACAGACGCGACAGGATTCGGCTCTCGATCCCGTCCAGATCCTGCGGGCTGCGGTCGGCGCTGATCACCAGACGACGGCCGGCCGAGATCAGCTCGTTCATCGTGTGGAAAAACTCTTCCTGGGTCGATTCCTTGCCCGCGATGAACTGGACGTCGTCGATCATCAGCACGTCGGCCGCCCGCAGCTTCTGCTTGAAGCTGAACGTGTCCTTCGCCCGCATCGCCGAGACGAACTCGAACATGAACTTCTCGGCCGACATATAGACGACCTTCGCGCCGGGGTGGCGCGCGAGATAGTCATGGCCGATCGCGTGCATCAGGTGGGTCTTGCCCAGCCCGGTGCCACCGTGGAGGAAGAGAGGGTTGAAGGCGAGCTTGCCGCCCTCGGCCAGCGTCCGGGCCGCATTGTACGCGACTTCATTGGCCTTGCCGACGACGAAGCTGTCGAAGGTATAGCGGGCTTCGAGCGGGGTACCGCAGCGGAGTTCGGCCTCTGGCGCGCCAGCGGTCGATTCGTCGACAGGCGCTTCACCAGAGGTCGCGGAATCGGCCGAGAACAGCACCGGGCGCTCGGCGACAGTGCCGGCAACGATCGAAACCTGACGCACCTGCGGCAACAGGGCACGCCAGGCATGGAGCAGGTGCTCGGCGAAATGGGTGTTGGCCCAATTCGCCATGAACTCGCTCGGCGCGACCAGCTTGAGCAGGCCCTCGGCAAGATCGCACTCGCCCAGCGTCAGCGGCTTCAGCCAGCCGTCGAAGGTCCGCACGCCGATGCTCCGGCGCAACCCAGACCGAATTGTTTCCCAAGCCTGGGCGAGCGCGACGTCCACATCGGCACTGGCCGACGCCGCTCCGCTCATTCCCAAACCCAAACCGTCAGACACGCAGCATCCTTCCCGAGCGAACGCCGTCCGCCCCCCTGAAATCCGAACATCACGAAGGGCAAAGGCCTCCCTGATCCGAAGTCGACGACTCCGGAGCCCCCTTCTGAAAATCTCATTGAAGCCGTTGCGACAGATTCGCGCCCCGGCCTTGCAGGCACTCTATGAAGAAGCCGCAAAGCGGATCAAGAGCATCAATTTCGTCACAAGCCCGCAATATGGGCTTGACTCCCGATGGTACGGGCCTTCGCCTGTGGAAAAATATTTTATCGTCTATTTTCAGATATTTGAAACGACCATCTTAGTCAGGCTGGCAAGAATCACGATAATTCCGAGGGTTACGTTTTTGTGACCCGAACGTGACGAAGCCCGCCGGCAATATGCCGACGGGCTTCGTCGAAACCAGCCTTGGCCGTAGCGTTAGCCGAGCGCGGCAACCCGCTTCGACAGGCGCGAGAACTTCCGGGCAACGGTGTTCTTGTGCAGGACGCCCTTCGAGACGCCACGGAACATCTCGGGCTGAGCAGCGGCCAGAGCGGCCGAAGCGGCGCTCTTGTCGCCGGAGGCGAGCGCGGACTCGACCTTCTTCACGAAGGTGCGGATCCGGCTGACCCGTGCACCGTTGATCTCGGCGCGACGGTCGTTGCGACGGATGCGCTTCTTTGCCTGCGGCGTATTCGCCATGCTCGTTCAAACCCTAGCTATGATGACAGAAGCGGCGCGAGCGTTAAGCCCTCACCGGGAAGGCCGGCCCAATACACAGAAGCCCCCGCCCGGTCAACCTCGCAGGGCCCCTATTTCTGGCATTTGGAGCAGTAGAAGGTCGATCGGCCGCCATCGACGCGACGCTTGACCAGCGCCCCGCAATGGCAGGCTTCACCCTCACGGCCATAGACCAGCCATTGCTTCGCAAAATAGCCCAGTTCCCCATCGGGCCGGGCATAATCCCGCAATGTCGAGCCCCCGGCCTCGATCGCCGCGCTCAAGACGGTCCGGATCGATTCGACCAGCCGGTCGAGGCGCACACGCGACAACCGTCCGCCCATCGTCCCCGGCGCTATGCCGGTCATGTGCAGAGCTTCGCACACATAGATATTGCCGAGTCCGGCAACGATCCGCTGATCGAGCAGCAGCAGCTTTATAGGCGCGACCCGGCCGGCCAGCGCGCGCTCCAGATAGGCGCCTGTCAGGTCCGGGCCCAGCGGTTCGGGCCCCAGTGCGGCGAAGGGCGCGAAGGCTGGAAGCGCGTCGGCCCGCACCAGATCGACCGAACCGAATCGGCGGGGATCGCACAGGGCCAGCACATGGCCCTGATCGGTCTCCAATATCAGATGGTCATGCTTGCCGATCTCCGACGGGTCGATCCGCCATCGCCCCGACATGCCGAGGTGGAAGATCATCACATCGTCGCGATCGGTTTCTATGAGGCCATATTTGGCGCGTCGCCCGAGTCCGGTGACCGTGGCCCCGGTCAGGCGCTGGCGCAGGTCTGCGGGAAAGGGCCGGCGCAGATCGCTGCGCCGCGTTTCGACGCGGGTCAGGCGGTGGCCTTCGAGAGGGGGGCGCAGGCCCCGGACGGTGGTCTCGACTTCGGGTAGCTCGGGCATCGCCTGCCTGTACTGGAGTGCGCGCGACGGCGAAAGCATCGGCGACATGCCGCCGTCCCACCGATAGGAAACTTTGGGGAATCGGCGGAGACTCGGTTTGCCGTCGGGCCTGCCTGCCGCTAGAGCGTCGATCCATGACCGACATCGTTTCCTTCGGCTATGCCGACGTCACGCCCGAAGAGAAGACCGCCCGCGTCGGCGAGGTCTTCCGCAATGTCGCAAGCCGCTACGACCTGATGAACGACGCCATGTCGGGCGGCATGCACCGGCTTTGGAAGGATCGCTTCGTCCGCCGGGTGAAACCCCGCGCGGGCGAGGATATCCTCGACATGGCCGGCGGCACCGGCGATATCGCCTTTCGCCTGGCCCGCTCGGGCGCCGCGATAATGGTGTCCGACATCAATCCCGCAATGCTCGACGTGGGTCGCGAGCGGGCCGCCAAGCGCGGGATCGAAGGGCTGTCCTGGTCCGAGCAGAATGCCGAAACGCTGAGCTTCGAGTCTTCGCGATTCGATGCCTATACGATCGCCTTCGGCATCCGGAACGTCACCCACCGCGCGCAGGCGCTCGCCGAGGCGCATCGCGTCCTGAAGCGCGGTGGCCGCTTCTTCTGCCTGGAATTCTCTACGACCCTCTGGCCGGGCTTCAAGGAAGTCTACGACGCCTATTCGCACCGCATGGTGCCCAAGCTCGGCAAGATGCTGGCGGGAGACGAAGAGAGCTATCGCTACCTCGTCGAATCGATCCGGCGTTTTCCCGCCATGGAGGAATTTCGTGCGGAGATCGCTGCCGCAGGTTTCGTCCAGACCAAGGTCGAAGCGGTGCTCGGCGGGCTCGTGGCCATCCATAGCGGCTGGAAGATTTGACCGCCACGATCGTCCATCTCACCCGCCTGTTCCGGTGGGGCCGCACGCTTGCGCGCCATGGCGCGCTGCGGGGGATCGAGCGTGACCCGCTGGCGCCGTCCCAGATTCGACGGCTTGTGCGCATCGCGCGTTTCGGTGCACGCGTTCCCGAACGCCCGGCCTATGCCGACGCCTTCGAAGCGCTCGGCCCTGCGGCGATCAAGCTGGGTCAGGCGCTGGCGACCCGCCCCGATCTGGTCGGGGAGGATGCCGCTGCCGACCTGGGCAGATTGCAGGACGCGCTGCCGCCCGCCCCCTTCCAGCTGATCCGCAGCGCAATCGAACAGGGGCTGGGCAAACCGATCGAGTCGGTCTTTCAGTCGATCGAGGAGGTGCCCGTCGGCGCAGCCTCGATCGCGCAGGTCCACCGCGCGGTAACCACCGATGGCCGGACCGTCGCGGTGAAGGTGTTGCGTCCGGGCATCGAGGAAGACCTCGCCCGCGCGATCGAGACTTATGAATGGGCGGCCGCCCATGCCGAGACGATCGGCGGGGAGTTCGCCCGGCTTCGCCCGAGGCTCGTGATCGCCACTTTCCGCCAGTGGACGGCCCGCGAACTCGACCTGCGCCGCGAGGCAGCCTCCGCTTCGGAACTGGCCGAGAATATGCAGGCCGTGCCCGGCTTCGTCGTGCCGGCCATCGACTGGTCGCGGACCAGCCGCCGTGTCCTGACGATGGAGTGGATCGACGGCATCAAGATGGCCGACCGCGCCGCGCTCGTCGAGGCCGGCTTCGACCGCAAGGTGCTTGCCGCCAGACTGGTGCAGGCCTTCCTGCAGCAGGCGATCGCCGACGGTTTCTTTCACGCCGATCTTCACCAGGGCAACCTCTTCGCCCTGTCCGACGGCCGCATCGCTGCGATCGACTGCGGCATCATGGGGCGGATCGACCGCCGGGCGCGCATCTGGCTGGCCGAGATTCTGCACGGCCTGATCACCGGCAATTATCGCCGCGTCGCCGAAATCCATTTCGAGGCAGGCTATGTCCCGCCGCATCACAATATCGGCGAGTTCACGACCGCGCTGCGCGCCGTCGGCGAGCCGATCCGGGGGCTGCCGGCCAAGGATATCTCGATCGGGCAGATGCTGGACGGGCTGTTCGGCATCACCCGCGACTTCGACATGCCCGTCCAGCCGCATCTCCTGCTGCTGCAGAAGACGATGGTGATGGTCGAGGGCGTCGCGACCACGCTCGATCCCGATCTCAACATGTGGGACACCGCCGAGCCCTTCGTCCGCGAATGGCTGCGGTCGGAGCTTGGCCCCGAAGTCTGGCTGGCCGACCGGCTGGTCGACGATCTGCGCACCTTCGCATCGCTGCCCGACCTCATCCGCCGGATCGAGGCGCGCTTCCCGGCGCCGGGCGGAGCGCCGCCGCCACCGCCGCTGCGTGAGGTGCAGGTCATCCGCATCGGCATGGGCTGGCGCTATGCGGCCACCGCATTGCTGGCGGGCGCGGCTGGCGCGGCGGCGATGCTTCTCCTAAGCTGATCCCATGATCGCGCCCCGGATATTGCTGATCGTCGGCGGCGGCATCGCGGCCTACAAGGCGTGCCAACTCGTGCGTCTCATCCGCAAGGGGGGCGGCAGCGTGCGCTGCGTGCTGACCGAGGCAGGCGCGCAGTTCGTCACCCCGATGACGCTCGCAGCGCTGTCCGAGCAGGAGGTCCACACCAGTCTGTGGGACCTGAAGAACGAGACCGAGATGGGCCATATCCAGCTCAGCCGCGAGGCCGATCTCGTTGTGGTCTGCCCCGCGACCGCCGACATGATGGCGAAGATGGCGGCCGGCATCGCCGACAATCTGGCGACCACGCTGCTGCTGGCGACCGACAAGCCGGTGCTCGCGGTGCCCGCGATGAACGTCCGCATGTGGCTGCACCCCGCGACCCAGCGCAACGTCGCGCAGCTGCATGCCGACGGGATCATCGTGATGGACCCGGACGAAGGCGCGATGGCCTGTGGCGAGTTCGGCCCCGGCCGGCTGCCCGAGCCCGAGATGGTCTGGCAGCGTGCCCTGACGATGCTGGCTGCGCCGCGCCAGGCGCCCCAACCCGGCCTCAAGGGCGGGCCGCTCGCGGGGCGGCATGTGATCGTGACCGCAGGTCCGACGCATGAACCGATCGACCCGGTCCGCTACATCGCTAACCGTTCCTCGGGCAAGCAAGGCTATGCGATCGCCGGCGCACTGGCCGCTGCCGGAGCGCGGGTGACGCTGGTCTCCGGGCCCGTGACGCTCCCTACGCCCGCCGGCGTTCACCGCATCGATGTGGAAAGCGCGCGCGAGATGGCGGCTGCGGTCGACGCAGCCCTGCCCGCTGATATCGCAGTGATGGTGGCGGCGGTCGCCGACTGGCGCGCCGAGAGCGCCGCCGGGCAGAAGATCAAGAAGGATGGCTCGGGTGCGGCGCCGACGCTCGCCCTTGCCGAAAACCCGGACATTCTCGCAGGGCTGGGTCAGAGCCAGTTCAAGCCCCGCCTGCTGATCGGCTTCGCCGCCGAGACCGAGAAGGTCGTCGAGCATGCCGTCGCCAAGCGCGCGCGCAAAGGCGCGGACTGGATCGTCGCCAATGACGTGTCCGGCGATGTGATGGGCGGCGACAGCAACAGCATCCATATCGTGACCGCGACCGGGGTCGAAAGCTGGGAACGGCTGCCCAAGGATCAGGTCGCCGCCCGCCTCGTTGCAAGGATCGCCGATGAGTTCGCCTGACATCGCCATTCGCCTCAAGCGCCTCGACCATGGTGCCGGCCTGCCGCTCCCCGCTTACGCGACCGACCATGCCGCAGGCCTCGACGTGGTTGCGGCGGAGGACGTCACGCTGGCACCCGGCGCGCGCCATGCCGTGGCGACCGGCTTCGCCATCGCCATCCCCGAAGGCTATGAGGTGCAGGTCCGCCCGCGCTCCGGCCTGGCACTCAAGCACGGCATCACCTGCCTCAACACGCCGGGCACGATCGATGCCGATTATCGCGGCGAGGTGAAGGTCATCCTCGCCAATCTGGGCGATGCCCCCTTCGAGGTTAAGCGCGGGGAGCGGATCGCGCAGCTGGTGCCTGCCGCCGTGCAGCGAGCCAGCTTCGCCGAAGTCGCCGAACTCGACGACACCGCACGCGGCAGCGGTGGCTTCGGATCGACCGGTCGCTGAGGGCGCATGGCGCTGACCGACGGACAGCTCGACCGCTATGCACGGCACATCATCCTCAAGGAGGTCGGCGGCGCGGGGCAACAGGCGCTGCTGAACGCCTCGGTGGTCGTTGTCGGCGCGGGCGGGATCGGATCCCCGGTCGTTCAATATCTTGCCGCAGCGGGCGTCGGGCGGCTGCGCCTGATCGATGATGATGTGGTCGACCTGTCCAACCTGCAGCGTCAGACGATCTATGGGATGAGCGACATCGGCCGACCCAAGGTCGACGCCGCAGCAGATTGGGTGCGGGCTGCTAATCCCGATGTGACGGTCGAGCCCATCCAGGCGCGGATCGATGCGGGAAATGTCCTGGACCTGCTCGCGGGCGCCGATACGATCATCGACGGCTGCGACAATTTCGCGACGCGGCTGGCCGTATCGGATGCCTCCGTCGCTTTGCGCATTCCGCTCGTGTCGGCTGCGGTCGGCCAGTTCGACGGACAGTTGGCGACCTGGCGCGGCTGGGAGGCTGACCAGCCCTGTTATCGCTGTCTCGTCGGGTCGGACCCGGCGCGCGACGAGCTCAGCTGCGCCGATCAGGGCGTGCTCGGCGCGATCACCGGGATCATGGGCAGCCTCGGTGCGTCCGAAGTGCTGCGCGTCCTCACCGGCTTCGGCGACGATCCGGCCGGCAGGCTGCTGCTGGTCGACGCGCTCGCCTTCCGGTTCCGCACGATCAAGGTGTCGAAGGACCCTGCCTGCCGATGCGCGGCCTGATCCTGCTCGTCGCATCCGGCGATCCCGAGCGGCTGCACGCCGCTCTGAGCCTCGCCGCCGCTGCCGCCGCCAGCGGACGCGACACCTCGGTCCATCTGCACGAACTGGCCGTCGGCTTGCTTGCTGCGCCGCTGATCGCGCCCAGCGATACCCGTCGACAGGCTGTCGGCCTGCCCACGCTCGCACAGATTTTCGAAGAAGCCCTGGAATTGCGAGTCGTGGTCAGCGTCTGCCAGAGCGGCCTTGCGCTTCACGACCTGTCGCTGGATCGACTCGATGCCCGGATCGATGTCCGGGGCCCTGTGTCGATCGTCACGACGAACGAAGAAAAGCTGGTTTTCTAACCGCGGTCAGAGCGCCGGCGCGGGAATGAACGCGACATAGCTGTCGGGCAGACGATGTTCGCGGGCGGGAATCGACGGCAGCGGCAGATGCCGACCGTAACGCCCCAGCATCTGCGCATGCTGTTGCAGCACCTCGGCAGCAGCGACCTCGGCCTCGATCGCCGAAGACCCATAAGCCCGGCAGTGCGGAATATCGATGAAATCGGCCTGGTAGAAGCCACCCTCGCAATGAACCCTGGCCGGATAGAGCTCCAGACCCTTGAGATAGATGCCCATGCTACGCCACCCTGTTTTGGATCCTCTCCGATGGCTTTCGACTATGGTTAACAGGGCTTCGTGACAGGATGGTAATTCTTCGTAAGACCTTCGTATAATGTTCAAAATCGACTGCACCAGGCCCGACACCCCTTGGTTCCGTAGGGTAAGGCGCAAGGGGGTGCGGGTACCCGCAACACCTTTGTACAGGGGGCTTAGCCTAAAGGATGGGAGCCGCCCGGTCAGCCCACGCGGCGAGGGAGATAGCGACTCGGGTCGACCGACCCAAGCGACTCGGGAAGAGAGGTCCCCAGCAGAATAGCGGCGCCGATCGCGGCGGCTGCGGGGGCGGTCTGGATGCCGAACCCACCCTGCCCTGCAAACCAGAAGAATCTGTCGCCAGGTTCCGCCGGGCCATAGACGGGGACCCGATCAGGGGCGAAGCTGCGCAGCCCTGCCCAAGCCCGCTCCTTGCGCGCGATCGACCAGTCGACCACCTGTTCGAGCCGGTCGATGGCCCGCGCGACGTCGATCTCCTCAGGCGCCACGTCGCAAGGGTCGATCGGTGTTTCGTCATGCGGGGACAGCCACAGCCGCCCCCCCGCCTCAGGCTTGAAATAATAATGCCCTGCGGCGTCCATCACGAGCGGCATGTCCGGCCCGGTCGCAGGCTTCACGGCAAGTTGGACCATGGTCCGACGCAAGGGAGAGATGCCGAGCGGTTGCTGGCCGGCGAGGACCGCCACGGGATCGGCCCACGCGCCAGCCGCGTTGACGAGGATGTCGGCGCGCACCTCGCCGGCTGCCGTCGTCAGGAGCCATCCACCGGCGTCCCGCTCGGCCGAAAGCAGCCGGGCGTTCGTCCTCAGGTCCACGCCAGCGCGGCGCGCTTCGGCCAGATAATGCGCGTGCAGCGCGGCGACGTCGATGTCGCGGCAGGTCGGTTCGGCCAGCCCCTCGTCAAAGCCTGGCCGCAAGCCGGGGATCCGTTCTTCGAGCATGGCCCGGTCGAGGCGATCCAGCCGCACCCGACCAGCGAACTCGGCTTCGAGCCGGTCGAGGTGACGGCCATCGCCGGGCGCCGCCAGATGCACCGCGCCCCGGTCACCGAGAAACCCGCCATATTCGAGGAATAGGAAGGATGCGCTCGTCAGCGGCTGCACCGCCGGGCCGCCATAGGTTTCCGACCAGAAGGCGGCAGATCGGCCGGTGCTGTGATAGCCGGCGACGTCCTCCGCCTCCAGCAAAACGATCCGCGCCGCCTTGCCCAGGGCCGCGGCCAGGCTTGCGCCCGCCATGCCGGCACCGACGATCGCGATGTCCGCCTTGTTGATCGGCTCGTTCATGGTCCGCGTTTAGATTTTGGTAAGCGCGGCCGTCTACCCTTCTTAACCATGCCCACACAATTGCCCGACCTGTTCGGCATTCTCCTGGCCGTGCTGCTGCTGATGGCGGCATGGACGGACATCCGTTCGCGGACGATATCGAACGAACTCAATGCGGCGATTGCGATTTTCGCCATTGCCTTCTGGTGGGCAGCGGGCGAGCCGCTCTGGCCCGACGTCGCACTCCGTATCGGTCTGGCGCTCGGCCTGTTCCTGCTGTTCGCTCTCCTCTTCTTCTTCCGGATGATCGGCGGCGGCGACGTGAAGATGATCGCAGCCCTCGCGTTGTGGCTGCCTGCGCAGGCGCTGCTGCCGATGCTGACGGTCATGGCGCTGTCGGGCGGCGTGATCGCGGTCATTCTGCTGGTGCGGCAGCGCTGGCGCCCCAATGCCGCGAAGCCGGAGCTCCCCTATGGCGTCGCGATCGCCATGGGCGGGCTGTGGGTGATCGCAAACGGGTTGTTAACCACAACGACCGCATAGCCCGGACGGGGTCCCGTTTCGGGACAGTCCTTATGGCCCGGAAACGGGCGAGAACGGGTCTTGAACAATGGATGCCAGGAAGTTGCTGCTTCTGATCATGGCGCTCGTGATGGCGGGGATTTCCGCCGTCGTCTTCCGCTCCATGTTCGGCGGACAAAGCGAAGCGGAGGCCGCGCCGACGGCCGTTGCAGTGGCACCGCAGCCCAGCGGCCCCGAAGTCGCCGTCGCGATCCGTCCGCTTCCGGTCGGCACGATCATCAGCCCCGAAAGCATCCGCTATCAGCGCTGGCCCGCCGAGCTGGTCGGCAACAGCTATTACATCAAGGGGCAGAGCGACCTCTCCGCGCTCAACGGCTCGGTGGTCCGCTATGCGATCACCGCCGGTGCGCCGCTGACCCAGGGCGCGCTCGTCAAGCCGGGTGATCGCGGTTTTCTCGCCGCAGCGCTGGGCCCGGGCATGCGCGCCATTACCATTTCGGTCTCGGCGCAGTCGGGCGTCGCCGGCTTCGTCTTTCCCGGTGATCGCGTCGATCTGATGCTCACGCAGGAAGTACCCGGCGGCGGCGATGGCCCGCCGCTCAAGGCAGCCGAGACGATCATCCGCAACCTGCGCGTGCTGGCGACCGACCAGCGCACCGACAAGACGGTCGACGAGGAAGGCAAGACGGTCGTCGCCAACACCTCGAACGTCACGATCGAGGCGACCCCGAAGATCGCCGAGAAGATTGCGGTCGCCCAGTCGATCGGGCAGCTGTCGCTCGCGCTGCGCTCGATCGCGGACAATCGCGCCGAACTCGAGGAACGGATCGCCAGCGGCAACGTGAAGCTGCCCGCCGACGCCGATCCTCAGACCGAGCGGCAGATGCTGCTCGAACTCACCTCGCGGCCGGTCGACGACAATCCAAGCTATACCGTGGGCGCCGATGTCTCGCGCTTCCAGCGGTCGAGCGTGCCGCCCCGGCCATCTGGTGGCGCGCAGACAACCCCGGTCGCACCGGCACCATCGCAGTCCGGCGTACGCGTCGCGCGTGGTAATGCGGTAACGCTCAGCACGGCGGGGGCCAAGTGATGCGCCGCGCCATCGGAACCCTGCTGCTGGCCTCGGTCGCGCTCTCGCCCGTCATCGCCGAGGCGGCTGCAGTACGCGGCGCCACGACCGTTCGCACCGCGACCATCAGCCGACCCAGCGACACGCTCACCCTGTCGATCGGCTCGGGCGAGATGATCGCGCTGCCGACTGCCATGACCGACCTTTTCGTTGCCGACGACAAGATCGCCGACGTCCAGGTCCGCTCCTCGACGCAGCTCTATCTGTTCGGCAAGGGACCGGGCGAGACCGCCGTCTATGCTACCGACCGGGCCGGAAAGGTGATCTGGTCCTCGATCGTCCGCGTAGGCGCGAACATCAGCAGCGTGGATACGATGCTGAAGCTCGCCATGCCCGAAGCGGCGATCACCGCGACGACGATGAACGGCATCGTGCTGCTGACCGGCACCGTCGACAGCCCCAGCACGGTCGCCGAGGCCCAGAAGCTGGTCGAACAGTTCGTCGGCAAGGATACGCAGGTGGTGAACCGCCTGAAGTCGGCCGTGCCGCTGCAGGTCAATCTGCAGGTCAAGATCGCCGAGGTCAGCCGCGAGTTCGCCAAGTCGATCGGGGTGAACCTGCTCAACCGCGACACGACCGGCGGCTTCCTGTTCGGGATTGCGCAGGGCCGCAGCTTCGGGAGCATCACGAACACCGACATCAGCAGCCTGCCCCGCATCGACGCGTCCTCGCAGTTCGGCTTCCCGACCGGCACGCTGTCGCTGCCTTTCAATCCCGCGACAGGCCAGTTCGTGGTCTCGCCGGGAACGACCTATAATCTCAGCTCGCTCGGCAAGGGTGCAGGATCGGGGACCTCGCTCGGGCTCGCGGGGAAATTCCTCGGCCTCGACATCGCCGCGGCGCTCGATCTGGCCGAGGCTGACGGCCTCGTTTCTACCCTCGCCCAGCCCAATCTGACCGCGATCTCGGGCGAAACCGCGAGCTTCCTCGCCGGCGGCGAAATCCCGATCCCGCTGTCGCAGGGGCTCGGCGCAGTTTCGGTCGAGTTCAAGCAATATGGCGTCAGCCTGTCCTTCACGCCGACCGTGCTGGCCGATGGCCGCATATCGCTGCGGGTCCGCCCCGAAGTGTCGCAGCTGACCGACGCCGGATCGGTGCGCCTGTCCGGCTTCACCATCCCCGGCATCACCACGCGTCGTGCGGAAACCACGGTGGAGCTCGGCTCCGGCCAGGCCTTCATGATCGGCGGCCTGATGTCGAACGGCCAGAACAGTAGCGTCGACAAGGCGCCTCTGCTGGGCGACCTCCCGATCCTTGGCGCGCTGTTCCGCTCGAGCGCGTTCAAGCGCAACGAGACCGAGCTGATGATCGTCGTCACGCCCTATCTCGTGAAGCCGGTCTCGCCGCAGCAGATCGCGCTACCCACCACGGGGATGAAGGCTGCGACAGATGCCGAGCGCTTGATCGCCGGACAGACCTTCATGGGCCGCTCCGGCGCTCGCGACCCTGCGCCAAGACTGGTGCCGCCGCGCACCGTTCCCGCAACCGAGCCGCCCTCGGCCGCGCGGCAGCAAGCCGTGCCCGACGCCGGCTTTTCCACCAATTGACCGGCATGCGGGAGAGCCAGATGCGCGCGCCTATCATCCTCATCGCTATGGGCCTCGCCGTCGTGCTGGCGGCGCCCGCCGCCGGACGCTCGAACCGGGGCGTCGAATCGGTCCATCAGCCGATCGTACAGCGCAGCGATTTCACCCTCGACGTGCCCGCCGGCGACCTCACCGCCGCCGATCGTGCGCGGGTGCTGCAATGGTTCGATGCGCTCGGTCTCGACTATGGGGACAGGGTGAGCGTGGATACGGGTGCGTTTCCGGGCCGGGCCAATGCGGCGATCGCGCCGCTCGTGGCGCGCTATGGCCTGCTCATCAGCGACGGAGCGCCGGTGACGGCCGGCGCGCTGGCACCGGGCCATGTGCGGATCGTCGTCAGCCGCTCGGTCGCGGCGGTTCCGGGCTGTCCCGATTTCAGTGCCGCGTCGCAGCCCAATTTCACCGGTGGAGCCTCGAGCAATTTCGGTTGCGGGATCAACTCCACGCTCGCGGCGATGGTCGCCAATCCCGAAGATCTGGTGCGCGGGCAGCGCGGACGCGGCGACACGGCCGACACCGCAGCCAAGGCGATCAAGGTGTGGCGCGACGCGGTGCCGACCTCGCAGAACGGCCTGAAGATCGAATCGACCAAGGGGGGCGGAGAATGAACGCGCCTTTCAATGCCAAGCAGCAGCAGACCCGCAATCCCTTCGCGGCCTTCGTCACCGACGATCTCAGCGCCGAACTGCTGAAGCCGCTGGTCTTCGAACTCGGCTGGCCCCCCGAATCGGTCAACAAGGGCGGCCTGCGCGCGGCCATCCAGTCGCTTTCGGTCTCGGCCAGCCCGACGATCCTGCTCGTCGACCTCAGCGAATCGATCGATCCTCTCAACGACGTCAACGCCTTGGCCGAGGTGTGCGAGCCCGGTACGATCGTGATCTCGGCGGGCATGGTCAACGATGTGCGGCTCTACCGCGAACTGCTCAACAGCGGCATCCAGGATTATCTGCTCAAGCCCTTCACCGCCGACCAGATCCGAGACGCGCTTGCCCAGGCGCAGATGATCCTGATGGGTCCGCGCCATGGCATGGCGGAGGACGCCAAGATCCACACGATGACCGCCGTCATCGGCGCGCGCGGCGGGGTCGGCGCCTCGACCGTCGCGGCTTCGCTCGCCTGGCTGATGGGCGAGGCGGCGGAAATCAGCACCGCGCTGCTCGACCTCGACGTGCATTTCGGCACCGGAGCGCTGGCGCTCGACCTCGAACCGGGACGCGGGCTGACCGATGCGATCGACAATCCCGCGCGCATCGATGGGCTGTTTCTCGAACGCGCGCTGGTCAAGGCCAATGACAAGCTGTCGGTGCTGTCGGCTGAGGCGCCGATCAACAACCCGATCATCACCGATGGCGGCGCCTATTTTCAGCTGCAGGAAGAGATGAAGGGCGCCTTCGAGTGCACCATCGTCGACATTCCCCGCATGATGATGGTGCAGCACCCCCACCTGTTTCACGAAGTGCAGTCGGTGGTGCTGGTCGTCGACCTGACTCTCGCCGCAACGCGCGACACGATCCGCATCCTCGCCTGGCTCAAGAACAACGCGCCGCAGGCCGGTGTGCTCGTCGTCGCCAACAAGGTCCATCCGAGCCTGACCGAGATCGGCCGCAAGGATTTCGAGAATTCGATCGAGCGCGAGATCGACTTCCTGCTGCCCTATGACCACAAGCAGGCGGTCAACGCCGCCAAGCTGGGCAAGCCGATCGCCGAAGCGGGCAAGAGTTCCAAGCTCGGCCAGGCCTATCAGCAGATGGCAGACAAGCTGATCGCGCTCTCGAACGACGATCCCGACGCAGAGAACCGCTCGGCCAAGTCCTCGCTCCTCGACGAGTTCATGGCGATCTTCCAGCCCAAGTCGAAGATTGCCCGGAAATGACGTGCCGGGGATGAACGTCACATGCTGACGATCCTCTTCCTGATGGTCATGGCGGTCGTCATGACGGTCTTCTTCTATGTGCTGGCCCGGCCGCCGGCGCAGCGCGCGCTTGCGCGGCGGCTGTCGACCGTGCGCGGCCGCTACAATGTGTCGGGCGAGCCGCCGGTCAACGAGCAGGTCCGCAAGCTCCTCGCCAGCCGCGCGACCGTGCAGCAGCGCCCCAGGACGCTGGTCAACCGCTTCCTCCCCGACCCCGCCGAGATCATCCGGAAGATGGAAGCGGCGGGCAAGAAATGGACGCTCCGCCAATATTTCATCGGCTCGGGCATCGCATTCGCCCTGCCTCTGTTCGGCCTGACCATTGCCGGCCTGCCGGTGTGGATGGCGGCGATCGTCGCGATCGCGGCGGGGCTCGGCCTGCCGCCGATGCTGCTCGACATGCTCGCCAAGCGGCGCCTCGACCAGTTCACGCAGCGCTTCCCCGATGCGATCGACCTGCTGGTACGCGGGCTGCGCGCCGGTCTGCCCGTGGCGGAGACGATGGCTGCGATCGCGTCCGAAATCGAAGGCCCCGTCGGCAGCGAGTTCCAGGCGGTCAGCGACCGGATGAAGATCGGCCGAACGCTGGAGGCCGCGCTGCAGGAAACTGCCGATCGCCTCGGCACGCCCGAGTTCCAGTTTTTCGTCATCACCCTCGCCATCCAGCGCGAGACCGGCGGTAATCTGGCGGAGACGCTGTCGAACCTGTCCGAGGTGCTGCGCAAGCGCATGCAGATGAAGCTGAAGATCGCGGCGATGTCGTCCGAATCCAAGGCATCGGCCTATATCATCGGCGTTCTGCCCTTCATCGTATTCGGCCTGATCAGCTTCATCAGCCCGACCTATATGGGGAGCTTCTTCACCGACCAGCGGCTGGTGATCGCGGGCATCGCCGGGCTGGGCTGGATGAGCATCGGCGCGTTCATCATGCGCCAGATGATCAATTTCGAGATCTGAGGGCATGATGGAGCACAGCGTCAGCCCCCATTTCTTCAGCACGCTGCTCTCGATCGGCATCGCGCTCGCGACCGCCGTGGTCATGCTGATCGTCGGACACCATCTCGTCCGCTCCTTTGCGCGCGATCCGATGGCGCGGCGCGTACGCGCGCTCAACGATCGGCGCGAGCAGCTCAAGGCCGGCGTCGCTGCCTCAAAGACGCGCCGCCGCGCCAAGATGGAGAAGAAGAGCAGCGTTTCGGTCGACCGCATGCGCGTCATCCTGGGCAGCATGAAGATGCTGCAGGATTCGCAGCTCAAGACGGCGACGCTGAACCTCGCGCGGGCCGGCATCCGGTCCAAGGACTCGGCGATCACCATCATCTTCTTCCGGCTGGTCGCGCCGATCCTGATCGGCGGCACGGCGGCGATCGGCGTCTATCTGCTCAACTGGTTTCCCGAAGCGAGCGCGCTCAAGCGCTACCTGATCGTCGCCGGGTCGCTGATCGCCAGCTACAAGGCGCCCGATATCTATGTGAAGAACCTGATCTCCAAACGGCAGACCGCGATCCGCAAGGCGCTGCCCGACGCGCTCGACCTGCTCGTCATCTGCGCCGAGGCAGGCCTGTCGGTCGACCTGGCCTTCAACCGCGTCGCGCGCGAACTGTCCAAGGCCTATCCCGAACTTGGCGACGAGTTCGCGCTCACCGCGATCGAGCTCGGCTTCCTGACCGACCGGCGGCAGGCGTTCGAGAATCTCGCAAACCGGGTCAATCTCGATTCGATCAAGGGCGTCGTCACGACGATGATCCAGACCGAGAAATATGGCACCCCCCTCGCCGCCGCGCTGCGCATCCTGTCGGCCGAGTTCCGCCACGACCGGATGATGCGCGCCGAAGAGAAAGCCGCGCGCCTGCCGGCGATCATGACGGTGCCGCTGATCGTCTTCATTCTGCCCGTGCTGTTCGTCGTCATTCTGGGGCCCGCCGCCTGCTCGATCAGCGACAATGTGATGAAATAGCCGCCCCCCGCTCCGCGCCGTGTGCGGAACGGATGAGGTGCCCGGCGGTTCTAACCCTCACTGATAGGAGGGCAGTCGATGCCGGCATTCACCACCAACCAATGGATCATCGTCGCGCTGGTCTTGCTTCTGGGCTGGCTGCTCGGCCTGCTGACCCTGTCGGGCAGCCGCAAATGGAAAAAGGCCTTCCAGAACGAGCGCGCCGCGCGGGTGACCGCCGATGGCGAGGTCGTCCGGCTCTCCAACGAGGTGGAGCGGCTGTCCGCCGAGCGCGATCAGAGACTGGCGGTGGAGAAGGAGCGCGACGCGCTGCTGGCCCGCAGCGCTGCCGCCAATGAGCGTATCGCCGAACTGGAAAAATATAGCCCCGCGATCGGCAGCCGGACGGCCGGCACCATCGCCGCCGCCGCCTCGGGCAAGCGGGACGACCTTGCCCGCATCTACGGCGTCGGGCGCAATGGCGAGGTGCGGCTCAACGAGCTCGGACTTCACCGCTATGTCGACGTCATCCAGATGTCGCCCAACGACGAAGCCTCGCTCGAAGGCTGGCTTGGCATGGCACCAGGGACCATCGCCGAAGAGCGCTGGCGCGAGCAGGCCGACATGCTGCGCCGGGGCGAATTTGACGAACATGCGCGCCGCTTCGCCTGAAGCGGCATCCGCTCAGCGCGTGAGCGCGGCGCGCCTGCCATAGGTCCCCCATCGCCATAGCCATTCGAGCGGGCCATAGGCGAAACTGCGGAACCAGATCCAGGCGAAGGCCGCTTCGGCGATCAGGATGGCGATCGCAACCAGCCAGAGTTCCGGCCAAGTGAGGCTGTTCCAATAGCCGAGCCCGAAGCCTGCAAAGATGCAGGCGCCGGCTATGCTCTGGCCGAGATAGAGGGTCAGCGGCATGCGGCCCATCCGCTCCAGCACAGCCATCGCGCCAGCTATTGTCCCGAGCCGCCAGATCGACAGGAAGAGCGAGAGATGCCCGAACGTCATCAGCAATCGCGCCGGCTGGTCGACGAAAGCCGAGAAAGTCGTGGGCGCGCTTCCGCCGGGCCAGATCAAGAGCAGTTGCAATAGCCGCAGCGAAAGCCCGCCGCCGTAGCAGATCGCCAATATCCGCAGGAGGGGCATCGTTCGGCCTTCGCCGCGGAACCAGTCGAGCTTGTGGAACGCCATGCCGAGCAGGACGAACATCAGCGCATCGCCGATCCAGAAATAGAGAAAACCGCTCTTCGCCCAGATCCAGCTGACGAGCGTCATATAGGCGAGACTGTCGCCATAGCTGCCCAGCCGGGCAGCCCCTTCACGGGTCAGCATCGGCGCCGAGTAGACCATGTCCACCGGCCGGATTCCCGGCGCCTCGACCGCGCCCCAGGTCGACAGGAGCAGCATGACGATCCCGGCCAGCCCCAGCAGACGGGCCGGGGGCAGACGCCGAAAGCAAAGCGCTATCGCACCGGCCAGCGCATAGGTGACCAATATGTCGCCCGGCCACAAAAGCAACGTAGCGTCGACGATGCCGAACAGCAGGAGCAGAGAAAGCCGGCGGAGCATCGCCGGCAGCCGCTCCTCCTCGCTCCCGCCGCCCAGGAATAGAAGCAGGCCGACTCCGAAAAGGATCGAGAACAGGCCGCGCATCGTGCCGGTCAGGAAAAGCTGGCTGATCGTCCAGATCTGCCAGTCGGGATTGGCCAGCGACGGATCGCCGAGCGGCCGGTTCATCGCGATCGGCCCGCCCATGTCGATGATGTTGACGAACAAGATGCCGCAGAGAGCGAAGCCGCGAAGCGCGTCGAGCAGGCCTAGCCGGCTCGATGCGGCGACGGGTCGGAGCGGAAGCATGTCCCGGTGGTAGCGCCTCCGAAGAGAGGCGTCACCTCACCGCATGCCGCAGATGAACGGCGGGAGGACCGGGCCGCTCCCGCCCTCCCTGCCCGCTTACTTCCGCGCCTTGAGCGCTGCCTGGGCAGCAGCGAGGCGGGCGATCGGCACGCGATAGGGCGAGGCCGAGACATAATCGAGGCCGATCTGCTCGCAGAAGGCGATCGACGCGGGGTCGCCGCCATGCTCGCCGCAGATACCGAGCTTGATGTCGCCGCGCGTCTTGCGTCCGCGTTCGGCAGCAAGCTCGATCAGCTCGCCGACGCCTTCGATGTCGAGGCTGACGAACGGGTCCTTGGGATAGATGCCCTTGTCGACATAGGCCGTCAGGAAGCGGCTCGCATCGTCGCGGCTGACGCCCAGCGTCGTCTGCGTCAGATCGTTGGTGCCGAAGGAGAAGAACTCGCCGACTTCGGCAATCTCTCCCGCCTTGAGCGCGGCGCGCGGCAGTTCGATCATCGTCCCGACCAGATAATCGATCGTGCGCCCCTTTTCGGCGAACACGGCCTGCGCCGCCTTGTCGATCACGATCTTCATCAGTTCGAGCTCGCGACGGGTCGCGACGAGCGGGACCATCACCTCGGGGATCGGGGCCGCGCCCGACTTCTCGGCGACGTCACAGGCCGCCTCGAAGATCGCCCGCGCCTGCATCTCGTAGATTTCGGGATAGGTCACACCGAGGCGGCACCCGCGATGGCCGAGCATCGGGTTGAACTCGTGCAACTCGGCCGCGCGACGCTTGAGCGCCTCGACGCCGATGCCGGTTGCGGCCGCGACGTCGGCGAATTCCTCTTCCTCATGCGGCAGGAATTCGTGCAGCGGCGGATCGAGCAGACGGATCGTCACCGGCAGGCCCGCCATGATCTCGAAGATCTCGGTGAAGTCCTTGCGCTGCTCGGGCAGCAGCTTGTCGAGCGCGAGGCGGCGGCCCTTCTCGTCCTCGGCCAGGATCATCTGGCGCACGGCCGTGATGCGGCTGGCGTCGAAGAACATATGCTCCGTCCGGCACAGGCCAATGCCCTCGGCACCGAAGATGCGCGCGGTCTTGCAGTCGAGCGGGGTTTCCGCGTTGGTGCGGACCTTCAGGCGGCGAACCTCGTCGGCCCAGCCCATCAGCGTACCGAAATCGCCCGCCAGTTCGGGCTGCACTGTCGGCACGGCGCCCAGCATCACCTCGCCGGTGGCGCCGTCGATGGTGATGATGTCGCCCTCGCGGACCTCACGGCCCGACACCCGGAACAGCTTCGCCTTGGCGTCGATCGCCAGCGTGCCGACGCCCGACACGCAGGGACGGCCCATGCCGCGCGCGACGACCGCCGCGTGGCTGGTCATGCCGCCACGCGCCGTCAGGATGCCCTTGGCGGCATGCATGCCGTGAATATCCTCGGGGCTGGTCTCGACCCGGACGAGGATGACGGCATCGCCCAGTTCGGCGCGCTTCTCGGCGGTCTCGGCGTCGAACACGACCATGCCCGATGCGGCGCCCGGCGAGGCCGGCAGGCCCTTGGCGATCACGTCGCGCGGCGCCTTCGGATCGAGCGTCGGGTGGAGCAGCTGGTCGAGCGCCGACGGGTCTACGCGGGCGACGGCCTCCTCGCGGGTGATCAGGCCCTCATTGGCCATGTCGACCGCGATCTTGAGCGCGGCCTTGGCGGTGCGCTTGCCCGAGCGGGTCTGCAGCATCCACAATTTGCCCTGCTGCACGGTGAACTCGATGTCCTGCATGTCCCGATAATGGGTTTCGAGCAGGTCGAACACCTTGGCGAGCTCGCCATAGACCTTGGGCAGCGCCTCTTCCATCGACGCTGGCTTGGCGCCCGCCGTCTCGCGCGCGACCTTCGTCAGATATTGCGGGGTGCGGATGCCGGCAACGACGTCCTCGCCCTGCGCGTTGATCAGGAACTCGCCATAATAGGCCCGGTCGCCCTTGGACGGGTCGCGGGTGAAGGCGACGCCGGTGGCGGAGGTGTCGCCCATATTGCCGAACACCATCGCCTGGACGTTGACCGCGGTGCCCCAGTCGCCCGGGATGTCGTTGAGGCGGCGATAGACCTTCGCGCGCTCCGACTGCCACGACTTAAAGACCGCGCCGACCGCGCCCCAGAGCTGCTCGTGCACGTCCTGCGGGAAAGGCTTGCCCCACAGTTCGACGACGATGTCCTTGTACTTCGCGACCAGCGCCTGCCAGTCGTCGGCGGTCAGCTCGGTGTCGAGCGAATAGCCCTTGTCTTCCTTGGCGATCTCGAGCGCTTCCTCGAACGCGCCATGGTCGAGCTCGAGGACCACGTCGGAATACATCTGGATGAAGCGGCGATAGCTGTCCCAGGCGAAACGGGCATCCTGCGACACGGTCGCCAGACCGACGACGGTCTCGTCATTGAGGCCCAGGTTGAGGACGGTGTCCATCATGCCCGGCATCGAGACGCGCGCGCCCGAGCGGATCGAGACCAGCAACGGGTCGGCGGCGACGCCGAACTTCTTGTTCGTGATCGCCTCGATATGGGCGATGCCGTTGGCGACCTCGGCCTTCAGGCTGTCGGGAAAGCGCTCGCCCTCCTCATAGAAGCGACGGCACATCTCGGTCGAAATGGTGAAGCCGGGCGGAACCGGAAGGCCGATCGAAGCCATTTCAGCAAGGTTCGCACCCTTGCCGCCCAGCAGATTCTTGTCGCCCTTCCCCCCGTCGGAGACGCCGCCACCGAAACGATACACGTACTGCGTGGTCATATAGTCGTCACTTTCCCTATCACGACCCACCTCCTTGTG
Organism: Rhizorhabdus antheiae; assembly: GCF_049889055.1. Taxonomy (NCBI): domain Bacteria; kingdom Pseudomonadati; phylum Pseudomonadota; class Alphaproteobacteria; order Sphingomonadales; family Rhizorhabdaceae; genus Rhizorhabdus; species Rhizorhabdus antheiae. Next base: position 63,613 of record NZ_JBLTWO010000002.1, on the reverse strand, counting down.
CGGGAGGCGCGGCAATCGACTCAGGCTTCGATTTTCGAAAAGTCCGCGACGTTGTGCACCGCAGCACGGATTTTTTCAAGCAAGGCCAGACGAGTGTTTCTTTTGGCCTCGATAGGATCATTGACGATCACCGCCTCGAAAAAGGCGTCGATCGGCCCGCGCAGCGACGCCAATGCCGACATGGCGGCACCGAAATCCTCAGCCTCGACAGCGGCCGCCGCGCGCGGCTCGGCCGCATCCAGCGCGTCGATCAGCGCCTGTTCGGCCGGCTCCGGTGCATAGTCGGGGGTCGCTGTCGCACCCGCCGGGACGCCGCCTTCCTTCTTGAGGATGTTCGCGGCACGCTTGTAACCGGCAAGCAGGTTCGCGCCATCTTCGGTCGCGACGAACGCCTGCAGCGCCTCGACCCGCGCCAGCAGGCGGACGAGATCGTCCTCCCCACCCAGCGCGAATACCGCGTCGATCAGGTCGTGGCGGATGCCGGCCTCGCGCTGCTGGACTTTCAGGCGGTCGGCGAAGAACTCCCCGACCTTCTCCTCGATGCGGCCCGAAAAAACGCTACTAAAGTCATCAAGATCGTCTTCGACACTTGTTAGCAAAGCACTCTCTAGTCGAAACCTCAGCTGATTTTTAAGGATCAGGCCAATAACCCCCAGAGCAGCTCGGCGCAGTGCGAAAGGGTCTCTGGAGCCGGTAGGCCCCTCGTTAATCAAGAAAAATCGAGTCAGACTATCCAGCTTGTCTGCCAGGCTCACCGCGACCGTAACGGGCGCAGTGGGGATTTCATCGCCTTGTCCAACCGGCTTGTAGTGGTCGCGAATCGCGTCGGCGACGGCGTCGGGCAGGCCTTCCGCGCGGGCGTAATAGCCGCCGATGATGCCCTGAAGCTCTGGGAACTCGCCGACCATCCCGGTCACAAGATCTGCCTTGGCGAGACGCGCCGCCTGTTCAGCCTGATCTGCAATGGCCGCGTTAGACGCGCTTCGGTCCCCAACGATACCCTGCTCGACCAGCCACCGCGCCAGCTTGGCCACGCGGTCAACCTTGTCGGCAACGGTACCAAGCTTCTCGTGAAACACGATCTGATCGAGCTTATTCGCCTGCTCGGCGAGCGGCACCTTCAGGTCCTGCTCCCAGAAGAACTTCGCATCCGACAGGCGGGCGGCGAGCACCTTGCCGTTGCCGGCGACGATGCCCTCGCCGCCATCCTTCGCGCTGATATTCGCGGTGCAGATGAAGGCCGGCGCGAGCCGCCCCTCGGCGTCGTTCAGCACGAAATATTTCTGGTTGGTGCGCAGCGTCAGCTGGATCACCTCGCGCGGCACTTCGAGGAAGGCCGGGTCGAAATGGCCGAGCAGCGGCACCGGCCATTCGGTCAGGCCGGCATTTTCGGCGACCAGCCCCTCATCCTCGACGACGACCAGTCCGGCGGCGGCGGCGAGGTCAGCGGCGCGGCTGCGGATGATCTCGCGGCGCTCGGCCGGGTCGACGATGACATGGCAGGCGCGCAGCTTCTCGACATAGTCGGCGGCGCTGCCGATCGTGATCTGGCCCGGATGGTGGAAGCGATGGCCGACGGTCGCGGCACCGCTGACAATGCCGTCGATCTCGATCGGGACGATCGCCTCGCCCAGCAGGGCGACGATGCCCTGGAGCGGGCGCACCCATCGCAGCGCAGATGTCGACGAAGAGGCCGTACCCCAGCGCATCGACTTCGGCCAGGGAAAGGCGCGGACGATCGCGGGTATCGCCTGCGACAGCAGCTCGACCGTCGAGCGGCCGGGCTTCTCGATCACCGCGAACAGGACACCGTCCCGCTCGACCAGCTGCTCGCGGGTCAGGCCGGTCTTGCGGAGGAAGCCTTCGAGCGCCTGCGGCGGCGCGGAGGCCTTGGGGCCTTTGACCTCTTCGGACGAGGCCGCCGTCTGGACCGGCAGGCCGTGCGCGATCAGCGCGAGCCGGCGCGGCGTCACATAGCTGGTGATCTTTTCGGCAACGATGCCGGCCTTGCCCAGTTCGTCGGTCAGCATGCGGGCGAGATCGGCCGAGGCCTTCTCCTGCATCCGCGCCGGAATTTCCTCGGACAGAAGCTCGAGCAGGAAATCGGTCATCACAGCTCCTCCCCGGTCACGGGGAGGGGGACCGCGAAGCGGTGGAGGGGTGCCGTCGCCAGCGCCACCATCGCGTTCATGCCCGCCACCGCCGAACGCGGCGTCTTCACCAGAGTCTCAGCAGCCACTCTCAGCACCTGATATCCATTCTCTTCAAAAAGCGACGGGCCAGGGGCGAGCGTCGCTACCCCTCCACCGGCTGCGCCGGTCCCCCTCCCCGTCCCGGGGAGGATCATGCCCGCACCCACGCCAGAATATCCGCCATCACAGGTCCTCCCCGGCCACGGGGAGGGGGACCGCGAAGCGGTGGAGGGGAGGATCATGCCTCCCACCCGTTATGCGCCATCCAGGCGGCGCAGGCGCCCTTCGCCAGGTCGCGGACGCGGCCGATATAGGCCTGGCGTTCGGCGACCGAGATCACCCCGCGCGCCTGCAACGTGTTGAAGATGTGGCTCGCCTTGATCGCCTGGTCATAGGCGGGCAGCGGCAGCGGCTTTTCGCGGTCGAGCAGCGCGCGGCATTCGTCGGCGGCCTGGGTGAATTGGCGGAACAGCGTCTCGGTGTTCGCCGCCTCGAAATTATAGGCGCTGAACTGGCGCTCATTTTCGAGGAAGACGTCGCCATAGGTGACGCCGTCGTCGTTGAAAGCGAGGTCGTACACCCGGTCGACGCCCTGGATGTACATCGCCAGCCGTTCGAGCCCGTAGGTCAGCTCGCCGGCCACCGGCTTGCAGTCGAAGCCGCCGACCTGCTGGAAATAGGTGAACTGGGTCACCTCCATGCCGTCGCACCAGACTTCCCAGCCGAGGCCCCAGGCGCCCAGCGTCGGGCTTTCCCAATCGTCCTCGACGAAACGGATGTCGTGCGCCAGCGGGTCGATACCGATCCGCTCGAGGCTGCCGAGATAGAGCTCCTGCAGATTGGGCGGGCTCGGCTTCAGGATCACCTGATATTGATAATAATGGCCGAGCCGGTTCGGGTTCTCGCCATAGCGGCCATCGGTCGGGCGGCGCGACGGCTGGACATAGGCCGCCTTCCAGTGCTGCGGACCCAGCGCGCGGAGCGTGGTCGCCGGGTGAAAGGTGCCCGCGCCCATCTCCATGTCATAAGGCTGCAGGATCACGCAGCCCTGCTCGCTCCAATAGTCGTGGAGCGTCAGGATCAGGCGCTGGAACGAGAGCGGCTTGGTCGCCAAGACGAAGGTCCTTCGGGCGGGATTGAACTTGCCGCGCCCTTTGCGTCAGGGGGCCTTGCGGGTCAAGGAAAACGGCCTTGCACGCGCGGCCCTCGTAATTGCGCCTGGCTCTTTCTACATGGAGTGAATGAAGCTGTTTCGACGCGCCGTCTCGGCCCTCCTCGCCCTGCTCATTGCGTCGCCGGCCGCGGCCGCCCCCGCCCTGTGGAAGTTCGGCGACGCCGACACGACCATCTATCTGTTCGGGACGATCCACGCGCTGCCGCCCGGCTACGTCTGGGAGGACGAGCGCATTCGCAAGGCGATGGAATCGTCGGACACGCTGGTGATCGAGACGCTGGTCGACAAGGACCCCCGCGCCATGGCCTCGTTGTTCCCGCCGCCGGACGGCAGCCTGCCGCCGATTGTCGAGCGCGTCGCGCCCGAGGCGCGGCCGGCGTTCGAGGCGCTGCTGGTCAAGGCGAAGATCGATCCCGCAATGCTCAGCCGCATGCCGACCTGGCAGGCCTGCTTCGTCCTGATGGGCGCGATGATGCGCGATCTGGGCGTGCAGCGCGAGGCCGGGGTCGAAGACGGCCTGACCAGCGCCTTCGCCGCGCCGTCGGCCGCGCCCGTCGACAGCGCCCCGCCGTCGACACTGCCCGCATCTGCAACGACGAAGAAGATCGAAGGACTGGAGACGGTCGCCGACCAGCTGGCGATGTTCTCTACCCTGTCCGAGGCCGATCAGCGCGAGATGCTGACCAGCTTCGCTACCGGCAAGTCCGATGCCAAGGCCGATTATGACCGGCTGCTCAAGGCGTGGAGCACGGGCGACGAAGCGGCCATCGCCAGGCAGTTCGACGAGGACGAGGACCTGACCCCGCATCTGCGCGAGATATTGCTGCGCAAACGCAACGCCAATTGGGCGGCCTGGCTCAAGCAGCGGCTCGATCGGCCGGGCACGCTCTTCGTCGCGGTCGGCGCCGGGCATCTGGCGGGACCGGTGTCGGTGCAGAAGATGCTGTCGGCCGAAGGGATCGCCGTCGAACGGGTCGAACCGGCCAGCCGTTAACGCCGCTGCACGCTGCGGCGAGTCGTGACGAGGTCATCCGGCGCATCGCCGGTCATGTCCATGTTCACCTATTTTCGACGAAGCGTTGATGCCGCAAGGACTGCCGGAATGGCGGGCGGGGCGCTCGGAAATCACGCAAGGCCCATATCACGGGATCAGAAGCGACTCGCCCCGACATCTGACCCGAACGAATCCGTCCAAACTAAGCGCTCGGAAAGACACGGATTTTTTACCTAGGTAAAATTGGCAGATGGATTTTAAGAGCGCGTTAACCTTTTACCTTCATTAACGGCATGGTTAACACAGGTTGACGGGCAGCGCGGAGCGGCTGGGCTCCTCCCCCGGGTAAACAGGAACGGATCCTATGCGGGTTTTGCTGATCGAGGATGATCCCACCACCGCCAAGAGCATCGAGCTGATGCTCGGCGCCGAAGGCTTCAACGTCTACACCACCGACCTGGGCGAGGAAGGCCTCGATCTCGGCAAGCTGTACGATTATGACATCATCGCGCTCGACCTCAACCTGCCCGACATGCACGGCTATGACGTGTTGAAGAAGCTGCGCAGTTCCAAGGTCCAGACCCCCGTCATGATCCTGTCGGGCATCGGCGAGATGGACTCCAAGGTCCGCGCGCTCGGCTTCGGCGCCGACGATTATGTCACCAAGCCCTTCCACCGCGAAGAACTGGTCGCCCGGATCCACGCGATCGTCCGCCGCTCGAAGGGCCACAGCCAGTCGGTCATCCGTACCGGCAAGCTGGCGGTCAATCTCGACGCGAAGACGGTCGAGGTCGACAGCGCCCGCGTCCATCTGACCGGCAAGGAATATGCGATGCTGGAGCTCCTCTCGCTCCGCAAGGGCACCACGCTGACCAAGGAAATGTTCCTGAACCACCTTTATGGCGGCATGGACGAACCCGAACTCAAGATCATCGACGTGTTCATCTGCAAGCTGCGCAAGAAGCTGGCGCTGGCCTGCGGTGGCGAGAATTATATCGAGACCGTATGGGGCCGCGGCTATGTGCTGCGTGACCCGGAAGAAGGCGCCGTCGCCGCCTGATCACCCATTTTGCTACAGGGGCAAAAGCGAAGGCCGCGGTCCGGAAGGAGCGCGGCCTTCTTCGCGTCAGCGGTCAGCCGAGCGGGCGAACCTCGACGATCTCGATCGCATCGGCCTTGCCCCCGAAATCGGCATAGTCCCCCTCGCCCGCACCGATCAGCGCACGCGCCAGCGGCGACGAGAAGGAGATGGTGCGAGCGGCGGGATCGGCCTCGTCGTCCCCGACGATCGACACCTCGGCCTCCTTGCCTTTCAGCCTGTATCGCACCGCCGTGCCGAAGGCGGCCACATCGCCGGTCGCGGCGGGCTGCACCTCCATCGTCGCGCGACGGGTGGCCCAGTAGCGCTGATCGCGTCGCAGCGCCTTGATCTCGTCCTCCCCGGCCTTCCGCTCGACAGCCTCGGCGATCGCGGCCTCGATCGCCTCCAGCCGCTCGATCGTCAGCCGCGCGCCTCGCTCGGTCACGCGATTGGGGCCGGGCGGGATCGGCAGCTCGAATTTGGGTTCGAGATGTTCATCGTCGCTCTCGCGGCGGAAGGCGACGCTCATGCCCGCACCACGATCGAGACGCCATCGCCTGGCGTCGCGACATGACGGCGCACACCGACCTTCTTGAGGAACAGCCACAGCGCCTCGACATGGATGCCGGCCACGACCTTCAGCGTCAGCAATGGGTGGCGCAGGAAAGCGCCAAGCAGCGCCCGATCGCTCAGTTCGCGGCGATCACCCTGGAAGGCGGCAACGATCAGCGGCCCGTCGGCATCGCCGCCGGCCACGACGACACGTGTCTTCCCCATCGGAGGCTCGACCGTGAAATCATAGCGCATATCGAGATCCATGAAGGGCGAGACGTAGAAGGCCTTGTCACAGGTCTGGCGGATCAAGGCTCCGTCCGCGCCTGCATCGGTCACGGGAATGACGTAGCTGTGGCGCTCCTTGAAGGTATTTGTCACCTCATAGATGATAGTCGACAGGGTCCCGTCGCGGCGGTGGCAGAACCAGACGCTCAGCGGATTGAAGACATGGCCCAGCATGCGCGGCATCGTCAGCAAACGGATGGCGCCGCCGTCGGGTTCCTGACCGGCCTGCCGCATCAGAGCCTCGATCTGCGGCCGCAACGGTTTCCCCGAGCGATCGGCATAGTCCCGGTCCTGAAAGGAAAAGAGGTTCCAGCGGTTGCGCGAGAAAAGCCGGCATGCGCCGTCGATGCGGTCGATCTCGTCGAGGTCGAACAGGCATTGGAACATGCGGTAGCGCAGGGTGTGGCCGCGCGGCCGGAAACGGCGGTGGAAAACCTCCCCCGCATAGATGGCAGATTTCACTCGGCGGCTTCCCGAACCGGGGCCAGATCGAGCGACAGGCGACCATTGGCGTCCTCGACCGTCCACGGCCGCCGCGCGCCGAGCATCTCGGCTACGGCAAGCCCTGCCTGCAACCCATCCTCGTGGAAGCCGGCGCCGAGATGCGCGCCGCAGAAGAAGGTGTTGCGCTGCCCCTGGATCGCCCAGATCCGGTGCTGGGCGTCGAGTGCGGCATGGTCGAAGATCGGGTGATCGAAGCTGGTGCGGCTGATCTCCAGCTTGGGGTCGATCGGCCGGTGGGGATTGAGCGTGACGACCAGCGGATCGCGCGTGTAATAGCCCTGCAGGCGGTTCATCCAATAGCTGACGCACAGATCGCCGGTCGCGTCATTGGCATAGCGCCGTCCGAAATAATTCCATGCACCCCACAGCATCTTCCGCTTGGGCAGCAGCGTGGCATCCTGGTGCAGGACCGTCAGGTTGCGGCTGTAGCGGAACGCGCCGAGCAGTTCCTGTTCCTGCGGGCTCGGATCGGCGAGCATCGCCAGTGCCTGGTCGGCATGCGACGCGATGATCACATCGTCGAAGCGGTCGGACTGGCCCGAGCCATCGATGATGGTGACCTGTCCCGCCTTGCGCTCGATCCGGGCGACCGGGGTGCCGAGGCGCACCTCCCCCCGGAAGCCGGCGATCAGGCGATCGATATAGGTGCGGCTGCCACCGACGACAGTGCGCCATTTGGGCCGCGTGCCGAGGTCGAGCAGGCCATGATTGTTACAGAAGCGGACGAAGGCCTCGGCGGGATAGTCGAGCAGCGACTGCGCGGGGGCCGACCAGATTGCGGCGGCCATCGGCAGCAGATGGTCGTCGCGAAACGCCTCGCCATAGCGGCCCTGCTCGAGCAGCTGGCCGAGCGTCATCCCGCCGAAACCATCGGTGCGCGCGCCCATGTCGCGGTAGAAACGGACGAGGTTGCGCAGCATCGACCAGAAGCGCGGCGAGACGATATTCGACGGCTGGACGAACAGCTGCCACAGGCGGTCGCCCGCCGCATATTCGAGCTTCCCGTCGTCGAGCGACACCGCGAAGCTCATGTCCGTCACCCGGGTCGGCACGCCCAGATGTTCGAACATCGCGATCAGGTTCGGATAGGTGCGGTCGTTGAAGACGATGAAGCCGGTATCGACTCCCAGCACGCCGCCGACGCCGGTGTCGACATCGATCGTTCGCGTATGTCCTCCGAGACGATTTTCCGCCTCGTACAGCACCACCTCATTGTCCCTGGACAAGAGCCAGGCCGACGAAAGGCCGGTGATACCGCTGCCGACGACGGCGATACGCCGTCCTCTGCGGAAATTGGTCATGCTCCCACTACCCTTTACCCAACGCATTGCCCGTCTTGAGCTACGGCCCGACGGACGAACAGGTTGCGCCTTTGCCCTGGGTCGACTGCTACCCCGACGTCGACAAAGCGCAATGCGAAATTTCGTGCAACGGCTTGGCGGCTTTCCCCGTATGGGACTAGGAAAGCGCGACCTGGAGGGACAATTTCTTGAATCCGATCGTCAGCATTCTGGTCGCGTCGGCCGTATTATCCGTGATGATGGCCTCGGCCTGGGCCGTGCAGAAGGCGACCCACCAGTCGGGCTGGGCCGACGTCTTCTGGTCCTTCGCGATCGGGATCGGCGGACTGATCGTCGCGCTGATGACCAGCAGCGACGCCCCCCTGGCGCGCATCTGGCTCGTCGCCGGTCTCGTCGGCTTCTGGTCGCTCCGGCTGGGCTTCCACATCCTCGCCCGCACCGCCGAAGCGAAGAGCGAGGACCCCCGCTATGCCGAGTTCCGCCGCGAATGGGGCGACAGCTTCCAGCGGCGGCTGTTCCTGTTCCTTCAGATCCAGGCGCTGTGCGGCGTCGGCCTCGTGGTTACGGTGTTCGCGGCGGCGCATCGGCCCGGCCCCGCTCTGTCGATCACCGACTGGATCGGCCTTGGGTTGCTGCTCGTCTCGGTGGTCGGCGAAGGCATTGCCGATCGCCAGCTGCGCGCCTTCGCCAAGGACCCTGCGAACAAGGGCAAGGTCTGCGACAAGGGGCTCTGGACCTGGTCGCGCCATCCCAATTATTTCTTCGAATGGCTCGGCTGGGTCGCCTATCCGGTGATCGCCATCGACATCGGCGGAAGCTGGTGGCCCGGCTATCTGACGCTCATCGGCCCGCTTCTGATGTACTGGCTGCTCGTCCATGTCTCCGGCATCCCCCTGCTCGAGCAGCACATGCTCAAGAGCCGGGGCGATGCCTTCCGATCCTATATGGCGCGCACCAGCGCCTTCTTCCCCCTACCGCCCAGGAAAAACTGATGGACATTATCGCCACCGCCACCGCAGCCGTCGAACGGCTGCCGCTTCCCGATGCCGTGACGCTGGCGGGTGTTCGCTTCCTCGTCGGCCGCACCGCGCGCAAGCTGGCGGTCCAGGCCGACGCCGAAGCGGCCTTCGCGCGCGACATGGACAGCTTCCCGATCGCGATCCACACCGACGACGCCAATGCCCAGCATTATGAGGTGCCGGCCTCCTTCTTCGACCTGTGCCTCGGCCCGCGCCGCAAATATAGCTGCTGCTATTATGGAGATCCGAAGGACTCTATCGGCGATGCCGAAGAGCTAGCCTTGGCTCAGACGGTCGCTCATGCCGGCTTGGCGGACGGCCAGGAGATATTGGAGCTGGGCTGCGGCTGGGGCTCGCTCAGCCTCTACATGGCCGCGCGCTATCCGGGCGCGCGCATTACCGCCGTGTCCAATTCCCATTCGCAGCGCGAGCATATCGAGAAGCTGGCCCGAGCGCAGGGCTCGACCAACCTGACCGTCATCACCTGCGACATGAACGACTTTCAGGCGGATCATGCCTTCGACCGGGTCGTATCGGTCGAGATGTTCGAGCATATGTCGAACTGGCGCGCGCTGCTGACCAAGGTGAAGGGCTGGCTGAAGCCCGACGGCTATCTGTTCATCCATATCTTCACCCATGACCGGGCGAGCTACCGCTTCGACCATGCCGACAAGGCCGACTGGATCGCGCAGCATTTCTTCACCGGCGGAATCATGCCCAGCCATGGCCTGATCCGGCATTTCCCCGACCTTTTCACGGTCGAGGAGGAGTGGCGCTGGAACGGCGAACATTATGCGCGCACCGCCTTTGACTGGCTGGCGCGGTTCGACGCCAACCAGCCGGCCATCGCGGAGATTTTCCGCCAGACCTATGGTGCGGACGCCAAATTGTGGGAGCGGCGCTGGCGCCTGTTCTTCCTGGCCACCGCAGGCCTGTTCGGATTCGACGGCGGGCGGCCCTGGGCGGTTAGCCACTACCGGCTGAAACCATCGGCCCGATAGCGGCTACACACTGCGCCCGTCGAAGGGGCGGATCTCGACGGGCAGGTCCTGCCAGTCGTCGATGCAGCGCAGATTGAGGCTGATCCCATCCGGGTGCGAGCGCGGGCGATAGAAGCTCTTGATCCCGCATTGGGAACAGAAGATGTGGCGCGCCTTGCCCGACCCGAAGCGATAGGTGTTGGTGTCCTGCTTGCCGTCGAGCAGCCGGAAGCGGCTTTCGGGGATGATCAGGTGGAGGTAGCCGCTCATCGAACAGATCGAGCAGTTGCAATCGAGAATCCCGAACGGCCCTTCGCCGATCTCGGCCTCATACCGCAAGAGGCCGCAATGGCAGCCGCCCTCCACCTTCATCCCGTCACCCCTTCAAAATCGCTTTCGTGACCAGATAGCCGCCGGTCGAGCCGACCGCCGAGACGAACGAGCCCCAGATCATGTCGGCGATCGTGATCTTCGACGACCAGACGACCAGCGTCGCCTGATTGGTCAGGTCGTAGGTCGCATAGGCGAAGAAGCCGAACAACGCACCCTGGATCGCGGCGGTCTGCCACTGGCCGGCGTTCAGCGCCGGAGTCACCGCAAAATAGACGAGGCCGGCGATATAGAGAGCGTAGAAGATGATCGCAGGTGCCATGCGCGGCTCGGGCGCCAGAATCGATCCGATCACCGGGCGATACAATATGTCGACCGAGTATTTGAGCCAGACGAAATCGACGATCGCGAACACGATGAGCGTCGCGACATAGGACAGGGCGATACGGGTCATGCGGCTCTCCTTGCTGGAGGGATGATGGGCGAGAAGCGCGGTCCCGTCATCCTTGTGTTTCGGCTATGGAACGGCAATGTGGGCGCCAAGGCAATAGCCGGTGGTCGGACGTCCTTGCATTGCCGCTGTTCATGGTCCCCCGCGGTGAGATCATGATGCTCGATGAAGAGCCGGCTCGCGAGGCCGGCGGAAAATAGGAATGGCATGTCTGTAACGTCGCGCGGCAGAGGCAATGCCACGATCTTCATCATCGTTACCATCCTGATCGACGCGATCGGCTTCGGTATCGTCATTCCGGTCCTTCCGCGCCTCGTGATGGAGGTCGGCCACCTGACCCTCGACGAAGCGACGCGGATGGGCGGCTGGCTGGCAACGGTCTATGCCTTCATGCAGTTCCTCTGCGGCCCGCTCGCCGGCAATCTGGGGGATCGTTTCGGACGCCGGCCGATTCTGTTGCTCGCTCTGGCCGGGCTGTCGGTCGACTATATTCTGATGGGCTTCGCGCCCAATCTTGCCTGGCTGTTCGTGGGCCGGCTGCTGGCCGGCGTGTTCGGCGCGTCGTTCAGCCCCGCGACTGCCGCGCTGGCCGACATCACCGAGCCGGAGGACCGCGCGCGCCGCTTCGGCCTCGTCGGCGCGGCTTTCGGCCTCGGCTTCATCATCGGTCCTGCGATTGGCGGCCTGCTCGGCGAGTTCGGTCACAGCGTGCCCTTCTACGCGGCGGCCGCCTGCTCGGCTGCCAATCTGCTGTTCGGTACCTTCTTCTTCCCGGAAACGCTGGCGCGGGAGAATCGCCGCCCCTTCAGCATCGCGCGTGCCAACCCCATCGGTGCGCTGCTCGCCGCGCGCAGCCTGCCCGGCGTGTTGAGCCTCGCCGGCATATTGCTGCTCTGGAACATCGCCTCAATGGTCTATCCCGCGACCTGGGCCTATTTCGCCATCGCCCAATATGGCTGGTCTGACGGGATGGTCGGCGCTTCGCTGGCGCTGGCCGGCCTTTCGATGATAACGGTCCAGAAGGGGATATTGGGTCGCGCGGTCAAGCGTTTCGGCGAGCGACGTACCGCGATGCTCGGCGCCGTCGTCGCCGGAAGCTGCTATTTCGGCTATGCGCTGGTACCGCTGGCGTGGTTCGCGCTCGTCATGATCATCGTCTCCGCGCTCCAGGCGCTGGTGCAGCCGTCGATCACCGCCTTGATGTCGCGCCAGACCACCGCCGACCGGCAGGGCGAGATGCAAGGTTTCATCGGCAGCCTCAACGCGCTCGGTTCGATCGCCGGGCCCCTGCTGCTCAACCCCGCACTGGCCTGGTTCACCGGCCCGACCGCACCGTTCCATTTTCCCGGCGCGGCCTTCGTCATCGCGGCCAGCTTCGCCTTCGCGGCCTTCTTCGCCCTGGCCTTGTTCGAACGGTCGGATCGCAAGGCGGCGCCCGTTGCGGGCTGAGCGCGGTCAGATACCGTCGAGCATGGGGGCGTGGCCCATCTCGTTCAGTCCGCGCACCACCTCGGCCAGGCAGGCGTCGAGGATCGCCGCGTCGGTCGACCGGATCACGAAATTGGCGCCGACCCTCCCTTCGCGGAAAAAGGGATAGCTGCCGATCTGCGCGCCGGGGTGTGCTTTCTCGGCAGCGCCCAGAAAATCGGCGATCTCGCTTTCGGCGACCCAGCAGCCGACCGTTTTCGACAGCATGGGCTTGCCGCCTTCGAGCGTGTTGGACAGGGCTTCCAGCATCATGCCTGCAATGTGCGGCACGCCGGCCAGGATGAAGATGTTGCCGATCCTGATGCCGGGAGCACCCGACATGCGATTCTCGATCAGGTCGGCGCCTTCGGGCACACGGGCCATGCGCAGGCGGGCCTCGTTCAGGCCGCCGCGCGTCGAATAATAGTCGTCGAGGACGGCGCGGGCGCGCGGATGCACGACCACCGATACGCCCAGCGCCGCCGCGATGGCGTCGACCGTGATGTCATCATGGGTGGGCCCGATCCCCCCGGTCGTGAACAGATAGTCGTTCCGCGCCTTGAGCTGGGTGACCGCTTCGCCGATCAGATCCATGTCGTCAGCGACCACGCGCACCTCGGCAAGGCGGATGCCCTGCAGATTGAGCCAGAGCGCGACCTGCGCGATGTTACGGTCCTGCGTGCGGCCCGAGAGGATCTCGTCACCGATGACGAGCAGGGCGGCCGTCCAGACTCGGTCGGCGGAAGCGGAGGATATCTCGGTCATGGCGCGTCCATAGAGCGACGTGCGGCGGCGTGGAAGCTGCCTGAGGGGGCATCGCAGACTTTCTTGCCCGATCGACCGCGTGGCGGTCGAGGCTCGTAAACCGCGCAACTTTGGCCTATATGTGCCCGATGACCACCTACATTCTTGCCGACGATACGAGCACCAGCCATCCGCGCACCGGCGCGATCCGCCTGCACGGCCCAGAAGGGTTCGCCGGCATGCGCGCTGCCGGGCGCCTGGCCGCCGAGATATTGGACGCCCTGGTGCCGCACGTCGTGCCCGGCGTCAGCACGCTGGAACTCGACCGGATCGTCCACGACATGACGATCGCCGCCGGCGCCGTTCCCGCGACGATGCACTATCGCGGCTACACCCACAGCTGCTGCATCAGCATCAACCATGTCGTGTGTCACGGCATTCCCGGCGAACGCACGCTGAAGGACGGGGACATCGTCAATATCGACGTCACTCCCCTGCTCGACGGCTGGCATGGCGACAGCAGCCGGATGTTTCTGGTCGGCGACGTGGGGATCAAGGCGCGCCGGCTGGTCGAGGTGACCTATGAATGCCTTATGCTGGGCATCGAACAGGCGCGGCCGGGCAACCATCTGGGCGACATCGGCCACGCGATCCAGCGGCATGCCGAAAAGCACCGCTATGGCGTGGTACGGGACTTTTGCGGGCACGGCCTGGGCCGCGTCTTCCATGACGCCCCCGAAGTCGTCCATGTCGGCCGCCCCGGCACCGGACCCGAGCTGCGGCCGGGGATGCTGTTCACGATCGAACCGATGATCAATATCGGCCGCCCCGACGTGAAGCTGCTCGACGACGGCTGGACGGCGGTCACCCGCGACCGTTCACTGTCGGCCCAGTTCGAACATTCGATCGGCATCACCGACGATGGCTGCGAGATATTCACGGCCAGTCCCAAGGGCCTGCACCAGCCGCCCTATATCTGAGGGAATCGCGCAAGCTTGATTCGCTGATGGCACCATCGCTGAAATTTCATGCAACGCCTGCCTGAGTTTTAGGCAATATCCTCATATTTGCCCCGTTTCGCGGCAGCGCGGCAGAATATCTGAGCCTAGCGACCCTGCATCCTTGCGACTCGTGCGACCGCACGCTTATGGAGGGCACGTAAGTGCTGTCCGGGGAGGCATGGGTGAAGAAGATCGAAGCCATCATCAAGCCTTTCAAGCTCGATGAAGTTAAGGAAGCCCTCCACGAAGTGGGCGTCTCCGGTATCACTGTGACCGAAGCCAAGGGCTTCGGCCGGCAGAAGGGCCACACCGAACTCTATCGCGGTGCCGAATATGTCGTCGACTTCCTGCCCAAGGTGAAGCTGGAGGTCGTTGTCGACGACAGCCTGGCCGAGCGGGTGGTCGAAGCGATCGCATCTGCCGCGCAGACGGGTCGCATCGGCGACGGCAAGATCTTCATCCTGCCGGTCGAGGGCGCGGTCCGCATCCGGACTGGAGAGAGGGACGCCGACGCGATCTGATCGCCGCGGCGCCAATTTAGAGCAGGGGCGGCACACCGCCCGACACATTCACGGATTTTCTCACGGGGAAGGCAAGGATATGGCGAACAAGCCCGCTGACATTCTCAAGATGATCAAGGACCAGGAGATCGAGTGGGTCGATCTTCGCTTCACCGATCCGAAGGGCAAGTGGCAGCACCTCACCATGTGCGCCGGCGTCGTCGGCGAGGACGAGCTGACCGACGGCTTCATGTTCGACGGTTCGTCGATCGAAGGCTGGAAGACGATCAACGAATCCGACATGATCCTGAAGCCGGACCTCGACGCTGTCTGGACGGACCCCTTCTCCGCCACGCCGATGCTGATCCTGGTGTGCGACATCGTCGAGCCGTCGACCGGCGAGCTCTACACCCGCGACCCGCGCTCGACCGCCAAGCGCGCCGAGGCCTATGTGAAGTCGATCGGAATCGGCGACACCGTCTATGTCGGACCGGAAGCCGAGTTCTTCATGTTCGACGACGTCCAGTTCGATACGACCTACAACTCCAGCTACTACAAGCTGGATGACGTCGAGCTGCCGACCAACACCGGCAAGGCGCTCGAAGGCGGCAATCTGGGCCACCGCCCGCGCGCCAAGGGCGGCTATTTCCCGGTCGCTCCGGTCGACAGCGCCGTCGACATCCGCGCCGAGATGGTTTCGACGATGCTCGAAATGGGCCTGCCCTGCGACAAGCACCACCATGAGGTCGCCGCTGCTCAGCATGAGCTCGGTCTGACCTTCGGCACGCTCGTCCAGACCGCCGACCGCATGCAGATCTACAAATATGTCTGCTGGCAGGTCGCGCAGGCCTATGGCAAGACCGTCACCTTCATGCCGAAGCCGATCAAGGAAGATAACGGCTCGGGCATGCACACCCACATCTCGATCTGGGACAAGGGTCAGCCGCTCTTCGCGGGCAACGGCTATGCCGGTCTGTCGGACACCTGCCTCTATTTCATCGGCGGCGTGATCAAGCATGCCAAGGCGCTCAACGCCTTCACCAACCCGACGACCAACAGCTACAAGCGCCTGGTCCCGGGCTATGAAGCGCCGGTTCTGCTCGCCTATTCGGCGCGCAACCGCTCGGCCTCTTGCCGCATCCCCTATGGCACCGGTGCCAAGGCGAAGCGCGTCGAGTTCCGTTTCCCGGACGCGATGGCGAACCCCTATCTCTGCTATGCGGCGCTGCTGATGGCTGGTCTCGACGGCATCGAGAACAAGATTCATCCGGGCGAGGCGATGGACAAGAATCTGTACGATCTTCCGCCGGAAGAGCTCGCCCTGGTTCCGACCGTTTGCGGTTCGCTGCGCGAAGCGCTGAACTCGCTGCAGGCCGACCACGCCTTCCTCACCAAGGGCGGCGTGTTCACCGAGGACCAGATCGAAGCCTATATCGAACTGAAGTGGCCGGAAGTCGCCCGTTGGGAGATGACCCCGAGCCCGGTCGAGTTCGACATGTACTTCTCGAACTGATCTTCGCCTTCACCGGCACAGGAAAGGGCTCCGGGGCTTCGGCTCCGGGGCCCTTTCTCTTTTGGCATGCCCCGGCGGGTTGCCAGCGTCCGCCCGCAAGCCTAAGGCGCGACTGGATTTTTCGATGAACGCTCCCCAGACCTTTCAGGACGAAAACATGTCCCACGGCTTGCCCTTCGGCGAGTTCGTGGCGTTGATGGCGTCGCTGATGGCGGTCAACGCGCTGGGGATCGACATCATGTTGCCCGCGCTCGGCCGGATCGGATCGGAGCTCGGCGTGACGATCGAGAACCACCAGCAGCTGGTGGTGGCGGTCTATATCGGCTGCTTCGGCTTCGGTCAGCTGATCTTCGGTCCCCTCGCCGACCGCTTCGGCCGCAGGCCCGTCCTGTTCTCGACGCTCGGCATCTATGCGGTCACCAGCTTCGTCGCAGCCCATGCCGGCAGCTTCGATTTGCTGCTGATTTCTCGCGGCCTGCAGGGTTTCGTGGCGGCTTCCACCCGCATCCTGTCGATCTCGATCGTCCGGGACTGCTATGCCGGACGGCGCATGGCGCGGGTGACCTCGCTCTGCTTCATGGTGTTCCTGGCGGTACCGATCGCGGCGCCGACGCTGGGCGAACTGATCCTGCTCGTGGCGCCATGGCACTGGATTTTCTATCTGCTCGGCGGCTTCAGTCTGATGGTCTGCACCTGGGCCGCGATCCGCCTGCCGGAAACGCTGACGCCCGCCAACCGCCGCTCGATCGGTGTCGGGTCGATCGTAGAAGCGACGCGGATGACGCTCGGCGACCGCTGCTCGCTTGGCTATGCGCTGGCGTCAGCCGTGATCTATGGCGGGCTGGTCGGCTTTCTCAACAGCGTGCAGCAGATCTTCGCCCACAGCTTCAATGCGCCACAATATTTCGCGCCCGGCTTCGGCCTGATCGCGGGCATGATGGCGATCGCCGCACTGATCAACTCCCGGATCGTCGAGCGGCTCGGCACCCGGCTGGTGTCGCACAGCGCGCTGGTCGCGATGATCCTGCTGTGCCTCGTCCGCCTGGCGATCGTTGTCAGCGGTCACGAGACGATCTGGACCTTCTCCATCCTGCAGGGGATGACGATGTTCCTGTTCGGCCTGACCGGATCCAACTTCGGGTCGATGGCCATGGAGCGCATGGGCACGATCGCCGGCACGGCCGCCTCGATCCAGGGCTTCATGCAGAGTGTCGTTGGCACGCTGATCGGGCTTGCCATCGGCCAGTCTTTCCAGGGAACCACCCTGCCCCTCACCCTCGGCTTTCTGCTGGGCTCCTCGGCCGCCTTGGTGATCGTCGTGCTGGCCGAGCGGGGCAAGCTGTTCCAGGCACACAACCCGCAGCCGGTCGGATGCAGCTGACCGACGCCCTGGCGGGGACCGCCGCCCCCGCTCAATAATCCTTGGAGACCCGGACGCTCGCGCTCTGGCGACCGATGGTCGAGATGCTCGACAGCAGCGACAGCCAGCGAGTCAGCTGGAACTCGATCCGCGTCGCCGAATAGCCCTGCCCGTCGCTGATCACTTCGACGAAGGTGCGTCGGCCGATATATTTGCCGGCTGCAATCGAGGTGCCGATGCCGATCGTCGGATCGGCCGGCAGGATGCGCAGCCGATCGAGGCCCGCCGCCTTGCGCACGACATTGATCGGATTGAGCCCGCCGCGATTGCCGCGCAGCGAGCCGACGGCGGCGGCAAGCTGCAGTGCCTCGGGTGCGGACAAATTGGTGATCGAGGTGCCGAACAGCAGCCTCGACAGCAGCTCGTCCTCGGGCAGCGCCGGAATGCTGGTGAAGCTGATCTCAGGCTTCTGTCCGGTCCCGGCGACGCCGATCGTCGCGCTGACGCCATTGAGATTGGCTTTGGCGGTGATGTCGAGCAGCGGATCGGGTGGCGTCTCTCCCAGGAAGCGGATCGCGCCCCGATCAAGATCGAAGCGACGGCCGGCAAATTCATAGCCGCCCCGAACCAGATCCATCCGGCCGCGGATCGAGGGGTTCTCGATCGTGCCGCCCAGATCGAGTTGCCCGCGCCACTCGCTGTCCAGGCCGAGGCCCGACACGGTCAACTGGTTGCGCGCGACCATCTTGATGTCGAGCTTCCAGGGGGCTCGGCGGCGGACCTCATTCTCGTCGTCGGGCCGGTTGAGCTCGATCGTCGCGAATTGCGGAATCGTCGCGACCGTGGCCGCCCGGCCGAGCTGGAAGCGCCCCTTCACCAGCCGAACATCGCCCGAGATGGTCCCGCCATTGCCGTTGGAGACGAAGCGGACCGGCCCCGTCACCGTGGCGCCGATATCGTCGCGGTTGATCAGTTGGGCGTCGTTGGCGTCGATCGCGACATCCATGCCCAGTCCGGCTTCGGCGGACAGGTCGAAGCGGGCCTTGCCCGATATGGTACCGTCTCCGCGCGTACGGCCCTTCAGCGAGTCGATCAGCAGGGTCGAGCCATCGAAGCGGCCACTGGCGGCGATGCTGGTTATGACCGTACCCGAAACCGCGCTTTCGAGCCGCGCCTGGGTCGATCGCAATGTTCCGCGAATGACCGGATTGGCGCCGGTTCCGCTGATGTCCGCGCCGATCGCGATCGGGCCCGACAGGTCGATCGTCTCGACCCCGAACAGGCGCCACAGCATGTCCGCCGGGCCACCATAGCGGAGCTGAGCGAAGATCTTGCCTGCGAGCAGGCGGTCGTCGAGCGCGCCCGCAGGCGGGATGTTGGTGATGCGCGCCTGCGCCCGACCGATCACCTTGCCGCCGCTCGAGACCACGGCACGGGCGGCGGCGACATTCTCGGTCAGAACAGCGGCGAGGCCGACATCGGCCGGGCGGGACGTCAGGACCAGCCCAGATCGCGACAGTCCCTTGATCGTCAGCCTGGCACGTCCGGTCGGTATGCGGGCTCCGCGCTGCAGCCGATAGTCGACATCGCCGGTGGCGACGCCCGACAGGCCGAGCTGAGGATAGAACATGTCTAGCAGCGACAGCGGCATCGACTGGACGACAGCATGGACCTCGTTCGCCGTTCCGCCGAATCGCCCGGCCAGCGTCGCGCGGCCATTGGCGAAGCTGAGCGCCACCGGATCGAGCCGCCAGGCGTCGCCGTCGCGGCGCAGCACCGCAGTCTCGTCCAGCTTGACCGCCTTGCGGTCGATCACCCCCTCGGCCGCCAGCGACAGGCGGTCGGGGGCGAAGCCCAGCTTCGTCGTCAGCTCGAAACCACGCCCGCGCGAACCGGCGATGGTGGCGTCGATCGTGCCGCTTCCGCCCCGTGCCGCCAGCGTCGCGCGGGTGCGGCCGATCGTCACGCCCCGGATCATCGACCCGAACAAGGCCGCCGTCGCGTCGATCCGCGCGCCCGCCGGATCGAGCAGGACGGTTCCGTCAATCCGGCCGCGGTTGACCGTGAAAGGAACGGCAGCCGCTAAACTGGCCCTCCGGGCGCGCAGATGGCCTTCGATCTTCTGGAGCCCGCCTTCGACCGAGAAGGTCAGCGGTCCGGTCACCGTCCCGCCGGCGAGATCGACCCGGCCGGTGAAGCCCTGCGGGTCCGATCGGATCGATCCGCTGCCCTCGGCACCGCTCACCGACACTGCCGCCACCGCAATCGTCGCGGCTTGGCCGGCGGGCATCACTATCGCACCCCGGCTGTCCCATGGGCCTAGATAGGAACCGCCTGCCGCCCGATAAGCAAAACCCTGCGGCGTCGGGTCGAGATGGACGACGGTGTCGGTCAGGCCGAGCGCGGGCACGGGCGAGGCCAGCACCAGATCTACCTCGGGCCTGCTGATATTGCCGTCGAGCGTCAGCTGCAGCGGGCCATAGCGCGACTGGCTGCCGCTGCCCTTGAAATAGAATGTGCCGTCCCGTCGTCGGAAGCCGGTGCCGCTGATACGGATATCCGGAGCGGTCAGTTGCAGGCGGTCGAAATGCAATATGCCGTCGGCGTCGCGCCGAAGGCGAGTGTCGATAAAGGGCAGCCCGCCAGCAAGCGAGCGCAGGAAGCCATTGTCGAAGCGGCGTACCCATGCCCGACCGCGACCCGTCACAGATGTACCGCGCCCGCCCGAGCCCGGCAGCACCGTCAACTCGGAATTGACGTCGACAATGCCGATGCCGGGAATGAAATAGCGGAGCAGCTTGCCCGTCAGAGCGACGTCATAGGCGCCCGTCTTCAGGTCCAGCCGCAAGGACAGGTCGCCAGCCAGCTTGTCGGACTTCAGCTTGAGCTTGTCACCAGTGACCTTGCGTGCGGTGATCAGCAGCGTGCCATCGAGCGAGAGATTGCCGAGGATGCCCCCCGCAACGTCGCCGATGCCGGTAACCCGCCGCGCGGTCAGCCGGACCGGAAGCTTTACCGGCGCGGGCGACAAAGCCCCCTTGCCGGTCGCGCGAACGACGTCGAAGCCGGTATTGTCGAACGCGACATGATCAGCGGTCAGGGTGTAGCTGTAGGTCGCCGTGGCGAAGGGCCCGTCGAAGCGCGCGTCGAGCGCGATGTTGCGCCCGGTCATGTTGGGGAACAGCGCCGGCGGGCGGAGCAGCGATCCCTTCACACGCACGCCGTCAAAGGCATATTCGGCGAGATCGGCGACGCCGCGGACATCGAAGACCAGCGACGGCGTGCGGATCGAAGCGCGTCCATTTAGGCGCCGATCGACCATCGAGGCATCGCCCTTGATCCGGATCTGCGGGTCGCTGAGCCGCTGCAACTTGCCGCTAAGAAAGCGGCTGGGCGCGAGAAAGCCCTCAAGCGCATATCGGCCCTTTTTGGCCTGAAGCGCGAGTTCGATCAGGCGGGTCTCGCCGGCATCGAGCGTGGCACGCCCCTGCCAGGCGGACCAGGTGCCGCTGCCCGAGACGACGCCGTCGACCGGCTGCTTCCATCCCGTCAGCGATGCGATCACACCCGATGCGGGACCCTCGATCCGCGCGTCGAGGTCGAACAGATTGCGGTCGGGCTGTGAATCGAGCTGGAGGGCGATGCGATCGGCGGCGTTGGATCGCGCATTGAGCTGCAGCAACACCCGCCCGGCGTGGATGTCGGCGCCGGCGTCGAGCGTCATCAGATGAAGCCGCCCGGCAACCGGAGGTTCGAGACGGAGCTTCCTGACCTCCAGCTTGCCGACATGAATGTCGAAGCCGGGCAGCAAGGGCCCTTTGCGCGTCGACGGACGCAAGGCGGGCTTGCGGTGCAAGATCAGCAGGTCGGTGGTCGCGCGGCGGATCCACAGCTTGTTCGCGATCCATGCGGCCGGCCGCCAGTCGACCGCCAGTTCGGGCGCCTCGAGAAACAGACCGCGATCATCATAGAGGCGGAAGTCGCGGATCGTCGCACGGTTCCAGATCGAGCCGTCGATCCGGCCGACATGAATGCGCAGGCCGGAGGACGGCCGCAGCGCGCCGACCCGATCGGCGATCAGGCGATGTCCTGGTGCGCTGTCGAGCATCCAGATCGCTGCTGAGAGCAACAGCAGCAGGGCCAGCAAGACGATAGCCACCGCGCGCAGCAAGGGATGCCGCTGCCGCCAGGCCAGTACCCGCTCCTCGACATCCTCGACCAGGTCGCGATCGACGCTCATCAGAAGGCCTGTCCGAGCGACACATAGACCGCCACGCGCGAGTCCCCGGCTCGGCGGTTGATCGGCGTGCCGACATCGACTCGGATCGGGCCGAAGCTGGTGTAATAGCGCACGCCCAGACCGGCCCCGTAGCGAGGGTTGCGGAAGGTCGGCAGCTTCGCGGCGTAGAGATTGCCGCCGTCGAAGAAGGGCACCACCCCGAAATCGCCGAAGCGGATGCGGGCCTCGATCGAGAACTCGGCCAGGCTGCGGCCGCCGGCCGGGTCGCCGTTGATGTCGACCGGGCCGATCTTCTGATAGCCATAGCCGCGCACCGAGCCGCCACCGCCGGCATAGAAGCGCCGCGTCGGTGCGATCCGCTCCGCCGAGGCGCCCCAGATGGCACCGAGACGGACGCGGCCCGCCAGAACGATGCGGTCGCTGACCGGCATGTAGCTGCTGCCGTCGAGCTGGCCCTTGAAATAGCCGAAGGCGCTCCCTTGCAGCGAAGCCTCTGGCGAGACGCGCGCCGCCAGCCGGAAACCGCGCGTCGGGTTGAGGAGGTCGTCCGATCCGTCATAGGACAGGCTGGAGGGGAGCGCGCCGATCAGATATTGGCGGCGGCGGGGGGCGCCGGTCGCCTTGACCGTATCGTCTTCCTTGGACGCGACCAGTTCGACGCCATAGGACCAGGTCCATTTCTTCTGCCAGATGATGTTGGTCTGGCGCTCCAGGCCTGCGCCGAGCGTCACGCTGCGCGCCTCATAGGCATTCTGGTCGAGATGGCTGACGACGAGTTGGCCGGTGAGCACCCGGTCGCGCGTCTTGAAATTGTTGCGGCGGAGCGTTGCGCCGAGCGACTGTTCCTGCGTACCGAGCACGCCCCGGAAGGTCACCGCTCCCTCCGGCCGGATCAGATTGCGATGCTGCCAGCTCGTTTCGACCCGATAGCCTTCGCCCGTACCATAGCCGATCGCACCCGAGATCGTTCTCGGCGGCGCCTGGTCGAGCTTGACGACGATATCGACCACCTCCGGGTCAGGCGTGGCGACGGGCTTGATCGACACTGTCGATACGAGGCTGGTCTGGATCAGGGCCCGACGGAAGTCCTCCATCTTGGTCGCGTCATAGATATCGCCACGCCTGAAACGCGCGATCCGGCCTAGATGTCTGGCGCTGAACAATTGCCGTCCATCGATCCGTATCTCGCCGATCCGCTGGACGCGGCCGGGATCGACATCGACCGACAGGGCGGCCCGATTATCTTCGTGATCGATCGTCAATTTGGGTTCGCCCACCTTGGCGAACACCAGCCCGCGCTGGCCAAGACTCGTCTTGAGCGCCGCCAGGCCAACGGCAATCTTGTCCGAGTCCGCCGGGTCACCGGGACGCAGGGTAAAGGCCTCCCGCAACTCGTCCGACAGTGCGCCGGTCTCCGTCAGGCCGGGCATGTCGACCGTCGACAGCGTGTAGATCGTGCCCGCCCGCACCCGGAGAATGACCGACAGACGCTCGCCGCGCTGCCCCTCGATCCGCGTGACGACGCTGGCGTCATAATAGCCTGCGGTCCTCAGAAGCTCACCGAGCAGCGCCTCGTCCTGCCGCGCCCGTCGGTCGATCTGGGCGGTGTTACCGGTGCCCTTGCCTTCTTCGAGCGCAGACAGCGACTTGAAGCGGGCGCGGATCGACGCATCCGCTTCGGGGGAAACGCCGTCTTCGCCCGTCAGCCCGTCGATGCGGACGTCGTAGCGGCGATCGGCCTGGGCATCGGCGAGCGCCTCGTCATCGGATTCGACGGCAGTGTCCGCTGGTGATGCGCTTGCCGCATCACGGCGCGCGCCCCCCTGCTCGTCGGCGGCGGTGGCATCCGGCCAGTCGACTTCCATCTCGGGCAAGGGCGCCATATCGGCCGAGGGATCGACGTCACCCGGCTCGGCCGGTTCGACAGAAGAGATCGAAGAAGATTGCTGTTGCGCTTCGCTGGGTGCCGAAAGGACCAGCAAGGCGCCGAAGACGAGCAAGGGCGCACCGGACGGCATACTGTCGAAACGCATCGTGCGACCCTAGCGGGAGGCCAGCGGCGTCGCCAGCGCCAACTTGCCCTCACCCCGCATGCCAATGCCGACAAAAGCGGAGGCGTTGCGCGAAAGCGTCAGTCAGTGGATCGTGCCGACCGCGACATCCTGCGCGAGCACGGCGAGGAAGCGCTCGATCTGGCGCCACTCGCAGAAACGAATCGAATTGCCGAGCTCCCGATAATGGCGGCTACGCGCCGCCGCTTCATCGATCGCGAGCATGCCGAACTGGCTCAGCAATTCCTGCGCCTGCTCGATACTGCTCCGATGGGCGATGTAGAATATCTCTTCCAAGATCGCGAACCCCGTGAACACCTGCGAAACACTACACAAGGCCCATGCCAGCACTTCAGGATTGGCGGTTTTCCGGGCTTTCGATGGTCGACGAACTCTTTACCATGTCCCGTGGCAGGACGGTCTGTCCCGTGCCGGGACATCCGGGACATGACTGACGCGGTAGCGGACATGACTGGCGCCGCCGGGAGGAGCATGGCATGGGGGCCGCCATGGAACAGAATAGCCGCACAGCGTCCCGCGCGGGCGGAGCGATCATCGCCTTCTCGATCCTTGCCGGGGCGGTCATCGGCGCGCGGCAGGGTCAGCCCTCGGCCGGCACGCTCATCGGCACCGCGATCGGTGTCGCCATCACGCTCGCGCTCTACTTCTACGATCGCCGACGCGGCTGAGCGTCGAACGCCAGACGGGCGCGGCTACAGCTTTCGTCCGCACCACAGCACCCGGCCAATGATCCGCAAGGCCGCCGGGTCGAAATCGTCTATATCCGCATAGTCTGGATTGTCGCTCCGGACGATCCAGCTATCCCCATCATGAACGAGCCGTTTTACCATCAGCAGGTCGTCCAGGCTGAGCACATGAATGGCATCCGGGATGGGCGTCGTCGCGCTGAGGTCGACCAAAATGTCGTCACGGTCGCGCAGAGTCGGTTCCATCGACTCGCCCGATACGCGGATGACCGACAGCCGTGACGTGCGCCGGGCGCCGATCTCCTTGAGCAGCGCGGGATCGAAGGCGAACGGTCGCCCCCGCTCCTCGATATCCGCCACGCCCCCCGGCCCCGCCGACGCACGAACCTCGATGCGCGGCACGGCCCGCAAGCCATTGTCATGCGCCGCTGCCGACCTGGAAGGCGGCGATGCCGACCTGCCGCCGAGCCGCTCTTCGGGCACGCGCAGATAGGCTGCGATCCGCGCCCGGTCCTCCTCCGACAAGCGGCGCGGCGTACCCCGCTTGATAAACTGCTGGATATAGGCCGGATTGCGCCCGATCAGCCGCGACAGCGAGGAATAATCCTCGCCTCTCTCACGGATCAACTCGTCGAGGATGCTGCGCACGTCTTCCGTCATGTCTCTCCCTATCCCTAGGATTTTTCCTAGACAAGTAGGAAATGAGAAAGAACATACAGTGAACATATGAGTCGAAGAAAGGAAGAGCCAATGTATCTGCTGAGAGACGTCGAGCGGCACCTGCGGCAATCGGGGACCAAGCCATCGCGCTTCGGCCGCGAGGCACTGGGCGACCCGGCCTTCGTCGCAGCGCTTCGTCGGGGCCGGGAACCGCGAACAGCGACGGCCGAGAGGGTCAGAGCGCATATCGCTCGCTGGCAGGCCGAGGCGAAAGAGCAGGTCCGATGAGCGACCCTGGCAAGGCGCTGCTCGCGGCACTTCGATCACGCTGCCGGCCCTATGCCCGGCTCCATGCGACGCGATCGGACAGCCACCCCTGGCGCAGCCTGCTGTTCGACGGAGAGCGCCACCTGCTGGATGTCGCGATCGACGGGCCGGATGTCGATCAGGCGGTTCGCACGCTCCGTGAGGCGGCGATCATGGCCGACCTCGATCTGCCGGGCCATCTGCTGGTCGAACTATCGATGGAGAAGGTCGACCTGACGGCCGACCCGGCAATGTTTCGGCTGCGTGCACTGACGCTGGATGCCGGAAGCGCACTCAGCGCCTGATCATCTGCCTCAATTGTTCGAGCGTCATATGCAAAGGCTGCTCGAGCAGCGCATCATTGGCGGGCGCGTTTCCGCTCGCCTGCGCACGCGCGGCCGGGGCCGGGTTCGCCGCGACGGGCATCGGTGGCTCGGGCGCGGAGAAGACGATCGGCGCGATCAGCGGAGACGGCACCGGATCGGCCGGGAAGCGCGGGTCAGGCACAGTCCCGAACATGGGCGCGATGGGCGCCCCTGCCGGGTCAGGGACCACCGGCGCGACCGGCGCCGCAAAGGCCGGCGGTACAGGTACCGATGGCTGCGGCGTGGGTGCCGGCTGCGGAGCAGGCGCTGGCACGACCATCGGGATTGGCTGCGCGGGCGCGCGTGCAGCTGCGGCACGGCGACCTTCAAGACTGCGCTCAAGCCGCTCGAGCAAATCCTCCAGACGCGCACGATCAAGACCGGCACTGCCAGCGCGCGCAGATACGGGGCGGTTCGATGCCACCGGTGTTGCCAGCGGCGAGGCGGTCGAAGCGGGCCATTCGGGAGGAGGCGGGGCGCTTGCCGGTCTCGTCGCCTCCTGCGGTGACAGCGAAGGCGCGATCGTCGAAACCGGCCGGGGCTGCTCTACCGGCTGAGCAATTTCAGGCGCCGTAACATTCAGCTCGAACGGAGGTTCGACCTGCGGAGCGGCAGTCTCGACCGGCGGCATTTCGGGCGCGACGGGAGATGCCGGCGAGAAGGCCGCAAGGATGTCGGGCACCGCCACCGGGGCAAGACGTCCGGCCAGAGGATCGGACGCCGGCTCGGATGTCTCGGCAGTTGCAGAAACCGGCAACCCCGGCGGGCTGAGGATGCCGTCCTCGATCGCCGGATCGGCCGACGACAGACCCTCGTCGACTCTCGGGCCCGGCGCGGGCAGCCAGCTCGGCATGCCAGGCGGCACTTCCGGGGCGGCCCGGGCCGCAGGGGGCGTCGGAATCGAAGGCGCTACCGGGGCAGCCGGGGCGATCAGCGTCTCGGGCAGCACCGTCTCGTCGAGCGGAGGCCAGGAGCCCCGCCCTGCCGGCAATGGATCTGCGGCCCAGCTCGGCGCCGAAGGCGGCTGGAGGGGTGGCAGCGGCGATGCGCCCAACACGGGCGGCAGGGGCGGAGCAGAAACGCCCGCACCCGGCAGGATCTGGCCAGCAGGCGGAAAAGCGTCGCCGACACCGGGCAGGAACGGGGCACCGCCGGGGGGGGGATCGCCGATATCGGTGCGAGCCGACAGCGGACGACGCGGATCGCTCGCTATGTTGCCCGGCGCCCAGTCGTTCCGAGCCAGCGGGCTACCGCTGTGGCCGATCAGATCGAGTGGGTCGGTCGGCCGAAAGGCATCGTCGTCCTCGTCCTCGAAATCATCCTCGCGACCCGGCATGATCACGCTCAGGCCGGCTTTGCCGAACAGCAACCAGTCGAGCATCACCCACCCGACCGCCGAGACCAATATGCCGGCCAGCACCGCCAGGAGGGTGCGGTCATTGGGAGAGATGGGCGGCTCCGCCTGAACCATCAGCTTGGACAGGCGTGTCGTCGTCGTGATCGTTTCGAGCAGGCTGATCGGCATGGCCAGCACGAAAAATGCTGCCGCCACGCCCAGCAATATGGCCAGCAAGCTGCCCCAGATAAGGCTCGATCGCCGCCGCGCTTTGCTCTGTACCATCGGAACGCCCATATTAACTCTATCACCCATTAATAAGGCAAAATTGGGATTCCGTTACTTTCCTGCCGCATATTTGCGTTTTCGACGATCATGTCTTCGCTCCGCCCACCGTTGTCAGGCGCTCATAGACAGGGCGATAGCGCGCGACGTTGACCGCCCAGTTCCGCTCGCGCTCGACAAAGGCCCGGGCCACGTCACGGCGTTCTTCCCACAGCGAGCGATCCTGCAACAGGCCTGCAAGCGCGGCAGCCAGCGCCGGCGGATCGTCGGGCGGGAACAGCAGGCCGGTCACGCCTTGCTCGATAAGTTCGCGATGCCCGCCGACGTCGGATGCCGCGACGAGACGGCGTTGCGCCATGGCCTCGAGCGGCTTGAGCGGAGTCACCAGATCGGTCAGCCGCATCGACTTGCGCGGATAGGCGAGCACATCGATCAGGCTGTAATAGCGCTCGACCTCCTGGTGCGGCACACGGCCGACGAAGTGGATACGATCGGCGACCGGGGACATCTCCGCCTGTCGCCGGATCGCGGCCTCCATCGGACCGCCGCCCACCAGCAGCAGGGCGGCACGCGGGCAGCGCTCGACCAGCGCCGGCATCGCCGCGACCAGATCGTCGAGCCCTTCATAATCGTAGAAGGAACCGATGAAGCCGATCACCTCGGCCTCCCCCAACGCCAATTGCGCGGCCAGCGCGCGATCGGGCGGCGGGGGGGCGCCGAAGAGTTCCAGATCGACCCCGTTCGGCGATACCATGATCTTGCCGGGCGCAACGCCCCGCGCGACCAGATCGGCCCGCAGCCCCTCGCAGATCACCGCGACCGCATCCGCGCGCGACACCACATGGCTCTCCAGCGCGCGGACCGCCCGATATTTCAGGCTACCCTCGCGCCCCGTCCCGTTACCGACCGCCGCATCCTCCCAGAAGGCGCGGATCTCATAGAGAAACGGCAGACCCAGCCTGCGTGCGGCGAGCGAAGCCGCAAGACCGACCAGCGCTGGAGAATGGGCATGAATCAGGTCAGGCTTCCACTCCGTCGCCACCTCCAATATGCGGCGGCGCAGCGCCGCCACTTCGCGCCACTCACCGATCGGCGTCGGGCCATCCGGCGCCGAGCCGCTCCGGTGGAAGATCAGCCCCTCCTCCACCGCCGGGTCGGGAGACGGTGCATTGTAGCGCGGTCCGGTCACAGCCCTGACCTCCCAGCCCATCGCCTGCTGCGCCTTGAGAATCGCGCGTGTACGAAAAGTATAGCCGCTGTGGATCGGCAGGCTATGATCTAGGACGTGGAGTATCTTCATGTGCGGCGAAACGCGCCTCAAGACGCCGCGCATGTCAACCGGAATCGGGCGGCCCCGTCATGATCGACACCCTTTCACTGCTGCTCGCCCACTTCCTGCTCGGCATCGTCGGGTGGAAGCTGCTGGTGCACCCCTTTCTCAACGAAGAGCCCGTCCAGTCGGGTCGCCATTTCAAGCCGGTGCTTCCTAAAAAGCCGATGAAACGCCGTGCCGGCGTGGAGATGGGCCAGCAGAGGCCGGGATCAGACCGTGCGTGATCTGTTCCTGATTAGCTTTCTGGTCGCGCTGCTGCTCGCAGGACTGCGGCGTCCCTTTCTGTTCGTGCTCGCCTATATCTATGTCGACATCGTTTCGCCGCAGCGGCTTTCCTATTATCTGCTCAGTTCGATCCCCGTCTCGCTGATCGTCTTCATCGCAGCCTTTCTCGGCTGGGCGATCAACGACGACAAGACACAGGCCCGCCCTTCTCCCCGCCAGATCATCCTGATCCTGCTGCTCCTGCTCTGCGGCTTCACGACACTGACCGCGGCTTTTCCCGATGCGGCCAAAGAGAAATGGGACTGGGTGTGGAAGGCGCTGGTCTTCTCGATCTTCATGCCGATGACACTCTACACGCGCGCCCGGATCGAGGGGGTGCTGCTGTTCATGCTGCTGTGCCTGTCTTCGATCGCGGTGGTCGGCGGCGCCAAGACGCTGGCAGGCGGCGGCGGCTATGGCGTGCTCAACCTGATGGTCGCCAACAACAGTGGCATGTACGAGGGCAGCACCATCTCCGCCTTCGCGATCTGCTCGATCCCGCTGATCCTCTACATGGCGAAATATTCCTACATCGTGAAACCGATGCTGCTGACGCGGCTCTACTGGTATGCGCTGGCCTTCGCCTGCCTGCTGATCCCGATCGGCACGCAGACCCGCACCGGCCTGCTCTGCATCGCGCTCATGGCGCTGCTCGAACTGCGCGCGGCGAAGCGCCGGATGCTCTATCTCGCGGTGATGGCGGGCATCGTCATCGGCGGCATACCTTTCCTGCCGAAAAGCTATACGCAGCGAATGGACACGATCCAGGGCTACAAGGGCGATGCTTCCGCCTCGACGCGTCTGGCCGTGTGGAAATGGACGATCGACTATGCGGCAAGCCACCCGCTGGGCGGCGGCTTCAACTCCTATATCGGCAACAAGCTCGAAATCGACATGAGCTACAAGACTGCTGACGGAACGACGGTCAAGGTGATCGGCTATGATGCCGGCCGCGCCTTCCACAACGCCTATTTCGAGATGCTCGGCGAGCAGGGCTATCCAGGGCTCTTGATGTTCCTGGCGGTTCACCTGATCGGCGTTTTCCGGATGGAAGCGATCCGACGAACCTACAAGAAGGAAGAAGGCGAAAATGCCTGGGTGGCGCCGCTCGCCAGCGCGCTCCAGCACGGCCACCTGATCTTCATGCTGGGATGTTCTTTCGTCGGGATCGCCTTCCAGCCCTATATCTACTTCCTGATCGCGGTGGAGATATCGTTCGACCGCTATGTCCAGACGCATGTAAAGAAGAAGGTCTGGAACCCGTTCCGCCGGCGCCGCCGCGAGGTGGAGGCCGAAGCGCAGGCACAGGCCGAGCGGGAAGCCGCAGCCGCCGCCGCGGCACTCGCCGCCGAGCAGGCGGCTTCCGAAACGAAGCCGGAACGACGCCGGACGCAGGCGCGTTGGGGAAGTGCTCCCAGCAAATAGACATCAATCGGAAAGCCCAATGCCCGTACCGACCAAGACAGCTTCGAACGCCAGCGTCGCAGGCGGAGACCCCTCTCTCGCCAAGTCGCTGAGCGACGCCGAGATATTCTACGACCAGACAGTCGGCTGGATCGCGACCCATTATATGAGCATCGTCATCGCCTGCTCGATCGGGGCGGTGATCATCGCGGTGCTCTACGGCCTGCGGATGCTCGGCACGCGCCTGTGCAGGCGCGAACATGTCGGCCATTGGCCCAGGATCATCGGCCGGGCGATCGCGCGCACCAATTTGTTCTTCATCGTCACCCTCGCCGCGCGCCTGGTCAGCGGCTATGCGAACCCGCCCGCCGTCATATCGACGACGATCGGCTTCCTGTTCACCGTGGCAGCCGCGCTGCAGGCGGCGATCTGGGTCCGCGAACTGATCATCGGGATCGTCGAATATCGCGCGGGCGACGAGGAGTCGGGCTCCTCCATGCTCGGCTCCGCGATCGGCATCATCCGGTTGCTGGTTACCTCGGTCTGCTTCATCGTGGCGATCCTGTTGATCCTCGACAATATCGGGGTCAACATCACCGGCCTCGTCGCCAGCCTCGGCATCGGCGGCATCGCCATCGGCCTCGCCGCGCAGGGCATCTTCTCCGACCTGTTCGCCTCGCTCGCGATCATCTTCGACCGCCCCTTCCGGCGCGGCGACACGGTCCGCTGGGACCAGACCGTGGGCACGGTGGAGTCGATCGGCCTGAAGACGACGCGGGTGCGGGCCACGACCGGCGAAGAGGTGGTGATCTCGAACACCAATCTGCTCAACAAGGAGCTGCGCAACCTTGCCCACACGATGCGCCGCCGCGCGACGCTCATGCTCGGCGTGACCTATCAAACCAGCCCGGAAACCTGCCGCTGCCTTCCGGAAATGGTTGAGGCGATCGTCACGAGCCACGACAAGGCGGTGTTCCTCCACTGCTGCATGATCAGTTTCGGCGCATCGAGCCTCGACTATGAGCTGCTCTTCGACGTGATCGATGAGGATGTGGAGGTGTTCAACGCGGTCCGGCACTCGATCTGCGTCGAGATACTGGAGACATTCGCCCGCGAGGGCATCAACTTCGCCTATCCGACCCAGACAACCTTCACCGCAGCACCCGACGGCCGGATGATCATGCCCTATGCGGAGATCCCGGCCGACCTGCTCCGCAAGGGCTGAACGACCGCCAGATGAAATCAGGAGGCGGGAGGGTCGGCAACGGCCTGTGCCGCCGCCACCACGCGCAACAGGTTGCCGCTCCAGATCTTTTCGATCGCCGCGTCGTCATAGCCTGCCGCCCGCAGCGCGGTGGTGATGCGCGACAGCGAGCCGGCATCCCTCATGCCCGTCACCCCGCCCCCGCCATCGAGGTCGAGGCCGATGCCGACATGGTCTGGGCCAACGACTTTCAGCGCGTGCAGCAGATGCGCCATGAAGTCGTCGAAGCTCGCATGCTCGACCGGATAGCGCGCGACCAGCGCACGACGCTCGGCGAGCAGCGCGCGATACTCGGCCACCGACAGGCCGGGCTGGTCGATCCGGTCGGACAGGGCCCGCAGCGCCGCATCGCGCTCCTTGTTCCGCGGCAGAGCCTTCAGATAATGTTCGAAGCTGTTGATCTGGATGACCCCGCCCGCCGCCGCCAGCCGCCGCAGCCGCTCGTCGTCGACATTGCGCGGATGATCGTAGATCGCCTTGCACCCCGAATGCGACAGGATGATCGGCGCGCGCGATTGCGCCAGAAGCTGGTCGAGCACGGCATCCGACGCATGCGACGCATCGACGACCAGGCCGAGCCGGTTGGCCTCCGTCACCAGCTCGCGACCGAGCGGGCTCAAACCGTTCCAGCGCGGTCCGCCCGGATCGGTCGAACTGTCGGCGAACTGGTTGTTGGCGAAATGCACGAGTCCCAGCATCCGCAAGCCCATCGCATGAAAGCTGCGCACGAGGGTCGGGTCGTCCGCCAGCGGATAGGCATTTTCCATGCTGATGAAGACGACGCGCTTGCCGGTTTTGGCGATACGTTCGGCATCGCCGGCTGTCAGGGCCAGCTCCATCGTCTTGTGGTGCGAGGCGACCATTTCGCGGATCGACAGCAGTCGCCGGAAGGCGAAATCGCGCGCGGCGGCCTTGCCCGCAGCGTCGAGCGGCCCCTGCGGCGTATAGACCGCCCAGAAGCCGCCATCGAGACCGCCCTTGCGCATCCGCGGCAGGTCGACCTGGGTGAAATCGACGTCGACGTCGTGCGCGTCCTCGATCCGCCAGCCGGGAAGATCGAGCGAGGCCGGCGTGTCGAGATGGCTGTCGAGCGTGAGCATCGCCTGATGCCCGCGCCCTGCTGCGACCGCAGAAGAGGCCGCCAGCAGCAGGGACAGTGCCATCAACGCGTGGACGGTCCGGTCATTGCTGCTGTTGCGTCTGCGCATCCCTGTCCCCCTGTCGTCCTGGAAATTGATTCACCTTGGGAAGCTGTCCCCCGGCGAGTGACGGCGGCGGGACATGCGCAGTCGCGACCTCTTTTCGGTGCTCCGGCTCTGCTCGCTCACCTTCCGTCATCGGGCAAGCAGACCATGCGCAGGGCTCAATGTCCATGCGCGGTCCTGCGCATGGACCGGCTCAGCGGCAGAAGCTCCGGCCGCCACGCTTTGCCTGTTCGAGGTGGAGATGATCGCGGTGCAGCGCGTTATGGTCCGGCGACAGGACGGTGCCGAAACTGGCGCAGGCGCCGTCGCGGACCTCGCACTACGCCCGGCAGCCGCCAGATATCCGCAGCCTCCTACTGGAATCAGCGCCGCGCACCAACTCCGGCCACCGCGCTCCACAGCGCAACTGCGATGAGGAAGGCGAAAGCCATAGCCACAATGGCGAGGGGAAGCGACTCGGTCGCCCGCGCCGTCGCATGTCCCAACCACAGAAGCAGCAGCGCGAATATGGCCCGCCCTGTGGCGGACAGAGCCTGCCGGATTGCCGGCGCCTCAACCGGCACCGCCCGCCCGGCACAGGCCGCTCTTGTGCTTCCGACGACAGGATTCTGGATGGTGGTACGGCGCATGTCGATGACCCCTGGCATGGCACTCCCTGGTGCCTGGCAGCCCTTTAGCGGATCCCTTTTAGCGGATTAGAGTACCGATCGGTACATCACATCCGTAAATGCATCGTTGCCGAAATTGACCGTAGTGGCAGTGATGCCATGCACGAGGGGCGGGCAAAAAATCGCCGGGGAGACGGCCGACCTCGACGCTCAGACCGGGCCGATCCCCTCGACCGCGACCAGACTGGCACCGAACATCACCCCGTCGATCCGCACATGCTCGTCGAGCAGATGCTGCGGAATGCGGTCCATCTCCAGCCAATATTCCCCGCCATCCTCGCACCGCAGAGCAAAGCAATTGCTCTTGGCGATCAGGCGTCCCGTGCGTGCGAATCGACCCGGCGTCTTGTTCGGCATGTCGGCTCCCCCATCAGTTCAGGAGGCACCCTCTCCGAGTGACGAGACTATGCCGTTGCCGGCATGAGGCAAGCCCCATGAGCGCACAGACGCAACGAGCGCGCCCGCTGTGGCCTGGATGCAACGCTGTGGGAGCGGTTACGAGAGGGATGCTCTGCCTCGCACCTTTTTATCGAGTCAACTGCGCCGCAACCCTGCGAAACCGCTCCAGCGCCGCTTCGAGATTCTCGACGATCTCAGCCGCCACCTCATCCGGCGGCGGCAGACTGTCCGGGTCGATGTGGCCGTCATCCTTGAGCCAGAAGATGTCGAGGTTCAGCTTGTCCCGTCCCGCCAGTTCCTCATAGCTGAAGCGCCTGAAGCGTTCGCTTTCCTGCCGCGTGTGACGGAGGTGGTTCGGGCGATAAGCGTCGACGAAATCGTCGAGGTCGGCGCGCTTCAGCGGGCGTTCGCGCAGGGTGAAGCGCTGGTTGGTGCGGAAGTCATAGACCCACATCTCTTCCGTCGCGATGCGCTCGCCCGCCGCGACCTTCTCGAAGAACAGGACATTGGCCTTCACCCCCTGCTTGTAGAAGATGCCGGTCGGCAGGCGCAGCAGGGTGTGAAAGTTGAAGTCCTTGAGCAGCCGGCGACGGATCGCCTCCCCTGCCCCGCCCTCGAACAGCACATTGTCGGGCAGAACCACGGCGGCGGTGCCACCGGGCTTCAGGATCGTCATGATGTGCTGAAGGAAATTCAGCTGCTTGTTCGAGGTGGTGACGGTGAAGTCTTCGCGGACATAATCCTGCCGCTCGGTCTCCATGTCCCCCTTGGCATTGACCGTGCGATAGGAGGTGCGCTTGCCGAAGGGTGGGTTGGCCAGCACGATATCGAAGCGTTCGCCATCATCATTCGCCAGCGCATCGACCGGCACCACGGGCGATTTGCTGCCGCCGATGCCGTGGAGATAGAGGTTCATGGCACATAGCCGCACCACCTCCGGCACGATATCATGGCCGCGAAACATCTCCTCGCGCAGCGCCGCCGACACGCGCCTGTCGGCAGCGGCGGGCTTTCGCTTCATATGGTCATAGGCGGCTAGCAGGAATCCGCCGGTGCCGCAGGCTGGATCGCAGACGCTTTCGGTGGGTGACGGGTCGACCACCTGCACCATCGCCTGAATCAGCGGTCGCGGCGTGAAATACTGACCCGCGCCGCTCTTCACCTCACCCGCATTGCGTTCGAGCAGTCCTTCGTAGATCGCGCCTTTCACGTCGACGTTGACGCCCATCCACGTCTCACCGTCGATCAGCGTGACGAGGCGTTGCAGCCGGGCCGGATCGTTGATCTTGCTCTCGGCCTTGAGGAACAGGGTGCCGACGAAATCGGTGCGCTTCGCAAGCTCGCTCAGCGCCTTCTTGTAATGCTGGTCCAGCGCCTCTCCGGTCTTCCCCCGGATCGTCGACCATTGATACTCCGCCGGTATCAGCGAGGGCTCACCGAGATAGGCGGTCCGCTCCTCATCCATCTTGAGGAACAGCAGGAAGCTGATCTGGCCGACATAATCGCCATAGCCGATGCCTTCGTCCCGCAGGACATGGGCATAGTTCCAGACTTTCGAGACGAGACTTTGTTCGTTCATGATTCAGTTCGGCAGCCAGCCGTGCGAGCGAAGCTGGTCATAGGCGATCCCGATCTGCCGTGGCGTAAAGCTGGACTTGCGTTCGTTCCAGGTCGCGAAGACCCGTCCGACGTCGGACTGATCCTTCGCGCCTTCCTGCCACACCGCCCAATGCGTGGTCGCGAGCAGCTCAAGCCCGAGAGGAGTCTCGAAGCCCCTGACAAGCTCCTCGATCCTTGAGAAAGAGGCCGCCGTCTGTTCGTCGGATGCGATGACGGGTTGAGCCGCTTCCAGTGCGCCTGGCACGATCTCCAGCCGCTTGTCCGGCTGATCGCCGCCATAGCCATAGCCGGCAATATAATAGCCTTCCATCTCAGACAGGACATGGCGCAGATTTTCGGCATAGGGGCCATAATGCGCCTTCCTGAACCGCAGGCGCATGGCAAGGCCCGATGCCTGCAGAAAATAGACCAGCTTGTGCAGTTCCAGCAGGGTGATGTCCGGCTCCATCAGGCCGCGCACATAGCGGTCCATCAGCCCGATCAGCGCGGCGCGCATCGGCGTCAGCTTCGGGGCGTCCTTGTCCCTGTGCCGCTTCATCATGTCCGCGTCGGGGCGCGGCTCGAACAAGGTGATCAACACGTCGTCGAGGCCGGACAGGGCATCGATGATCCGCGCCTTGACCGCAGGCCATGGCAAGCCGCCCAGCCCGCTGCCCAGCGGCGGCAAGGCAATCGACCTGATCTGATGGTCGAGGATCACCCTCCGGAGATCGGCCAGCCCCGCTTCGATATCCTCCATGCGGCTATTGCCCCGCCAATGGCGCTTGGTCGGGAAATTGATGATGAAGCGCGGGTTGGTCAGATGGCCGGTGGCGTGGACATGCATCCTGCCGGGCACGACCTCCTTCGCCGCGCAGGCGGCCGCATAGTCAGCGAAATTGGCAGGATAGGCGTCCTTGAACTGCAGCGCGATGCCCCGGCCCATCACGCCCACGCAATTCACCGTGTTGACCAGAGCCTCGACGTCGGCGGCAAGAAGATTGCCCTGCGTCGTGCTGATCATCGGCGTCTCCCCTCGGGCCATCAATAATACCATGAGCGCAGGATTTCCACCCGCGGACGGTGGGCGGCTGCCTGCATAGCCTCTGCGACCTGCGCCGCAACCACCTTGTCGATCACGCCGATCCGTTCGACCAGTTCCCAGGGAAAACCGCCTTCGAGCAGAAACTCGGCCTGCTTGGCATCCTTGGTTGCGGGCGTGCTGAAATCGGTTCCCAGCACCGCCGGCCAGTTCACGTCGCCAAGCTGCGCCAGGCTGGTGCGGAACTCGGCATAGCTGGCCGAAGCATTACCCAGCGTGAACGCCCAGCGCCTGTCCTGTCCGTTCGCCCACTCGACGACGGCGCGCATGTCCGCCTCCAGATGCACGATAGGCCTCTGCCCGCCCCGATAGGCGAGGTTCGGATGATTGGCCCTGTGGATCACATAGAGCATCAGCGAGCGGGGACAGAGATAGAAGGGCACGCAGGCGCCGACGCTCAGCCCGTCATGTCCGTCGACCGGGCGCGTAAGCCTGTGCGCCTTGAGGTCGGGCATGCCGATGACCGTGCCATGGCCGTCGCGACCATGCATCTGCGTGTCCGGCAGCAGCCCGCCGCTGGCGAGGATGGATGGCAGCCGGTCCACATGCAGGATATGATAGATCTTCGGACGGCCCGGCGGAGTCATGTCACTAGCTCCCCCCGAAAGGCGGCGGCGAGGATCGATTGGCGGAGCGCCGAAGTGTCAGAAAGCGTTGAGATCGCTTCCGCAAACCGCGTCATGTGCGCGCGGTACAGCCGCACGACTTCGCGCTGTTCAACCAGTGGCGGCAAGGGGAAGCCAATCTCCGCGAAGCGTCCTGCCCCAAGGTGAGCGATGTTCGTCGTGATCTTGGCGATGCGCTGAAACCGCTTCGTGTGCATCGCATATAGGAACGTTAGCAGGGCATACTCTTCATCGACATGCGGGCCAGCACGGAACCGCACCAGTGTATTCTGGAAGCAACACCCTTCCACTTCGCCGCGGAACATTGCCGGTCGGCCAACAAGTTCTAGGCTCTGCCCTTCGTTCAGAAGAATGTCGCCGGGTTTCAACTCAAACGTCTCAAACTCAGAGGGCGTGAAGTTCATCTGCTTCACATCCCGAAGGTCGATCCTCTCTTCATAGACGTTCGCCACTCGGAGATAGGGGCGCATGTGCGGCCCATCATGATCCTTCGGGGTGCGCTGCCTCCCCAGTTGGATTGCCCCAGCCTGCTCGTTCCTGCACCAAATCCAGCTATCGGGCAGTATCGGAAGATCGTCCTCTGCCACCAGGTCGCCAGCTTGGCTCTTCTTGATGACATGGCCACGAGCGCGGCGGTCGCCGAGAATGCTTGCGAGGAGTTGCTCGCCGGTTTCCTGCGAAGGATTGGCCGCGCGCCAGTCGGCGGTAAGCTCGCCCGTCACCGCTGCCTTGAGCAGGGCCTTGCGATAGGTCTCCACCCCGGCCCGCGCCTCGGCCAGCGCCGCTTCGCCTTCGTCGATCTCGGCGAACAGGGCGTCGATGCAGGCGACAACCTGTTGCTGTGTGCCTTCGTCCGGGACGGGCACCGGGAATGCGCCGACAACGTCGAAATCGATGCGCGGACGGTCGCCGGTTACGATATGCGATGCATAATGAACGTACCGCTGGCTGTGCAGGTTGAGTGCGACATAGCGGGCATCCATTCCTGCCTTCGGTCGGAGGACGAGTAACTCTCCCGAGCAAGCGCCTGCCCGATCAGCAACCCATACTTTGTTCAGGTATGGCCGAAGCCGACCGTAAAGCACGTCACCCGGCACGAAGGCCGAGCCTGCGCTGCGCATATCTGCGAAGCTGCCGATACTTTCGATACGCATTTCGTGCGGCGGGATGTGCTCTAGCCCGACAAACGGGAGGCGGCTATCTTCGTCGGGCTGGTACTTGGCGCTGGACTTCTCGACCAGATTTCCCAGCCGCTCCCAGCGCCAGCCATCCGGCAGGGCCCAAGGTCCTTCGACCGGCCCGGCATCCACCGCCGCTGCTTTCCGCCCCCGTGCCACAGCCTCAAACCCCGTTCCATCCTGAAGCGCAGGGCAGCATCACGCCACCAGCGCGTCCGGCAATTCCTCTATGATCTTGTCCAGCCGATCGCCGAACGCCCGGCGTGCAGCGATCACGCCGCCGCGCTCGACGAAGACCGGCTGCTCCTGAAGGTCGCGCAGGCTCAGGTCAATATTGGCGGCGAGGTGATCGCGGATCGCCTCCAGCCAGCCAAGCTGCTCAGGCCCGTACTCGCGGCCCGCCGTCTTCTCGCGCCCCAGCCACAGGTTGAAGCGCCCGGCCATGTCCGCCGACAGCGGGGCGAGCGTGTCGCGCTGGCCCAGCGCATAGCGCACCAGCGCGACGATGTCGGTCAGCACGCGCGCCGGGTCTGCCGTGACCTTGCCTGCGGACAGCCGCTTGTAGGCCGCCCAGATCGACACGGGTTCCAGCAGCCAGGGTGGCCTGGCAAGGGCGTGGCGCAGTTGCTCGATGCTGTCATAGGTCAGCCGCGCCAGGCGGGCCGGCTTGCCATAGAGGATGGTCAGCGCGGTCAGTTCGTCCTGATGCTGGTCGAGGAAATCGGAAAATTTCGCCACCGTCTCCCGCGCCGCCTTCTCATCGAAGCCGGTTGCAATCACCGCATCACGGGAGAATTCGTCGATATAGAGTTCGGACTGTTTCTTCAGGTCCACAAGCAGGCGGCGCAGCTTCGGACGATCGGCCAGGACGCGCAGGGCCTCTTCGCGCATATGCTGGCCGGTCCGCTCCATCGCCTCATCGGTGACGGGAGGCGGGGTTTCGGCCTCGACCTTGTCATTGTCGATGCTGTCGAGCAGGCGCGAGGCGATGTCGTGCAGGGTGAGACCACCCGAGGCCACCCCGATCTCGGCATGATCTTCGGGTGCGAGCTTCTTCGCCAGCGCGGCGATGCGACCCGCAAGGGTGGAGACGAGATCCGGGTCGGATCGTCCGCTGGCGACATGCTCAAGCAGCTTCTCGAAACCGATATCGCGCTTGCGCTCCAGCGGCTTGGCGACCTGCTTGACGCTTTCGGTAACGCCGACCGCGTCGATCAGGATGAAGCGGTCCTTGGTCTGCGCGTCCGGCGTGACCATCTTCAGGTCGGCGTCATTGATCGTGCGGACGCCGCGCCCCTTCATCTGTTCGAAATAGAGCGAGGAGCGCACGTCGCGCAGGAAGATCAGCGCTTCGACCGCCTTGATGTCGGTCCCGGTGGCGATCATGTCCACGGTGACGGCGATGCGCGGGTGATAGCTGTTGCGGAACTCGGCGATCAGCTTTTCCGGATCGTCAGCCGCATAGGTGATCTTCCTGGCGAAGGCGTTGTCCTTGCCGAATATCTCGCGCGCAATGTGGACGATCTCTTCGGCATGGTGATCGTCCTTGGCGAAGATCAGCGTCTTGGGCACCTCGGTTCGACCGGGGAAGAGTTCCGTCGGCAGGGTGTCGCGGTAGGTCTGGAGGATCAGGCGGATCTGGTTGGGCGCTATCACCGAACGATCAAGCTCGGTGGGCGCGTAGATTACGTCCTCGGACAGTTCCTCGTACCGCTGGCGGCGGGTGTGCCGGTCGCGGCGGGCTACGGTATATCCCGCGTCGATCCTGCCGCCCCGCTCGCCGATCTCGGTGCGGATGCGGAACACCTCGAACGGCACATTCACCCCGTCGACCACCGAGCGTTCATAGGGATATTTGGCGACGAGATTCTTCTGGAAATAGCCCAGCGTGTGGATCGACGGCGTGGCCGTGAGCCCGATGGTGAAGGCGTCGAAATACTCAAGCACCTGCCGCCAATTGCCATAGATCGAGCGGTGGCATTCGTCGACGATGACGAAATCGAAGGTCTCCGGCGGCAGGGCAGCGTTGTACACGACCTGCTTTGCCGGCGCGTTCTCGCCCTCATAGCCGCTCGCCTCCTCGTCCTCTTCCGACAGTTCCTCTTCCGCAAGCTGGGCATAGACCCGCTGGATCGTCGAGATCACCACCGAAGCATTGGGATCGAGGCCGGCCGGACCGAGGCGCTGGACATTGTAGAGTTCGGTGAACAGCCGGCCCGTCCCCGTCGGGCGATAAGCCTGAAACTCCTTGAGCGTCTGGCGCCCGAGGTTGTTGCGGTCCACGAGGAACAGGATGCGCTTCGCCCCGCCATGGGCCAGCAGGCGATAGGCTTGCGTGGCGGCGGTGAAGGTCTTGCCGGCACCCATCGTCATCTGCACCAGCGCGCGCGGCCTGCCCTCCGCCAGCGAGGCTTCGAGGGCAGTGATCGCTTCGACCTGACAAGCGCGCAGCCCTTCCGTCACCAGCGGGGGCATGGTGGTCAGTCGCAATCGCAGGGACGATCCGGACTCCAGCCACTCATGCAGGGTTTCGGGACGGTGGAAGCCGAACAGATATCGGGAACGCTGCGCGACATCGACGCGGTCGCTGAACAGGATTTCCGACGCGCTCGCCTCATAATCGAATCGAAGCGGGTCGCTCCACGCCGCAAGGTGGGACGGAAGGCGCTGCTGATAGCGGACGGCCTGATCCGCGACGCCGGACAGGGTGGTCCCCTCGGGCTTCGCCTCGATCACCCCGCATGCCTTGCGATCGACGAACAACAGATAGTCGCAGGGACCGGTCGCCAGCGGATATTCGCGCACCGCCACCCCAAGCCCCGCACCGAGGCTCATATCTTCCCGATCCTGAACGACCCAGCCCGCCGCGCTCAATTGCGCGTCGATCAGCTCGCGGGCTTTTCGTTCCGGGGACGCCATAGCGTCTGTATGGCAGACAGCTGCGCAATCGCAAAGACTTGGCTACCCCCAGCGCAACCCTGAAGAGGAGCCCGCCAACTATCTCGCGATTTCAGGAGAGTGGATGCCCCGTGAGGATTCGAACCTCAATTGACGGAGTCAGAGTCCGTAGTCTTACCTTTAGACGACGGGGCATCAAGGACAGAGCGGCGCACATAAGGAGGCTGTCGGCTGCTGTCAACTGATGTCGGGCGCGGTCTTGCCGTGGGCGTCATCTCCCATTACCGTCTGCGCCAAGTGCCATACATCAGAATGTTGCATGGTGATGAAAGAGATCGAACACTATGGCGTCTGGCCCCAATCCAGACGTGTCGCGACCGCATGGACATGGCGGGCGCAGGACACGTACTCCGTCGCTGAACGGGCCTCCCCGCAACAGCTATGCCGCGCTCGACCTGGGCACCAACAATTGCCGCCTGCTGATCGCGCGACCGGCCGACGACGGTTTCGTCGTCGTCGATGCCTTTTCGCGGATCGTGCGCTTGGGTGAAGGACTGGCCGCAACGGGCATGTTGTCCGAGGCGGCGATGGACCGCGCGGTCAGCGCATTGTCGGTCTGCGCGGACAAGCTGCGGCGGCGGCGCGTATCGCTGGTCCGCTCGGTCGCCACCGAAGCCTGCCGCCGCGCGGGCAATGGTCGCGAGTTCGTCCAGCGCGTCTATCGCGAGACGGGAATTGCGCTGGAGATCATCTCCCCCGAACAAGAAGCGCGGCTGGCCGTTCTCGGTTGCCATGCACTGCTCGAACCCGGCGAGGGCACCGCACTGGTCTTCGACATAGGCGGCGGCTCGACCGAACTGATCCTGATCGATGCCGATCATGAGCCCCCCCGCATCCTCGACTGGTTCTCGGCCCCCTGGGGCGTCGTTTCGCTGTCGGAAACGGTGCCCCACGCCGGCGACGACCGGGATTCGCTGCTCGACAGCTATGCAAGGATGCGCGCCCGCGTGAATGAGAGTTTCGCCGCCTTCGCCCCGAAGCTTGAAAGCGCTGGAAAGCCCGGTCGCCTGCTCGGCACCAGCGGGACGGTGACGACACTCGCCAGCGTCCATCTCGACCTGCCGAGCTACGACCGGCGGCTGATCGACGGACTGGTCGTGCCGGTGCCCGCGATGCGCGACATCAGCGCGCGGCTGGCGGGCATGACGGTCGAGCAGCGCGCCGAACTGCCCTGCATCGGGCATGAGCGCGCCGATCTCGTCGTTGCCGGTTGCGCGATTCTCGACGCCATATTGGACATCTGGCCGGCCGAGCGGCTGGGAGTCGCCGATCGCGGCATTCGCGAAGGCATATTGCGCTCGCTGATGGCGCGCGACCGCGCGAGGCTCGCCTCGTGAGCCGGGGCGGAAGCGGCGGCAAGCAGCGTGTCAAGACGGCCAAGGGCCGGACGGCGGCCTCGACGCGCTGGCTCGAACGGCAGCTCAATGATCCCTATGTCCGCAAGGCCAAGGCCGAGGGCTATCGCTCGCGCGCGGCCTATAAGCTGACCGAGCTCGACGAGCGCTTTCATTTCCTGCGCGGCGCCAAGCGGGTGATCGACCTCGGCATCGCGCCGGGCGGCTGGACGCAGGTCGTGCGCAAGATCTGCCCGCAGGCCGCCGTGGTGGGGATCGATCTGCTGCCGACCGATCCGATCGACGGTGCGATCATCCTGCAGATGGACTTCATGGCCGAGGAAGCCCCTGCCCTGCTCGCCGAGGCGCTGGGCGGGCCGGCCGACATCGTCCTGTCGGACATGGCGGCGAATACGGTAGGGCACCAGCAGACCGACCATCTGCGCACGATGGCGCTGGTCGAGGCCGGCTGCCAGTTCGCGAGCGAAGTGCTGCGGCCGGGCGGAACCTATGTCGCCAAGGTGCTGGCGGGCGGCGCCGACCACAGCCTGGTGGCCGAGCTCAAGCGGCTGTTCACCACGGTCAAACATGCCAAGCCCCCGGCAAGCCGCAAGGACTCGTCCGAATGGTATGTGATCGCACAGGGATTCAAGGGCGTCGTCGGATCGAACGCCATCCCGGACGAGACGCCGGAAGGCTGATTCCAGAAGGATGATAGGGGTCAGCGTATCCGGATGATCTGACCGGGCCTTGCGCCACCCTGATGGGCGGGGCAGCTCGCCCGCCGGAACTGCTTGTCGAGGCAGAGCCAGACTTCCTCGAACCAGCCGGCCTTGTCGACGTTCAGGCGCATCTGATCGGCCTTCATGCCGGGATTGGCCTTGGCGAAGGCCTGCTGGAAGGCGGCGGCGGTCATCGACTTGCCGCGCAGTTCGTCCATCTCGGGGAAGCGCAGTTCGGAATAGAGCGCGGCGCTCTTGGCGAAATAGGCCTCGGGCGTCTTGCTCATGCAGGTACCGTGCTTCTCCCATTCATGCTGGATCAGCTGCGGCGACGGCGTGGTGCAGACATGGTCGCGGATGACCTTCTCGGGCACCAGCCGGGTCGGACGGCAATATTGCGGCCACTGGGCGCCTTCGCCGTCGGGCCAGAGCCCGTGCAAGGTGAAACCGAAGCTCCGCTCGCCGCCGCACTGGAAATGGTCGCGCGGGCTGGTCGTGCGGTCGGCGCAATATTCGGGGGACCAGCTGATTGCCAGCGTGTAGCTGCCGATCGGCAGAAGGCGGCGGGGTTGCTCGCTGGTCGGCCCTTCGAGCATCGGGCGGGGCAGTTCGGCCGGCACCTCGCAGCTGGGCGCCTTGCGGCTGCACGCAGGCGCGGCGACCAGCGTTGCGAGCAGAAGCACCAGCGTCGCGCGCATTTCAGACCGCCCGGAAGTCGAGGCCGATGTCGGCGGCCGGTGCCGACTGGGTAAGACGGCCAACCGAGACGTAGGTAACGCCCGTCTGGGCGATCGCCTTGATCGTATCCAGCCGCACCCCGCCCGAGGCTTCGGTCGGCACGCGCCCGCCGACCAGGGTAACCGCGCCCCGGAGCGTCGGCGGGTCCATATTGTCGAGCAGCAAATGGGTGGCGCCCGCGCCCAGCGCCGGCTCGATCTGGTCGATCCGATCGACCTCGACGATCACCTGCGCGATCCCGGCGGCAACCGCGCGGCGGACCGCTTCGCCGATGCTGCCGGCGACCGCGACATGGTTGTCCTTGATCATGGCGGCATCGTCGAGCCGCATCCGATGGTTGGTCCCGCCACCCATCCGCACCGCATATTTCTCCAGCACGCGCAGGCCGGGGATGGTCTTGCGCGTATCGAGCAGGGTTGCGCCGGTTCCGGCGATGGCGTCGACATAGCTGCGCGTCAGCGTCGCCACGCCGGACAGATGCTGGACGGTGTTGAGTGCGGAACGTTCGGCGGTCAGCAGCGCACGCGCTTTGCCGCGCAGCCGCATGAGGACGCCGCCACGCGCGACGCGGTCGCCATCGGCGGCCAGCGTCTCGATCTCCACATCGGGGTCGAGCGCACGGAAGAAGGCCTCCGCCAGCGGCAGCCCCGCCACGCTGATCGCGTCACGGCTGGCCATCTCGCCCTCGAACAGCGCATCGGCCGGAATCGTCGCGGCCGAGGTGATATCCCCGCCGCTGCCCATATCCTCGGCCAGGGTCGCG
Organism: Rhizorhabdus antheiae; assembly: GCF_049889055.1. Taxonomy (NCBI): domain Bacteria; kingdom Pseudomonadati; phylum Pseudomonadota; class Alphaproteobacteria; order Sphingomonadales; family Rhizorhabdaceae; genus Rhizorhabdus; species Rhizorhabdus antheiae. The sequence continues at coordinate 18,655 of NZ_JBLTWO010000002.1, read as the reverse complement.
CGAACGAAGGCATCGAGATCGAAGTTCGGAAGGGTGAAGGTCATCCGCTATCCCTGCGCTGCTAGCCGTCACTTCCGCGAAGGCGGGAATCCATATTCGGTGAAGGGCGAACCTCTTGCGATTCGCAGGCCATGGATTCCCCCCGTTCGCGGGGACGACGATCGGTCCTTAAAGCTTCGGCCGCCCGACGTCGGGGCCCGACAGGCCACCGGTCATCTCCAGCATCCGGTCGAGCGACCGCTTCGCCTTGACGCGGGTGTCTTCCTCCACATGTATCTGCGGGCTCAGGTCGCGCAGCGCGAGATAGAGCTTCTCCATCGTGTTCAGCGCCATGTACGGGCACATGTTGCAGTTGCAGTTCCCGTCCGCGCCCGGCGCGCCGATAAAGCGCTTGTGCGGCGCGGCCTTTTCCATCTGGTGAATGATGTGCGGCTCGGTCGCCACGATGAAAGTCTCGGCGTCCGAACAAAGCACATAGTCGAGGATGCCGCGGGTCGACCCGACATAATCGGCGTGGTCGAGGATGTGCACCGGACATTCGGGGTGTGCGGCGACAGGCGCCTCTGGATGCTGCTCCTTGAGCTTGAGCAGCTCGGTTTCCGAGAAGGCCTCGTGGACGATGCAGCTGCCTTCCCAGAGCAGCATGTCGCGGCCGGTCTTGCGCGCGAAATAGCCGCCCAGATGGCGATCGGGCGCGAAGATGATCTTCTGGTCGGCGGGCAGTTGCGACAGGATCGTCTCGGCCGAGGAAGAGGTGACGATGATGTCGCTATGCGCCTTCACCGCCGCCGAGCAGTTGATGTAGGTCAGCGCCAGATGATCGGGATGCGCGGCGCGGAAGCGGGCAAACTCCTCGGGCGGACAGCTGTCCTCCAGGCTGCAGCCGGCGTCCATGTCGGGCAGGATCACGGTCTTTTCGGGCGACAGGATCTTCGCGACCTCGGCCATGAAGCGCACGCCGCAAAAGGCGATCACGTCGGCATCGGTCGCCGCCGCCTTGCGCGAGAGATCGAGGCTGTCGCCGACGAAATCGGCCAGGTCCTGAATCTCGGGGCTCTGATAATAATGGGCGAGGATGACGGCGTTACGCTCCTTGCGGAGCCGCTCTATCTCGGCGCGCAGGTCGAGGCCCGTCAGATTCTCGGTAACGGCGTTCATCGATTCACTCTCCAGGGCGGCTCAGGCCGCGAGGCTCCATAGCGCGTCGTCGTGGCTGACGATACCGCGCCGCTCAAGATCGATCAGATGTGCGAGCACCGACAACCCTGCCGCCCGATGCAGCTTGGGATCGATGCCGGCATACATTTGCAGGACCATGTCGGGGATCGCGCCGACGTCGCGGCCCAGCAGGCGCAATATCTGCCCCTCGCGCTGCTTGCGATGCCCGATCAGCCCGCGCACGAAGCGCTGCGGCCGCTCGATCGGATCGCCGTGCGCTGCAAAGTAAATCTCGTCCTGATCGCGGTGCATCAGCCGCTCGAGACTGTCGAGATACTGCGCCATGTCACCATCGGGCGGCACGACGACGCTGGTCGACCAGCCCATGACATGGTCGCCGGTGAACAGCGAGCGCGCTTCCGGCAAGGCAAGGCAGATATGATTCGAGGTGTGCCCGGGCGTGGCGACCGCCTGAAGCGTCCAACCTTCGCCCTGCAGGACAGCACCATCCGCGAGGATGTCGTCGGGCGTATAATTCCGGTCGAACGACGCATCGGCGCGCGGGCCGCTATCGTCGAGCACCAGCGGCGCGCAACCGATGATCGGCGCGCCGGTGCGCGCCTTCAGCAGCGCTGCTGCCGGGCTGTGATCACGATGGGTGTGGGTGCAGACGATCGCGGACAGGCGCGCATCGCCGACCGCTGCGACGATCGCATCGACATGCGCCTCGATATCGGGACCCGGATCGATCACCGCAACGTCGCTCGTGCCGACGAGATAGGTCTGGGTACCGGTATAGGTGAAGGGCGTCGGGTTGCCGGCCAGCAACCGGCGCACCAGCGGGTGCTGCATCTGGGCTGTGCCGACGACCTGCTCTTCCATGCTGGCCATGTGGCACCGCCCGCCCCCGATGTGAAGGCCCGCCGCCCATTAAAGACGGCGGGCCCGGACTTCAGGCCGCTTCGATCACTTCGATCAGCGCCTTGTTGAAGGCGGGGATGTCGTCGGGCTTGCGGCTGGTGACGAGGTTGCCATCGATCACCACCTGCTCGTCGACGACATTCGCGCCGGCGTTGAGCAGGTCGGTGCGGATCGACGGCCAGCTTGTCAGCTTGCGGCCGGCGATGACGTCCGCCTCGGCCAGCAGCCAGGGGCCATGGCAGATGGCAGCCACAGGCTTGGCCGCGTCGAAGACGGCGCGGACGATGTTCAGCGCATCCTCCTCCATCCGCATCGTATCGGGATTGGCGACGCCGCCGGGGATCAGCAGCGCGTCATAATCGGCGGGGTCGACATCGTGGATCGAGGCGTCGGGGCGGATCGTGTCGCCCTTCACGTCATGCTTCATGCCCTGGATCGGTTCGCTCTTGTTCGAGGCCAACACGACCTGCGCGCCCGCATCGAGCAGGGCCTGGCGCGGATCGAACAGTTCGGACTGCTCGAAACCATCGGTGGCAATGATCAGCACTTTGGCTCTGGTAATATCGGTCATGTCTCGTGTCCTCGGCGTTGGGAAGCCGGGGAACGAGACAGGACCCGCTCCGTTCCGGTCGTTGCGCCAGGATGCCCGGCACGCCGGGCGATATGCTATTTCCCGGAGGCTTCGCGCGCAGCGACGGCGTCGCCCGGATAGTCGCTGAACAATCCGTCGACGCCATAGTCGAGGAAGCGCCGATATTCGGCCGCCGGATCGCCCCGCGCGGCATCCCCCACCCCGCGCCGGTCGCCGGCGGGCAGGAAGGCGTTTTCGCTGCGGAAGGTCCAGGGATGGACCTGCAGGCCTGCGGCGTGCGCATCGGCAATCAGGCTGGTCGGCGCGAGCGCCCTGCCCTCCGCGTCGCGCGGTTCGATCATCAGCTTGTAGGGGCCGATCGCATCGGCATAGGTCGCGATCGTCCGTAACCCGTCCGGCGTCACCATGCGGGCCGGGGTCAGCCCCGTGTGCGCCATTTGCTGGTCGAACGGCGCCTCTTCGGGATCGATCAGCTGAACCAGCCGGATCGCCGTCTGCGCGCGCAGCGCCTTCAGGTTCGACACTTCGAACGACTGGATGAAGACCGGATCCTCGCGCCGGGTGAAGCCTGCTCTGGCGAGCGCCGCGAGCAGCGGCTTTTCGAGCGGCTTGCCGATCGAGGCGAAATAGCTCGGATGCTTGGTCTCGGGATAGACCCCCACCGGGCGCGGCGCGCCCTTCGCGATCGCCAGCACCTCGTCGAAGGTCTGGATGCGCTCGTCGGCATAGCGGAGATTGCCCGGGCGCATCGCCGGCAGCCGCTCGCGGGCGCGCAAGGTCTTGAGTTCGGCGAGGGTGAAATCCTCGGTGAACCAGCCGGTGATCGCCCGGCCATCGATCGTCTTGGTCGTCTTGCGATCGGCGAACTCGGGATGGTCGGCGATGTCGGTCGTACCCGAAATCTCATTTTCGTGGCGGACGACGAGGACATCGTCCTTCGTCATCACCAGATCGGGCTCTATAAAGTCGGCGCCCTGTTCGATCGCCAGCTTGTAAGCCGCCGCCGTATGTTCCGGGCGCAGGCCGGATGCACCGCGATGCGCGATGATCACCGTTCGCGCGTCGAGAGTGGACGCCATCAGCGCCGCCACGATCAGAGGAAAGAGGCGGCGCATCGGGTCATGTCAGGCGTGCGGCACGCCCTTCTCTTCGAGCAGATCGGCCAGTTCGCCGGCCTCGTACATTTCCATCATGATGTCCGAACCGCCGATGAACTCACCCTTCACATAAAGCTGCGGGATGGTCGGCCAGTCGGAGAACTCCTTGATGCCCTGGCGGATGCCGGGATCCTGGAGCACGTCGATCGTCGCATATTCGACCCCGAGATGCTCGAGGATCGCGATGGCGCGGCTGGAAAAGCCGCACTGCGGGAACAGCGGAGTGCCCTTCATGAACAGAAGAACGTCGGCCGAACTGACCGCCGTCGCGATACGGGCCTGAACGTCGTCACTCATTGCGAAACTCCCTAGAACATTTGCGCGACAATCGGATGACCAACTGCCGCGAAGCTCTTCAAAAAATCAATCGGGTATGCCGGTGCTCAGCTGCAGCGCGTGAAGCACGCCGCCCATCCGCCCGCCCAGCGCATCATAGACCAGACGCTGCTGACTGATCCGGGAGAGGCCGCGAAAGCTCTCGCTCACGACCCGCGCCGAATAATGATCGCCGTCGCCGGCAAGATCCGTGATCTCGACCTGGGCGTCGGGCAGCGCGGCCTTGATCATCGCCTCGATGTCGGACGCGGCCATCGGCATGACTTACTTGCCTTCCATCAGCTGGCGGCGCGCCTCGACGGCCTTTGCCTCCAACGCCGTGCGGATCGCGGCTTCGTCGATCTCGACACCGGCCGAGGTGAGGTCGCCGAGAATCTTGCGAATCACATCCTCGTCACCGGCTTCCTCGAAATCGGCCTGGACGACCGACTTGGCATAGCTGTCGGTCTCTTCGGCCGTCAGCTTCATCATGTCGGCGGCCCATTGCCCCACGAGGCGGTTGCGCCGCGCGGTGATGCGGAAGGCCATCTCCTGATCATGGGCGAACTTGTTTTCGAAGGCCTGTTCGCGATCGTCGAAAGTGGTCATCTGAATCCCTGTTCGCCTGTGGTCTCCCGCTCAGATAGGCATCCGGCCCGCCCCGCGCAACTGCGCAGCGACCGGCCCGCAGCCGTCAGAGCCAGGGGCGCTCGGCCGCCATCTTCTGCTCATAGCCCGATATGGCGACATCGCGTGCCATCGTCATGCCGACCTCGTCGAGGCCGTTGAGCAGGCAATATTTGCGGAACGGATCGATCTCGAAGGTGAAGCGGTCCTGGAAGGGCGTCGTCACCGACTGCTGGTCGAGGTCGATCGCGATCGGGTGGGTCTTCGCCACTTCGAGCAACCGGTCGACCGCTTCCTGCGGCAGGACCACCGTCAGGATGCCGTTCTTGAACGCATTGCCCGAGAAGATATCCGAGAAGCTCGGTGCGATGACCGCTTCGACACCCATGTCGGCCAGCGCCCAGGCGGCATGTTCGCGGCTGGACCCGCAGCCGAAATTGTCACCGGCGATCACGATGTTCGCGCCGGCATATTCGGGATTGTCGAACACATTGCCCGGCTGCGCGCGGATCGATTCGAATGCGCCCTTGCCGAGCCCCTTGCGGGTGATCGTCTTCAGATAGGGCGCCGGGATGATCACGTCGGTGTCGACATTCTTCAGGCCGAGCGGATAGGCCCGCCCCTCGATCTCGCGGATCGGATTCATCATTCGGCTCCTTCGGGAAAGGCGGGCAGCTTCGCGACGTCGCGGGGATCATGCTGGATGATCGACACCGCCTTCAGCGAAGCGCCGAGCTTGCGGAAACGGTCCATCGCCGCCAGCGAATCGGCGCGGTCGACGTTGAAGGTCGGAACGCCATCGCTGTCGAGATTTTCGTGGAAATGCGCGACGTCGCCCGACAGCAGAACGATCCGCCCGCTCGGCAGGCGCACGAGCAATCCATGATGCCCCGGCGTATGCCCGCCGAGGGCGATCATCACGACGCTGCCGTCGCCGAACAGGTCCTTGTCGCCCTCGACGCCCTCGACCTTGGCGCCGTCCGCCAGCCAGGGCGCGATCGGCCTGCCGACCGCCGGGTCGGCGCGCGCGACCTTGAGGTCCCCTGCCCCGATGACCAGCTTGGCCTTAGGAAAGTCAGCGGCCTGGCCGGTGTGGTCGAAATGATAATGACTGATGCCAACCAGGCCGATCTGCTCGGGCTTGACCCCGATCTGCGCCAGCTGCTCGACGATCGTCCGGTCGAGCCGCGCGTTCATCGGCTGGCTGGGATCGGCCTTCGCACCGCGCGCGGACGCCGGAAGCCCGGTGTCCCACAGCATATAGGCATTGCCATCCTTGATCAGGTAGCAGCTGCCGACCAGCTCGCGCGTCTGCCCGGTGTAGGACTGCGTGTCCGAGAAGATGTTGAGCTGGTTGACGCTCACCTTCCCGCAATCGAGCCGCCACAGCTTCTCGACGGTGCCGGGCGTGGCTGCAGCCGCGCCACCGGCCCACAGGCCGATAGCCGCTGCGACCGCGAGCGTGCGGATCATCCGAGCGGTTCCAGCGTGCGAACGTCCGCCAGCCGGCCGGTCACCGCCGCCGCCGCCGCCATCGCCGGCGAGACGAGATGGGTGCGCGCACCCGGACCCTGGCGGCCGACGAAATTGCGGTTTGAGGTCGAGGCGCAGCGTTCGCCGGCGGGAACCTTGTCGGGGTTCATTGCCAGACACATCGAGCAGCCCGGCTCGCGCCATTCGAAGCCCGCATCGATGAAGATGCGATCGAGGCCCTCTTCCTCGGCCTGGCGCTTGACCAGGCCCGAGCCCGGCACGATCAGCGCCTGGCGGATGTTCGCCGCGACCTTGCGGCCCCGCGCGATGTCGGCGGCAGCGCGAAGATCCTCGATCCGGCTGTTGGTACAGCTGCCGATGAAGACATGCTGGACCTCGACCTGCTCGATCGGGGTTCCGGGGGTCAGGCCCATATAGTCGAGCGACTTCTGCGCGGCGATCTGCTTGGACGCGTCGGCGAAGCTCGACGGATCGGGCACGACGCCCGTCACCGGAATGACGTCTTCCGGGCTGGTGCCCCAGGTGAGGCTCGGCGCGATGTCGGCCGCGTCGATCACGACGACCTTGTCATAGCTCGCCCCCGCGTCGGTCGGCAGCGTCTTCCACCAGGCGAGCGCCTTGTCCCACTCGGCCCCCTTCGGCGCCATCGGCCGGCCCTGGATATAGGCAAAGGTCGTCTCGTCAGGCGCGATCAGGCCCGCGCGCGCGCCGCCCTCGATCGACATGTTGCAGACGGTCAGACGGCCTTCGATCGACATCTCGCGGAAGACGTTGCCGGTATATTCGATGACATAGCCCGTGCCACCGGCGGCGCCGATCACGCCGATGATGTGCAGGACGACATCCTTGGGCGACACACCCAGGCCCAGCTTGCCCTCGACGCGCACTTCCATCGACTTGGACTGGGCGAGGAGCAGCGTCTGGGTCGCCATGACATGTTCGATCTCAGACGTGCCGATGCCGAAGGCGAGCGCGCCGAGACCACCATGCGAAGCGGTATGGCTGTCGCCGCAGACGATCGTGGTGCCGGGGAGCGAGAATCCCTGCTCGGGGCCGACGACATGGACGATGCCCTGCTCGGCATCGGTCGCGTCGATGTAGCGAACGCCGAACTCCGGCGCGTTCTTCTCCAGCGCGGAGAGCTGCGCAGCCGATTCGGGATCGGCGATCGGCACGCGGCGCCCCTCGGCATCGAGCCGCGGCGTGGTCGGAAGATTATGGTCCGGCACCGCCAGCGTCAGGTCGGGCCGGCGCAGCTTGCGTCCCGCGACGCGCAGCGCCTCGAACGCCTGGGGACTGGTGACCTCGTGAACGAGGTGGCGATCGATATAGATAAGGCAGGTCCCGTCGTCGCGGCGCTCGACGACATGGGCGTCCCAAATCTTCTCGTAGAGGGTGCGTGGCTTGCTGGACATGCGCGCCGATCTAGCCAACGGCGCGATAATGTCAAAGCAGACTGATCATCATCTCCGAAAGTTGCGCTTTTCGCATGTGCCGCAAACTTTCCGTGCAGCGGTGACGCGCGAACGCCAGCCGTCGACCGACGAGGCTTCGCCTACGCACAAAAGCTAAAAAGTTCTATTTGTCGAGCTCCATCCAGTCCTTGAACGGCTGGTTGTAGAGCATGTCGAGCACCTCCAGCTGCATGCCGGTCGGCTCGACCGCCGTGGAGTTCCACAACATCGCGACGCCCGACTTCAGCAGGGGGTCGAAGATGATCAGTGAACGATAGCCGTCGACGGCGCCGCGATGACCGATCACCTCGCGCCCCTGATAGTGCCAGATGCGCCAGCCGAGACCGTAAGACGCATCCTTGAGCGACTGGTCCAACTCGCGCTGGCGATGGATCGAATAGGTGCGGATGCGCGGGCTGTGGATCTCGCGCAGCACCTTGCGCGACAGCACGCGCGGCGCGCCGCCCATCTGCGCCCGCATCCATATGCCGAGATCGATGATCGACGAATTGATCCCGCCCGCAGCCGGCGTGCGATAATAGGCGTCCGCCACCTTCAATTCACGGCGACCCTGGTGCGGAGGCGCCCAATTATCGGAGGCTTCCAGCTCGGCGCGGCTGAGCGTCGCCGAGGTCATGCCCAGCGGGCGGAACAGCATGCGCTGGACCAGATCGGCATAGGTCGCGCGCCCCGCCCGCTCGGCCGCCTCACTCGCGGCGTCATAGGCGATATTCTGGTAGCTGTAGCATTTGCCCGGCGGGCACAGCAGCGGGATCTGGTTCAGGCGGCTCCGTATCTCCTTCGGGTCGCGGCCATCCTCCAGGTCCTGATCATAGGCGTTCTTCCAGATGCCCAGGCTCTGCGAGAGAAGATTGTCGAGCGTCGCCACATCCTGCGCATTCTCCGGCAGCTTGAGCGATGGCGCCCAGCGCGACACCGGATCGCGCAGCGACAGCATCTTGCGCTCGGCCATCTTGGCGATCAACGTCGATGCCACACCCTTCGACACCGACGCCCAGCGGAAGACGGTGTGCGCGTCGACCGGATGCCCGTTCGGCCCGTCGCTGGTCACGCCATAGCCCTTGGCGAAGCTGATCTCGCCATTCTCGACCGTCACGATCGCTACGCCGACGACGGCTTTCTTCTCGGCCAGCCGCCGCATCCGGCTATCGAGGCGCGCATAGTCGATGCGGCGGGGGCCCGCCTTGCTGATGCCGATGCGGCTGAGGTCGACCGACAGCCGCTCGGCGCCGGACTTGGGCGCATCGCTGACGCGGCGAAGATATATGCCACCGGCAGCGATGAACGCGATCAGTACCGCCAGGAAGACGACACCCGCGACCACCAGTCCCCGCTCGATCTGGATGACGGTGGCCACCGGCTTCTCGCTCGGCGGCATGTCGGGGCGGGCGGGCTTGACCTTGTCGGATGTCACGGTGCGAAGGGAACCTGCGGAATGATCGAACAACGGCCTTGATCGGGGGCAGAGGACACCCTGCCGCTCGACAGCCAACAATCCCCCCATGCACCATCGCATCCATCGCCGGAAGGCCCGGCTTCATCGCATGGCCGTTTCGACGCCCCCGTCCACCGCAGCCGGCCTCGCCGATGCGAGTCCGCCCGGAAAAGCACCGATTGCGGATGTAATCCGTTGACCTCTCACGCCCTTTTGGACATGCATCCGGCAACGGGAGGATGGGATGATCAAGGAACTGGCTGAAATCGACATCAAGCCGGGACAGGAGCGGGATTTCGAAGCCGCCGCCGCCGTCGCCAAGGATCTCTTTCTCGCCTCGAAGGGTTGCCTCGCTTTCCGCCTGCACCGGTCGATGGAACAACCCAGCCGCTATCGCATGTTCGTCGAGTGGGAGACAATCGAAGACCATATGGTCGAATTCCGCAACTCCGATGCCTTCCTGCAGTGGCGCCGGCTGTGCGGCCCCTTCTTCCAGAACCCTCCGCGGGTCGAGCATCTGACGGTCATCGTCGAAGGCAAGACCCACGACGAGTCGGCCGACGCTTTGGCTGCGGAGTAGGCCCGCGCCACTCCAGAGCGGCCGGTCCGAGCGACGTTAACCAGTAAAGTTCGACTAATTGACGCCCCGCGTCTGCGAAGGAATTTTTCATCTCTGCACGTCATGCTGTAAAGGCGCCGACCTGTACGAGTGGAGTTTGCTTCGATGCCGGATGTCCGGCTTGATCCCAGCTGGTCGCACGAACTGCTCGCCTTGCAATCGATGGCGAGCACGATCGAAAGCGATCTCCGAGAGCTGATGCAGCTCGTGGTCGAGCGCGCGCTGCGCATGGTGCTAACCGCCAGCGGCGCGATGATCGACCTGTGCGATCTCGACGAGCGCGAATGCCGGGCCGCGAGCGGGGCCGCCGCAGCCTATTTCGGTCAGCGCCAACCCGTCACCGGCGAACTTTTCCGTCAGTGCATCGATGGAAAGCGCGGCCAGCTGTGCCGCGACACTCAAGCCGATGATCGTGTGGATGCGGACTTCTGCCGCAAGGCGGGGATCGGATCGATCATCCTCGCACCGATCCTTTACGAGGGCAGCGCCGTCGGTACGTTGAAGCTGTTCGGTCACGAGGCCGATTGCTTCGGTGACGAGGAATTTCTCGTCGCTCAGTTGCTGGCAGGCACGATCGTGACCGGACTGGCGGCGCTGGAACGCGACGATGCCTATCGTGCGCTCGAACATATGGGCAAACGCTTCCGCGCGACCTTCGAGCAGGCCGCCGTGGGCATGGCGCATGTCGGGATGGACGGCAGCTTCCTGCTGGTGAACGACAAATTCTGCGAGGTCATCGGGCGATCGCGCGCCATGTTGCTGAACAGCAGCTATCAGCAGATCACCCATGAGGCCGATCTGGAAGCGGATGTCCGCCATGTCGAGGCCCTGCTGTCGGGCCGTTCGACGTCCTATATGCTCGAAAAGCGCTATATCCGGTCGGACGGCAGCGCGGTGTGGACCAATCTGACCGTGTCGCTGGTCCGCGACGAGCACGGCAAGCCAGAGTTTTTCGTCGCCGTCGTGGAGGATATCGGACAGAGAAAGGCGGCAGAGCAAAGGGCTCTGCACGATCCGCTGACCGGCTTGCCGAACCGCCGCTGGCTGATCGAACATTTCAAGAGCGAGTTCGGCCGCAAGCCCGGTCGCCCGACGGTCATCGCCTATCTCGATCTCGACGGCTTCAAGGCGGTCAACGACCGCTACGGCCATGCAGAGGGGGACCGATGCCTGTCGGACGTCGCCGCCTGCCTGGAGCGATCGATGCGTTCGCAGGACTCGATCTGCCGGATCGCCGGTGACGAGTTCGTCCTGCTGATGCCCGACATCGACCGCGAGCGAGCTCTTGAGATCATTGCGCATTTCCAGGCAGAGATTGCCGACCTATGCCGCCTGCGCCCCTGGTCGATCGGCGTCAGCGCGGGCGCCGTGATGATCGACGGCAAGGCCTATCCACACTGGGATGACATATTGGAGGCCGCCGACAAGCTGATGTACGAAGCCAAGCGGTCGGGGGAAGGCAACACCATCTTCCGCTATGCCGGCGAGACCCTCGCCGCCGCCTGATCCGGCTCAGATCGTGGCGTGGCGACAATAGCGGACACATTCGCAATCCGCGCATCCCCGTCCCTCGGACGCCTGAGAGCAACGCTCGAATCGATCGAGCGCGATCTGCCATCGCTGCAGGCCCGAGCCCGTCGCGGCTGACGCGATGGCGCTATCCAGAGCCTGCCGCGCCAGCTTCCGCAGAAACACATGCTGTTCGACATCCGTCGCCATGATCGATCGTCCCCACAACGCCCCAGCTGGCGTGTAGAGGAGCTTTGTTGCTGCCTCTCTACGTAAACATACGAGGCTTCGCCGTAAGCCGTTTTCGTCGAGCCTGATACGGGCGAAAGCTCGCGTTGCGACCGGGCAATGCAACCGGGGTCGGGCAAAGGTCCGATCGCTCCATAATGGCGCGAACTTCGGTGGCGAGGTGCCGCCAGCGGACCTACGCAATGCTGGCGCGGCAACTGAGAGGGATCGAGAAATGGCGAGCATCAACGGAACGTCCGGCGACGACGTTCTGATCGGCGATGACCTCGATTTCTTCGGTAATGGCGGCGCTGACACGATCCGGGGCGCCGGCGGCAACGATCTCATCGACGGGCGCGGCGGAACGAACCTGCTATTCGGCGACGAAGGCGATGACATCTTCCGGGTTTCGCCGATTGCGGTCCCTACCCTGGCGCCGGAGTCAATGATCGATGGAGGAGGCGGAACGGACACGCTGGATCTCGGTAATTCCCCTCTGTTGCTGACCATCTCGGCGAACAGCGATCAGAGCCTGATAGTCACGACATCCGGACATCCGGCTGGCCATCTTGTTGGATCGGCTGTGGATATCGAACGGCTTATCCTGAGCCAAAGCAGCGTTGTGCAGTTGGGCAGTACGACCCGATCGCTCACCATCCTTTCCAGCGAACAGTTTTCGAACGGCGGGGCCGCGATCACAGCTGGCAGCGGCGACGACACGATTATCGGCGGATCGGGTGATGAGTCGATCCGTTACGTTGGCGGTAACGATCAGATCGCAGGAAATGGCGGCTTGGATCAGCTTTCTCTGATCAACGCTCTGTCACCCGTTCCTGCCACGGTAACTTTTGATGGCGGAAGCGGCCGGGACGATCTGATCATCTCATCAGCAGCCCTTGGGGGTAACGGCGCGCTGATCGACATGACACAGGGCCTCGCCACGATCGGCGCGCTGACCGTGAATTTCGAAGGCGTGGAGCGGGTGTTCGTCGGTGGTACCGGCACATCCGAACTCTCAACTGTGGTAGGAAGTGCCGGCAACGACCATCTCGCCGTGCAGGTTCTGGGTGCCCTGCCGGGAAGCGTCGAGTTTTTCGGGCGCGCCGGCAATGACTATCTGATCGGCGGTACCAATGGGGACAAGCTCTTTGGCGAAGCCGGCGACGATCAGTTGTTCGGCGAGGGCGGCAATGATCAACTAGTGGGCGATATCGGCGACGACACGATTGGCGGTGGCGGCGGGAACAACAGCATCGATGGCGGGGCCGGTAACGACTATCTCTATGGTGGGGGTAGCCCGACCTCGCGCAACACGTTTGGCAGCGACACGATTATAGGCGGGTCGGGGGCCGATCATATCTATGGCAACGATATTTTCGTCGATGTTGCCGGCAGCATCGGCAACCCCAACCCTCTCGATCAGGGCGATTACATCGACGCGGGGGACGACAAGGACTTTGTCGACGGCAACGGCGGCGATGATACGATCCTCGGCGGCGGTGGGGCCGACCGGCTGCGGGGCAGCAACGGCAATGACAGCATCGACGGCGGCGATGCCCCCGACCAGATCAACGGCAATGAAGGCAATGATACGATCCTGGGCGGCGCCGGCAATGACATATTGCGTGGCGGCAAGGACGATGATCTGCTGATCGGCGGCCTCGGCAACGACATCATGACCGGCGACCTCGGCAATGACACGCTCAGGGCCGGCGCCGGGGTCGACATACTCACCGGCGCAGACGGCGCGGACCTGTTCGATTTTTCGGCCGGCGACGCAGCCATCATCGACCCTTCGGGCTATGTCTCGGCCGTCCTCGATTTCACCGGCGGCACCGATCGTCTGAAGCTGGGTTTTTCGGTGGCTTCCGACGCGGTCCTGCAAGGCGGAAGCACAGCGACGGTCGCCGCAGCGCAGACCATAGCGCAGACGCTGCTGGCCGGGCACGCCGGGACGACGGATCTCGCGGTCGTGCAGGTCGGTTCGGACAGCTACCTGTTCTACAACGCAGCGGGGACCGCAGATACGGTCACCGCCGTCATCCAATTGGCCGGGATTCAGGGGACGAGCATCGCAAGCGACAGCTTCGTCGCGTGATCTCCCGACGAAGGAGAAGCGACCTTCCGTCGGAACGTAAAGCGGCGGGCCCTATTTCTTAGTCAGAGTGAAGCCGACTCTCGCGGTCTGGATCGATGGGACCGCTTGCCCGCCCGCGTCTATCGCTGCTGTGGGCTGATAATGCTGCCTGAGATAGCCGCAGGCGGACTCGCTCATCAGTTCGAACGCCCGCTTGACGCGCTTTGCGTCAACCAAACCTTCCGGGACGAACGGCGTGCAATCTCCTATCGCGCCAGCCGTATCGACCGTTATGGCGAGGTAGACAGCGGCAGGCTCCGGCATGCCCGCTGGCAACTCCTTCCGCATCACCAAGACATCTATCATGGAAGGTTTCGGGAGCGGCGCCGGCGGCCCATCGGGTATCCAGAAGCTAATGACGTTGCGATAGACAGAATGGACCGGCGTACCCTCGGGATCGAAGGTGGGTTTGAACCGCGCCCTATTCATGAGCATCCGACAGGTTCGCTCGTCCAGATCGTCCCACCCACTCGTGTATTCGATCTCGCATCGCAGGGGCCTACCGGACGGCAAGACCGTCAGCCGAAAGCCGGTATGGCCGGACCTCTCTTTGCGTAGCGCCCTCAATGGAGAGTGTTCTGGCGGCACCCAGTTTGTCGGGCCGATCGGCTGAGGCGCCGCTACTACAGCGAGTGCAAGCAGCGGCCCCAGTATCGCCATATCTTCAGATCAACCCGGCGAGCGGGCTCGACGGGTCGGCGTACATGCGGCGCCCCATCCGGCCAGCGCGATAGGCCAGGCGGCCGCTCTCGACCGCAAGCTTCATTGCCGACGCCATCATCACCGGGTTCTTGGCCTCCGCGATGGCGGTGTTCATCAGCACCCCCGCGCAGCCCAGTTCCATCGCCGCCGAGGCCTCCGACGCGGTGCCCACGCCCGCATCCACCAGCACGGGCAGCTTGGTGCCCTCGACGATCAGGCGGATCGTGACCTTGTTCTGGATGCCGAGGCCCGAGCCGATCGGTGCGCCGAGCGGCATGATCGCCACCGCGCCTGCATCCTCCAGCCGCCTGGCCGCGATCGGATCGTCGACGCAATAGACCATCGGCTTGAAGCCCTCCCTGGCGAGGATCTCGGTCGCGCGCAGCGTCTCGACCATGTCGGGGTAGAGCGTCTTGGCTTCGCCCAGAACCTCGAGCTTGACCAGCTCCCAGCCACCCGCTTCCCGCGCGAGGCGGAGCGTGCGGATCGCCTCCTCGCCAGTGTAGCAACCAGCCGTGTTCGGCAGATAGGTGATCTTCTTCGGGTCGATGAAGTCGGTCAGCATCGGCGCCTTGGGATCGGATATGTTGACCCGGCGAACCGCGACGGTGACGATCTCCGCGCCCGACGCCTCGACCGCCGCCGCATTCTGGGCGAAGTCCTTATATTTGCCCGTGCCGACGATCAGGCGAGACCGGAAAGTCTGCCCCGCCACCGTCCAGCTGTCGTCGTCCACCGTCACGCCATGATCTCCGCCACCCACGAAATGGACGATCTCGAGTTCGTCCCCGTCTTCGAGCCGCACCTGCCCCAGCGTCGAGCGGGGGACAACCTCCAGATTGCGTTCGACCGCCACTTTCACCGGGTCTAGCCCCAGATCGAGGGCGAGCTCCGCGATGGTGAGGCCAGCGGGCACCCGGCGATGTTCGCCGTTGATGCGGAGCTGGATCGTGCCGTCGGGATTGGTCATGCGGTCTCCAATGCGCTTTGCGCTTTGCGTCGGGGCACCATATAGGGAGGCGGCTCGCACCCTCGCAATGGAAAGGCAAGCCGCGTGGCGGATCGTCCGGTCATCTATGTCCTAAACGGACCGAACCTCAACATGCTTGGCACGCGCGAGCCCGAAATCTACGGCAGCACCACGCTCGACGACATCGCGGCGATGCTCGAGGACCGCGCCCTCGAACTGGGGGTGGAGATCGACATGCGCCAATCCAACCATGAAGGCCATCTGGTCGACTGGATCCAGGAAGCGCATGCGCGCGGGGCCAAGGCCGTGCTGATCAATCCCGGCGCCTATACCCATACGTCGATCGCGCTGCACGACGCGATCAAGGGCGTATCGGTGCCGGTGATCGAGGTCCATCTGTCCAACCCGCATGCCCGCGAAAGCTTCCGCCATGTCAGCTATGTCGGGCGCGCGGCGAAGGGCTCGATCATGGGTTTCGGGGCGCATTCCTATATGCTGGCGCTGGACGCAGCCGCGCGCATCTGACAATGGCGTCCGCCACGAGACGAATTTTCTGGAAGAATTAACGCTATGGCCGATCAATCGCAGGGGAAAACAATGCAGGTCGACCCGGAACTGGTGCGCCAGCTCGCCGTACTTCTCGATGATACCAACCTGACCGAGATCGAGGTTCAGGACGGCGAACGCCGGATCAAGGTCGCCCGCAACGTGACCGTCGGCGCCGCCCCCGCTTATGCCCTTCCCGCCGCCGCGCCTGCGCCCGTCGCAGCCCCGGCCCCGGCGGCCGCGGCTCCGGTCGAGGCGACCGGCGATCATCCCGGCGCGGTCAAGTCGCCGATGGTCGGCACCGCCTATCTGACGCCGGAGCCCGGCGCGAAGAACTTCGTCAGCGTGGGCGACAAGGTGTCCGCCGGCCAGACGCTGCTGATCGTCGAGGCGATGAAGGTGATGAACGCCATCCCCGCGCCGCGCGCGGGCACGATCAAGGCGGTGCTGGTCGAGAACGGCCAGCCTGTGGAATATGACCAGCCGCTCGTGATCGTCGAGTAACGACGGTGGCGATAACCAAGGTCCTGATCGCCAATCGTGGTGAGATCGCGCTCCGCATCCACCGCGCCTGCCACGAGATGGGCATCCAGACGGTCGCGGTCCATTCGACTGCCGACGCCGATGCGATGCATGTGCGCCTTGCCGACCAGTCGGTCTGCATCGGCCCGCCGGCGGCGTCGGAGAGTTATCTCAACATCCCGAACATCATCGCGGCAGCGGAGATATCGGGCGCGGATGCGGTGCACCCCGGCTACGGCTTCCTGTCGGAAAATGCGCTGTTCGCCGAGATCGTCGAATCGCACAACCTCATCTGGATCGGCCCGAAGCCCGAGCATATCCGGACGATGGGCGACAAGATCGAGGCGAAGACGACGGCCGCCAAGCTCGGCCTGCCGCTCGTTCCCGGTTCGCCGGGCCCGCTGACCTCGCTGGAGGAGGCGAAGGAGATCGCCGCGCAGATCGGTTATCCGGTCCTGATCAAGGCGGCCTCCGGCGGCGGCGGACGCGGCATGAAAGTCGTGCCCGACGAAAGCCAGCTCGAGACGCTGATGGCGCAGGCCGGCTCCGAGGCGAAAGCCGCGTTCGGCGACGCGACGGTGTATATGGAGAAGTATCTCGCCGACCCGCGCCACATCGAGTTCCAGGTGTTCGGCGACGGCAATGGCAATGCGATCCATGTCGGCGAGCGCGACTGTTCGCTGCAGCGCCGCCACCAGAAGGTCCTCGAAGAGGCCCCCTCGCCCGTCCTGACCCATGCGCAGCGGACCGAGATGGGTGACATCGTCGCCCGCGCGATGGCCGATATGGGCTATCGCGGCGCCGGCACGATCGAATTCCTCTACGAAAATGGCGAGTTCTACTTCATCGAAATGAACACCCGCCTGCAAGTCGAGCATCCGGTGACCGAGGCGATCACCGGTCTCGATCTGGTCCGCGAGCAGATCCGGATCGCCGAAGGCAAGCCGCTGTCGGTGACCCAGGCCGATCTCGAATTCCGCGGCCACGCGATCGAGTGCCGCATCAACGCCGAGGACTGGCGCACCTTTGCCCCCAGCCCCGGCCTGGTGAAGACCTTCCACGCGCCGGGCGGCATGCATGTGCGCGTCGATAGCGGTCTTTATGCCGGCTATCGCATTCCGCCTTACTACGACTCGATGATCGCCAAGCTGATCGTCTATGGCCGCGACCGCGAGGGTTGTCTGAAGCGCCTGCGGCGTGCGCTGGAAGAGTTCGTGATCGAGGGCGTCAAGACGACGATCCCGCTCCACCAGGCCTTGCTCGACGACCCCGACTTCCAGAAGGGCGCGTATACGATCAAGTGGCTGGAGAAGTGGCTGGCCGAACAGGACGACGCCTGACCGGCGAGCGCGACCTTTCGAGGCTGATCGCCTCGATGGCGCCGGTGCTGCACGACAGCCGCCACGCGATCCGCGCGATGGACGTCGGGGAGTCCCCCTCCATCGACGTCTTCGCCCTGATCCGTGAGGAGGAGGGCTGGACGATCGTCCTGCCCGACCCGGCCGGCGACTGGGCGCGGATCAGTCTGACGGTCCATTCCGATCTGGCGGCCGTAGGCCTGACCGCCGCAATCTCCGGCGCGCTCGCCGCAGCCGGGATTGCCGCCAATGTCGTCGCAGGTTTCCGCCACGATCATATCCTGGCTCCCTGGGCGCGCCGGCAGGAGGCGCTCGACATTCTCTATTCGCTCGGAGACGACGCATGAAAGCCACCATCTGGCACAATCCCCGCTGCTCCAAATCGCGTGAGGCGCTGGCGATCCTCGAAACGACGCCCGGCATCGAGGTCGAGGTGGTCGAATATCTGAAGACGCCCCCGTCGCGCGCGGCGATTGCGGCGATCTATGCCAAGGCCGGCATGTCGCCCGCCGAAGGGCTGCGCAAGGCCGAAGACGGCGCCAAGGCGCTCAAGGGCGCCAGCGACGATGCGATCCTCGACGCGATGGCGGCCGATCCGATCCTGATCGAACGGCCGCTGGTGGAAACCGACAAAGGCGCCCGGCTCGGCCGCCCGCCCGAGAAGATCCGCGAGATTCTTTGAAAGACGCTATCATACAGACCACTCAGCGAAAAAGCGCCACTTTGGATCATTGCTGCAAAGCCTTGTTGTGTCAGATGATCGCGATCGTCTAACCCTCTCATCGGATCGGGGCGACGGGGACTGAATGATCATTGGTATTGACCTTGGCACGACTAACAGTGCCGCTGCAGCTTGGGTGGATGGTCAGGCCGTTCTGATCCCCAATCGC